>NZ_JBHTAB010000002.1:0-637091 GCF_042663345.1 Haloferax chudinovii
TGGGCCTGCAACAGAACAGTGTACGAACAGATGATGACGGCGCTGTATCCCCGCCCTACTGCGCTACTCGGGCTACGCCCTGCGTTGCTCGTTGAGGACGGGGGCTTAGCGCCTGCATTCAGCTAAAATCAGCTTCCGTCGCCCACCTCCGCTCTTCTACAGCTCGTCCGCGCCCTCGCGGACGCGAACCGCCATCCCCGCTTGGAAGTCGCGCATCGCGTCCGCGGAGAGCTCCGCGCGACCGACGCCCAGCAGGTCGCCCTCGGGGCCGACGACGCACACCTCGTCGCCCGAGCGAACCACGGGGTCGGCCTCGGTGACGAACTTGGCGAACGCGTTCTTGCCGTCGCGGACGAACGGGACCGACTCGTCGCCGACGCGGACGACGTAGGCGTCGCCGCCGAGCTCGTCGTAGAGGCGGCGACCCCCGGCGACGCCGAGGGTGAACCGCCCGTCGGTGCCGTAGGAGGTGACGCGGTCGCCCCCGACGTACACCTGTCGCGGGCGGCCGCTCCGCGAGCGTGAGAGCTCGACGTCCGCGTCGGCCGGGAACAGCGCGTCGCCCGCGCCGGCCCCGAACTGGTAGTCGGCGACGACCCGGAGGTCGTCCAAATCGGTCGCGTGGCCTTCGGTCATACTCCGCCCTTTGCCCCGCCGGCTAAAGTGGGTCGCGGTCCCGTCCGACCGCGTGCGCCGAGCTACCACGCACGCCCGAGACGGAAAGTCCTAAGTACGGGACTGACCGCCCTCGGAGTATGTCCGTGGACGTTCGACTCGCCGCCGTGGGAACCGCGCTACTGCTCGGGAGCAGTATGCTTCTCACGCAGACGGCGCTCGACTGGCGGCTCCCGACGGTGCTCGCCGCCATCGCGGCGCTCGGCGCGGTCGCGACCGTCGCTCGGCTGGCGACGCCGACGGCCTGATTCTCACTCGCGGGCCGGCCGCGACCCCGACCCCGACCACGCCGTATCTCGACCCTCACATTTTACGTATTAGCGTGTCGACAGGTCGAGGTATGGCCGCGATTAGCTCCCTCCAGACCGCCCTCCGAGGCATCCGGTCGAACCCGGTGTTGTTCCTCGGCGGCCTCGCCTTGGGCCTCCTCACGCTCCCGCAACTCGCAACGCAGTTGGCACAGATACCGTTCGTCCCGACCGTCCTCGCGGCGGTGACGTTCTTCGTCACGCCGTTCGTCGCCGCCGGTCTCTACGGCATGGCCGACGAGGCGGTCGACCGCGGGCCCGGAGACTCGACCTCGCTGTCGACGCTCACCGTCGTCGGCCGCGAGAAGTACGTCTCGATGCTCCTCGCGAACATCGTCCAACTCGGCATCGTCCTCGCGTTCGGTATCCTGTTCGTCATCGTCGCGGTCGCCATGGCCGTCTCGGTCGGTGTCGGCGGCCTCGCAGCGGGCGGAAGTGACCTCGCCCTCGGCGGCGGCCTCCTCGTCGGCATCGCCGTCCTCGGCCTCCTCGGACTGGCGTACCTCGTCGTCATCTTCCTCGTGCAGTTCTACCCCGTCGCGGTCGTCGTCGGCGACGCGGGCGCAATCGAGTCGTTCGGCGAGAGCTACCGACTCGTCCGGAACAACGTCGTCGCCTCGCTCGGCTACTCCGTCATCCGGTTCGTCGTCGGCCTCGTCGTCAGCATCCCCGCGACCGGCTTTATCGTCTTTCGGACGGTACAGAGCGTCCAGCAGGTACAGAACGCGGCGGACCCGGCGGCGATGCAGGCCGGCCTCGGCTTCTCGCCGACGGAAATCGCCGCCGTCGCCGCCCTCTCGCTGGTGACCCAGACGATTCTCGCGACGTTCCAGTACGCCTACGCGGTCGCGTTCTTCGAGGCCCACGACGCGGGGACCGACGGACCGACCGGGACGGCCGGCCCCGACCTCGACGGCGACTCGGCGATTCCGCAGTTCGAGTAGTCGGTCGGAACTACAGCAGGAACGTCTCTTTTCGCTCCGAGAGGTCGATGAACGTGTCCGCCGCCGCGACGAGTTCCTCGGCGGTGGACTCCCTGAACGCCATCACCTCGACGCGGACGCCCTCGTGGCGGAGGTGGGTACAGAGCCGCTCGAAGTCGCCGTCGCCCGAACAGAGGACGACCGTGTCCACGTGGTCGGCGAGACTGACCGCGTCGAGCGCGATGCCGAGGTCCCAGTCGGCCTTCTTCGAGCCGTCGCCGAACGTCTTGATGTCCTTGATTTTCGTCTCGAAACCGATGTCGACGAGTGCATCGAAAAAGCTCCCCTCGTCGGGCGAGTCCGCACGGATGACGTAGGCGATGGCGCGGGTGAGCGCGCGGCCCGCCGTCCCCTTCTGGAGGAGCGACGAGTAGTCGATGTTCTGCGAGTACAGGCTCTGTGCCGTGTGGTAGAGGTTCTGCGCGTCGGCGAGGATGGCGACGCGTTGGTCGGAGTGTATCTCGGTCATTCGTACGACGCTTGGGCGGCGCGGGCTAATAACCGTCCGGGGAGAGGGCGATGCGGTTGACGGGAGTCCATCCCCGTGGCGGAGAACCGGACGGAGAGCGCCGCGAAGCGCGCCTCAGCCCGCCCGTTCGCTCCGGCAGGACCTGCAGACGACGCAAGTTATATTATCCTTCCGGCACCTGCATCCGGTGTGAACAACGCGACGCGGCCCTCGCAGGTCACCACGCCTTCGACAGCGTCGCGTGCCGCTTTCTTTTCGAAAAAACGTGCGTACTGAATCGCTCGTTGCGGGAGTAGCGACCCCGTCTCGGGCGGCCTTCGGCTGACGCACGTTCCGGTCACACGACCGATATCGACGCTTCCACGACCGTCACCATACCCACCAACCACAATGACATCACTCGACTTCCGCGGCGTCTATCCCGCGATGACCACGCCGTTCCACGAGGACGGCAGTATCGACTTCGAACAGTTCCAGGCCGACGTGCGACGCCTCGAAGCGGCCGGCGTCGACGGCATCGTGCCCGTCGGCTCGACCGGCGAGTCGGCGACGCTGTCTCACGACGAACACGTCGAAGTCGTCGAAGCGGCCGTCGAGGCCGTCGATGACGTGCCCGTCATCGCCGGCTCCGGCTCGAACTCGACCCGCGAGGCGCTCGAACTCTCCCGGCGCTCCGCCGACGCCGGAGCCGACGCATTGCTCCTCATCTCGCCGTACTACAACAAGCCCGAGCAGGCCGGTCTCGTCGACCACTACCGGACCATCGCCGACGAAATCGACCTGCCGCAAATCGTCTACAACGTCCCCGGCCGCACCGGGAGCAACATCCTGCCCGAGACGGCCGCGACGCTCGCCGAGCATCCGAACATCACCGCCTACAAGGCCGCAAGCGGCGACCTCGGCCAGATTTCGGAGGTCGTCGAGCGGACCCGCGACGAGGAGTTCGCGGTGCTGTCCGGCGACGACGCGCTCACGCTCCCGATTCTCTCGGTCGGCGGCGCTGGGGCCATCTCGGTCACGGCGAACGTCGAGCCCGCCCGCGTCGGCGCGATGGTCCACTCGGCGCTACAGGGCGACTACGAGCGCGCCCGCGGCATCCACCACGACCTCGCCCCGCTGAACCGTCACCTGTTCGCCGAGACGAACCCCATCCCGGTCAAGGAGGCCATGGAGATTCGGGGCTACGGCCCGGCGCGCCTGCGCCCGCCGCTCACCCGACTCACGGAGGACAACACTGAGGAACTGCGCCGCCTGCTGTCCGACCTCGAAGCCGAACAGGCGGTTCCGGGAGGTGCGGGCGAGTGACGGTCTCCGTCGGCGTCACCGGCGCGACCGGCCGCATGGGCGGGGAAGTCCTCGCCGCGGCCGCCGACCGCGACGACCTCTCTGTCGCCTTCGCGGTCAGTCGCTCGCCCGGTGCGTCAGTCGAAGGAGTCGCCGTCGCGGACGCGGCCGACTTCGCCGACCTGCTCGCCTCGCACGCCCCCGACGTCGTGGTCGACTTCACCGGCCCGGCGTCCTGCATCGAGTACGCGTCGGCCTGCGCGGCGGCGGGCGTCGCCTTCGTCACCGGCACGACCGGCCTGAGCGAAGGCGGCTTCGACGCGCTCCGCGAGGCCGCGTCCGAGGTGCCGGTGCTGTACGCGTCGAACTTCTCGCGCGGCATCGCGGCGCTCCGCCGGGCCGTCCGCGAGGCGGTCCCCGCCCTCGACGGCTACGACATCGAACTCACGGAGACGCACCACAACGCCAAGCGCGACGCACCGAGCGGGACGGCACTGACCCTCCTCGACGACATCGACGAAGCACGTTCGTCGGTCCGTCAGACGCGGTCTGACGACATCGACGACGTGCGCGGTGCGTCCCCGCGCGTCCACGGCCGCGAGGGCGAAGCGCCCCGAACCGAGGGCGAGGTCGGCGTCCACGCTCGCCGGGCGGGGGATATTGCCGGTGAGCACGAGATATTACTGGCTGGAAATCACGAGTCTCTTTCACTGACGCACCGCGCGGGGTCGCGGGGGGTGTTCGCCGCCGGCGCGCTCGACGCCGCGGCGTGGCTCGCCGACCGCGACGCCGGGTGGTACGACTTCACCGAGGTACTCGAATGAATCTGGAATCCGACGTACGAGACCTGTGGCAGCGATACGACGACGGCGACGTCGACGCCGAATCGGCGACCGTCGACGACCTCGACACGCTCGACGCGTTCCTCGACGCCCTCGAAGCGGGCGAGGTGCGCGCCGCCGAGAAGACCGGCTCCGATGTGACCTCGTGGGCGGCCAACGAGTGGGTCAAACGGGGCATCCTGCTCAACTTCGGCCTGCGCGAGACGCTCCCCCGCGAGTACGGCGACGTCCGCTACCACGACGTGCTCCCCCTGCGCGACACCGAGGACCTCGGCGACCGCGGCACGCGCAACACCCCCGACGGTACCGCCATCCGCCGCGGCGCGTACCTCGGCTCCGACTGCATCATGATGAGCCCCTCGTTCGTGAACGTCGGCGCGCACGTCGGCGACGGCACGCTCGTGGACTCCTGTGACACCGTCGGCTCCTGCGCGCAGATCGGCGCGAACGTCAAGCTCGGCGCGAACACGCTCATCGGCGGCGTGCTCGAACCCGTCGAGGACGCACCGGTCGTCGTCGAAGACGGCGCGGCGCTCGGCGCGGGCTGTCGGGTCACCTCCGGCTTCGTCGTCGGCGAGAACTCCATCGTCGGCGAGAACACCCTTCTGACGCCCCGCATCCCCGTCTACGACCTCGTCGACGAGGAGATTTACTACGGCCACCTGCCCGCGAACCGCCGCGCCTTCACGCGGTTCGTGGAGTCGTCGCTCGGCGACCACGACCTGTTCGCCGGCGGCGCGTACAAGCCCGCGGTCGTCGCCCTCGACATCGAGGACGACACCCTCGACGCGACCCGTCGAGAGGAGGCGCTGCGCGAATGAGCGGCGGCGGGCCGGCCGTCCGGCGGCTCTCGGACTGGGACCGCGAGCGCCTGCTGTCGCTCGCCGACGAGTTCGGCTCGCCGCTGTACGTGACCGACCTCCGTCGCGTCCGCGAGAACTGTCTCCGACTCCGCGAGGCGTTCCCCGAGGCGCACGTCAGCTACGCCGTCAAGGCCCACGCCGGGCGAGCGGTGCTCGAAACCGTCCGCGAGGCCGGCGTCGACGCCGAGTGCGCCTCCGCGGGCGAGGTCGAACGCGCCCTCGACGCGGGCTTCCCCGGCGAGCGCGTCCGATACACGGCGGTCAACCCGCCGGACGCCGACCTCGACCACGTCGTCTCGCGCTGGGAGTCGAACCCCGAGATGACCGTCACGGTCGGCGCGGCGGACACTATCGACCGCCTGCGCGAGCGCGGCTTCGACGGGCGGCTCTGCCTCCGGGCGAACCCCGGCGTCGGCGCGGGCCACCACGAGAAGGTCCGCACCGGCGCGCACGCGAAGTTCGGCATCCCCATCGACCGCGTCCCCGACCTCGCCGCCGACGTGCGCGAGGAGTTCGACCTCGTCGGCGTCCACGCCCACGCGGGAAGCGGTATTTCCGGCGACGACCTCTCGGCGCACCGCGAACTTGTCCGCCGGATGGGCGACCTCGCCCGCGAGGTCGGCGACCTCGAATTCGTGGACGTGGGCGGCGGCTTCGGCGTCCCCTACCGCGAGGACGAACCGCCGCTCGACCTCAACTCGGTCGCCGACGCGACCCGCGAGGCGCTCGGCGAGGTTGACGCCCGACTCGCAATCGAACCCGGCCGCTACGTCGTCGCCGACGCGGGCGTCCTCCTCTCGGAAGTCAACACCGTGAAGGACGCCTCCGAGACGACCGTCGTCGGCATCGACGCCGGCATGACGACGCTACTCCGACCGGCGATGTACGACGCGTACCACGCGATTTCGAATCTCTCTCGGCCCGACGCCGACCCGGTTTCGACCATCGTCGCGGGCCCCGTCTGCGAGACGAGCGACGTGTTCGCCGACGGCCGCGACCTCCCCGCCCCCGAGCGCGGCGACTGCCTCGCGCTCGGCAACGCGGGGGCGTACGGCTACGAGATGGCCAGCACCTACAACTCTCGACCGCGCCCCCCGGAAGTCGTCCTCGACGCCGACGGCCCCAGACTGGCCCGTCGGCGCGAGACCCTCGACGACGTCACCGCACTCGAACGAACCGCACCCGAGCACATCCCCAACTGACCAAGCACCCACACAGAACCATGAGCGTACTCAACACCGTTCCCTTCGAAAAGTTCCACGGCACTGGAAACGACTTCTTCGTCGTCGACGCAGACGACCCGGTCCCGGACCGCCCCGCCTTCGCCCGCACCCACTGCGACCGCGAGGCCGGAATCACCCTGAGCGAGAGCGAGCGACGCGGCGCAGACGGCGTCCTGTTTCTCGCGCTCGAATCGCGCTACGACCCGCCGCGGGTCGTCATGACGCTCGTCCAGCCCGACGGCTCCGTCGCCGCCATGTGCGGCAACGGCGCTCGCGTCGCGGCCGCGTGGGCCGCCGAGCGAACCGGCACGAACGAGGTCATGATAGACACGCCCGCCGGCACCCGCCGCGCGAGCCTCGACGGCACCGACGTGACCGTCGAGATGGGCGTCCCCTCGTTCGCGCCCCGGGACGTGCCGCTCGCGGCCGACGACGAACTCGTCGAGACCGACGTCGAGGGACTGACCGTCACGGTCGTCAACACGGGCGTCCCCCACGCCGTCGCCTTCGTCGACGACGTGGACGACGTGGACCTCGAATCGGTCGCGCCCGCGGTCCGTCACGCACCCGTGTTCCCGGAGGGCGCGAACGTCACGCTCGCCTCGCCCGACGGCGAGGGTGGCTTCCGACAGCGCACCTTCGAGCGCGGCGTCGAAGGCGAGACGCGCTCTTGCGGCACCGGCGCGGTCGCCGTCGTCGCGGCCGCGAAGCGACTCGGGCGCGTCTCCGGCGACGACCCCGTGACCGTCTCCCCGCCGGGCGGCGCGCTCTCCGTGACCGTCCCCGACGAGGGCTCGGCGCTCCTCGGCGGCCCGGCCGTCTACGAGGGCGACGGCCGAGCCGACATCGTCTTCCGCGAGCGATGAGCGGCGACGCCGACGGGTTCGACCCCGTCGCGTTCCTCGAACGGGCCGTCCCCGTCGCGTCGAACGACGACGTGAGCGAGATGCGCGAGCTACTGGTCGAGACGCTCGAAGCCGAGGGTGCCGACCCGACCGTGGACGACGCCGGCAACACCGTCGCCTCGAAGGGAGCGACGGAGCCGGCGACGCACCTCGTCCTCAACACGCACATCGACACCGTCTCGCCGCACGTCCCGTACGAACGCGAGAACGGCGTCATCCGCGGGCGCGGTTCCTGCGACGCCAAAGGCCCGCTCGCGGCCCTGCTGTCGGCCTTCTTCGCCGCCGACCCCGGGCCGGACAGCCGGGTCACGCTGGCCGTCACGCCCGACGAGGAACTCCTCTCGACGGGCGCGGCCGCTCTCGACGTGGACGGTGACATGTACATCGTCGGCGAGCCGACCGGCCTCGACGTCTGTACGGCCGCGAAGGGCCGGTTCGAGGGGACGGTCTCGCTGTCGGGGGTCGCCGCGCACGCGGCCGAACCGCAGTCGGGGAGCAACGCCGTGGACGCGCTCGCGTCGGTCCTCGACGCCCTCCGGTCGTTCGACGACGACCGCGAGGCACACCCCGACCTCGGGCCGGCGACGCTGACGCCGACGATGGTCGACGGCGGGGCGAGCTCGAATCAGGTGCCCGCCGACTGCCGACTCGTGGTCGACCGCCGGAGCGTCCCCCCGGAGACGGCCGACGGCTTCCGCGACGAACTCGAATCGACGCTCCGGACCGCGGTGCCGGACGACGTGGGCGTCGATTTCGCGCTCACCGAGCGCCCGACGCCGTTCCTCGAAGCGTTCGCGACCGACCCCGACCACGAGCTCGTGACGACGCTCGCGGCGGCCTCGCGAGACGCCGGCGGACGGGCGGACGTCCGACCTTTCACCGCCGCGACCGAGGCCTCCTACTTCTCTCCCGCGCCCGTCGTCGTCTTCGGACCCGGCCACCTCGCCGACGACGAGGGCGCGGTCGCGCACGCCGAACGAGAGTACGTGCGCACCGACGACGTGCGGACCGCGGCCGCCGCGCTCGAAGCCGCGGTCGCCGCAATCGTCGCCTAAGTGTCGGCTAATCACAACGTACTTGTTGTCCGAACGATACGTTCCGGACGATGCGCCCTCCCCACCTCAGCGTCGCTCTCCTCGTCGTGGTCGCCCTGTCGCTGTCCGGCGTCGCCGCGGCCGACAGCGGCACCGTCATCGACCACGCGGGCGACGAACTGACGCTCGACGCGGTCGACGGCGAGCACGTCCACGGGACGACCCCGTACGCGCCCGGGACGCTCATCGGCGTCCGCGTGAAGTCCGTCGGCGACACCCATCCGTTCCTCGTCTCGAAGGCCGTCCGCGTCGATGAAAACGGAACCTTCGACGTGACGTTCGACCTCTCGGAACTGTCGCGACTCCGCGGCGGGCCGGTCCAGGTCTCGGTTCGCCGTGACCAACAGACCATCTACGAGGAGAACGCCACACTCGTGACGTACGACATGCCCGAGAACTCGACGCTGACGCCCGACGTCGGAGAGGCCGACGCGACGGCCGAAACGGCGTCCTCGCCGCCCGCGACGAGCGATTCGCCGTCCGGAATCGAAATTCCCGGATTCGGCGTGGGCGTCGGCGTCGCCGCGCTCGTCGTCGCGTCGTTCGTCGTCGCCCGCGGCGTCTGAGCGCACGGTCCCGCGTTCGCCTATTCTCCATGCTCTCACGTTCGCCCGTTCGCTCGCGCCGACCGCCCCGCCGACCCGGAACGCAACGCCCTTTTCCCACCCGCACCTGAGTCGGCCTATGTACGAGGCGGTCTACGCACACCCCGACGGCGAGAGCACGGTCAGTCGCGTCGCCGTCGCCGCCGGGCGGTACGACTACGACGGCGTCGTCGTCCGCGCGCTCGACGCCCGCCCCGACTACGACCGCCTCCGCGAGGCGCTCGACGTGGACCTCGTCGACGCCGTCGAAATCGACGCGTCCGACCCGGAACGAGCCAGCGGCGCGGTCGGCAACTACCGGCCACAGCGCGAACTGCTCGTCCTCCGCGGGGGGACGAACGCGCTCAATCGATTCGCCGTCGAACAGCCGCGAATAGACGTGCTCTCCCGGCCCATGGCGGGCGAGGGCAACTTCAACCACGTCCTCGCCAAGGCCGCCCGCGACAACGGCGTCCGCGTCGAGTTCGACTTCGGGCCGGTGCTCCGAAGCGACGGGGGGACCCGCGTGCAGGCCATCTCGGCGCTCCGGAAGCTCCGCGAACTCGTCGAGTACTACGACGCGCCCTACGTCGTCTCCGCGACCCCGTCGTCGCATCTCCAACTGCGGAGTCCCCGCGAGTTGGCGGGGCTGGGCGAGGTCATCGGCTTCGACCGCGAGCAGGTGCTCGACGGCCTCCGCGAGTGGGGCCGCCTCGCGGCGCGCAACCGCGAGCGCACGTCCGAGTCGTTCATAGCCCCCGGCGTCAAACGGGGACGATATGAAGAAGACGATTGAGGAACACGCCGCCCGCTTTTCCCACATCGCCGCGGAGTACGACGACTCCCAAGACAGCGACGAGTACCGCGCGTGCGTCTCGCTCGTCGTCCACTACGCCGACCCCTCCCCCGAGGACGTGGTGCTCGACCTCGGCACCGGCACGGGCGCTATCGCCCTCGCGCTCGCCCCCGACGCGAAGCGCGTCGTCGGCCGCGACATCAGCGAGGGAATGCTCGAACAGGCCCGCACCAAGGCCGCCGAGGTCGGCATCGAGAACGTCGCGTTCGGCGAGGGCCGGTTCCGCGACCCCAACGTGGGTGACGAACAGGTCGACATCGTCGTCACCAACTTCGCCATGCACCACCTCTCCGACGAGGAGAAACGCGAGGCCATCGACGTCATCGCCGCCCTCGAACCGCGGCGGTTCGTCCTCGGCGACGTGATGTTCTTCGGGACGCCCGACCCTGACGAGCCGTTCTACTCGCCCGAGGTGGACGACCCCGCGACCGTCGGCTTCCTCGCCGACGCGCTCACGGACGCCGGGTTCGTCCTCACGGCCGTCGAATCGGTCCACGAGCAGGTGGGCGTCCTCGTCGCCGAGCGAGCGCCGACCGCCGACGAGTGAGCTGAGCCGATGAAGCACCTGCCCAAACACCTCCGACCGCGGCGACGATATCTCGCCGTCGAAATCGAGACGTGGCCCGACGCCGACCTCGCCCGCGGGCCGTTCCAGCGCGAACTCTGGTACGCCGCGCAGAACCTCTACGGCGACGCCGGGAGCGCCGACGCCGACCTGACCGTCCTCGGGTTCGACTCCGCCGACGGCATCGCCGAGACTATCGTCCGCGCCCGGCGCGGCCACGTCGAGGAGGCCCGCGCCGCGCTCGCCTGCATCGACGCCGTCGGCGGCGACCCGGTCGGGGTGAGAGTGCGAGGCGTCTCGGGGACAGTGCGTGCCTGTTCGGAAAGGTATTTACACGGCCGGGCCGGAATTTCCGAGGAGAGAACCGTCGTGTTCGAGAACGACTCCCGAACCGCCGTCGTCCGCGACTCACTCTTGGACGTCGGCGGTTCGGACGGGTTCACGGGCGCGACGCAACTCGATTTCGAGTGATATTCCATGCAGGGACAAGCGCAACAACAGGCGTACGACCGCGGGATTACGATCTTCTCGCCGGATGGTCGACTCTATCAGGTCGAATACGCTCGCGAGGCCGTCAAGCGCGGCACCGCGAGCATCGGCGTTCGAACGCCCGAGGGCGTCGTCCTCGCGGCTGACAAGCGCTCTCGCTCGCCGCTGATGGAACCGACGAGCGTCGAGAAGATTCACAAGGCGGACGACCACATCGGTATCGCGAGCGCCGGCCACGTCGCCGACGCCCGCCAGCTCATCGACTTCGCCCGCCGCCAGTCGCAGGTCAACCGCCTCCGCTACGGCGAACCCATCGGCATCGAGACGCTGACCAAGGAAGTCACCGACCACATCCAGCAGTACACGCAGGTCGGCGGCGCGCGCCCGTTCGGCGTCGCGCTCCTCATCGGCGGCGTCGAAAACGGCACGCCCCGCCTCTACGAGACGGACCCCTCGGGGACCCCCTACGAGTGGAAGGCCGTCTCCATCGGGGCCGACCGCGGCGACCACCAAGAGCACCTCGAAGAGAACTTCCGCGACGACCTGACCCTCGACGAGGGCATCGAACTCGCCCTCGAAGCCATCGCCTCGACCAGCGACGAGGGCACCGCGCCCGACGGCGTCGACGTGGGGACCGTCTCCGCGGAGTCCGAGCGATTCGTCGAACTGTCCAACGACGAAATCGAGAGCTACCTCGAAGCCAACGACCTGTTGGCGACCGAGGACGACGAACAGACCGAAGAGTAAGCCGCGTCCCGCGGTTCCCGTTCTCGTTTCCGGTTCCCGCGCGTTCTTCTCCGACCCCCGCCCGGCGAGCGACCGCGTCGTCGCCGCGGACGCGACGGGGAGCGGTCGCGTCGCTCACGGGCGGAACACGAGGCCGGAACGGAAAACGGAAAACGAACAACCGAAACAGAACCGGAAACGCGGTCGTCTATCGGGCCACGAAGGGAGACTGCGCGCGGTTCAGTACTCCTCGTAGGCGAGGTTCATGAGCCACTGCGAGAAGGCGTTGCTGTTGGCGTTAATCTCCTCTTCGCCGATGAGCGGCGAGAGCATGTCGCCCGCCATCAGCATCGAGAAGTCGAGGTCGCGCGCGGCCGGTTCGAGGTAGTAGGTGGTGTGGCCGCTGTAAACCGTCTCGGTCCGCTTGATGAGACCGAGCGACTCAAGCACCTCGGCGATGCGGCTCCCCTTCCGGGAGGAGATGTCGAGTTCTTTCCAGAAGTCGCTCTGGTGGATGCCGCCCGACTCGCGGATGAGTTCCAGTCCCGCGTGCTCGTCGGAAGAAAGGTCTTGCTCGGCTTCGCTCGCGCTCATACCACCTACACGTCGTGCGAGCGGTTTAATCCTGACGTTCGACCGGTTCGAAGGCGGTCTGACACGGCGGGCCGTCGGCGAATTCGTACGCGAATTCCGCCTCGCCGAGCGTGATGACTGACGACGAGCGCGTGCCGAACCGACCCGCCGGGTCGTGGACGCAGACGCCGAAGTCGTGGTCGGCGAGCGCGGCCTTCGCCCGCTCGCGCCACGCCGTCACCGATTCGCTCGGCTCGGGCTGGAGGGCCTCCTCAAGTCGCCGGGCGTTGTCGGCCTGCGTCTCGCCCACCTCGGGGCGTCGCTCGGGGACGAACCACGAATCGGGCGTGCCGACGTTGACGACGACGCGGACGCCGGGGTCGAAGTTCCGAACCGACAGGCTCCCGTCCCACTCGAAGAACAGCGCGGCGGTCTCGTCGGCGACGACGAGGTTGAAGCCGTCGTAGGTGTCGTCCTCGACCGCGTGCTCGACGAACCGCGCGGCGTCCTCGGCGGTCTCGTGGCGGAGCGCGTCGCGGACGAGGTGGCCCCGGGAGCGCTCGCCGCCGCCGTCGACCTCGACCCAGCGGTTCGTGATGCCGACGAAGACGCCCGCGTCGTTGTAGCCGACCCACGTCCCTCCCGCCTCGGCGTCCCGCGGCGCGACGATACCGGGACCGTCGCCGTTGTCCCACCGCCGGGGCGGTTCGGCGGGTCTGCCGAGGAGTTCGTCGCGGTTGGCGGCGACGACGACCGGCGCGTCTTCGAACACCTGCCACGCGAGGATGAGTGTGCACACGAGGTGGGAGTAGGCACTCGGCGCAGAAAAACACCGGTTTCACCCCGACGCGCCGAGTGTTGGTTCTCAGTCTTCGCGCTCGGCGTCGGCTTCGAACCGGCTCGGGTCGCGCGACGCGAGCGCGACGTTCACGGCGGCGACGTTCTCCGGCACGTCGTGGACGCGGACGATGTCGGCCCCGCGGTCGGCGGCGATGGCCGTGCCCGCGACGGTCGCCGCGAGGTTGTCGCCGGGCTTCTCGCCGACGAGCGAGAACATCGACTTGTGGGAGTGGCCGACGAGAATCGGACAGCCGAGCGCGGCGAACTCGTCGGTTCGCCCGAGGAGTTCGAAGTTCTCGGCCTTCGACTTCCCGAAGCCGAGACCGGGGTCGACGATGAGGTTCCGCCGCGGGATGCCCGCCTTCTCGGCGAGTAACACCAGTTCGGTCAGTTCGTCGATGACGTCCTCGACCACGTCGTCGTAGTCGACCTCGCGGGTCGGGTCGACCGGCGCGTCGATGCTGTGCATCACGATGACCGGCGCGTCACGCTCGGCCGCGAGGAAGCGCATCTCGGGGTCTTCGAGGCCGGTCACGTCGTTGAGGATGTCCGCGCCGGCGTCGAGGGCGGCCTCGCCGACCGCGGCCTTCCGGGTGTCTACCGACACGAGCACGTCGAGGGCGGAGATGGCCTCGATGACGGGCGCGACGCGGCGAATCTCCTCGTCGACGGGAACCTCGGCCGCGCCGGGGCGGGTGCTCTCGCCGCCCACGTCGATGATGTCCACGCCGGCGTCGACCATCGCCCGCGCCTGCTCGACGGCGTCGTCGATGTCGTAGAACTCCCCGCCGTCGTGGAAGCTGTTCGGCGTCACGTTCAGAATGCCCATGACGGCCGTGCCGTCGTCCCACGGGTAGTCGCTGGCTTCGTCGTGGCCGGCGTCGCCAGCGTCGTCAGCGTCGCCGGCACCGCCAGCGTCGCCGCCCTCGTCGGCGGCGTCAGCCGAGTCGAAGTCGAGCGTCTCGCGAATCTCCTCGCCGACCCCCGCGAGCGCGTACGGCCGGGCTTCGAGGCCCGCCGTCAACCGCTCGAACTGGTCGAGCGTCCCGGTCAGGACCACGTCGACGAGTTCCCCGCCGAACTCGTGGCCCGAGACGGCGCAGTCTCCCCCGACCGACAGCAGTTCCTCGCGGAGCACCCGGGCCTGTCGGCGCTGGACGCGAGTGTGAACCGTTCGGTTGACCGCCCGCTTCGCGCGCTCGGTCCGGTCGGCGGCGTCGGCGACGTTCGCGCGTTCGAGGGTCCGACGGGCGTCGTCGAGCGTCCGGTGGGCCTTCGGGACGACCGCCCGCGTCCACGTCGTGCGGGCCTCGGCGACGACGTACAGCGAGCCGACGACGAGCACGCAGTCGTCGGGGTCGGCGCGGGCGCGCGCTCGGTCGAGCGCCGAGGCGACCGCGCCGCCGGTCTCGACTGCGGGGCCGTCGAGTCGCTCGAAGACTGACGACAGTATCTCGGGGTCTTCGCCCCGCGAGATATCCGCCTTGCAGGTGACGACCGACGCGACCTCCGGGAGCGCCTCGACCATCTCGCCGTGGTCCTTGTCGTGCATCGCGCCGTAGACGAGGTGGAGGTCGTCGTAGTCGAACTCGTCGAGGACGGTGGCGACCTGCGCGCAGGCGTCGGGGTTGTGCGCCCCGTCGAGGACGACCGTCGGCTCCGTGCCCATGACCTCGAACCGACCCGGCCAGTGGGCGTTTCGGAGGCCGCGGTGAATCGCCTCCGCGCCGATGTCGGAGCGGACCTGCCGGGCGAGCGACACGGCGATACCGGCGTTTCGCGCCTGATACGCGCCCAGAAGGGGTATTCGAACGTCGAGCGTCTCGGCGTCGGTCTCGACGGTGACGGCGGCCTCCTGGTGGTTGACGCGGCCGCCGTAGGAGGCGCGAACGTCGGCGTCGGCGTCGCCGACGGTCAGCACGTCGCCGACCTCCTCGCGGATGACCGACAGCGCCTCGCCGGTCGCCCCGGTCACGAGCGGCGCGTCGGCGGGCGCGACGGCGGCTTTCGTCTTCGCGATTTCCGCGACCGTGTCACCGAGGACGGCGGTGTGTTCGAGCGAGACGTTGGTGACGGCGCTGGCGACCGGGTCGACGGCGCTCGTCGCGTCGAGTTCGCCGCCCATCCCGACTTCGAGAACCGCCACGTCGACGCCCGCGCGGTCGAAGTACCACAGCGCGAGTGCGGTCACGGTCTCGAAGAAGGTCAGCGGCTCGCCGTCGGCGGCGCGCTCGACGAGGTACGGCTTGGCTTCGGCCACGAACGACGACAGCGCGGACTTCGGAACCTTCCGGCCGTCGACGCGGATTCGCTCCCGCACGTCGTCGAAGTGCGGCGAGGTGTAGAGGCCGACGTGCGCGCCCGACTCGCGCAGTATCGCGTCGACCATCCGGGCGGTGCTTCCTTTGCCGTTCGACCCCGCGACCTGCACGAACGACACGTCTTCGTGGGGGTTGCCGAGGTGAGAGAGCAACCGCCGAATCGACTCGGTCCCCGGCTTGACCTGAAACCGCCGGAGGTCGAAAAGGAAGTTCACCGCCTCGTGGTACTCCATACGCGTGAGAAACCGGACGGTGGGCTTAGGCCTAACGCTCGACATCACTCCTGCGGCACGAGGCCGACCTCCCGAGCACCCGAGCACCCTCAGTCCGTCACCGGAGCGCCCCTGACGCGCCCGGTTCAGTCGATGTGGACGACGAGCACCGGACGCTTGGCGTTCTCGATGACGCGCTCGGTGACGCTCCCGAGCGACGTGAGCTTGTCGCGGCCGGTCCGCCCGTGGGTCCCCATCACGACCACGTCGACGCCGTGTTCGTCGGCGTAGTCGAGGATGACCTTGTGCGGGACGCCGTCTCGAACCGCCGTCGTCGCCGCGGTCTTCCCCTCGCACTTCGCGGCGCACCGCTCGACCGCATCGACCGCGTCGTCGCGGAGCGACTGGATGACGGCGTCCTGTTGGTCGCCGCCGGCGGCGAGGTACACCCGCTGGTCGACGACCGACAGCACGTGGACCGTCGACTCCGCCCCGGCGAGTTCGAGCGCGTGCTCGATTGCCTGCATCGTCCCCTCGCTCCCGTCGGTCGGCACCAGGATGTGTTCGTACATAGCTCTGTGTTCGTCTCGCCGACACTTGAAGGGACACCGTCGGTGTTAGGTCGTGGGAACGGGTCGCGGGTCGGGTCCGAAAGGGCTGTCACGAGTTTCAGGCACGACTCGTGCCTGAAACGCCGATGCACTCGCATTGCTCGCGCATCAAGCGTTAGGCCCTCTTTCGCTCCGCTCAATCGTGCCTAAAATCGCGTGAGACTCACTTCGTTCGTCTCACTGACTTCCGGCACTCCTTCACGCTGTTCAGTCGTGCCTGAAGCACCGTTGGCCGGTGAACACCATCGCAATCCCGCGCTCGTCGCACGCCTCGATGACCTCCTCGTCGTTCACGGACCCGCCGGGCTGGATGACCGCCTCGATACCCGCGTCGGCCGCCTTCTCCACGCCGTCCGGGAACGGGAAGAACGCATCCGACGCCATTACGGCACCCTGCGCGTCCTTGCCCTCGGCGTGTTCCTCGGCCTTCATCGCGGCGAGTTCGACCGCGTCGACGCGGGAGACCTGCCCCATGCCGACGCCGACCGTCTCGGTGCCCTTGGCGAAGAGGATGCCGTTGGACTTCACGTGCTTCAGGACCTTCCACGCGAACAGCATCGTCTCTAACTGCTCGTCCGTGGGTTCGGTCTCGGTGACGACTTCGAGGTCGTCGAGGGTCGGCGTCCAGAGGTCGCGCTCCTGGACGAGTCGCCCCCCGACGAGCGCCTTCTCGGTGTAGGTCTCAGTCCGGTCGCCGAGTTCGCCCACATCAAGGACGCGGAGGTTCTTCTTTTCGGTCAGCACGTCGAGCGCGTCGTCGGTGTAGCCGGGCGCGACGACGACTTCCTTAAACGAATCGACGATGAGTTCGGCCGTCTCGGCGTCGCACTCGCGGTTGAGCGCGACGATGCCGCCGAAGGCGCTCATCGGGTCGGTGGCGAGGGCGTCGGCGTAGGCCGCCGCGAGCGTGTCGGCGGTGGCACAGCCGGCGGGGTTCGTGTGCTTGATGACCGCCGCGGCGGGCTCGTCGAACTCCTTGATGATGTTGAGCGCGCCGTCGGCGTCGTTGTAGTTGTTGTACGACAGCCCCTTCGCGCCCTCGTTGAGCTGGGGCGCGCCGACGACCGACGCCTCGTCGCACGTCTCGTCAACGTAGACGGCGGCGTCCTGATGGGGATTCTCGCCGTACCGGAGCTCGTCGTAGCGGTCCTCGGAGGTGACGCGGCGCTCGGGGAGGCCGGCGTCCACGTCGCCCTCGACGGTGACGGAATCGTCTTCGACCGTCACGCGGTCCTCGGCGAACCAGCGGACGGCGCGCGGGTAGGCCTTGAACTCGGCGTCGTAGAGGACGCGGGATTTGAGGTCGTCGGCGTCGTCATCGGTGTACACCGGGACGGCCTCCTGTGTCACGATGGGGCCGGCGTCGACCTCCTCGCCGACGACGTGGACCGTACAGCCGGTCGTCTTGACGCCGGCGTCGAGGACCTGTTCGTGGGCGTCCATGCCGGGGAACGCGGGGAGGAGCGACGGGTGGACGTTGAGCGTCGTCGGCGCGGCGTCGAGGAACGTCGAGGTGAGCACGCGCATGTAGCCGTCGAGACAGACGATATCGAAGTCGTACGCCGCGAGGGCGTCGAGGATGCGCTCCTCGTGGGACTCGCGGGACTCGTCGTCGCCGCGTTCGACGACTTCGCTGGGGATGCCGCGTTCGTCCGCCCAGTCGAGGACGGGCGCGTCGGCGCTGTTCGAGACGACGACGCCGAGTTCCGCCCCGCCGGGGGCGCGGTCGGCGACGTTGCGCAGGTTTCGTCCGCGGTTGCTCGCGAGACCGGCGATGGTGACCATGTGAGAATGGCGACTCGCGGCCCTCAAAGTGGTTGCGGTCCTCGACGGTCGAGTATCCTCGATTGTGTATATGTCGGCCCAGACTCGACCGCAGACAGGGGTTGAGTACGCACACTTGTGCGCAAGCATCGCCTCCGCGACGGCGACGAACCCCCAGCGTTTAACCGCCCCCATCGTGACGGCTCAGACATGACCGACGCCGACCGGCACGACCCGCTGTACGCGGTGTCCCCGCTCGACGGGCGATACGCCTCTCGAACCGCACCCCTCGCGCCGCACGTGAGCGAGGCCGCGCTCATGCGCGCCCGCGTGGAAGTCGAAGTGGAGTACCTCCTCGCGCTCGCCGACCTCGACGCGACGCCGCTTTCGTTCTCCGAGGCCGAGCGCGCCGACCTCCGGGCGCTCTACGAGGAGTTCGACGCCGACGACGCCGACCTCGTGAAACGGCTCGAAGTCGAGGGCGCGGAAGGCTTCTCGGCGACGAACCACGACGTGAAGGCCGTCGAGTACTTCATCCGCACCGAGACCGCCGAGTCGGTCCACCCGTGGATTCACTTCGGCCTCACCTCCGAGGACGTGAACAACCTCGCCCAGCGCCTCATGGTGAAGGGCGCGGTCGAGGAGGTGCTCGTGCCCGAACTCCGCGACACGCGAGACGAACTCGTCTCGCTCGCACAGGAGTTCCGCGACGTGCCCATGCTCGCACGCACCCACGGTCAGCCCGCGACGCCGACGACGTTCGGCAAGGAGATGGCCGTCTACGCCGCCCGCCTCGGTCGGACGCTCGCCCGCGTCGAGGCCGCGACCGACGACCTCGCCGGCAAGCTCGCGGGTGCGTCGGGGGTCTACGCCGCCCACGTCGCCGCCTACCCCGACGTTGACTGGCGGGCGTTCTCCCGCGAGTTCGTCGGGTCGCTCGGCCTCGACCACACCGCGCTCGCCACGCAGGTCAACCCCTGCGACGACCTCGCGGCGCTGTTCGACGCCGTCCGCGGCGTCAACAACGTCCTCGTCGACCTCGACCGCGACGCGTGGCTGTACGTCTCCGACCGCTATCTGGGACAGGAGGCCGTCGAGGGCGAGACCGGCTCGTCGACGATGCCGCACAAGGTCAACCCCATCGACTTCGAGAACTCCGAGGGCAACCTCTCGAAGGCCAACGCGGACCTGACGTTCCTCGCCGACTACGTGACGACCTCGCGCCTCCAGCGCGACCTCTCTGACTCCACGGTCAAGCGCAACGTCGGCGCGGCGTTCGCCCACTGCCTCATCGGCTACAAGAAGACCCAGACCGGTCTCGGGAAGGTCGTCCCGAACGAGCGGGTCATGCGCGACGAACTCGACGACACGCCGGCCATCATCGGCGAGGCCGTCCAGACGATTCTCCGCCGCGAGGGCGACACGCAGGCCTACGAGCGGGTGAAGGAACTCACCCGCGGCCGCGAGGTGACCCTCGACGACTTCCACGACCTGTTTGCGGACCTCGACGTGGACGAGCAGACCCGCGAGGAACTGCTCGCGCTCACGCCCGCGACGTACGTCGGTCTCGCGGACGAACTCGTCGACGACGTCGACAACTGAACCGTCGGTCGGGTCGCCGGGTCGGCAGGCGACCGCCCGGCGAAGCGACACGCTCTCTGTTCTGCGGTCGGCCGAACGCGTCGCTGAGGCGAGCGACTGTCAGGAGAAACCCAAGACCGCCTCAGAAGCCGACGGGCACGGGATATCGGCTTCGGCGCGGTTCGGGCACGGGTTCGGAGAGCGCCGGCACGGTTGGGCTGGACAGGCTGGTCCGCGCGATGCGGTGCGTCATGGGCTGGTGTGACGACGCTGGGCGCTCACCGTGGCTAAATTATTTACTCATCATAGAATAAGTCTTTTGGTGGGGTGGGACGTTGGTGGATGTATGAAAGCAATCGCCGTCGAGCGCGGGGAAGACAAGCCGGTCGTCATCGAGAAGCCGCGACCGGAACCCGACGCCGGGGAGGCGCTCGTCCGGACGCTTCGGGTCGGCGTGGACGGGACGGACCACGAGGTCATCGCCGGCGGCCACGGCGGGTTCCCGGAGGGCGAAGACCACCTCGTGCTCGGCCACGAGGCGGTCGGCGTCGTCGTCGACCCGAACGACACCGAACTGGAGGAAGGCGACGTCGTCGTGCCGACGGTCCGCCGGCCGCCGGCGTCGGGGACGAACGAGTACTTCGAGAAGAACCAACCCGACATGGCTCCCGACGGGATGTACGCCGAGCGCGGTATCGTCGGCGCGCACGGGTTCATGTCCGAGTACTTCACGAGCCCGTCGAACTACCTCGTTCGCATCCCGCGCTCGCAGGCCGAACTCGGCTTCCTCATCGAACCCATCTCCATCACCGAGAAGGCGCGCGAGCAGGCCTACGCGAGTCGGTCCGCGTTCGACTGGAACCCCTCGTCGGCGCTCGTCCTCGGCAACGGGAGCCTCGGGCTCCTGACGCTCGCCATGCTGAAGGCCGACGATAAGGGCTACGAGAGCCTCTACTGCCTCGGTCGGCGCGACCGCCCCGACCCGACTATCGACGTCATCGAGAAACTCGGCGCGACGTACGTCGACTCCCGCGAGACGCCGGTCGAGGAGGTTCCGAGCGCACACGAGGGCATGGACTTCATCTACGAGGCGACCGGCTTCCCCAAACACGCCATCCAGTCGGTGCAGGCGCTCGCGCCCAACGGCGTCGCCGCGCTCCTCGGCGTCCCGAGCGACTGGAAGTTCGAGGTCGACGCCGGGGCGTTCCACCGCGAGATGGTCCTCCACAACAAGGCGCTCGTCGGCAGTGTCAACTCCCACGTCAAGCACTTCGAGGCCGCGACCGTGACGTTCACAAAGCTCCCGCGGTGGTTCCTCCGCGATTTGGTCACCGGCGTCCACCCGCTTTCGGAGTTCGAAGCAGCATTCGAAGACGACGACACCACTATAAAAACCGCCATCGAATTCGGTACTGTATGAAGAACGTCGACGACCTCATCGCCAGCGCGGCTGAGCTCGCGGACCGCGGCCTCTCGAAAGGCGAGATTGCCGACGAGTTGAACGTCTCGCGCGAGACGGCCAGTTGGCTTGTCGAACGAAGCGGCGCGGCGACCGAACCCGAGCCCCGTGCGGAGCCCGACGGCCCCGACGACATCCACGTCGACTGGAACGCCATCGGCAGTGGCGGCAAGCGACTCACCTACATCGGGCGCGCGCTCGCCGACCTGCTCATGGAGACGAACGGCGAGGCCGACGTGACCGTCGGCATCGAGAAGGCGGGCGTCCCCCTCGCGACCTCCGTCTCGCGCGAGCTCGAAACGACGCTCGGCGCGTACTCGCCCGCGAAACACCAGTGGGACGAAGGCGACCTCGAAGACCTCGGCGGCGGGTTCTCCCGGAACTTCTCGCCCGTCGAGGGCCGCAAGTGCTTCATCGTCGACGACACGGTGACGAGCGGCACGACGCTCCGGGAGACCATCGACGCCATCCGCTCCGAGGGCGGCGAGCCGCTCGCGTGCGTGGTCATCGTCGACAAGCAGGGCGTCGAAGAGATAGACGGCGTCCCCGTCCACTCGCTTATCAACGTCGTCCGCGTCGGCGAGCAGTAAGCCGCCGTCTCGGTCGCACGGCTCGACGGTTCCGATGTGACCGCGACGCAACTCCTTTGTCCGCCCGGCCGCTAGCTGGGTGCATGACGTTCCAACCGGAGAGTTTGGACCCAGAGGAAGTACAGACCCGCGTCGACGAGGCCGTCGCGGACAACCGCGTCGTCCTGTTCATGAAGGGCAACCGCCTGATGCCGCAGTGCGGCTACTCCGCGAAGGCGGTCGACCTCATCTCCCAGTACGTCGACGAGTTCGAGACCGTCGACGTGTTGCCCGCGCTCCCGCACTACCGCGAGGCGCTCAAGGGGAAAAGCGACTGGGAGACCATCCCACAGACGTTCGTCGACGGCGAGTTCGTCGGCGGCAGTGACATCCTCGAAGAACTCGACGAGCGCGGCGAACTCGAAGCGGCGCTGACCGGCGCGAACTGACCGCCGGGACCGCACCCGACAGACCACCCGACAGCGGCCGGACGGCGACTTTCCGTCTCTCGACTAACGAGAAGGGGAGGCCATATAAGCCTCGAACTCGTACATCCACGCAGGTATCGCCATCCGGGTGCGCCCGCACCGTGGCTCTCGTCGATACCGAAGCCAACAATGTCAGGCCGCGTATATCGACTCCATTCGACGTTGGAACTGCCACTCGAAGACGTGATGGACTACTTCGAAAACGACCCAGAACTGCCGCCTGAGGTCGAGAACGTAGACATCACCCGCCGAAACAACACCCTCATCATCAAAGCCGTCTCCGCCGACGACAACCTCAGCAAGTACACGCCGACGGCCCAGTTGAAAGCGAGCGTGACGGAAAACCGCGTCTACGAAGAAGAGCCCCCCCGAGCGGGAGCGCCCAACTGGGGAGATGAAGAAGAAGAGGAGATTCCCTCCGAGCTCGTCGAGTTCGCCTGCTTCAAAGGCGACCTCGAAACCGTGCTCCAGAACACGGCGCTCCAGTATCCGATGTTCCTCGTCCTCCGCGAGATTGCGATGCTCTCGGAGAAGGGGACGCTGACCGCCATCACCGAGGAGAGCGACGAACTGCAGGCGACGCGCATCGTCGAGGGCGAGGTGCGTGCCGCCTCCGTCGAAGTCGTCGAGAACCCACAGCAGAACGGCTCGTCGGACAGCGGAATCAACTGGCGCGACAACAAGTTCATCTCCTAACCGCGTCGTATCTCCCCATCTCGTCACCGCCGAATCGCGTGAGCCAGCGGCCCAAATCGTGTTCGGCGGTATCACGGCGCACGCGACTGCTCGGGCAAAAAGCATTTACACTATCTAATTAGATGTAATTACACACCATGTCGGAAGCCGAAGCCTTCCCGGACTACCTCGACGTCGACTACACCGACGGCGAGGGAGAGACGCCGGAGGACTACCCGAGTATCGAGGACAAAATCGAGAAAGCCATCGAGGTCACGAAGCAGGGACTCGAACAGTACGAGAACCCCGCCGTGATGTGGACCGGCGGGAAGGACTCGACGCTCACGCTCTACTTCATCAAGGAGGTCGCAGAGCGCTACGACCTCGAAGTGCCGCCGGCGGTCTTCATCGACCACTACCAGCACTTCGACGAGATTATGGACTTCGTCGAGCACTGGGCCGACGAGTGGGACCTCGACGTCATCTGGGCGCGTAACGAGGACGTCGGCGCGTACGTCGACGAACACGGCCTCGAACCCGGCGACGACATCCCGGTTTCCGAACTCTCCGAGCACAACCAGCACCACGTCCGCGAGATTCTCGAGTACGAGGAGGAGACGTTCCCCTTCCTGCTCGACACCTACGTCGGCAACCACCTGCTGAAGACCGTCGCGCTCAACGACACCCTCGAAGAACACGACATCGACGGCGTCATCTCCGGCGTCCGCTGGGACGAACAGGAGGCCCGCGCCGACGAGACGTTCTTCAGCCCCCGTCACGACCCCGACATCTACCCCCCGCACGACCGCATTCAACCCATCCTCCAGTTCGAAGAGAGCGCCGTCTGGGACGCTTTCTGGTACTTCGCGGTCCCCGACACCGTCGAGAACTACCCCGAGGACGGCTACGTCCCGACGAGCGACACCGACCTCCCCGAGGGCGTCACCCAAGAGGACGTGCCCGTCTCGCCGAAGTACTTCGCCGGCTTCCGGAGTCTCGGCAGTGAGGTCTCGACCGACAAGTCCGCCGAGGAACCGGCGTGGCTACAGGACATGGAGAACACGACCGAGCGCGCGGGCCGCGCCCAGGACAAAGAGGACCTGATGGAGCGCCTGCGCGACCTCGGCTACATGTGACGACGGTCGATATCTAACGCGAACGTCGCCACGCGCTCACTTTTTCGCGGCCCGCTTCGAGAGCGACTGTGACCGTCCCACAGCGGAAACAGCGATATTCTCTCCGAGCGATTTCTGTTGTGTGGCTCACACGTTCCACGACTCCCTCGACGTCGACTACGACGACGGCCGCGAGGAGACCGCCGCGAACTCCCCGACGCTGGAAGCGAAACTGGAGAAGGCGGCCGCGGTGACCGCGACTGCCCTCGAACAGTACGAGCGCCCGGCCGTCATGTGGACCGGCGGGAAAGACTCCACGCTCGTCCTCTACGTCGTCCGCGAGGTCGCCGCCGACGCGGGCGTCCCCGTGCCGCCGGTCGTCTTCATCGACCACTTCGAGCACTTCGACGAGACCGAGGCGTTCGTCCGCGAGTGGGTCGACCGCTGGGGCCTCGACCTCGTCGTCGCCCGCAACGAGGACTTCGCGTGCCTCGGCGCGTCGCCCGGCGACGAGATTCCCGTCTCCGACCTCGGCGCGAGCGCGGAACGCGAGGGCCGCGCGCAGGACAAAGAGGACCTGATGGGTCGGCTCCGCGATTTGGGGTACGTGTAGCCTCACGCCAGTCACGCAGACGCGGGTGGACCGCGCGAACACCGTAGCGCCTATCTTCCCCAACACGCTATCTCCTCCATGACAGCCGAGTGGGTCAGCCTCTTCTCCGGCGGAAAAGACTCCTCGTGGGCGCTCTACCGCGCGCTCGAAGAGGGGTTGAACGTCACCCGCCTCCTGACCGTCCACCCCAGCGACGACTCGTATATGTACCACGTCCCGGCGACCGATCTCGCCGCGCTCGCCGCCGAGAGCACCGGCATCGAGCTCGTGGAGGTCCACCCCGGAGACCTCGAAGCGACCGACGCCGCCGACTCCGGCGCACAGGGCGACGCCGAACTCGAACCCCTCGAAGCGGCGCTGTCGGAGCTCCAAACCGAGTTCGACCTCGCGGGCGTCACCGCCGGGGCCATCGAAAGCGAGTTCCAGACCGACCGGATTCAGGCGATGTGCGACCGCCTCGGAATCGACCTGTTCGCCCCGCTGTGGCAGGAAGACCCCCGCGAACTCGGCGACGCCATGCTCGCGGCGGGCTTCGAAATCACCATCATCCAGGTCGCGGCCCACGGCCTCGACGAGTCGTGGCTCGGTCGGACGCTCGACGCCGACGCGCTCGACGAACTGGAGACGCTCAACGAGCGGTACGGCGTCCACATCCTCGGCGAGGGCGGCGAGTTCGAGACGCTCGTCACCGACGGCCCGCACATGGACCGCCCCATCGAACTGGAGTACGAAACGGAGTGGGAGGGAACCCACGGCAGGCTCCGCATCACCGACGCGTCCCTCGGCTGAGAAAAAGAACCCGCGTCCGCGGCTCGGACCGCGGAACCGTGTTACTGGCCGTTCGTCAACCGCGAGTGCGCCCCGATGAGGGCGTTCGAGAGGTCGAGGCTCTCGATGTGGGTCTCCTCGTCGACGATGGAGTTCTTGAGCTCCGCGTTTCGGATGACTGCCCCGGGGAAGACCACGGACTCTTCGAGAACGGAGTCCTCGATGACCGCGTCGGCCATGACGTGGACGTTGGTGCCGACCTCCGTGTTCGTGAGCGTCGCCGACTCGTGGATGTAGTTCTCGCCGCCGAGGTACCACGCCACGGCGTCGAGATAGCTCTGGGGCGTCCCGATGTCGAACCACGCGTCGTCGAACGTGTAGGCGAACAGGTCGCCGTTCTGCTGGAGCCACTGCATGAACCAGCCGGGTTCGTCGGGGTTGTTGTCGCCGGAGAGGTACTCGCCGAACTTGGGGAGGTCGCCCGCCGGGATGGCGTAGCAGGCGATGGAGACGAGCGTGCTCTTCGGGTCTTCGGGCTTCTCCTGGAAGTTGATGACGCGGTCGCCGTCGAGTTCGACGAGGCCGTAGGCCTTCGCGCGCTCTTTGTCGCCCACGTCGTAGGCGGCGAGACACGGCGCGTTCTTCTCGTAGAAGAAGTCCACGAAGTCGCCCACGTCGAAGCTGATGAGGTTGTCGCCCGCGATGACGACGAGGTCCTCGTCGACCTCCTCGCGGTCGATGAGTTGGGCGAGCGCGCCGACGACGCCGAACTTCTCGTCTTCTTCGCTCGTGTCTTCGACCGACAGCGTCGGCTTTTCGAACGACGATTCGTTGATGTACTCCTCGAACGCGCCGGCGAAGCGCTCGTTCGTGCTCACGAACACCTCGGAGACCCGGTCGTCGGCCTCCAAGTCTTCGAAGATGGTGTCGATGACCGTCTTGTCACCGACCGGCAAGAACATCTTGGGTCGGTGTTTGGTAATCGGCCACAGACGCGTCGCGTACCCACCGGCAAGGACGACTGCCTTCATATCCTCAAATCCCACCACGTGGACAAGGCCTTTTTGCATCCTCTCTATATTGCTGACATTTCTGGGCGGGAGGCGGCGCAAGGGATTTTCCCTTCGACTCCCAACCCAGCGGTATGACAGCACGGGAGTCCGACACGACGGCCCGCCAGCGCATCGCCGACGCCCTCCGCGACGCCCCCGCGACAGCCTCCGAACTCTCGGCGAGCGTCGGCGTCTCGGTGTCGTCGGTGTACGGCCACCTCCAACACGTCGCCCAAACGGTCCACGGGGAGGACGGCGAGCAGTTCCTCGTCGCACCGCCGGAGTGCGAACACTGCGGCTTCAACGCCTTCGACGACCCCGTGAACTACCCCTCGCGGTGCCCGGAGTGCCGAAGCGAGGGCATCGAAGAGGCCGTGTTCAAAATCGAATAACGGGACCGGTCAAAACGACGCGATGGTTCGGTTGTGGTAGTCGAGAAACGCGGAACCGAGGTCGTGGTCCTCGCGAACAGAGAGCGAAGCGCCGTCTACCTCGCGCTCGTAGGCGTGAGCGATGGTGTGCGTCTCGGGGTCGACCGCTATCATGCCGTAGTCGAAGTCCGCGTGGTGGTCGGGACAGAGGACGAGGAGGTTCGCCTCGACGTCCGGGCCGTCGTGAGGCCGACCGAGCGGTCTGAGGTGATGCGCTTCGGCGTATCCGTCGTGCACCCCTCGGCGACGACGCTCCCCACAGACTTGGCACGTGTGGGAGTACCGCGCTTTCAACTCGGTCGCGAGCGCCGTGTTTCGAATGATTCGGCTCCGCGTCGTCTCGGTGCGTTCCGCGGGCGTGAGGTCTGCCGCGGCTTCCTCGTCGTCGACTCGCTCCCGCGTCTCGTGACGGCGGCGGAGCACGAATCGATAGACATCCCTGTCGTCGCCTTCGAACGGGCCGCACGCGAAATCGACGACTTCGACTTGCCCTTGGTACTCCCAGTCGGCCTCCCCAGATTCCCGATGGAAGAAGAATATCGGTAACGGGTGGCGTTTCGCCCGCGAGAGAAACTTGTTTCCGCCGGTGAGCGTCTGGTCACCGGTCTGTCCCTCTCCGATGTACGTGAACTCGCCGCCGGTTACGTCGTCGCCGTACGGCCCGGTGTCGCTCGAAAAGAGACGGAGATACCGTTGGTCGTCGTCGTCGTAACAGATCTCGATGCCCCGTCCCGTCATTCCGCGGTCGAACCGCGAGTTGAGTTCTGACCCGCTCAACCGTTCACCGGGTTCGAGCGAGAGCGTTGCGAGTTCCACACCGGTTCGGACGACCGAGCGACGAAAAAACGTTCTCCTGCGGCGGGGGTGCCGCCCGGATAGGTCCGACTAGTTCGCGTCTAACTCGTCCAAGAGCGTCTGGGCCGCCGCGGCCGACGAGCCGGGGCCGCGCGCGGTGATGAGATCGCCGTCGACGGTGACGCTCGTGTCGCTGTCGAGTTCGGCGTCCCAGACGCCGCCGGCGGCCTTCACCTCGTCTTCGACCCAGTAGGGAAGCTTCCGGCCGTCGGGCATCAGGTCGTCGTCGTCGACGATGCCCTCTTCCCACTCGTTGGGGAAGCCGGTGACCTCGCGGCCCTCGACGAGGAACGAGCCGTCGGCCTCGCGGGTGAACCCGAAGATGCCGACCGCGTGGCAGACGACGAGCGCCTTCGAGTCGTCGCCGGCGACCGCCTGCAGGAGCGCCTGTCGGGCGTGTCGGTCCTGGTTTACGTCCCACGCGGTCCCGTGACCGCCGGGGAACACCACGGCGTCGTACTCGTCAGCGTCGACCCGCGCGATCGGTTCCGGGTTCTGCAGTCGCTCGTCGTTCTCGTGGACGTCGACGACGCGCTCTGCGAGTTCCTCGCCGACCTCGTCGGGGTCGACAGAGCGCTCGTCGACGACCGGCACGCCGCCCGTCGGCGTCGCAACGGTCACGTCCACGCCGGCGTCGGTCAAGCTCGTAAGCGGCTCGATGCACTCTTCGCCCCAGTAGCCGTCTTCGCTGACGATGAAAAGCGCCGATGTCATCGCTCCCGAGTACGGTCCGGGCACAAAAAGGCCCCGCGGAGGCGGAAATCCGCGAGAGAAGGCGATGCGGCCATGACGCCGCGGCCATGACGCCGCGGCCGCGTCGGTGTCAGGTCAGTCGTCGCCGTGCTCGTCGACGACGACGACTTCGCCGTCTTCGACGGTCACGTTGATGAGCGTCTTGACGTGGTGTTCCGAGTCGTCGAGCTCGTTCGGGCCGGCCTTCTTGATGATGGCGACGGTGTCGACGACGTCCGCGCCGATGTGGTCGAGGGCGTCGAGGACGGCCTTCATCGTGCCGCCGGTCGAGAGCACGTCGTCGAGGACGAGGACGCGGTCGCCCTCGTTGACGTCGTTGATGAACATGTCGCCCTCGGAGTAGCCCGTCTGCTGGTGGAGCGACACCTCGCCGTCGAGGCCGTACTCGCGCTTGCGGATGACGACGAGCGGGATGTCCGTCATCAGCGAGACGGCCGTCGAGATGTGGATGCCCATCGCCGCGGGCGTGACGATTTTGTCGACGTTTTCGAGGTTCGCCTTGCGGATGATTTTGATGACGATCTCGCGGAGGAGCCCCGGCTTCAGCATCGGAACGCCGTCGCTGATGGGGTGAACGAAGTACTCGTAGTCTCCTTTTTCGATGATCGGCGCGTCGAGAAGGGACTGCCGCAACTGGTCCATGACGCTCGTTTCCCCGGTTAGGCATAAAATGTGGCGGTTCGAAGGCTCTCGGACACGTCGACCCACGCCGTACGGTATCTCCTCTCGTGTGATAGACGGCGACGAGCGCGGCCGCTCTCGGTCCAGCCCTGATTCACGGGCCGGAGTGCGGCGCTTCGAAGAGGCGGTTACACCCCGCCGAGAAGCTGTGACGCGGTCTTCACGAGCGGCTCGACGCTCTCGTCGGGTTCGACGAAAAGCAACATGCCGCGGCCGCCGCAGTAGACCTGCAACACGCCGTAGCCGTCGCGTTCCTCGAAGCGGTACTCGACGCTGTTCTGTACTGGGCTCAGCCCGGAGAACAGCCCGCGTTCCATGAACTCGCGCCGAGTCTCCTCGGCGAGCGAACTCAGGTGCGCCACGAGTTCGTCGCGGCTCCCGAAGTCCGCTCGGACGGTTTCGCCGACGTGAAACAGGTCGAACGCCGTCGCACCGTAGACGGCGACCAGTGAGACTGCCCCCTTCGCAGTCCCCCGGAGCGCGTCCATCGCGACCTCGCTGTCGGGTCCCGGTCCGTTGACCGATACCATCCGTGACGGGTCGATTATCATTCGTTTCCCCCCCTGCCCTGACGCTGCGCGTCTCCCTGCCCGGAGCGCGCGCCTGGACGTGTCATGAATTTCAGATTGTCAGTTGTTGCTATAAATGTAGAGGTGGAATTTCTCGCGTTGAAAAACCGGTTTTCAGTCCGGGTCAGACGTCGTTTAGCACCCGGTGCGGAGAGAAACGACAGCGAAGCGGGGCTCGACAGGCCGCAACGGACGCGACAGCCACGGAGGCGGACGGTCGGTCGTCAGTCGATTCCGGACTCGGCTCGCTCGCTCGAGAACGCGGGCGTCGAGCGGACCTCGGTCCGGAACCCCTCGACCGAAAGCGAGACGACCGCCTCGCCGAAGTCGCAGTCGTAGCGGCGGCGGTGCGTGCCGTCGTCGCGGACCTCGGTCGCCGAACTGACGAGCCCGCACTCGCACAGCCGGTCGAGCCGCCGGTACACGGTCGGAAGCGAGAGGTCGAGCGTCTCACCGAGCTCCTTGGCGGTGCGGGACTCGCGGCGGAGCGCCACGAGCAGTGCCCTGGACTCGGTGTCTCCGAGTATATCCAGGAGTTCGTCGCTCGACGCACGTCCGTCCATCTCTGATGAAAGCCTCCGAATGAGCGTATAAAGTAGTTGCGCCCCTGCGACAGCGACCGCCTTCAGCGCGGTCGAGCGGGGCACCAGAGGGCCGAATCGGGGATTCCGATGACTATGACAAGTGTATCTCTGATGTGGACACCTCGCGTGCGGACGAAGACGGCTGACAGCGGGACCGCCTCCCTCACAGACGACGCGGTGGAGTCGCGACGCTCGCCAGTCAGACGACCGCCGCGACGCGTGAGCACAGCGCCGACCGAGTCGCGCGCGGACGAATCACCTGCCGGCGCGACAAATATTCTCGAACGGCTGAATGTACTCTAAGACGTAGTATGGTCGTCTGAGGATATAAATTCCGCCCTCACGTAAAAATCATGAAGCTGAGAAATCCGAGAATAAACCGACCGACCGTCCCATTTCGGGACCGGACAACCAACGGGTTTGACAACACCTAAGTCGGCGCTTCCCGCAATTTCCCCCGTGCAACCCACACCGGAAGTCGTCCTCGCGGTCGTCTTCTTGCCGTTTCTCGCCGCGGCGTTCACCCCGGTAGTGTATCGGGTCTTGGGTGAGCGCACGGCGTACTTCGCGGCCGCCGTCGCGCTGGTCACGCTCGGCCTCGTGACGGACCAGTATCTCGCGGGGGCGCACGGAACCGTGTCGTTCGACTGGATTCCCTCGCTCGGAATCTCGCTGGCGTTTCACGTAGACGGGTTGGCGCTTCTCATCGCCTTCCTCGCCAGCGGCGTCGGCGTGCTCATCCTCACGTATTCGGGAGGATACATGCACGGCGAACCGGGCCAGGCGAAATACTACGCGACCCTGTTGGCGTTCATGGGTTCGATGCTCGGCGTCGCCCTCGCGGGCGACCTCGTCGCCCTGTTCGTCTTCTGGGAGCTGACGAGCCTCTCGTCGTTCATCCTCATCGGCCACTACACCGGCGAGGAAGCGTCTCAGTACGCCGCCCGGAAGTCGATGCTCATCACCGTCTCCGGCGGCCTGTTCATGCTGGTCGGCTTCCTGCTTCTCGTTTGGGCGTCCGGCCAGACGGGAGCCATCGAGGGAACGACCTACAGCATCCCGCTTTTGGTCGAGCACGCGGACGCGATTCGCGAGGTTCTGACGACCTCCGGCCTGCTCGTTCCCGTGCTCGTCTTCGTCGGTCTCGGCGCGGCGACGAAGTCCGCACAGGTGCCGTTCCACGTGTGGCTTCCCAACGCGATGGAGGCTCCGACGCCGGTCTCGGCGTTCCTCCACTCCGCGACGATGGTCAAAGCCGGCGTCTACCTCGTCGGCCGATTCCGCCCGCTTTTCCTCCCCGAGGACGCGGCGGTGCTCGGCGAGTGGACGCTCATCTTCGCCGTGCTCGGCCTGCTGACGATGACCGTCGCGGCCATGCTCGCGGTGAGCGCGACCGACATCAAGGAACTGCTCGCGTACTCGACGGCCTCGCACCTCGGCCTCATCATCGCCGCCTTCGGCTTCGCCAACAGCTACGGCGCGGAGGCCGGCGCGTTCCACATCCTGAACCACGCGAGCTTCAAGGCCGCGCTGTTCATGGTCGCGGGCATCATCGCCCACGAGGCCGGCACGCGGAACATCGACCGCCTCGGCGGGCTCCGAAAACACCTGCCCGTGACGGCAGTCATCGCGGTCGTCGCGTCGCTGTCGATGGCCGGGGTCCCGCCGTTCAACGGCTTCTACTCGAAGGAACTGCTGTTCGAATCGACGTACTACGCCGCCGAACACATGGGCGGCGTCGCGTGGGTCTTCCCGGTCGTCGCGGTGTTCGGGAGCGTCTTCACGTTCCTCTACTCCATCAAGTTCGCCTCGCTGTTCTTCGGCGACGAACCCGACGGACTGGGCCACGTCCACCGCCCACCGGTGGCCATGCTCGTCCCGCCGGCGATTCTCGGTGCGCTCGTCCTCGCCATCTCCGCACAGCCGAACCTCTTCATCGAGGGGCTCATCGGCGACGTGTTCGGGAGCGTCGTCCCCGGCGAGGCGCACTCCTTTTCGGTCCACTTCCCGACCGAACTGACCCCGTACGTGATTATGAGTATCGTCACCATCGCCGTCGGTGCGGCCGCCTTCCCGTTCTACGACCGCATCCACGACGCCATCAACGCGGCCCTGCGCGGTCCCGTCCGCGCGAACTGGTGGTACGATAACTTCGTCGAGGGGCTGACGACGACGAGCGTCGCCGTCACGCCGAAGATTCAGACCGGCCTCCTGCGCACCTACACGACGTGGGGACTCTTCGGCTTCGTCGCGCTCGCGCTCGGCGGCTACGCCGCCGCCGGCGTCTCCCTGCCCGGCTTCGACGAACTCAGCGTGTCGATACCCATCGTGCTCGTGCTCCTCGTCGCGCTCGTCGCCGCGTTCGCGGTCGACGTCGCGCCGTCGCACGTGGCCGGGGTCCTGACGCTGTCTATCGTCGGCTTCATGGTCGCCATCTTCTACATCCTCGCGGACGCGCCCGACCTCGCGTTGACCCAGTTGGTCGTCGAGACGCTGGTGTTGGTCATCTTCCTGCTCGTCTTGGACCGCCTGCCGGCGTTCTACGGCGACGCGCCGGACCGACTCGTCTCCGTCCGCGACGGCCTGCTATCGCTCGCCGTCGGCGGCACGGTGTTCCTCACCGTGTTGCTGTCGACGAACGCCTCGCCCGACCCGCGCTTACAGGAGTTCTTCGTCTCCCGGGCGGGCGTCCCGGCGGAACACGGGCCGTTCTTCGCGGACTACGGCGGCGGGTCGAACATCGTCAACGTCATCCTCGTCGACTTCCGTGGGTTCGACACCATGGGCGAGATTTCGGTCGTCGTGATGGCGTCGCTCGCCATCCTGACGCTGATTCGCATGCGAACGCGAGGTGAGAGCCAATGAACGGCTCGTCCGGTCGGACGACCGTCATCTCGCGGACCGTCGCGCGCATCGTCGTCCCCATCATCCTGGTGACGGCCATCGCCCTCCTGTTCCGCGGACACAACCTCCCCGGCGGGGGCTTCATCGGGGCCGTCCTCGCGGCCGCCGCGTTCGCGCTCGTCTACATCATCTTCGGGCTGGAGTTCATCCAGCGGGAGGTGCTCGCCATCAAACCCGACGGCTCGGAGCAACACCGACTCGTCGAGACCTACCGCTGGATGGCCTCGCTCGGCCTCGCAATCGCCGTGGCGTCCAGCCTCGCCCCGCTCGCGTTCGGCGCGCCGTTCCTGACGCAGGGCGTGCTCTTCGTGGAGCACCTCCCCCTCTACGGCGAACTCGAAGTCGCGAGCGCGTTCGCCTTCGACCTCGGCGTCTTCTTCGCCGTCGTCGGCGGCCTGCTCACCATCGTCGCGGAGGTCGGTAACGAATGATTCAGTTCTTCCTCGCCGCCACGCTCGGCGTCCTGTTCAGCATCGGCACGTACCTCGTGCTCCGACGCGACGTGGTTCGCGTCGTCTGGGGTATCAGCATCATCAGCCAATCGGCCAACGTCTACCTCGTCACCATGGGCGGGTTCGACGGGCTCGCGCCCATCCTCTCGGGCCACGGCGCGAGCGGTCCCGCACCCTCGGACCCCATCGTGCAGGCGCTCGTCCTCACCGCCATCGTCATCGGCTTCGGGACGACCGCCCTCGCGCTCGTCTTGACCTACCGGGTGTACGAGGAACACGGCACAATCGACATGTACGAACTCGGAGGGAGCAGATGAGCACGCTCGTCATCGCACCGCTCCTCGTGGCGCTCGTGACGGCAATCTTGACGCTTCTCACGCGCCCGAGTGACATACTCCAACGGACGGTCAGCCTGCTCGGCGGCGTCGCCTACCTCGTCGCCGTCGCCGCCCTGTTCGACGCCGTGGTCCTGCCGCTCGGCGGCGAGTCGACCACGCTCGTCTATCAGGTCTCGAACTGGGGCGCGCCGTTCGGTATCACGCTCGTCGCCGACGCCCTGTCGGTGTTCATGCTGGCGCTCACCGGCTTCGTGTCGCTTCTGACGCTCGGCTACTCCATCGCGTCGGTCGGCTCGTTCGGCCAGCGTCTCAGCTACCACACGCTGTTCCACTTCATGGTGGTCGGCGTCACCGGCTCGTTCCTCACCGGCGACGTGTTCAACCTGTTCGTCTGGTTCGAGGTGATGCTCATGTCGAGCTACATCCTCGTGCTGTTTTACTCCGGTCGCGAGCACACCCGCGCGGCGCTCAACTACGTCGTGCTCAACCTCATCGGGAGCGCGGTGATGCTCGTCGCCATCGGCGGTATCTACAGCACAACCGGGACGCTCAACATGGCCGACATCGCCCGGCGACTGGCCTCGCCCGGTGCCTACGAGGTCTCCGTCCTGCCGGTGCTCGGCCTGTCGGCGGTGCTGTTCTCGGTGTTCGCGCTGAAAGCCGGCCTCGCGCCCTTCCAGTTCTGGGTGCCCGCGGCCTACCGCGCCGCGCCGTCGCCGGTGACCGCGATGCTCGCCGGCGTCGTAAAGAAGGTCGGCGTCTACGCCATCGTTCGGCTCTACTTCACTATCTTCGCCGCGGCGTCCATCGACCTCGACTTCCTCGGCATCACCGGGGAGTCGTTCCTCGGCTTCTTCGGCCCGGTCATGTTCGCCATGGCCGCGGTCAGCATCGTCCTCGGCGGCATCGGCGCGGTCGGTCGCGACGACGTGGACGGCATCCTCGCGTACTCCTCTATCAGTCAGGTGGGCTTTATCGTCCTCCCGCTGGCGGTGGCCGCGACCGCGCCGTCCGAGGCGGTTCGGGCGCTCGGCGTGACCGCCGCGCTGGTCTACGCGTTCAACCACGGCATCGTCAAGAGCCTGCTGTTCCTCGCGAGCGGCACGCTCAAAGACGCCGTCGGGAGCGACCGGCTCTCCGACCTCGGCGGCCTCGCCGACAGAGCGCCGGTGCTCGCGGCCGGCTTCCTGCTCGGCGCGCTGACGCTCATCGGCGTCCCGCCGCTTTCGGGCTTCTTCGGGAAGTACCTCGTCTTCCAAGCGGCCGCGGAGGCGTTCGCCGCGGGCGCGGCCGGCGCGGGACTCGCGCTCGCGGTCGCGCTCGCCGGCGCTATCTTGACCATCGCCTACTACACCCGCGCGTGGAACGCGGTGTTCTGGGGTCGCCCGAGCGACCTCGTCGACGCCGCGCTCCCCGAGCGCTGGTCTGTCGGCTCCGGCGACGCGGCGATGACCGACGGCGGTGACGGCGGCCTCAAACGGCTCGAACTCACCACGCAGGTGACCGTCGTCGTCGCGCTCGCGGTCGCCGCCATCGGCTTCGGTATCGGCTTCGAGGCGCTGTTCGGTGCCGCGGACGCCGCGGCCCGCGCCGCCCTCGATACGAACGGCTACGTCGACGCCGTGATGCACGGTCCGGGCGTCGGCTTCGAATCCGGCGGGGGTGGCCACTGATGAGCCGCCGCTGGCCGGTTTCGGGGCTCGTCTTGGCCGTCCTCTGGCTGTTCGTCCGCGGCGTCGAACTGACGCCCCAGCGCCTGCTGGAGGAGTTCATCATCGGCCTCGGCGTCGGGATGGGCATCGCCTTCTTCTTCCGGCGGTTCTACGGCGACGAAGCGCCCGTCACGCGGAGCCTCCGCGTCGCGCCCTACGCGGCGCTGTACCTCGCGACGTTCCTCTGGGAACTCCTCACGGCCAACGTCGACGTGGCGGTGCGGACGCTGTCGCCGTCGATGCCCATCGACCCCGCCGTGGTCGAAGTGCCGCTCCGCGTGCGGACGCCGCTCGCCATCACGACTATCGCGAACAGTATCACCCTCACTCCGGGGACGCTGACCATGGACTACGACGACGAAACCAACTCGCTGTACGTGCACAGCATCGACGGGAGCGACCTCGACGGCATCCTCGAACCCATCCGCCGCTGGGAGGACTACGCGCTCATCATCTTCGACGAGGAACTGAAACCGGGCGACCCCGCGCCGCAGGCCGGGGTTCGCCCCGCGGACGGCGGCGACGCGCCCGCCGCCGCGCCGGGAGGTGAGCAACATGGCTGAGCCCGCGTACCTCGCGTGGATGGACACCGTCCTCTTCGCCGGCCTCGCGCTCGCCGCGGGGCTGACGCTCCTCGTGAGCTACCGCGTCATCCGCGGGCCGACGGTGCCCGACCGCGTCGTCGCGCTCGACACCATCGGGACGAACGTCGTCGCCATCGCGGCGCTGTACGCCATCTGGAGCCAACAGGGCTACTTCGTCGGCGTGAGCCTCGTGCTCGCCATCATCGGCTTCATCAGCACGATTACCGTGGCTCGGTACGTCACGGAGGGGGACATCATCGAATGACCGCCGCAGAAACCGCGGCCGCCGCGACGGCCGGTCCCGTTCGCGCGGCGCTCGTCATCCTCCTGACGCTCGTGGGGAGTTTCTTCCTCGTCGTCGGGACCATCGGCCTGCTCCGGTTCCCCAACGTCTACAACCGGATGCACGCCACCTCGAAGGCGACCACGCTGGGGGCGGCGTCCATCGCGCTCGCCGCGACAGTGTACTACCTGCCCAACGGCGACGGACTGATGGCGCTCGTCACGGTGGTGTTCCTGTTCCTCACCGCGCCGACGGGCGCGCACATGATTTCGCAGGCCGCCCAGCGCATGGGCGTCCCGTTCCTCGACGGGGTCACGTGGCCGAGACAGCCCACGTCGGTCGACGCCGACGGTGCGGATGGCACCGACGCCGACGCCGCACGCGGCGACGACTGACCCCCGCCCGAGTTCTTATTTTTCGAACTCGCCGGCTAGTTCGACAGCGACGCGAGCGCCGAGTCCGTCTTTCGACCCGACGTACTCGCTCGTCTCGTCGGCGCGGACGACGAGCGCGCGGGTCTCGTCCGCGCCCATCACGGAGGCGTCGTTGGCGACGACAAAGGCGAGGCCGACGCGGTCCATGATGCGGCGGGCCTCGCCGACCATCGCCTCGTCGTCACCCGTCGTCTCGGCCTTGAAGCCGACGATGGCGAGGTCCGGATGTGACTCGCGGACGGTGTCAATGAGCTTCGGCGCGGGTTCGAGGTCGAGCGTGCGCGCCTCGCCGGAGCGAATCTTCTCGTCGGCCGCCTCGACGGTGAAATCGGAGATGGCGGCCGCGGAGACGAGCGCGTCGGCGTCGGCGTCGACCGCGGCCTCGACGGCCTCCACCATCTCGGCGGCCGACTCGACGGCCAGCACGTCGGCGTAGTGGACGTCGTCGCCGTCGTGGACGAGCGTCACGTCCGCGCCGCGAATCGCGAGCGCGCGGGCGACGGCGCGGCCCGTGCGACCGGAGGCGCGGTTCGAGAGGGTTCGGATTGGGTCGATGGACTCGGTCGTCGCGCCGGCGGTGACGACGACGGATTTTCCGGCGAGCGTCTGTTCTGTCGTCGCGTTCGCCACGCCGGTGACGATGGCCTCCTCGGTGGCGATTTTCGCCTTCCCCTCCTCGATGCGCGGGTCGACGAACTCGACGCCCCACGACCGCACCCGCTCGATGGCGTCGAGGACGCCGGGGTGGTCGTACATGGGCTCGTGCATCGCGGGCGCGACGACGACCGGGACGCCCGCGCCGAGGGCGGTGGTCGCGGTGGTCGTCACGGGGGAGTCGTCGATGGCGGCGGCTATCTTGCCGACCGTGTTGGCCGTCGCGGGCGCGACGAGGAACACGTCGGCCCAGCCGTCGCGGCCGCAGAGTTCGACGTGTTCGACGCGGCCGGTAATCTCGGTCACCACGTCGTCGTCGGTGGCGAACTCGACCGCCCACGGGTGGACGATTCCCGTCGCGGCGTCGGTCATCACCGCGCGGACCGACGCGCCTCGGCGGCGGAGTTCGTGCGCTAACTCGACGACTTTCACGGCCGCGATACTTCCCGTCACCCCGAGCGCGACGTTCACACCTTCGAGCATTCACTCGTCTCTGCGCCCGCTACCGGTTAAAAGGATTCGCGTCCACGTGGGGTGGTCTCGGGCCGCACCCGCGCGAATCGGTGTCGGTTACTCGTCGAGTCGCCCGAGTTCGTCGTCGACGAGGCTCGGGTGGGTGCGCTGGGGCTCGTCGTGCGGTTCGGCGAAGAACTCCCGCATGACCTCGCGGGACTCACGCTCGCGGCGGTCGCGCTCGTCGGCGTCTATCTCCTCGCAGGCCGGCGGCACCTCGCGGCCGCGGTCGGTGAAGTAGCCGGTCGGCGTGACCCAGTCGTTGTAGAACGCCGTCCCCGAGTCGTGGACGAGCGTGATGGCCGTCTCCGCGGCGTCGCCGGCGGCGACGACCGCCTGGTGGTAAATCTCGGTCAGCCGCCCCGCGGCGTAGATGCCGGGGACGGCCGTCCGCCCGAGGTCGTCCACGTCGACGTAGGTCTTCGAGCCGGCGACCCGGAGGTCGACGCCCGTGTCTTCGAGATACGACGCGTCGGACCACGAGGCCGCGACGACCCGCGACGCCTCGACGCGTTTCTCGCCGTCGTCGGTCTCGACGGTCGCGCGGAACAGCGGGTCCCCGTCGTCGCCGAGCACGTCGAGGTCGGTCACGCGACCCGCCAGTCGGTCCGCGCCGTTTCGGTCGGCCTGCTCGGCTAGCAGGTCGGTGAACAGTCGGCTGTTGACGCCAGCCGGGAAGCCGGGGACGTTCTCGAGGTGGGCGTTCCGTCGCACGATTGGCTCGCCGTCGTTGACGACGAGGGCGTCGAGGTCGGCGCGCGCGAGGAACGTCGCGGCGGTGAGGCCCGCGACGCCGCCGCCGACGACGAGCGCGTCTCGTGGAGTCGTTTCGCTCATGTCGTGCGATAGCTCGGCGGCGAGTAAAACCGTACGGATGTGGCCGAACTCTGCCGAACTCCGCGGTGCCCGTCGCGCTACGGCCGCGTCGACGCGCCGGTATCGTTGAGCCAGCGGTTCTCGACCGCCTCGACGCTGACGAGCCCCGCGGAGCCGCGCTCTCGCCCGCCGTCGCCTTTCGGCGACATCCAGACCCGGAGCCGCCAGCGGCCGTCGGAAAGCGCCTCGCCGTCGAGAAAGCGCACGGTTCGCTCCGGAGCCCGGCGGAGGAGGGCCACGGCAATCGGAAGCGTCGGAATCCGGCCGGTGCGCTCCGCGAGCGCGTAGTCCCCGAAGGTGAGTTGCCACGTCCGAGAGCTGTCGTCGCCGTCGGTCCGAGCATCCGTTCGGGCGTCGGTCCGAACGGCGGGTCCGGCGTCCGCATCCCGCGCGCCGCCCGCCTCGGCGTCGGGAATCGGACGCACCGAAAAGCCCTCGACGAAGCCGACGGTTTCGAGATGTCGAAGCGTCGCGTCCACGGGGTTCGGCGTCGCAGTCGGGCAAAACAGGTCCGCGGCCGCCTCGACGACCGCCCGCCGCTCGGCCGCCGAGAGGCGGACGTCCAGTTCGCTCATCAGGCACCACACCAGCGTCAGACAGAAATCGTCGCGGTCGTCGACGACCTCGGCCAGCGTGAGGTACGTCTCCATCGCGGCGGTCTCGGCCTCTCTGTAGCCGAGTTCCGACAGCGACTCGAACAGCGCGCCCGCGGTGTCGTGGCAGAACGCGCTGTAGCGGGCGTACTCGTCCGACGATGCCTCGGTGGCCGCCCGCGGCGGCCCCTCGGACACCTCGTAGACGAGCGGGTCGTCGTACGGGATGTTCGGGTCGTATCGCCGGAGCGTCGCCCGGTAGTCCCGCGTCAGTTCCGCGGCCTCCCCGGCGGCGCGCCGGTCCGGAAACCGTCGGCCCGTCGCGGCCGGGGGCTCGGCTCCCGTGCGGCCGCACACGACTGCGTAGTCCCCGTCGGAACGCGACAGAGCCCGAATCTCGGCTCTGATGTCTCGAAGCGTCCCCCCCACCATATCGGTTGTATGTCGGCGCACCGACCGATTATAGGTTGCGATTGCGACGCCGGGTCGGCACCGCGGGCGGGCCCGACGCGGCCCACAAGCCTTTGGTCCCACCGACCCCATTCGACGCTCGTGGACGAGATAGCCGTCAGCACCGTCGTCTACCTGCCGCCCGAGGAGATATACGAGTTTCTCGTCGATTTCCCGGGGTACGCCGACTACTCGAAGCATCTGCGGGACGTGCGACAGTCGGGCGACGGGTCGCCGGGGACGCGGTACGCCCTGTACTTCTCGTGGTGGAAGCTCACCTACACCGCCGAGTCGAAGGTGACCGACGTCACCCCGCCGACGCGAATCGACTGGACCATCACCAAGGACGTACACGCCGTCGGCCGCTGGCGGGTCGAGAAGCTCGACGACCTGCCGGCCGAGGCCCCCGCTGACGCCGACGCCGCCTGCCGCGTCTTCTTCGAGGTCGAGTACGACCCAGACAGCGTCTCCGCCGGCGATATCGACCTCCCGCGGTTCGTCTCGCTCGGGTGGGTCATCGACAAGGTTCGGCCGGTGCTCCAGAAGGAGGCGGAGCGAATCGTCGAGCGAATCGTCGCCGATATCGAGGGACGGCCGCGGCGTGTTGAACTCACGATACACGCGAAACCGGGGCCGTGAGCGGCGTTTCGTGGGCGATTCCTGAAGGGAAATGCACATACGCGCCCGCGGACCAACACAGGGGTATGATAGGGGCTGGTCTCTGGTGCGCGTGATAATCATCGGTGCCGGACAGGTCGGGTCGTCCATCGCGGCCGACCTCGACGAGACCCACGAGGTCGTCGTCATCGACTGCGACCCGGAGCGCGTCGACGAACTGAACTACTCGCTCGACGTGCTCGCGCTCCACGGCGACGGCACGTCCGTGGACACGCTCGAAGAGGCCGGCGTGGAGCGCGCCGACATGGTCATCGCCTCGACCGACGACGACGAGACGAACATCGTCGCCTGCGCGACCGCCAAGGCCATCTCGAACGCCTTCACCATCGCCCGCGTCAAGAACACGGAGTACCTCCGGACGTGGCAGCGCTCGGAGAAGGCGTTCGGCATCGACTTCATGGTCTGTACGAACCTGCTCGCCGCGGAGTCCATCGTCCGCGTCGTCGGCCTTCCCGCCGCGCGCGACGTGGACCCCTTCGCCGGCGGACAGGTCCAGATGGCGGAGTTCGAAGTCGGCGAGGAGAGCCCCGTCGCCAACCAGACCGTGAGCGAGGCCGACCGCTTCGACTCGCTGACGTTCGCGGCCATCCTCCGCGACGGCGAGGTGACGATTCCCCGCGGCGACTCCGTCATCGAGCCGGGCGACCGCGTCGTCGTCATCGGCAGTCCCAAGAGCGTTCAGGGGTTCGCGAGCTCCGTCTCGCCGGACGAGCCCCCGGGTACCGCCGAGGAGGTCGTCATCGTCGGCGGGAGCGAAATCGGCTACCACGTCGCCCGCCTGCTCGAAGAGCGCGGCTTCAAGCCCAGACTCATCGAACACGACGCGGAACGCGCCCGCGAGCTCGCGGAGATGCTCCCCGGAACCATCGTGATGGAGAGCGACGCCACCGACGTGGACTTCCTCGAACGCGAGTACATCGGTGACGCCGACCTGCTCGTGGCGGCGCTCGACTCCGACGAGAAGAACCTGCTCGTGTCGCTTCTCGCCGCTCGACTCGGCGTCGAGCGCACCGTCGCCGTCATCGACACGACGCCCTACGTGGAGCTGTTCGAGGCCGTCGGCGTCGACGTGGGCGTCAGCCCCCGCGAGGTCGTCGCAGAAGAGATAACCCGGTTCACCCGCGAGGGCGGTGCGGAGAACGTCGCGCTCATCGAGTCGAACAAGGCCGAGGTGCTGGAAATCGAGGTCGACACCGACAGCGTCCTCGCCGGCAAGCCGATTCGGGAGTCGGTCGCGTCGCTTCCCGAAGGCGTCGTCATCGGCGCGATAACCCGCCGCCGCGAGCTCATCACCCCCCGCGGCGACACCGTCATCGAACCCGGCGACCACGTCGTCGTCTTCGTCGATAGCTCTGTCATCGACGACGTGACCCCGAACCTGTGAGCCGGGCGGCCGGCGTACGGTCACCCCGTTAACTCCGTTCGTCTCCGTTCGACCCCGTTCGGCGGCCGAGCCCCCCGCGTCACGCTGTCGCGCGCCGACTGCGAACCCGAACACGGAAGAACCCGGCGTTCGGTACGTTAGTCCACGGATGAAATTGCGGGTCGATTACAGAGCCAGCCTGCGTCTCGTGGGGACCGTCCTGAAATATCTCGCGGTCCCGCTTTGCTTCCCGCTCGTGGTCGCGCTGTACTACGGCGAGTCGGTGCTCCCGTTCGTCGTCACCATGGCCGTCACGGTCCTCGTCGGCACGGCGCTCGAACGGCTCGCCGACGAGCCCGATATCGGTACCCGCGAGGGCTTCTTGATGGTCGCGGTGACGTGGTTAGCGGTCACGATAGTCGGTGCGATACCGTTTCTCATCGAGGCCCACGGCGTCCCCTTCGCCGCGTCGCCCATCCACCCCGAATCGACGCTCGGCAACCCGGTGAACGCGCTGTTCGAGACGATGAGCGGCTTCACCACGACCGGGGCGACGGTGCTCGGCGACATCTCGTTTAACTCCCACACCCGCGGCATCATGATGTGGCGACAGCTCACCCAGTGGCTCGGCGGGATGGGTATCGTCGTCCTCGCGGTCGCCATCCTCCCCGAACTCTCCGTCGGCGGCGCACAGCTGATGGACGCCGAGGCACCCGGCCCCGGCATCGAGAAACTCACCCCGCGCATCGCCGAGACGGCCCGCGCGCTCTGGGGCGCGTACCTCGGTCTGACCGTCCTCGAAATCGTCCTCCTCTACGGCCTGTACGTCACCGGCGACGCCCCGAACATGGACGTGTACAACGCTATCGCCCACGGGCTGACGACGATGCCGACCGGCGGGTTCTCGCCGGAGGCCCGGAGTATCGAGGCCTTCTCGGCGGCCGCGCAGTGGGTCGTCGTCCCCTTCATGGTCGCCGCCGGGACCAACTTCGCGCTCTTCTGGCACGTCCTCACGGGCGACCCGAAGCGGCTGTTCCGCGACACCGAGTTCAAGTCTTACCTCGGCGTTATCGGCGTCGTCTCGGCCATTCTCGCCGGAGTTCTCTTCTTCGGTGACGGACTCATGTCCGTCGCGCCGGCGGGCGAGACGTACGACCAGCTCTACCTCGAAGGCATCCGCACGGCCATCATCGGCAACGTCGAGCCGGCGGTTCGCCAGTCGGTGTTTCAGGTCGTCTCCATCGTCACGACGACGGGCTACGCCAGCATCGACTTCAACGCGTGGAGCGCGCCGGCGCAGTACGCCCTGCTGTTCGCGATGTTCATCGGGGGCTCCGGCGGGTCGACCGGCGGCGCGGTCAAAATCGTCCGCTGGTACGTCATCGTGAAGTCGCTCCGCCGAGAGCTGTTCACGACGGCCCACCCCGAGGCGGTCCGCCCCGTCAGGCTCGCGGGGCGCGCGGTCGACGAGCGGGCCATCCGCGGCATCTACGCCTTCACGCTCCTGTATCTCGTGTTGTTTTTCGTCTCGACGGGCCTGCTCCACCTCGACGCCGCGCGCATCGGCTTCGACGTGAGCATCCTCGAAACCATGAGCGCCGTCGCCGCGACCCTCGGGAACGTCGGGCCGGGCTTCGGCGTCGCCGGCCCGATGGGGAGCTATCTCGACTTCTCCAACGGCTCGAAACTGTACATGGTGCTTCTCATGTGGGTGGGCCGACTGGAGATTCTCCCCGTGTTAGTCATCTTCACGCCGGAGTACTGGCGGCGGTAGCGTCGGGGCGCGAAACACCGGTTCGGCGGCCCTTCAGGGGTTCACCCCGTAGATGGCCGACCGGGCGAACACCAACACCGGGATGATTTCGAGGCGGCCAATCCACATGTTAAACAGGAACATCGCCTCGGCCCACGGGTTCATCCACGGGCCGGTGATGCCCGTCGAGATGCCGACGTTCCCCTGTGCGGACGCGACTTCGAACAGCGCGTCGGCGTAGGTGAACTCCGGCCCGGCGAGGTTCACGAGGAGAACGCTCGACCCGACGAGGAGCACCACCCAGAGCATCGAGACGATAGCCGCCTCGGAGAACTCGCGGTCCATCTCGGTCCGCGAGAGTCGACGGCCGTTTATCTCGATGTTGACGACCGCGCTCTCGGGGAGGAAGACGCGGGAGAACTGCCAGCGGATGCCGCGGGAGACGGTGTAGCCGCGGATGATTTTGATGCCGCCGACGGTCGACCCCGCGGCCCCGCCGAGCGTCATCGCCCCCGACAGGAGAACCTTCCCGCCGTCGGACCACTCGCCGAGCGGCGCGGCCTGAAAGCCGGTGCAGGTGAGCGCGCTCACCCAGTGGAACGCGGCGTCGCGGACGGCGTCCGACTCCGGTCCGCCGACGACGCCGGCGAGTCCGAAGTAGTCGGCGGTCTCGACGAACGCCGTGCCCGCGGTCGCCGGGAGGCTGACGAGGTTCTGGACGGCGAGGGCGACCGCGCCGACCGCGAAGAGGACCAAGAGCCAGCGCGTCTGGAGGTCGCTCCAGAGGCGGTCGATATCGCGGTGTTTCAGGATGGCGTAGTGGACGGGGAAGGCGATTGCGCCCAGCGCCATCACGGGGAGCAACACCGTCTCGATGAGCGGCGAGTTATACGTGCCGATAGAGCCGTCGGTGACGGCGAATCCGCCGGTCGAAAGCCCCGTCATCGCGTGGTTGAGCGCCTGCCACGCGACCTCCCACAGCGGGAGCGCGGCCCCGTAGTCGCTGGCGCGAATGGCGACGAAGAGGGCGGCCACCGACAGGAGCGTGTAACCGAGGAAAATCTTCCAGACGGTCCGGACCGTCGAGACGACGCTCGGGTGAATCTTCTCCTCTCTGGCCTCGCCGCGGTACAGGGCGTAGCTCCCGCTCCCGGGCCGCGAGAGGATGGAGACGGTGAGGACGATGACGCCCACGCCGCCGACCCACTGGATGAGCGAGCGCCACCACTGAATCGTCCGCGGGAGCGACGGCTCGTGGATGCCCATCGTCAGGCCGCTTCCGGTCCAGCCGCTCATGCTCTCGAACAGGGCGTGCAACGGGTCGCGGAAGTAGACGAGACTCGACTGTGCGTAGTCGACGCCGGCGGGGACGAGCGCCGTGAAGACGCTCTGGGGGGCGAACTGCGCCGTGAGGAAAAACGGGAGCGACCCGAACGCGGCGGTGGCGAACCAGCCCGCGGCGGCGATTATCATCCCGTGTTTCATCCGGGGCGCGGGGGCGTTCGCGAACGCCTTCCGCGCGCCCAGTCCGACGAACGCCGTCGCACCCCCGGCGGTGAGGAACGCGACCGCGGCGTACCACTCGCGGAAGCCGACCGCGACGAGGACCGTGGCGGTCATCAGGGCGGACTCCATGACGAGAAGCGACCCCACGTCCCGGCCGATGACCGCGAGGTCGGCGGGCCACCCCGAGACGGTTCGTCCGCGGCGGGGCATCAGTGGTCCTCGTAGTGGCCGAACACGTCAGTCACCTCGGGCGTCGCACCCTTCGCGGAGTAGACCGTCAGGAGGTCTCCCGACCCGATAGCGGTGTTCCCGCGGGGGGTCACGGGGTCGTCGTCGCCCTCGCGCTCGACGGCGACGATGAGGGTGTCCCCGTCGAGGAGATTCTCCTGTGCGGCCTCCTGAATCGTCATTCCCGTAATCGGCGCGTCCTCCTCGACGCGGATTTCGAACACTTCGGCGTGCTCGCCGATGCGCATGTAGTCGACGATGGAGGGGCGTTTGACCGCGCGGTAGAGGTACTCCGCGATGAGCCGCTGGGGGTTCTCCATCGTGTTGACGCCGATTTGGCGGTAGAGGTTCATGTGCTCGGGGTTGTGGACGACCGAGACGATGTCGGGGATCTCGAGTTCCTTCGCCAACAGACAGACCATGATGTTTGTCGCGTCCTTGTCGGTCGTCGTGATGATGGCGTCGGCGCGGTCCGCGCCGGCCTCGTCGAGCGTCTGTTTGACCGTGGCGTCGTCGTTGAGGACGAGACAGTCGAACGTCGCGGCGGCCGCCTCGGCTTTCACCTCGTCGCGCTCGACGACGACGACCTCGTTGCCGCCCTCGGTGGCGATTTCGATGAGCGGCGTGCCGATGTTGCCCGCGCCGACGACGATGATGTACATGACGTTCCGGCGTGCGTATCGGGTGGTGGAAAAACTATCGGCATGGCGTTCCGCCCCTCGAGAACGGACTGCAGGAGAGAAAGCCTACTGCTTCGGAACTAAGCCCCCGGAAAACCCCCGCGACCGACTCAGTTCTCGACCGCGGACGCGGCGCGGACGATGGTCTCCTCGCCGAACTTGGGGCCGATGAGCTGGAGGCCGACTGGGAGGCCGTCGGTCTCGCCCGCCGGAACCGAGATAGCGGGGAGGTTCGCGAGGTTCACCGGGACGGTGTTGGCGTCGGCGAGGTACATCTGGAGCGGGTCGTCGAGGCTCTCGCCGAGTTCGAACGGCGGGACGGGCATCGTCGGCGACGCGACGACGTCGACGTCCTCGAACGCCTCGTCGAAGTCCTGTTTGACCCACGCGCGAGCGTCCTGTGCCTTCGCGTAGTACTTGTCGTGGTAGCCCGCGGAGAGCGCGTACGTGCCGAGGAGGATGCGGCGTTTGACCTCGGAGCCGAAGCCCTCCTCGCGAGCGCGGGCGAACGCCTCGTTCCAGTTGCCGTCGTCGCCGCCGGACGTACCGTAGCGGACGCCGTCGAAGCGAGCGAGGTTCGACGACGCCTCGGACATGGCGATGACGTAGTAGGCGGCGACGGCCTTCTCGACGGAGGGCATGCTGACCTCGCGGTACTCCGCGCCTTGTGCTTCGAGTTCGTCGAGCGCGGCCCAGAACGCCGCTTCGACGCCGTCGTCCGCGCCCTCGACGAACTCGGTCGGGACGCCGATGGTGAGCCCTTCGACGTCGCCGTCGGCGGCCGCGGCGTAGTTCGAGTCGGCACCGGCGTCGCGGGTCGTGCCGTCGCGGTCGTCGGGGCCGGCGATGACGTCGAGGAGCGCGGCGGCGTCCTCGACGGTCGGCGCGATTGGGCCGATCTGTTCGAGGGAGTTCGCGTAGGCGACGAGGCCGTAGCGCGAGACGAGGCCGTAGGTGGGCTTGATGCCGACGACGCCGCAGAACGCGGCGGGACAGCGGATGGAGCCGCCCGTGTCGGTGCCGAGCGCGAGGTCGGCCTCGCCGGCGGCGACGGCGGCCGCGGAGCCGCCGGAGGAGCCGCCGGGGACGCGGGACTCGTCGACGGGGTTCTTCGTCGGCCCGAACGCCGAGGTCTCGGTCGTCGTCCCCATGCCGAACTCGTCCATATTGGCCTTGCCGACGATGGTCGCGCCGGCGTCCTTCAGGAGCTCGACGACGGTCGCGTCGTACGGCGGGACGTAGTCTTCGAGCATCGCGGACCCGCAGGTCGTCCGCACTCCCTCCGTAGAGATGTTGTCCTTGACGGCGACCGTCTTGCCCGCGAGCGGGCCGTCGTCGGAGCCGTCGAGCGTCGCTTTCGTGATGAAGGCGTTCAGCGACATTACGACACCCGCGGGCCCTTGAAGTAGCCGTCTTCGGTCTCTGCGGCGTTCGAGAGCGCCTCCTCTTGGGTGAGGCCTTCGTGGACCTCGTCGGGGCGCATCACGTTCACCAGTTCGTCTTCGCGGTCGACTTCGGGAACCTCGTCGAGGGCGTCGAAGTAGCCGAGGATGTCCGCGAACTGCGCCGCGAACTCCTCGACCTCGTCCTCGTCGAGGTCGACCCGCGCCAACTCGGCGACGTGTCGAACCTCGTCGGCGTCGACGGGCGTATCGCTCATGTATCGGAGGTGACGGAGACCGGGAGTAAGAGTTTCGGTGTGGGTCGTTTCGTCCGGTCCCCGGCGCGAGCCCGGCCGGGCGAGACCACCGGCGAGGCGGCCGAGACCGACCGTGTGAACCCGACGCATTCCGTCCTCCCGCCGCCGTCAGATATAAGTAACGAGCCTCAATACGAATAGACGGAGAACGACCGTTCCCAGTTGCTTCTCTCGCACACAAATGACAGAAAGTGTCCGACGTTTCACGACCGGCAACGCGCGCGTGCGCAAAGAGAATACGAACGATACCGAGCAGACCGACACCGAGCGGGAGCAGACGCTCTCGTGTCCCGAATGCGGCTCCGAGAGCCTCGTCTCCGACACCGAGCACGGCGAGACGGTCTGCGACGACTGCGGCCTCGTCGTAGAGGAGAACGAAATCGACCACGGCCCGGAGTGGCGCGCGTTCAACTCCTCGGAGAAAGACCAGAAGTCCCGCGTCGGCGCGCCCACGACGAACATGATGCACGACAAGGGGCTGTCGACCAACATCGGCTGGCAGAACAAAGACGCCTACGGACGCTCGCTGTCGTCCCGCCAGCGCGAGAAGATGCAACGGCTTCGCACGTGGAACGAGCGGTTCCGCACCCGCGACTCCAAGGAGCGCAACCTCAAGCAGGCACTCGGCGAAGTCGACCGCATGGCCTCCGCGCTCGGCCTCCCGGACAACGTCCGCGAGACCGCGTCGGTCATCTATCGTCGCGCGCTCGACGACGACCTGCTCCCGGGTCGTTCCATCGAGGGCGTCGCCACGTCGGCGCTGTACGCCGCCGCCCGCATGGCCGGCACCCCTCGCTCGCTCGACGAGATTACGAGCGTCTCGCGCGTCGAGAAGGACGAAATCGCCCGCACCTACCGCTACGTCGTCCGCGAGCTGAAGCTCGAAATCAAGCCCGCAGACCCCGAGCAGTACGTCCCGCGGTTCGCCAGCGACCTCGGTCTCTCCGACGAGTCCGAGCGGCGCGCCCGACAGCTCTTGAAGAACGCCAAAGAACAGGGTGTCCACTCCGGTAAGTCGCCGGTCGGCCTCGCCGCCGCCGCCGTCTACGCGGCCTCGCTTCTCACCAACGAGAAGGTGACCCAAAACGAGGTCTCCGAGGTCGCCAACATCTCCGAGGTCACCATCCGCAACCGCTACCACGAACTGCTCGAAGCCGAAGAGCAGGTTCAACTGCCCTAACTCGGCCGGTCTGTTCGTCCGTTTCGTCCCGCTTCGTTCCGTCTCGCCTCGTTCCGCAACAGCCATGCCGCTCGCTCCGGAGCCACAGCCATGGAGACGACGCGACATTTCACTTCGACCGTGTACATCGTCAACGACGGCGCGGTGGCCCTCCACCGACACGAGCGCCTCGGTATCCGCATCCCGCCGGGCGGTCACGTCGACCGCGACGAACTTCCCCACGAGGCCGGTCTCCGCGAGGTCCGCGAGGAGACGGGTCTCGACCCGGAACTCGTCGACGACACCGAATCCGTCCCCGCGCCCGCCGGCCAGACGCTCCCGCAACCCCGCCAGCAGATGCTCTACGACATCAACGTCCACGGCGACGGCTCGGTCGGTCACCAGCACATCGACCACGTCTTCTACGCCCGCGTGGACTCCCGCGACATCGACCCCGCGCCGGGCGAGGCCGACCCCGAGGTCTGGGCGTGGTACGACGAGTCCGACCTCCGCGAGAGCGACCTCGACCCCGACACCGTGCAGTTCGCGCTGGAGGCTATCGAGGTCGTGTGCGGGGACGAAACGGAGCGCTGAGTCGAGTCGGACTGACGCCGGAAACCGAACGGAACCGGCCTACTCCACGAGCGATTCGACGTACTGCTCGACGTGGTTCTCCATCCGTCGTTTGAACCCCGCCCGCCGCGCGAGCCGGTCGAGTTCGCGCGAGGCGTAGGTCCCGTACTGGACCGCCTTCTTGTCCGCCTCGGCGACCGACTCGGGGAGCACGCCGCTCGCGGCCTCCCTGAGCGCGACCTTCCGCCGGTCCCCGTCGACGAGTAACGCGCCGGGAAGCGGGAGCGCCGCCGCAACCACGCGGTCGTGGAGGAGCGGCGCGACGGGTTCGACCCCGGCGGCGCGGAGGACGAGCAGGTCGCGTTCGAGCTGGTCGGGGAGCGTGAGAATCAGCTCGCGGGCGGCCCCGCGGACCGTCTCGGCCTCGACGCGGGGGTCGTCGGGCGCTTTCTGAACTTTCGCGTAGCCGCCGAACAGTTCGTCAGCACCCTGGCCGACCGCGAGGCGGTCGTAGCCGTCTTCGGCGACTCGCTCGGCGAGCAGGTACAGGGGGAGGACGATCTGCACGTCCATCGGGTTCGTCCGGCCGAGCGCGGCGACGATTTCCGGGACGGCGCGTTCGAGCGCCTCGTGGGTGAGTTCGACCACCGAGAGGTCGCGGTTCATCGCGGCGGCGGCCTCGCGGGCGGCGGCGACGTCGTGAGAGCCCTCGAAGCCGGCGACGTAACACGGGGCGTCGGGGACGCCCGACGCGACGACCGCGGAGTCGACGCCGCCGGAGAAGGCCACGGCGAGGCCGTCGTCGTCGACCGACTGGACCGAATCGAAGACGGCTTCGCGGACGCGTTCGAGCGCGGCGTCGCGGTCGGTCGCGGCCGGCGGGTCGGGAAGCGACCAGACGCGTTCGTCGTCGCCGGCGGCCGCGTCGGCCGTCTCGCGGGCGTGGCCCGCGGGGACGGCGACCGGGTCGTCGAGGTCGCGGTGGTCGAACGACCACGTCGCGGGGTCGGCGCGCTCGGAGAAAATCGGCTGGCGACCGAGCACGTCGCGGACGAGTCGGCCGTCGAGTTCGCCCGCGAAGCCCGCGGTTCCGGGAAGCGGGTCGCGCTCGGCGAGGGCCTGCCGGACGAGGTGGGGGGACGCGCCGCGCATCAGAACAGGTCCGTCAGGGCGTGTTTCAGGCGTCGGGTCGCGCCGCCCGCGGCCTGTCGGAACGAGATGCGCCACGGGGTCTTGTTGCCGACGACGCTGGTTCTCCCCTCGGCGACGGCCGAGAGGATGGCGTCGGCGCTCCGGGTGTCGGTGCCGACCTCGGTGACGGCCTGTCCGACCATCTCCGCGATGTGGGCGTCGCTCCCGGCGGTCATCGGGAGGTTCCGGCGCTTGGCGAACCGCTCGGCGCGCTGGTTTGCGATGCCGGTGAGGAGCCGCGAGTTGTAGATTTCGATGGCGTCGGCGCTGGCGAGTTGCGGGCTGGAGATGTGCGGCGCGACGCCGTGACGCGACTTCTGAAACGGGTGCGGGATGACGGCGATGCCGCCGGCGTCGCGGATGCGGTCGAGCGTCTCATCGTACGACAGCCCCGCGGGAATCAGCTCCTCGACGCCCAAGGCGAGGACGTGGCCCGCGGCGCAGGTGACCTCCATCCCCGGGATGCCGACCAGCCCGTAGTCGGCCGCGAGCTCCGCGGCTTCGAGGCTGGCGTCTATCTCGTCGTGGTCGGTCACGGCGAGGGCGTCCAAGCCGACCGCGACCGCCTGTTCGAGGAGGTACTCGATTGGGTCTCGCCCGTCGTAAGACAGAGACGAGTGCGAGTGCAACTCGACCGATAACACACCGTCATCTAACGATGGAGGCTAAAAAAGCGCCCCGGTCCCGGTGTGATTGGCGTGTGGACCTCACGCACGGTGTCGGCGGCTGGCGAATCGGAGCGCCCCGTCGCCGCCGTACACGCCCGCGTGAGTCGGATGCGGACGGCGACGGCGACTTCGACCATGTTTTGAGCACGTTTGTGCATATAGAAAGGGTTTACAATGTGCGTTCTGACCATACCAGTGAATGACGCTTTCCGACGCGGACCGCGACCTCGTCGTCGCCGAGCTCGGTCGAGACCCGACGCCGGCCGAGGAGATACTCTTCGAGAACCTCTGGAGCGAACACTGCGCCTACCGGTCGTCTCGCCCGCTTCTGTCGGCGTTCGACTCGGAGGGCGACCAAGTCGTCATCGGCCCCGGTGACGACGCGGCGGTCGTCGCTCTGGACGACGACACCTACATCACGCTCGGTATCGAGAGCCACAACCACCCCTCCTACGTCGACCCCTACGACGGCGCGGCCACGGGCGTCGGCGGCATCGTCCGCGACACCCTCTCGATGGGCGCGTACCCCATCGCGCTCGCCGACTGCCTCTACTTCGGCGACTTCGACCGCGAGCACTCGCGGTACCTCCTCGACGGCGTCGTCGAGGGCATCGCCGACTACGGCAACGCCATCGGCGTCCCCACCGTGACCGGGTCGGCCTCCTTCCACGAGAACTACGAGGGCAACCCCCTCGTCAACGTCGCCTGCGTCGGCCTCCTGTCGGCCGACCGCCTCGTCACGGCCGAGGCGCAGGCGGCGGGCAACAAGCTCGTCCTCGTCGGCAGTTCGACCGGCCGCGACGGTCTCGGCGGCGCGTCCTTCGCCAGCGAGGACCTCGCGGAGGACGCCGAGACCGAAGACCGCCCGGCGGTGCAGGTCGGCGACCCCTACACGGAGAAACTGCTCATCGAGTGCAACGAGGCGCTCATCGACGAGGCTCTCGTCGAGTCCGCCCGCGACCTCGGGGCCGCCGGCCTCGGCGGCGCGTCCTCGGAACTCGTCGCCAAGGGCGGCTTCGGCGCGGACATCGACCTCGAAAAGGTCCACCAGCGCGAGCCGAACATGAACGCCTTCGAGATTCTCCTCTCGGAGTCCCAAGAGCGCATGTGCTACGAGGTGACCCCCGAGAACGTCGAGCGCGTGCGGGAACTCGCCGCGCGCTTCGACCTCGGGAGCGCCGTCATCGGCGAGGTCGCCGAGGGCAACTACGTCTGTACCTTCGACGGCGAACCCGTCGTCGACGTGCCCCCGGAGTTCCTCGCCGAGGGCGCGCCGATGAACGACCTCGACTCGGTCGAACCCGAGTCGGCGGCGCGCGACCTGCCCGCGTTCGACCTCGAAGACGCGTTCGAGGCGGTCGTCGCCGACCCCAACACGGCGTCGAAGCGCTGGGTCTACCGCCAGTACGACCACGAGGTCGGCCTGCGGACCGTCCGCCGGCCCGGCGACGACGCGGCGCTCCTCGACGTGCCCGAGGCCGACACGAAACTCGCGTTCACCGGCGGCGCGGACCCCAACTGGACGACCGCCGCGCCCTACGACGGCGCGCGCGCGGTCGCCTTCGAGAACGCGACCAACCTCGCCGCGAAGGGAGCGTCGCCCCTCGCGACCGTCGACTGCCTCAACGGCGGCAACCCCGAGAAGCCCGACGTGTACGGCGGCTTCAAGGGCATCGTCGATGGCCTCGCCGACATGTGCCGAGCGCTTTCGGTCCCGGTCGTCGGCGGCAACGTCTCGCTGTACAACGACTCCGTCTCCGGCCCGATTCCGCCGACGCCGACGCTGGCGATGGTCGGCAAGGCCGACGGCCCCTCGCCCGGCCTCTCGCTTTCGGGCGAGGGCGACCTGTTCCTCGTCGGCTTCGACGGCGGCGCGCTCGGCGGCTCGGCGGTCCTCGAACACCTCGGCGGCTCCGACGCGTTCCCCGCGCTCCCGGAGGACGCCGACGCCGCGACCGCGGTCGAGACGATTCGGGCCGTCGCGGCCGACGACGCCACGGTCGCCGTCCACGACGTGAGTCACGGCGGCCTCGCGGTCGCGCTGGCCGAGATGGTCACCGACGACGTCGGCGCGGACGTGTCCGTCTCCGACGCCGTCTCGCTGTTCGAGGAGACGCCCGGTCGCGTCGTCGTCGAGACGACAGACGAGGCCGCACTGCGCGACCTCGCGGGCGACGTGCCCGTCGTCGAACTCGGGACGACGACCGACGACGCGACGCTCTCGCTCGCGGTCGACGGCGACGAGGTCGCCTACGGTGCGGGCGACATCGCCGACCTGCGCGACGTGCTCGCCCGCGAACTCGACTGAACCGAAATCTGAACTGCAAAAACGCGGTCCCGCGTCGCACCGCCCCCGCTACGGTTCGAGGACGACTTTCCCGCTACTCTTTCTGGCTTCGATGTACTCGTGGGCCGCCGCGGCGTCTTCGAGGTCGAACGTCTCGCCGACGACCACGTCGAGTTCGCCCGCGGCGAGCAGTTCGGACAGCTCCGGCACCGCGCCGAGAATCGACTCGGGGCGCTGTTGCATCGCGCTCCCGAGGTGGAAGCCGATGACGGATTTGTTCTCGAACAGCAGGCGCGTCGGGTCCGCCGCGGCCGCGTCGCCGGAGGCCGCGCCGTAGGTGACGAGTCGGCCGAAGTCGGCGAGGGCGTCCAGACTGCGCTCGAACGTCTCGCCGCCGACGCCGTCGAGGACGAGGTCGACGCCCGCGCCGTCGGTCTCGTCGGCGACGACCTCGCGGAAGTCCGCCTCGGTGTACTGGATGCCGTGGTCGAGTCCGAGGTCGGCCGCGAGGTCGAGTTTCTCCTCGGTGCTGGCCGTGCCGAACGTCTCGACGCCGGCGTGGGAGGCCAGTTGGACCGCCGCGGTGCCGACGCCGCCGGCGGCCGCCTGAATCAGCACGCGCTCGTCGTCGGCGAGGTCGCCCCACCCGTGGAGGCAGTTGTAGGCGGTGAGGAACTGGACGGGGAAGCCGGCGGCCTCGGCGAACGACATCGACTCGGGCACGTCGAACAGCGTCGGGGCCGGCGTGGTGACGTACTCGGCGTACGCCCCGCCGCCGGTCATGGCGACGACGCGCTCGCCGACCTCGCGGTCGACGCCCTCGCCCACCGCGTCGATGGTGCCGGCGGCCTCCATTCCCGGCGTGTACGGCGGTTCCGGACCGTCTCGGTAGGTCCCGCGCCGCTGCATGATGTCGGCGAAGTTGATGCCGGCGGCCTCGACGGCGATGCGGACCTCGCCCGGCCCCGGCTCCGGCGTCTCGGTCTCCCGCAGTTCGAGGGTGTCGGAACTCCCGTACTCGGTGACGGCGATAGATTTCACACCGGCCGTAGCCGCGGCGGCCTCAAAAGGGGAGAGAACGCGGAAGTTCGCGCGGGTTGCCGGTTCCGAGCGGTCTCGAATGGTCTGGGCGCGCTTACGCGAGCGCCAGCGGGATGCCGAACGTGACGACGAGGCCGACGACGAAGACGAGGAGTCCGGTCGTGACCTGACTCATCGAGAAGTCCTGCATCGGGGAGGTGACGCGCCCTTCTTGTTCGCCTTCGTGGTGGTCGTCGTGTCCGTGGTCGTGGTCGTTGCTCATACGCGGGGCGACGGGTTCGCGGTACAAAAACGCACCTAACCGTCGTCCGCGAGCCCCACGACTGCATCGCCGGCGCGGACGACGAATCGGCGGTCAGCCGCCGGGGAACGTCGCGCCGGACGGGTCAGGACCGGGCCAGATACAGCACGACGAGGAACGCGAGCGCGACCGCGAGCGGCAAGAACGGAATCGCGGCGTCGAGCGGGACCAAAAGCGCCACTATCGCGGCCATCACCACGAACTCGACGACCACGTGCAGGCTGAGGAGTTCGGCTGAATCGGGCATCGTTCGAACTGGGACCTGCGTCGGGATTCTCGCCGACGAGTCATCAAACCCTCCCCCTCTGCGCGAGGGGCCGAATCGGTGGGACTCTCGTCGCCGGGCGACTCGGCGAGGTGGTCGGACTTCGGCCACCACCTGCCGTAGTCGAAACGGTGAAACGGCTCTTTCGCCAACGATTCGGTAGCGAATGCTCACGAAGCGCATCATCCCCTGTATCGACGTCGACCTCGACGAGGACGGAAACCCCGCCGTCTACACCGGCGTCAACTTCGAGGACCTGAAGTACACGGGCGACCCGGTCGAGATGGCCAAACTGTACAACGAGGCGGGCGCGGACGAGTTCGTCTTCCTCGACATCACCGCCTCCGCCGAGGGGCGCGAGACGATGCTCGACACCGTCTCGAAGGTCGCAGACGAGGTGTTCATCCCGCTGACGGTCGGTGGCGGCATCCGCACCCGCGACGACATCAAAGAGACGCTCCGCGCCGGCGCGGACAAGGTCTCTATCAACACCGCGGCGCTCCAGAACCCCGACCTCATCGAGGAGGGCGCGCGCTCTTTCGGGAGCCAATGTATCGTCATCTCGGTGGACGCCCGCCGGCGCTACGACGAGGCGGGCGAGCACTACGCCGCGGTCGACGGCGAGTCCTGCTGGTTCGAGTGCACCGTCAAGGGCGGCCGCGAGGGAACCGGCGTCGACGTGGTCGAGTGGGCCCGCGAGGCCGAATCCCGCGGCGCGGGCGAGCTGTTCATCAACTCCATCGACGCCGACGGGACGAAAGACGGCTACGACATCCCGCTGACGAAGGCCGTCTGCGACAGCGTCTCGACGCCCGTCATCGCGTCGTCCGGCTGTGGCGGCCCCGAGGACATGTACGAGGTATTCACCGAGGCCGGCGCGGACGCCGGTCTCGCCGCCTCTATCTTCCACTTCGACGAGTACACGATTCGGGACGTCAAGGAGTACCTCGACGACCGCGACGTGCCGGTTCGACTGTAAGCCCAGCGCCTTCACAGCCGTTCTTCTCCGCCGCTCTGTCTCCCGCTTTTCGCGCCCCGTCGCCGAGCCGTCCGCCGGTCGTGCGTCCCCCGCGCAGTCGAAACCAATCTTAACCCGCCGGCACGCCGTATCTCCACCCGAGATGACAGACGACGCGTGGCTCGACGCCCTCCGCACGCACCGCGAACAGAAGGACCGCTATCTCGCCGCAGACCGCAACTCGCCGATTCCGCCGGACCAGCGGGAGTTCTTCGACGGTCTCGACTACTTCGACCCGGCCGCGGACCTCCGATTCGAACTCGAACTCCGCGCGTACGACGACCCGGAGCGCATCACCATCGGCACCTCGACCGACGGGGAGCGCGAGTACCTCGCGTGGGGTCACTTCGAGTTCGAGGTCGACGGCGAGTCGTGCGCGCTCGACGCCTACCGCGCCGACCCCGACGAGGACCGCCTGTGGGTGCCGTTCCGCGACGAGACGAACACCGAGGAGACGTACGGAGCGGGTCGCTACCTCGACCTCGAAGCCGCGGACCGGACCGACGACGGGCGGTGGGTGGTCGATTTCAACTACGCGTACAACCCGTTTTGCGCCTACTCGCCGCGCTACGAGTGCCCGCTCGTCCCGATGGAAAACTGGCTCGAAGTCCGCGTTGAGGCCGGCGAGAAGGACTACGAGGGACCGGCTGGCGCGGGCGAGTAACGGAGAAACGCGCCGCTCGCGGGCGCGCGGAAACGAGAAGAGAACCCGCAGATTACGCGTCGATACCGGCGCGGTAGGCGTCGGTGAAGTCGTCGGCGGTGCGCTGGACGCCGCGGGCGGCCTCCCCGAGCGCGTCGAGGGGGTCGACCCCGGGCTCCGTCTTGATAGAGAGGACGGGGTCCGTCTGTCCGCCGGACTGCTCGGGGTTCACGTCGTAGGTCGCCGCCGTGACGGTGTCGGTCTGGAGGAGTTCGCCCTTCAGGACGTTCATGAAGGTGTGGTCCTCGCCGCCGATTTCGATGCGGAGTTCCTCGTCGGTCTTGTCGATGACCCGCAGTTCCATGGCTCTCCGTTCCCTCCAGCGGCGTTTTAACGTTTCGTCTCGGGAACCGCGACCAGTTCGTCGAAATCGGGGTTCGCATCGAGGAGTTCGTATCGTCCCTCGTCGTCCGGGGCCGCGACGACGCCCTCGGCGACGAGGTGGTCGAGGTGGGCGAACGCCTCGCCGGGGCCGTGGAGGATGTGGATGCCCGAGAGGTCGCCGAACAGGTGCGCGCTCACGGTCCACGCGTCCGTGGGGCCGTGTTCGCCGAGGACGGAGACGACGCGCTCGGTGCGCTCGCGGTGGTGTTCGGCGATGACGCGCGCCCGCCCGGCGGGGTCGGAAATGGGGTCGCGGTGGCCGGGCCACGCTCGCTCGAAGTCGAGGGCCGCGAGGCGCGCGAGGCTGTCGAGATAGGTTTCGAGCGGGCGGTCGACCCGGAGGTCAGCGCCGCCGACGTTCGGAGTGTACTTCGGGAGGATGACGTCGCCGACGAACGCCTCGCGACCCGCCCCGCGCTCGCCGTCGAACGCGAGGGCGCTCAGTCCGGCGGCGTGGCCGGGGAGGTGGACGACTTCGAGTTCGCCGTCGCCGGCGGCGATGCGGTCGCCGTCCTCGACGGGCGTCACGTCGACGCGACCGCCGCGGAGTTCCTCGTGACCGTCGAGGTATTCGGTCACTTCGGCGCGCGGTTCGCCGGGGATGCGCCACTCGTCGAAGCGGCGCTCGCGAATCGAGCGCTCGGCCGCAATCGCGTCGGGGTCGCCCGCGACGATGCCCGCGTCGGCGGCGTGGACGTAGACCGGCGCGCCGCTTTCGGCCTGTAGTTCGGCCGCGAGTCCGGCGTGGTCGGCGTGCCAGTGGGTGAGGACGACGGCTTCGAGGTCGGCGATCTCGTGGCCGGCCGCCGCGAGTCCCTCGCGGAGGTCCCGCCGCACCGAGTCGGTTGCCACGCCGGCGTCGACGAGCGTCGGCCGGTCGCCGGGGAGGAAATAGGCGTTGTTCCGTCCCTCGAAGACGGTGTTCCCGAGCCGTATTCGTTCCATGCGACCACCTGGCCGTCGAGGTGCATGATTATTCCGACTCCACGGGCGGCGACGTCCCGCGAGGCGTCCGAGCGTCGCCCGGCAATCGGCGAGTCGGCGGCCCGAACGCCGTCCCGACGCCCGACACATTCAAAAGCCGGCCGCGCATCGAATCGCACGTCGAATGCCGGTGGACTTCTACAAACTCCTCGGGGTCGAACGCGACGCCGAGACGGCGGAGATAAAACAGGCCTTTCGTCAGCGGGCGCGGGAGTACCATCCCGACGTCAACGACGACGAGCGAGCGACCGCGCAGTTCACCGTCGTCCGGAAGGCCTACGAAGTCCTCACAGACGACGCCGAGCGCGCCGACTACGACCGGATGGGTCACGGCGCGTACGTCGAGAAACGCCTCGACGGCCTGACGAAGTTCAAGTACCCCGGAAAAGCCAGCGAGAACGCCGGGCGCGGCGAGTCTGACACCGGCGGTCGGTCGGCTTCGGGACGGTCGTCGGCCGAGCGGTCAGCTTCGGGACGGTCGTCGACCGGGCGGTCGGCCTCGTCGTCGTCCTCGTCTTCCCGGTCGTCCTCCCAGCGCGCGTCGTCCTCTCGGCGGTCGTCGTCCGCGTCGAGTTCGTCTCGGTCGAGTCGGTCGCGCGCCTCCGGGTCGTCGCGAACCGCGAGCGCATCGCAGTCGTCGGCCGCGGGCGGGTCGTCGCGCGGCCGCACCCGAACCTCGGAGTCCGGTCGCTCTGGTCGGACCGGGACGACCGGCCGGTTCGAACGCGGACGCGACGGTTCCGAGTCGTCGGCCGCGACCGCGTCCCCGTCGGGCGCGACGAACCCGCTTTGGTACGGCTGGAGCGTCTCGGTCGTCGCGCTGGTCGCGTATCTCGGCGGCTTCGCGTGGCACCTCGCGGGCGACGGCGCGGGGTTCGCGGCCGCGCTCGCGTCGCTCGACACCGCCGCGCCCGCCGCGGGACTCCTCGCGTCGTCGCCGCTGTCCCTGCCGTCTCTCGCGGCTCTGCAGGCCGCGGCGACGCCGGCGGTGCTCTCCCTCCCGGTCGCGGCGACGCTCCTCGCCGTCTCGCTCGCGGGAGTCATCTCCCGGTTCGGCCACGCGTGGACCACGTGGGTCTACGCGCTCGCGGCGGCCGTCCCGCTGGCGCTCGTGGCGGCCGGCGCGGTCGGCGTCGGGCGACCCGTCGCGGTCGACCTCCTCGGCTTCGTCGTCTGCCCGCTCCTCGGGGCCGGCGGCTTCGTCGTCGACGCCGGCTGGTACCTCTTCGCCTCGCGGTAGTCGCCGCGGCGCGGGACCGCCCTCGCCCACGATTTTTGTCGCTCGCGCCCGACGGACTGATATGACCATTCCGACCGCCTCGGTCCGGCGGTTCCGACTCCGCGGCGTGAACGCGTACCTCGTCTCCGACGGGTCGGAGACAGTGCTCGTCGACGCCGGGACGCCGTGGGACCGCGACCGACTGCTTCGGGGCCTCGCCCGCGTCAACCTCGACCCCGGCGCTATCGACCGGGTGCTCGTGACGCACTTCGACCTCGACCACGTCGGGACGCTCGCCTCGCTCAGCCTCCGCGACGACGTTCCGATTCATCTCGCCGAGCCCGACGCCTCGCATCTGACCGGCGCGTCGAAGCCGTCGCTCAGCTCGCTGAAAAGCGCCGCACAGCGCGCGCTCGCGTCGTTCGTCGAGCGACCGACGAACCCCGTGGAGGTCGTCCGCGACAGCGACGAACTCGGCGGTTTCGTCGCGTACCGGACGCCGGGACACACCCCCGGTCACACCGCGTTCGTCCACGAGGGCCACGGCGTCGCGTTCGTCGGCGACATGGTCCGCGAGTCGAACGGGCGTCTCGGGCTACTGCCGGGGTTCATCGCGACCGACGCCGCGGAGAACAGGCGGAGCGTCCGCGAGTTCGCGGCGCGGTGCCCGCCGGTCGACGTCGTCGCGGTGGGCCACGGCGAGCCGGTCACGGAGCACGGATACGGCGCGCTCAAGCGACTCGCGGATAAGCTCTAATCGGAGGCGGAGAGACGACGCGCTCGGAGCGTGGGTACGCGGTCACGTGACGGCGAGACACCGAGCTGTCGCTCGCGTCTGAGTTAAGAGCGGGGACCGCGGCCGAGCGCAGGTCCCCGGACTGACCAAGCCACTGTGAGGAGCACCAGTCTCACAGCTGCCTGACGCGCCCGGCGGAAGTGAATCGAACCACGCGCGTCAACACCACGTTGGACACTAGTTGTAAAAAGTCCTTTGTTATCGCCAATTAGAACCACGGCCTCCAGAACGACTGGATAAATATGCTCTTATGTGAGTCATTTAGCCCTACCAACTGTACATATGGTAACCTTCATGTTTGTTACTGGACGAACGAACGGCAGAATCGTGAAGAATCTATCGAATCCGCGGACGAGGGTCGAATACGGCCGAAAACAGGCTATCTGACCAGATACGGGTCGGCACCGGGCATGAAACGGCCGAGATCGGATTCGCGGCGGAAGTCGGTCGACTGCAGTTCTAGCAGGCCGGCGACGAGTTCGTCGTGGTCGCCGTCGTCCCACTCGGCGGGGTCCTTGATGGGTAACACGAGGAAGCCGCTCCCGCGGAGTTCCTCGCCGTGGAGCGTCTCCATGTCGACGTCGGTCTTCCAGCCGACGGACGTGTAGTTGTTCAGGACGTGCTTCGTCGCCACCGCGCCGACCGGCAGGAGGACGTGGGCGGCGATAGCGCGGAGCTCCGCGTCGAAAAACCGCTCCATGTCGGTGTAGTCGGCCGCCGACGGCGTCCCGTCCGGGACGCACATGTGGAGATACGAGAGGAACGTGCTGTTCACCGTCGGTTCGTCGCCCGTCTCGGCCAGCAACTCGCCGTCTTCGAGCGCCGGGAACAGCCGCTCGCCCGCCTCCCCCGAAAAGGGGATGCCGGTCTCGACGCCCCCGTGGACGCCGGGGTGGTCGCCGATGACGTGGAAGTCGGCGTTGGCGTCGCCGTAGCCGGGGACGTACCGGTCACACGACGGTCGCATGTCGAACGGGTTTCTCGTGCGGTCGGTTACGTTTCTCACGGTACTCTCTGTGGGAGCGGTCGGTAAAGAAGACGTGGTTCGGCCCGATATCGTACACGAACGAGCGTGAGGAACGTATCGAGAGAGAGCGTCGTCCGCGCCGTCGACTCGGCGAGCCCCCTCAGAGTTCGACGCCCGAAGGGATGAGGCTCTGGCTCCGCAGGAGCGTCCCGTCGCCGTCGTAGACGAGGAACGTCGATTTCTCGAAGGTCTCGAAGTGGTCCCCCTCGATGGCCACGTCGACGCGGTAGCGCCCCTCGTCGTCGCCCGCGACGCGCCCGTACTCGCGGGCCGCGCGGATGAAGTCCAGTACGTCCTCAGCCCGAGCGTTGAGTTCGAGGACGTAGTCGCCGGTCAGTCGGTCCGTCACGCTCACGACGCCGCGGGCGTCGTCGTCGTCGACGGAGTCTTGCAACCGAAAGGAGACGTCCAGTTCCTCCGCGGCGAGCACGTCGCCGCTGGTCGAGAGGAACCGAGACCGAAGCTCCTCGGCCGGGCCGTAGAAGTCGATAGATACTGTCGGTTGGCGGGGGTCGCCGTCGTCCTCGTACCAATCGACGTCGCGGACATCGAGTTCGAAGTAATCACGCCGCATTCCGTACCCTCTGTTGGACTGCGCGGCCTATTAACGTGACGCCACCCGAACCGTGGTTCCGGGGTCGAAACCGACCGAATGCGCCGATTCGACGCGGAAACGCCGCTGTCGTCGGGTCCGGCCGCCGCGCTCGGGACGCGTCGAGCGAACGCCGGCCGCCCCCGCGTCGGTCACAACGGTTATCCGCCGTCGCCGCGAGCGAACCGCGTATGGAACCCGTCAACCTCGACGAGAGCTTCGCGTCGTTCGACGAGACGTGGGCCCCGAGAATCGCCGCGGAGCTGAACGATTACGCGGTGAAGGTCGCGAAGCTCGACGGCGAGTTCGTCTGGCACGCTCACGACGAGACCGACGAGCTGTTTCTCGTCCGCGAGGGGCGGCTCCGAATCGAGTTCCGCGACCGCGACGACGCGGACCTCGGGCCGGGCGACCTGCTCGTGGTCCCCCGCGGCGTCGAACACCGCCCCGTGGCGCTCGAACCGACTGAGGTGCTCCTCGTCGAGCCGACCGAGACTCGAAACACCGGCGACGCCGCGGAGAGCGACCTGACCCACGACCCCGAACGACTCTCCTGAGGGGTCGACCGGTCCGGGGGTCGCCTGCGGCCGCGCCGCCTCGCCGACGTGCCCGCGCCGTCGGTAGTTTTTACCTATCAGACCGTGCGATTGTCCTATGGTCTGGGTCCGCTCCGAACACGCGGGTGCGCTGGCCGTCGTCTCGACGTGGCTCTGCGCGCTCCTCCCGTGGAACGTCACGTACACGCCGAGCGTCTCGGGCGTGAGCCTGCTTTTCGTCCGGTTCCCCTTCGCCGAGATTCAGTTCGCGTGGGGGCTCTCCAGCGGAGTCGCAATCAGAAGCCCGCTTTCCGCGCTGTCGCTCCAGTCGGGGCAGACCGTCGCCGTCGCCTACCAGACGTGGCTCGTCGGCGCGGCCGTCCTCGCGCTCGCGGTGCTGTTCTCGCTCGTCTACTACCTGCGCGACGAGCGGGTCGAGGCCGGCCCGGTCGACCCCGTTCGGGTCCTCGGGGGCCTCCTCGGCGTCGTCGGCGTCGTCTTCGCCGCGGCGACGTACCTCCTCGTGACGCGCGGACTCCCGGGCATTCCGCTCCCACTCGGTATCGTCATCTCGCTCGTCCTCGCCGGCGTCCTCTTGACCGTCGACCGGACCTGAGCCGAGGCCGCGAGTCGGTCGTTCTCCCCGAGTGACAGTCTCCCGCGCGGACCTTTTAAGTACTGACCCGCCATACGTCTCGAGCAACTGACCGGGTGACGATGCCACGAGATACGACCACTGAGACGAAGGCGATACGCGACTCGCCGGCCGACAGAGGAGTGTTGAGACTCCTCGCCGGCGGGGAGTTCGACGCCGCGACCGCCGAGGCTCGGCGGCTCCTGCGCCGGACCGCGGAGATGTTGCGGGGGTCTGACCTCGACGTGCACCCTCTTTCGCCCGACGACACGCCGCTCGGAACCTACGAGCTTCCCGAGCGCCACGAGGAGGTCGACCGCTACTGGGTCAACGCCCCCTTCGCCTACGTCGTCGTCACCTACGACACGGACGCGACCGCCCACCAGTACCACACCGTCGAGCCCGACCTCGACGCGTTCGAAGCGGCGCTACTCGAACGCGTCCGCACCGACATCCGCGACCCGCTTTTGTACCGCCCCGAGACGGACCCGCGGACCGAGGCGGCGCTCGTCGAGGAGCTCCAGTCGATTCTCGAACAGTACGGGCTGGAACTCGACATGAACACCTTCTACACGCTGTTGTACTACCTCCGGCGCGACTTCCACGGCTACGGCCCGCTGGACCCGCTGATGAAGGACCCGCACATCGAGGACATCTCGTGTGACGGCTACGACCTGCCGCTTTTCGTCTACCACGACGGCTACACCGACATCGCCACCAACGTCTCGTTCGAGGCCGAGGAACTCGACAACTACGTCATCCGACTCGCCCAGCGCTCGGGCCAGCACATCAGCGTCGGCGACCCCGTCCTCGGGACGACGCTCCCGAACGGCGCGCGCGCCGAGTTGGCCCTCGGCGAGGAGGTCACGCCGCGGGGGTCGGCGTTCACCATCCGCCTCTACGCCGAAGAGCCGTTCACGCCCATCGACCTCGTGCGCTACGGCACGTTCTCCATCGAGCAGATGGCCTACCTGTGGCTCTGTATCGAACACAACAAGAGTCTCATCTTCGCGGGCGGGACGGCCTCGGGCAAGACCACTTCGATGAACGCGGTGTCGATGTTCGTCCCGCCGCGGTCGAAGGTGCTGTCCATCGAGGACACCCGCGAACTCGCGCTCTACCACGACAACTGGCTGTCGTCTGTCACCCGCGAGCGACTCCACGAGGGGACCGACATCTCGATGTACGACCTGCTTCGCTCCGCGCTCCGGCACCGCCCCGAGTACATCATCGTCGGCGAGGTGCGCGGTGACGAGGCCGTGACGCTGTTTCAGGCGATGAACACCGGCCACACGACGTTCTCGACGATGCACGCCGACAGCGTCGAGACGGTCATCAACCGCCTCGAAAACGAGCCCATCAACGTCCCGCGTGCGATGGTGCAGTCGCTCGACCTGCTTTGCGTCCAGACGCTCACCCGCCACGGCGGCGAGCGCGTCCGCCGCTCGCAGACCATCGGCGAAATCGGCGACATCGACCAGCGGACCGGCGAACTCGACTACTCGTCGGCGTTCGCGTGGGAGCCCGAGACCGACACGTTCAGCCAGAACGACAGCTCGCTTCTCACCGAGATTCAGCGCGAGAACGGCTGGTCGCGGACCGAGCTCCGGCGCGAACTCCGGCGACGCGAGACGTTCCTCCGGTACCTCCTCGACAAGGGCGTCTCCGACTACCGGCGCTTTACCGCGCTCATCAACGAGTACTACGCGGACGCCGACGACGTGATGCGGCGCGTCGAGGCCGACGAGGACATCGTCGACGCCGGCCCGGAGGCCTGAGATGCCCGCCGCGCAGTCTCTGTTCCTGCTTCCCCTCGCCCTCGCCGTCCTCCTCGTTCTCCCGGTCGTGCTGTCGCCGGTAAGCCGCTCTGCCGACCTCCTCGTCTCGCGGGTCGCGCTCTCCGTCTTCGGGTTCTACGTCGCCAACGAGAACCCCCGGCGCAAGGGACAGCGAAACCAACTGCGGGCGGCGCACGTGAGCGTCACACACCGGGTGTACGCCTCGCGGACGCTCCTCATGGCAGGCGTCTCAGGCGTCGCCGGGAGCGTCTTCGGCGTCTATCTCGCCGCCGCGACGCTCGACACCCTCGCCGTTCAGTCCGAGACGATTCGAGCGGCCCTCCCCGCCCCGCTCGGCTTCCTCGGCGGCCTCACCAGCATTCAGGCGCTCCCCCTCCGCGACCTGTTTCTCGCGCTTCTACTTTCGAGCGCGACGCTCGGGACGCTCCTCGCGCTCGGCGTCTACTGGGGTCGGTGGTACGTCCTCACCGAGCGGGCGCGGACCCGCTCGTCGGAAATCGAGGCGACGCTCCCGCGGACGGTCGCGTTCGTCTTCGCGCTGTCGCGGTCGGGAATGCCGTTCCCGAAGGTGCTGGAGACGCTGGCCCGAAACGAGGCCATCTACGGTGAGGGGGCGCGCGAGGTCGGCATCGTCGTCCGCGACATGGACGCCTTCGGCACCGACGTACTCACGGCTCTCCAGTCGATGGCCACGCGGACGCCGAGTCCGGGCCTCGAAGAGTTCGCCGAGAACCTCGCGAGCGTCCTCGGGAGCGGCCGCAACCTCTCGTCGTTCCTCCAAGAGCAGTACGAGCGGTTTCAGGCGGAGGCGGAAGCCCAACAACAGCAGTACCTCGACCTGCTTTCGACGTTCGCGGAGGTGTACGTCACCGTCCTCGTCGCCGGCCCGTTGTTTTTCATCACCGTCCTCGTCGTCATCGGCCTCGTCCTCACGGACACGCTGGCGCTCATCCGCATCGTCGGCTACGTCGGCATCCCGCTGGCGAGTTTCGGGTTCGTCGTCTACATCGACAGCATCACCGAGTCGCTCCGGGGCGCGACGGTCGCGGACGACGGCGCGGATACCGCGAGCGACTCGGCTCACCGCACCGGCGCACCCGCTGGCGGCGGGGGGCCACCCGCAACTGACGGCGGCGAGACCGACGTCCGGGGCGACCCGTGGGGCGCGAACCGCGAGCGACTCGCCGCCTACGACCGCTTCCGTGCGGTTCGCGACTGGTTCGACCGCCCGCTCGATAGCCTCGGACGCAAGCCGCTCGCCGCGCTGGCGCTCACCGTCCCGCTGGGGTTGGTCTGGGTCGCGCTACGGACCACGCTCCCCGCGGACCCCACGATATTCGACGTCGCCGGCGCGGCGGACCAACACGTCGTCGAGGCCGCAATCGGCGCGCTCGCCGTCGTCGCGGCGTTCTACGAGGTTCGAAAGCGCCGGATTCGCACCATCGAGAAGAGCATGCCCGATTTCCTCGACCGCCTCGCCAGCGTCAACGAGGCCGGCCTGACGGTCGTCCAGAGTCTCCGCCGGGTGTCGGCGTCGGACCTCGGGCCGCTCGGCGACGAGGTCGAACGCGTCGTCCGCGACATCGACTGGGGGGCCGACGCCCAGACCGCGCTCCGGCGGATGGACCGCCGGACGGCGAGTCCGATGGTGTCGCGGTCGGTGACGCTCATCGCCAACGCGATGAGCGCCAGCGGCGACCTCGCGCCCGTGCTCCGCATCGCGGCCAACGAGGCCCAAGACAGCCGCCGCCTCGCCCGCGAGCGGAACCAAGAGATGGTCACCTACCTCCTCGTCATCTACATCTCGTTTTTCGTCTTCCTCGGTATCGTCGCCGCGCTGACGGTGTCGTTCATCCCCGCGGTCGAGCAGGCCAGCGCCGGTGCCGTCGGCTCCAGCGAGGTCGCGGGCGTCAGTTCGGGGACGTTCTCCGGGCTCCGGGACGTGAACACGGCCTCGTACACGCTGTTGTTCTTCCACGTCACGTCGATTCAGGGGCTTTGTTCGGGGCTCGTCGCCGGACAGCTCGGTGAGGGACAGGTCGCCGACGGCGTCAAGCACGCCGCCGTCCTGCTCGTCATCACCTACGTGACGTTCATGTTCATCTGACGCCGCGGCTCCCGCCGCCACCGGGGCGGAGACGCCCGCGGATGCGGTCGCCCGCGACCCGTACGGCCTTTGTCCCGCCACCCCGACCGACCGGCATGGACGGAGACGAACCCCGAGACGAGGTCCGCGAGACGTACGACCGCATCGCGTCGCACTTCGCGTCGACCCGCGAGTACCCGTGGCCCGAAGTCGAGTCGTTCGTCGCCGACGCGACCGAGTCGGGGCCGGCCGAACGCGCGCTCGACCTCGGCTGTGGAAACGGTCGGCACGTGGAACTGCTCTCCGCGCACGCCGAGGAAGTCGTCGGCCTCGATGTGAGCCGCGGCCTCCTCGACGAGGCGGTCGCGCGGGCGGCGGAACGCGGTTTCGACGCCGAGCTCGTGCAGGGCGACGCCTCGCGGCTCCCCTTCGCCGCCGACGCGTTCGACCTCGCGGTGTACGTGGCGACGATTCACCACCTTGCGCCGCGAGCGGCGCGCGTGGCCAGCCTGAACGAACTCGCGCGCGTGCTCGACGCCGACGGCCGCGCGGTCGTCAGCGCGTGGAGCACCGCCCACGACGCGTTCGACCGCGAGGCGGGGTTCGACACGACGGTCGACTGGACGCTCCCCGGCGGCGAGACGGTCCCCCGATTTTACCACATCTACGCGCCCGACGAGTTCGACGCCGACCTCGACGCGAGCGACCTCTCGGTGGTCGAATCGACGGTCTCAAGCGGGAACTGCTACGCCGTCGTCACCGGCCGCTGAGGGGTGCGGGCGGGTCCGGTCGCCGCGAACCGCGTCACTTGCTAACGCGGTTCGGGTGGATGCCGGCCGCGCACAGGTGATGTGGGCTTAAGAGCGCCGCGACGAATGCCCGTGTATGACCGAGACCGACGAACCACGGGAGTACGAGGTTGTCGTCGTGGGCGGCGGCCCCGCGGGACTGCAGACCGCGCTCTACACGACGCGACTGGGCCACGACACCGCGCTCGTGGACCGCGGCGGCGGCCGCGCGGCCATGATGCTCGACACGCACAACGTCATCGGCGTCACCGAGGACGTCTCCGGCAACGAGTTCCTCGAAACCGCGCGCGGGCAACTCGAAGACTACGGGACCGACATCCACCGCGACTTCGTGACCGACGCCGAGCGGTTGGACGACGGTCGGTTCCGCCTCGTCGGCAACGAGGGCGCGTTCGTCGCCGAGCGCGTCGTCCTCGGCGTCGGCTTCAACGACGAGCGACCCGACCCGCCGCTTCCCCGCACCGGCAAGGGCCTGCACTACTGCCTGCACTGCGACGCCTACATGTTCGTCGACGAGTCGGTGTACGTGATGGGCCACTCGGATTCCGCGGCCTACGTCGCCATGATTATGCTCAACTTCACCGACGAGGTGGACCTGCTACTTCGCGGCGACGAGCCGACGTGGTCCGACGAGACGGACGAACTCGTCCGCGCGCACCCCGTCGACATCGTCGAAGCGGAGATTTCGGGCATGGCGAAGCGGGACGACGGCTGGCTGGAGAGCTTCGAGTTCGAAGACGGCACCGTCCGCGAGTACAAAGGCGGCTTCGCCATGTACGGCTCGAACTACAACACGACGCTGTTCGAGGCGCTCGACGTGGACCTCGACGACGACGGGACGGTCCCCGTCGACGACCACGGCCGGACCAGCGTCGACGGCGTGTTCGCGGTCGGCGACATCACCCCCGGTCACAACCAGATTCCGGTGGCGATGGGCACGGGCGCGAAGGCCGGCATCGCCATCCACATGGAGCTCCGCGAGTTCCCCAAGAGCCTCGACGAGATTCGCGCCGAGGGCGCGGTGAGCGTCGACGACGTGCCCGGTATCTCGCCCGGCCTGCTCGACAAGGCAAAGCAGTTCAAGGAGTCGCACGCGGACGACTGAGACCGTAATTCGGCGAAATTCGGTGAGAACCGACGCGTACGAACACCCCTCTAAAGTTCTCTCGGCCAGTACGGTCTCCCACGATGAAACGTACTGGACTTGCGACTGTCCTGCTCGCGCTCATGGTCGTACTGGCCGGCTGCGCGGGCGGGGCCGGCACGATGACCGAGACGCAGACAGACGGGAGCGCCGACGCGACGACGACCGCGTCGTCCGACGGCGGCGACGCGGCCCGGACCGGGACCGTGAACTTCTACGTGAGCGACGAGCAGAACGCCATCGCTGACTTCGAACACCTCAACGTCACCATCGAGCGCGTGACGCTCGTCCGCGCGGACGGTGACGCGGAGGCCGAGGGCGAGGCTGAAGCCGACGCCGGCGACGCGGAAACTGAGACTGAAACCGACACGGAAACTGAGACTGAAACCGACACGGAAACTGAGACTGAAACCGACACGGAAACTGAGACTGAAACCGACGCCGACGCCGAGACGAACGCGAGCGTCGAGGTGGAAATCGAAGCCAACGCGACGGCGAACGCGACGAACGGGTCCGCCTCGACCAACGGGTCGGTCGACGCTGACGCCGATGCCGACGCCGACGCTGATGCCGACGCGAACATCGAATCGGCCGACGTGAACGACACCGACGCGGCCGAAGGCGAGTCGAGCGTCACCTACGAGGTCGACAACGCGACCGTCGACCTGACCGAACTGCAGGGCGAGAACGCAAGTCTCGTCGGCGAGTACGATGTGCCGGAAGGCAACTACACGAAGGTCTTCGTGCACGTGAGCGACGTGAACGGGACGCTGAAGACCGGCGAACAGGTCAACGTGAAGCTCCCGAGCAACAAGCTTCAGCTCACCACGGACTTCGAAGTCGGCAACGGCGAGTCCGTGGAGTTCGTCTTCGACATCACCGCGTTCAAAGCGGGCAACAGCGGGAAGTACATCCTCAAGCCCGTCGTGAGCGAGTCGGGGACGGACGTGCCGATTACGACGGTCGGCGCGGAGCAGAAGCCAGAGGCGGAAGCCGAAGCTGAGGCCGAGGCCGAGTTCGAGTTCGACGTGGTCGGGAGCGCCCCCGACAACCCCGGAGCGGGCGGCGAATCGACCTCCCTCGCCGCCTGACCGAAAAGGTAACATCCTTATTGGGGCGTCGAGAATGAGGAAATAGATACCACACGCGGGCACCGGTGTCTTGGACGAGTGAAACGAGTCCAAGGCTCGGTGCACGAGTGAGGGACGAACGAGTGCACCGGTGTTGAGACGGCCGAAGTCCGTCGATGCACGGTGCGAATGAAATGAGCACCGGTGGTCTAATGGTAAGACATTGGCCTTCCAAGCCAATTATCTGGGTTCGATTCCCAGCCGGTGCATCTTCTCCGGACCGCTATTCATCGAGCCTCGACTCCGGTGGCTCTCACCCCGTCGGAATCGGCGACTATCCTTAACTATCGTTCCGACCATATTCGTGTGAGGTGCATTACACATGAGTCTGCTCGACGGCCGCGTCGCGGTCGTCACCGGCGGTAGCTCGGGAATCGGACGGGGAATCGCGCTGGCCTACGCCGAGGAGGGCGCGGACGTGGTGGTCTGCGACATCCGCGAAGAGCCGAAGGAGGGCGGCGCGCCCACCCACGAGAAAATCGAGTCGGACACCGACTCGTCGGCGACGTACGTCGAACTCGACGTGACCGACCCGGCCGCGTTCGAGGCGGCGATGGACGCCGCCGAGGCGTTCGGCGGCGTGGACGTGATGGTGAACAACGCCGGCATCTGGCGGCCCGAGGAGTTCCTCGATGTCACCGAAGCCGAGTTCCAACAGATGATAGATATCAACCTGAAGGGCGTGTACTTCGGGGCGCAGGCGGCGGCAACGCGGATGGTCGAGTCCGGCGGGGGAAGCATCATCAACGTCTCCAGCGTCAACGGCATCTTCGGCAACGGCAACTACCCGTCGTACAGCGCGTCGAAGGGGGCCGTCCGGACGCTCTCGTACTCGCTCGCCCACGGGCTCGGCGAGGACGGCGTCCGGGTGAACGTGATTCACCCCGGCGCTATCAAGACGAAAATCGGCCCGGAAGGGGCCGAGGAGACGAGCGAGGAGCAGACGGCGCAGTTGAACGCGATGATTCCGCTCGGTCGGCAGGGCGAACCGGACGACGTGGCCGGCGTGGCGGTGTTCCTCGCCAGCGACCTCTCGAAGTACGTCACCGGCGAGTCCATCGTCGTCGACGGCGGCTGGACCAGTTGGCGGTGATGCGGGCGTACCATCGGGGTGGCCCGATGACGTCGGGGTGATGTCGGGTGACGGGCGACCGGTGCCGTCGACCACGACCTTCTCCTCGCCGCGGGTGTGAACACCCACAAGTCCCGAAACACGCGGACTGCGACGGATTCGACGCACCACCACGGACCGTCTGTCTTATCTTCCTCCCGAACGTAACCGGACGTAATGCTGGATTCCATTCCGCTGTTCCCCGGACTCCCGGGCGGCCCAGAACTCCTCATCGTCCTGCTCATCGTCGTCCTCCTGTTCGGCGCGAACAAACTCCCCCAACTGGCCCGGTCGTCGGGGCAGGCGATGGGCGAGTTCCGCCGCGGCCGCGAGGAAATCGAAGAGGAACTGGAGAAGGGCGCAGAGGCGGACGACGACGAGGACGAAGACGAGGACGAAGACGAGGCCGAGGCGGACGAAGTCGAAGCGACCGAGACGGAAGCCGAGAACAAACAGTAAGCGTCGGTCCGGGGACACAGCCCCCTTTGTACGTCTTTTCACGCCCGGCGAGTACCGACCGTCAGCGGCCGCTCACGCGGTAGGTGACGGCGCCAGAACGCGGTTTCGAGGGCTGGTGCGCGGGTTTACGACCGAGAGACCAGTTGGTCGGCGGGTGACTGAATGAGGTATGAATGGGTGGACAACGAGGTTGCCCGGCGTTCCGACGTGGGGAATCCCGGTTGCCTCCTCCACCCCGCGATCCCTCGAGCGACGCACGTCCGATGGTCCGCTGCTCGCTTCCGCGCCTGGCGGGGTACCGCCGATGAACCGCGCGAACCCTTCCCTGCGGAAGGGGTACGCGGAGCCGCTGTCCCCGAAGGACGAGGTTTCTACGTTGGCTTCCGGGGCCCGCGCCGGTCTGACCGGACGCGCCCGTGTTCGGTCCCCGCTGAAGACCTATTTCGCGGGTAGAGAGCAGGGCCTAACTGCCCGACCTAGTCCACTCCCTCATTGTCCACCGACTGTTAAGGGCCTTTCGACTCGGAGGCGGGAAAATCGGGGGACACCGTCGGGGTGGTTCGACGCGACGCGCCCGCGAGAAGTCGGCTTTCGTTCCGTCCGGTCGGCTTACAGCACGCCGCGGGCGTACCACGCGCCACCGACGAACGTGACGAACGCGGCGGCCACCACGGACCAGCGGTGGTAGGTGAGCCACGAGTACTGCTGGTCGAAGCTAAACAGGAGCGTCGGGTCGATGGAGAACGACCACAGCGCGGCGACGCCGAGCATCGAAAGCGAGAGCACGAAGGCGAGTCCGGCGGCCGTCGCCGGGTCGGTCCGCTCCTGTCTGCCCGAGAGGAAGACGACGGTTTCGAGGAGCGCGAGCATCCCGACGAACGAGATACCGACCGGGCCCGCGGCGTAGTAGGCGGCCACCTGTCCGTCCCCGGCCTCGACGGTGACGGCGGGAATCGCGATGGTGAGTGCGAGCAGCAGCGCGCCGACGATTCCGACCGTCGGCGCGAGGCGTTCGGCGTCCATGGCCGGTCGTTCGGGCGAGCGCCTGATAAACGGTTTGAGACGCGTCGGCGAGGGATTGCCCGGTTTTAAATCGCGGTGCGACGACGTGCGCGTATGGACCGCGTAGCGATTATCGGTGCATCGATGACCCAGTTCGGCCAGCGGGACGCGTGGATTCGCGAACTGCTCGCGGAGGCGGGGCAGGCCGCGCTCGCGGACGCCGACGTCTCGCCCGACGAAATCGAGCACCTCTACGTCTCGAACATGGCCAGCGGCGAGTTCGAGGGCCAGACGGGCGTGCCGAACGCCCTCGCCCACGACCTCGCGGCGATGCCCGCCTACACCGCCCGAATCGACCAGACCTCCTCGTCCGGCGGCGCGGGCGTCTACGCCGCGTGGCAGTCGGTCGCCTCCGGCGCGTCCGACATGACGATGCTCGTCGGCGGCGAGAAGATGACCCACCGCTCGACGGCCGAGGCGACGGACGTCATCGCCTCGCTGACCCACCCGGTGGAGTACAAACACGGCGTGACGCTCCCCTCCTTCGCGGGGCTGACCGCCCGCCTCTACCTCGACACCTACGACGCCCCCCGGGAGTCGCTCGGAAAGGTCGCCGTCAAGAACCACAAAAACGGCGTGGACAACCCCCACGCCCAGTTCCGCAAGGAGGTCGACCTCGACACCGTCCTCGACTCGCCGGTCGTCGCCGACCCGCTTCGCCTCTACGACTTCTGTCCCATCACCGACGGCTCGGCGGCGCTCGTCTTCTGCCCCGAGTCGGTCGCCCGCGAGTACACCGACGACTACGCCGTCATCTCCGGCATCGGCGGCGCGACGGACACACACGTCGTCCACGAGCGCGCCGACCCGACCACGATGGGCGGCGTCGTCAACTCCTCGGACATCGCCTACGAGATGGCCGACCTCGAACCCGACGACGTCGAGGTGGCCGAACTCCACGACATGTTCACTATCCTCGAGTTCCTCCAGTCGGAGGACCTCGGCTTCTTCGAGAAGGGCGAGGGCTGGAAGGCGGTCGACGAGGGCGTCACCGACCGCGACGGCGACCTCCCAATCAACACGTCCGGCGGCCTGAAGTCGAAGGGCCACCCCCTCGGCGCTTCGGGCGTCGCGCAGGTGTACGAGATTTACAAACAGCTCATCGGTGACGCAGGCGAGCGGCAGGTCGACGCCGACGTGGGCCTCGCGTGCAACGTCGGCGGCTTCGGCAACTGCGTGACCACGACCATCATGGAGTCCCGATAATGTCCGACGACGAACCCGCGATGGAGGCGTACCGCTACCCCGACGGGAGCATCACCTACCCCGGCCACCCGGTCGGCCCCGGCGGCGAGGAGCCGGTCGGCACGGTCGACCTCAGCGACTACACGGCGACGGTGCTGACGTGGACGAAATCGACGGCGACGCCGCCGGGCGTCCGACAGCCCAACACGCTCGCCATCGTCGAGTTCGACGTGGACGACGAGCCTGTCCGCGCAATCGGGCAGGTCACGGGAGCGGACGAAGTCGACATCGGCGACGAGGTCCGCCCGGTCTACTGCGAAGAACTCCGCGAGCCCGGTGCGGGCATCCGCGAGCCCGCGAGTCAAGAGTGGGACGGCTACCGCTTCGAACCGCTCTGAGCGGGCGAGTGTTGATATAACTACACCTCCTCTCTCGCGTATGAACCGCACCAGCGGCGTCTCCGTCGCGCGCGACGCGGCGGTCGCCACGGCGGTACTGGCCGGGCTGTACGGCCTCGGCTACGGCGTCCAGTTCCAACCGCTCCAACTGCCGACCTACCTGCTCATCGTCGGCTTCGACGCCATCGAAGCCGCAGTCGGCCCCGCGGGCGCGGGCTCCGACGTGCTGTTCGCCGCCTATCTCGTCGGCCTCGGCGTCGTCGCCGCGGGCGTGGCCCGAGTCGTCCGCGAGAGCTCGGAGGCGACCGACCTCGCGTGGTGGCGGCTCGGGGCGGCGTCGGCGGTGGCGCTCGTGGGCGTCATCTCCCTTCTGTTCGCGCTTTTCGTCCTCGTCAACGGCGTGCAGTTCACGCCCGTGCTCGTGGCCGGCGGGGCGGGGGTCGCGCTCCTCGCGCTTTCGGCGTGGGTCGGCGACGTGGTCCGCGTGGACGTGCGACTGGCGCGCTGAGTCGAAATCAAAACTCCGAGGGTATCGCTCTCAGCGGTCGCTCGGTTCGTCGCCCGCGTCCGCGTCGGCCCCGTCGTCTTCGTCCTCGCCTTTCACTTCGCGCTTGATCGACTCCAGTTCGGCGTCGACGTCGACGGTCGGCTCGTCACTCTCGTCGTCCCCGCCGTCCGGGCCGGCTTCCTCGGTCACGTCGATTCGGACCGGTCCCGTCCCGACCGGCTCTGGGTCGCGGGAGACCCGGTTCTCGTCGCCGGACCGCCGAGCGTCGTCGCGCCGTTGCCACTCGGATTCGAACGTGCGCTCGTCCTCGCGCCAGCGGCGCTCTCGGGTGGTTCGCTCGCGCTCGGCCTCGGTGATTCGGGCGTCGAGTTCGTCGGCCAGCGAGCGGGCGCGGTCCATCACGTCGCGCGCCTCGGGGTTCGTCGGCAGGTCGGCCTCCGAGAGCGCCGTTCTGAGTTCGTCGAGGGCGCGGTCGACGCCGGAGACGGCGCTCTTCGGGACGGTTCGCATTCGTGACTCCGTCTCGCTCCGCGCGTCTTCCATCGCGCGGCCGGGGTCGGAAAGCCGCATGAGGCGGCGTAGCAGTTCGAGAGAGGCGATAGTCGCTTCGAGGACGGCGATGACCGTCGGGATGGTGTACGACTCGGTGAACCGCAGAACCTCGCCGAACCTCGGCGGGCGCGGGGGCCGAAATCGGTCGTCGCCGGAGACACCCCGGTCGCGGTCGCGGCCCCGGTTGCGGCCCCGGTTGCGCTCCTCGCGGAGTTCCGCGCCGAGCTCGTCGAGCGTGTCCCCGAGTTCGTCGAGTACGTCGAGGATGTCGTCGTCGCGTCGTCGGTCGCTCATGCGCCACGATTGGGTCGCCGCGGGGATAAGCGTTCGAGGGAGTGGAGACTCAGTGCGGTTCGAGCGTCCCTCCCTTACCGACGCGGGACGGCGCGCTGATACTGCGACGGCCACTCCACGTCTGCGCCGAGCTCGTCTGCGGCGTGGAGCGCGAAGTACGGGTCGTAGAGATGCTCGCGGCCGACGATGGCGAGGTCGGACCGGCCGTTTCGAACGACCTCGTCGGCGTGGCGCGCGGTTCGGATGCCGCCGACCGCGCCGACCATCGCGTCGGTCTCCTCGCGGATGACCTCCGCGAAGGGGACCTGATAGCCGGGGCCGGTGTTCGGAATCCGCTGGTCGGGGTGGATGCCGCCGGCGCTCACGTCGACGAGGTCGACGCCGAGGTCGTCGAGGTCGGCCGCGAGGCGGACCGACTGCTCGATGTCCCACGACTCGCGGTCGTCCAGCCAGTCGGTCGCCGAGATGCGGACGAAGACGGGCTTGTCGTCGGGCCAGACCTCGCGGACCGCGTCCGTGACCTCGCGGACGAGCCGCGTCCGGTTCTCGAACGAGCCGCCGTACTCGTCGTCGCGGCGGTTCGTGACCGGCGAGAGGAACTCGTGGAGGAGATAGCCGTGGGCCGCGTGGACCTCGGCGATTTCGAAGCCGGCGTCGAGGGCGCGCTCGGCCGCGGCGCGGAAGTCGTCGACAACGCCCGCGATGCCGTCGGTCGACAGCTTTCGGGTCGGCGGGGCCTCGCCCTCGTAGGGCCACGGCGCGTCGCTCGGGGCGACGGTGGTCCACCCGCCGTCGTCGGGCGCGACCGGCTCGCCTCCCTCCCACGGCCGGGACGTGCTCGCCTTCCGGCCCGCGTGGGCGAGTTGGATGGCCGGCGTGCTTCCCATCGACGAGACGAACGAGGTTATCTGGCGGAGCTTCTCGACGTGGTCGTCCGACCAGATGCCGAGGTCGTTCGGCGTGATGCGCCCCTCGGGCGAGACGGCCGTCGCCTCGGACATCACGATGCCCGCGCCGCCGACGGCCCGACTGCCGAGGTGGACGAGATGCCAGTCGTCGGCGAACCCGTCGGTCGAGGAGTACTGGCACATCGGCGAGACCATGATTCGGTTTGGGACCTCCGTCTCGCGGAGCGAAAGCGGCGTGAAGAGCGTGTCCGTCATCGACCCCGATTGGGCGGGGGCGGGAAAACCCCCCTCGGTTCCGGTGATGCAGTCCGGTTTCGGCTCCTCGACTGCGACCCAGCGCCCGACCGCGCTCTCGCGACGGCGGCCACCGGTCGGTCCCGCCGGGAGACGCGGAGCGAAGGGAAACGCTCTTTTTACAGTCGAACGGAGTTTCGGCATATGAGTGACGGGGACGACGATACGACAGAACTCTCGCCCGAGAGCTTCGACGAGCGCCTGACCGAGGCCGAGGAGGCTCTCGACGCGGCCGAGACCGAAGCCGACCTCGACGAGGTCGAGGCCACGCTCGACGACATCGACGCCGACGTGGAGGCCGCGGACCTGCCCGAACCGGACGACGAAGACGAAGAAGACCCCGCTGAGGAGCTCGAATCGCGCCTGTCCGACCTGCGCGGCGACCTCGAATCCCAGCGCGGTCCCTACGCCGAAGACGCCGTCGAGACGCTCGACGAAGCCACGTCCACCATCACGGACACTCGGTGGACCGAGCAGGGCGAAGGCGAAATCGTCGCCGCGGTCGAGACGTTCGCCGACGAGTTCAACGGCGTGCTCGACGCGAGCGTCTCGGTCGACGGCGACGACGAGGACGCGCTCACCGCCGCCGTCGACGCCGCCGTCTCGGCCGTCGAAGCCGCCGCCCTCGACGCCGACGAGAACGCAGAAACCATCGCGGACCTCATCGAGGTCGCCGACGGCCTTGCGGACGGCCTCGACGACGCCCAGGAGTGGGACGACCTCGAAACGCGCGAGAAGCTCCAAGTGCAGGGCTTCTACGACGTGCTCGGCCACTACAAGGACTACCCGCCGGAGCTGTCGGCGCTGAAGGAACACGAGAAGCGCGGCAACGTCGAGATGATCGCGCTCGCCTTCGAGAGCTTCCAGTCCGACTTCATGCAGGAGTACTGCATCGAGGCGTTCACGCGGATGAACGACGACCGCGCCTACGAGACCATCGAGGGGCAGGCCAAGCGCCGCGACAAGGACGTCATCAAGGCCATCGGCAAGATGGCCGCCGAGGAGGGCGTGGAGATGCTCGTCGACTACGTCGACACCGACAGCGACCCCGCGCTCCAGAAGGTCGTGTTCAAGGCGCTCGGCGAAATCGGCTCCGAGGAGGCGACCCAGCCCGTCGCGAACAAGCTCGTCACCGAGAACGACAACGTCCGCTCGGCCGCCGCGCGCGCGCTCGGCCTCATCGGCGACACCCGCGCCGTCGAACCGCTGTCGGACGTCGTCGCCGACGACGACGTGGACTCCGTCCGCGCCAGCGCCGCGTGGGCGCTCCGGCAGATCGGCACGAAGGACGCGCTCGACGCGGCCGCCGGCTACGCAGACGACCGCTCGTTCCTCGTCCAACGCGAGTCCGAGCTCGCCGCCGAGTTCCTCGGCGACGACGTCGAGGCCGAAGCGACCGTCTGAGGCCGCACGACCGACGCGCCACCCCGGCGGTTCTGCGGTCCCCCGGTCGTTCTATTTCTCCCGCAGTCACCCGCGCTGAGTCCCCGGTCGCGAACGTTTTTGTAGGCGAACGGGCCCAGCGCGGGGTGTGTCCCGCTGGCCACTCACCGCCGCGTTCGCCGCCTCGCTCGTCGTCCTGCTCGCGGCCGCGGCCGTCGTCCCCGCGCCGATAGCGGCCGCGCCGGGGTCGGAGAACGCGACCGAATCGGCCACTCCCGACGACCCATCGGCATCGGGCGAACCGCGCATCGTCTCCGCGCTCCCCGATCCGGCGACGCCCGACGACCGCGGCGAGTTCGTCGCCGTCGCCGCGCCCGCGGGAACCGACCTCTCGCTGTCCGACGGGGAGCAGACCGTCTCGTTCGTCGCGCCGGGCGGCACGGTCGCCGTCGCCACCGACCCGTCCGCGGCGTCGAACCTGACCGCCCACCCCGTCGTCGGGTCCGGTCTCGACCTCGCGAACGGCGGCGAGACGGTCACGCTCCGCGTCGTCGGTGACGACGGCGAGCGCGGAAACGGCGTCGTCGCCGACCGCCTCAGCTACGACCGGAGCCGCGAGGGCGCGCTCCTCGAACGGCGAGACGGCGCGTGGTCGTGGTGGCCGCGGGCGCTCCCGCGGCGCAACGTCACGACCCACGGCCCCGCGAACGCGACCCTGTTCGTGCTCCCCGACTCGCCGGACCGCCCGATAACGACGCTCCGGTCGGCCGACGAGCGGATTCTGCTCGCCGGCTACGTCGTCTCCTCCGCGCGCGTCGCGGACGAACTCGTCGCCGCGCGCGAGCGCGGCGTGCGGGTCGAGGTACTGGTCGAGGACAGCCCGGTCGGCGGCTTCCCGCGACGGTCCGCGCGCGTCCTCGACCGCCTCGTCGACGCCGGCGTCTCGGTCCGCGTCGTCGGCGACCCCCACTCGTTTCACCACCCGAAGTACGCCGTCGTCGACGACGCGGCGCTCGTGATGACCGAAAACTGGAAGCCCGCGGGGACGGGCGGCCGAAAGAGCCGCGGCTGGGGCGTCGTCGTGCGCTCGCCGGGCGTCGCGGCCGACCTCGCGGCCACGTTCGAAGACGACGCCAGCCTCCCCGAGACCGCTCCGTGGGAGACGTACCGCGTCGGTCGGTCGTTCGTCCGCACCGAGTCGGCGAACGGCTCGTACCCCTCGCGCGTCGCGCCCGAATCGGTTCGCGTCGACCGCGTGTCCGTCCTCCGCGCGCCCGACAACGCGGAGTCCGCAGTTGTCTCTCGACTTGACGCCGCCGAGCGCCGAATCGACGTGCTACAGCCGACCGTCGAGGCCGACGGCCCGTTCGTCCGCGCGCTCAAGCGCGCCGCCGGCCGCGGCGTCCGCGTCCGACTCCTCCTCGGGAGCGCGTGGTACGACGAGGAGGAGAACCGCGCGCTCGCCGAGCGGCTGAACGAGTGGGCCGACAGAACCGGGAGTCCGCTCTCGGTTCGGCTCGCGCGACCCGGCGGACGGTACGGCGCGATTCACGCGAAGGGCGTCGTCGCCGACGATACCGCGCTCGTCGGCAGTCTCAACTGGAATCGGCACTCAGCCCGCGAGAACCGCGAAGTCGTCCTCGCGCTGTCGGACCCGGCCGCCGCGGCGTACTTCCGCGAGGCGTTCGCGGCGGACTGGCGGGCCAGCGGGCGCGGGAGCGAGTCGAACCCGGGACTCGTCGCCGCGGCCGCCCTCGCGGTCGTCGCCGGACTCGCGGCGCTCAGGCGACTGGAGTTCGAAAAATGAGCGGCCGCAGTCCGTGCGTCGAACGCCGGCTTACGCCGTCGTCGACAGCTCTTCGTCGATGTCGGCTTCGGCCATCTTCTCGACGAGGCTGTCGATGACCTCCTGACGCATGCCGCTGACGAACTTGATGGAGCCGACGACGAGGTGGCCGCCGCCGGAGACGCCGCCGCCGACGACCTCCTCGTTCAGTTCGGCGACCATCCGCGGGATGTCGAGGCGGACGCCGTCGGAGCGGAGGACGGCGAAGTCGGGCCCGTAGCCGATGGTGATGACCGGCTCGCCCGTCTCCTGGACCTTGCGGTCGTGGAGCTTGCCCGTGGTCTTGCCCGGCGCGGGGTAGGTAAAGCGGTGGGCCCACTTGTCGAGGTCGATGCGGTAGAGGTTGGCCCCGCTGTCGAGGCGCTCGTGTTCGAGGTGCGGCTCGGCCGCTTCGAGCTGGCGGTCGACGTCGCGCTCGGCGCGCGTCGAGAGGAACTCGACGAGTTCGCGGTGGCGCTTCTCGTCGTCACAGCCGACGTTGAGCACGTCGTTGACGATAGACGCGCCGTCGTTGTAGCGAAGCCAGTGGGCGGCGTAGTCGAGCGCCTCGCCCACGTCGAGGAGCTGTTCGCGGTCGTAGCCCTCGTCTTCGGCGAGCGCGATGTAGTTGTCCATGACCTCCGCCTTCGAGCGGTCAGACAGCCCGGCGACGGCGGGGACGTGACGCAGTTCGTCGGTCACGTCGGGGTGAATCATCCGCGCGAGTTCGACGCACATCATGCCGGTCGTGATGCGGTAGTCCTCGTCGTGGAGGTACGGGTTGACGTGCGCGTCGAGGAGGTGGTTGACCGCCTCCGGGTCGGGGTGGTGGTGGTCGACGACCGCGATGGGCACGTCGTAGTGCGCGAGGTTCTCGTAGGCAGGCACGTCCTCCTCGGTCGACCCGTTGTCGAGCATGAGCAGGAAGGGAAGCCGCTGGCCGTGGCGGGCGCGCCCTTCGAGCGCGAAGTTCAGGTCGCGGGTCACGTCCTCCATCTCGTAGAACGGGGCCTTGCTCGGGAGGCGCTTGAACAGGTGTCGCGGCGCGTCGGGGTCGTCGTGGGTCTCCGTGATAAGCCGTTCGAGGGCCAGTTGGACCGGGACGGACGCGCACATGCCGTCGCCGTCGGCGTGGTGGCGGACGCGAATCGGGCGGCCTTCGAGGACCGTCCGGCGGAGCAGGCGCGCCACGTCTTCGAGGTCGTCGCGGAGCTTCTCGAACGCCGCCCACTCCACGAGCGGCTCGACCGGCTCCGGCTCGGCGCGCTCGTCGAGCGCGGCGTCGATGCGCTGGCGGGCGTCGGCCGCGGTCTCGTCGTCGAGGACGGTGAGGCCGTCGACTTCGAGCTGGCGGGTGCCTTCGTGGTCTTCGACGGTGCCGGCCATGCGGACCACGTCGTCGAGGTCGACTTCGGGGAACGCGCGGACGCCGGCCTCTTCGAAGGCGGCGGCGGCGACGATGCCGGAGTCGTCGGCGATGCGGAAGACGGTCGGGCCGCCGGTCTGTTTGATCTGCGTGACGACGCCCTCGACGGTGACCGACTCGCCGACCGAGAGACTGGAGATAGGCGTGATGGTCGGCTCGTGGTCGACGGTCAGGGTGCGGTAGTCGTCCGGCGTGTCCTCGGCGAACGCGATGTCGCCGTTCTCGCGGACGGATTCGAGGCGGACGACCAGTCGGTCGCCGACCTCGTAGTCCGCCGAGAGGTTGGACTCGTGGATGAGACCGGAGACGGAGTCGGAGATGTCAACGAAGATGCCGTACTCCACGACGCCGTTGACGACGGCGTGGTAGTACGCGTCGGTCTCGACGTCGTCGGCGGTACAGTTCGGTGCGAGATCATAGACGATAGGTCGCGCGTCCGAATTCGGACGCGAGTCGTCGCCGGAATCCCCGGCGTGCTCGTCGCTCATAGTCCCGCTAGGTCAGGGGGTAGTGTTAAGCTTTACAAAAGCATCTCGCGTACGCGGCGGGTTCGCACGACTCGATTCGACTCGGTTCGGCCCGAAAATCACCTTCGCGGGCGGTCAGTAGCCGAGTTCCTCCAGCGCGTCTTCGACCGACGAGACGTACTCAGCCCCGAAGACGCGGACGTGTTCGAGGAGCGGGAACAGCGCGTAGACGGGCGACCGGTCCTCGAAGAAGCCGTCGGCGATGGGGCGGCGGTCGTCGTAGGTGTCGAAGAAGGTGTCGCCCGCGGCGTCGAACCAGTCGATGTAGGCCAGTTCGACTTCGGGGTGGCCGTAGTAACACGCCGGGTCGAGGAAGGCGACGACGCGGTCGTCGCGAACGCGGAGGTTCGCGCCCCACACGTCGCCGTGGACGAGCCGCGGGGCCGCCGGCGCGTCAAGGAGCGCGTCGAGGTCGGCGGCGACCGACTCGATTCGCTCGGCGGTCGCGGCCGGTAAGCCGGCGTCGAGCGCCGCGTCGGTCCACGGCAGGAGGCGCTGGTCGCGGAAGAACGCGACCCACGAGTCGGTCCACGGATTCGGCTGACGGTACGGTCCCGAGAGCGTGTCGTAGGGGAAGCCGAACGCCGGCGCGGTCGTCTCGTGGAGCGCGGCGAGGTGGGCGGCGAGGTCGCGCTCGGCGGCGGGCGTCAGGTCGGACGTGCCCGCGACGTAGTCGAGCACGAGCAGGTCGGCGTCGGCGTGGTGGACCGCGGGGACCGGAAGGCCGGCCGCGGCGAGCGAGTCGAGCATCGCCGCCTCCACATCGAGCGGCGTGTCGCCCACCTTTGCGACGACGGGGTCGCGCCCGTCGAAGTCGAGGCGGTAGACGCGCCCGACGTGTCCGCCGTCGAGTTCGGTCGTCGCGGTCGGTGGCGCGTCCGCCGAGAGCGCGCTCGTCACGCGCGCGACGAGGTCGGAATCGAGCGTCACACCCGAGGTCGGGCGAGCGCCGACCTCAGTATGGCGGTTCCGGTCCGGCGACCGACTCGGCGTTCCGGAACCCTTAGATGGAGCGCCCGCGGACGGTTCGGTATGCGACTCTTCCGGTCGCGGGAGGTCGTCGGCATCGCCGCCGACGCCCTCGACTTCGCGCTCGAAGCCTCTGCGGAGACGCATCCGAACGAGTACATGGGCCTCCTCCGCGGCGAGGAGGCCCGCCGGGTCGGCGTCGACCGCGACGGCTACGTCGTGACGGACGTGCTCATCATCCCGGGGACCGTCTCGGACCCCTACAGCGCGACCGTCAGAAACGACCTCGTGCCGAACGACTTCCGCGCCGTCGGGTCGATTCACTCGCACCCCAACGGCGTCCTCAGACCGAGTGACGCCGACCTCGACACCTTCGGGAGCGGCCGGGTCCACATCATCATCGGCGCGCCCTACGGCCCCGACGACTGGGAGGCGTTCGACCAGTCGGGCGAGATCCGCAACCTCGACGTGCTCGACGTCGACCTCCCCGACCCCGAATCGTTCTTCGACTTCACGCAGGACGACATCGACGCGGAGTTGGACCGATGAGGCGGGTCATCGCGCAGGGAACCTTCGACATCCTCCACCCCGGTCACGTCCACTACCTCTCGGACGCCGCGTCGCTCGGCGACGAACTCCACGTCATCATCGCCCGCGGCGAGAACGTGACGCACAAGCCGACGCCGATTCTCGACGACCGCCAGCGCCGCGACATGGTCGCCGCGCTCGACGTGGTCGACGAGGCGCATCTCGGCCACGCCGACGACATCTTCGTCCCCATCGAGGAAATCGACCCCGACGTCATCGTCCTCGGCTACGACCAACACCACGACGAGGCGGGAATCAAAGCCACCCTCGACGCCCGCGGCATCGACTGCGAGGTCACGCGCGCGACGCCGCGCGAGCAACGCCACGACGACGAACTGCTCTCGACGGGTCGCATCATCGACCGCATCGTCGAGCGGCGCTGTTGAGTTCTCGCCGCGGAAACCGACCCGAACTGCCGACCGATGTTCCGATGGCCGACCGCGACGAGCGCGAGCGTCGTCACTCGGCGGCGGGCGTCGAAAGAGAAGGGTGATGCGTTACTGCGTGGAGTTCGTCGCGGTGGCGTTCGAAGACGACGACTCGCTGTTGGCCGACTGTTGCTCGTCGAGCCAGTTCTGGTACTCGTCCTGCGAGACGACTTCGACGGTGAAGTACATCTGGGAGTGCGCGACACCGCAGTACTCGGTACAGTAGCCCTGGTAGGTGCCTTCCTCGTAGGCGACGGTCTTGATGGTGTTCGTCGAACCCGGCATCGCGTCCTGCTTGAGGCCGAGTTCGGGGACGTGGAATCCATGTATCACGTCCATTGAGGTGATCTGGAAGTAGACGGGGCGGTCCGCGGGGATGACGATCTCGTTGCCCGACGAGAAGTTACCCTCCTCGGGGTAGTACATGTTCCAGCCCCACTGGTACGCCTCCGCCGTGACGACGACCGGGTCGTCGTCCATGGCGATGTCGTTGCCCTGGTGCGTGACGTTCTCGTTGGCCAGCACGCCGTAGGAGGCGACGCCGACGAAAAGCAGGATAATCGCTGTCGCGATGGTCCACGTGATTTCGAGCCGGCGGTTCTCCTTGGTCGGCAGTGCGCGCTCGCTGTTGCGGAACTTGATGACGGTGTAGAGGAGGATGACCTCCACCAGCACGGTAATCGGGATAGCGACGTACAGCAACTCCCCGTTCAGCTGGTTGATGAGTTCCGACGTGGCAGACGCCTGCGCGGCGGCGGGGGTGGCAACGAGTGCCATCGCGACCGTCGCGAGCAGGGACGCGAGCGCGAAACGCGTCTTTCTCATGCTGAACGAGAGTTAGGAACAACCGCATAAATGCATACCGACTCTCGGCCCGTCGTTTATCAACCCCACCCCGCTATACCGCGGGGAGTGAGGCCCGAACGCGAGGCGGAAAAGCGCGGGTCCTAAATACGGGACGGCCCAACACCTTCGTAGGTGAATTTCGTGGCCACGAATCGCGATTCGAACACGTTCCACGGCCTGCTCGCGGCGACCGCGATGGGCGTCTATCTCCTGCTCATCGTCGGCGCGACGACCGCGCTCACGGACGCGACCGCCGCGTGTAGCGCATGGCCCGCGTGCGGCGACGGCTTTTCGCTCCCCGCGACGCTCGACGGCTGGGTCGCCCTCGGCCACCGCGTCGCGGCCGTCCTCGTCGGCCTCCTCACGGTCGCCACGCTCGTCTCGGCGTGGCGGACCGATACGTCGCGCCGCGTGAGAGCGACCGTCACCGCGTCGGCGCTGTTGTATCCCGCACAGGCTGGCATCGGCGCACTCGTCGCGACCGTCGGCGTCGGCCCCGCGCTCTCGACGCTCCACTTGGTCCTCGGGATGGTCATCTTCGGCGGCCTCGTCGCCGCCCTCGCGTGGACCCTCGAAGCGGCCACCGGCGACCCCGACGACGCGCCGGTCGGCACCCCGTCGATGAGCCCCCCCGCCGACGACGGCGAGCGACCGTCCGTCCCGACCGAGCCGGTCGCCCGCGCGAAGGCGACGGCCAACGCGTACTTCCGGCTCATGAAGCCGCGGCTGATGTGGCTTCTCTGTCTCGTCGCGTCGGCGGCGATGGCGCTCGCCGGCACCGTCTCGTCCGGCCTCACGCCCGAGGTCATCGCGGCGACCCTCGGCGGCGGCGTCCTCTCTATCGGCGCGTCCGGCACGTTCAATCACGTCCTCGAACGCGACGTGGACCGCCGGATGCAACGGACGAGCGACCGACCGCTCGCGGTCGACCTCGTCCCCGTCCGCAACGCGGTCGCGTTCGGCCTGCTCCTGACGGTCGCGTCGGTGGCGCTGTTCGCGTCGGTCAACTGGCTCGCGGCCGTCCTCGGCGTCGTCGCCATCGCCTTCTACAGCGTCGTCTACACGCTCATCCTGAAGCCCAACACGGTCCAAAACACCGTCATCGGCGGCGCGGCCGGCGCGCTCCCGGCGCTCATCGGCTGGGTCGCCGTCACCGGCGACGTCGGCCTCGGCGGCGTCGTCCTCGCCGTGGTCATCTTCCTGTGGACGCCCGCGCACTTCTACAACCTCGCGTTGGCCTACAAGGACGACTACGCCCGCGGCGGCTTCCCGATGATGCCCGTCGTCCGCGGCGAGACCGAGACGCGAAAGCACATCCTCTGGTGGCTCGGCGCGACGCTCGTCGCCGCCGCCGGCCTCGCGGTCATGGACGCCCTCGGGGTCGTCTACCTCGTGACGAGCATCCTCTTCGGCGGCGCGTTCCTCTACTTCGTCGTGCGCCTGCACTACGAGCGCGACGACACCGCCGCTTTCCGGGCGTTCCACGCCTCGAACGCCTACCTCGGGATGTTGCTCCTCGCCATCGTCGTCGACACGCTCGCCATCTGAGAACCGACTGCGACACCACCCAAACACATGGCAACCGCATCCGCACTTCCCCGCCCCTCGCGGGCCAGTCTGCTCCGCGCCGCCTTCGCCGTGAACACGACGCTGATTCTGGCGTTCGTCTACCTGCTTTTCACCGAGGCGAGCGTCGGCGCGCCGCGGTACGCCGTCTACGGCGTCGCGTGGGTCATCGTCGGCCTCTGGGTCCTGTTCGACACCGACATCGCGCCCGCCTCGGCCGCGACGAAGCGCAGGGCGGTCGCCGTCGCGGTCGGCTACTTCGCGCTCTTGGCGGTCGCCGGCGGTCTCGTCACCTCGCCCGTTCCCGGCGGCGCGAGCGGCGTCCGCGTCGCCTTCCTCCCGCCGGGGTGGGGGCCAGCGCTCGTCTACGGCGGCGACCTGTTCAACCTCGTCCTCATGCCGGCGCGCGTGGTCGGCTACGCGGCGCTCGCGTTCCTCGTCTACGACACGGTCGTCGAGGCGGCGGGCGCGGCCGTCTCCGGCGTCGTCGGCCTCTTTTCCTGCGTCTCGTGTTCGTGGCCCGTCCTCGCGTCGGTCGCCACGAGCGTCTTCGGCGGCGGAACCGCAGTCGCGGCGACCGTGACGACGCTCTCGTACGACCTCTCGACGCTGGTGTTCCTCGTCACCGTGGTCCTCCTCCGGTGGCGGCCCGGCTTCGGGAAGTAATCGCGGTTTGCTCCCGCGGGCGCGCTCGCCACCGGCCCCCTCGCTTTTACCCGCGCGCCGTGAACATCCGCCCATGACCCAGGTCGAAATCGAATACTGCGTCCCCTGCGGCTTCCTCGACCGCGCCGAACAGCTCCAGCACGCGCTCCTCGAACAGTTCGGCGAGCGACTCGACCGCGTGGCGCTCGTCACGGGCGACCACGGCGTCCTCACCGTCACCGTCGACGGCGAGCGCGTCTGGGACAAGTCGGAAGACGAGTTCGACCCGGACCTCGTGCTCCGGCGGGTCCGCCCGCACGTCGGCTGACCGGGGCGGGACGTGAAGTCACTCGAACACGCCCTCATCGGCGGGGTCGCCGGGACGGCCGCCGCGGTCGCGTTGGACCCGCCGGGGAGCCTGCCGGTTCTCGTCGCCGGCGCGGTGTTCGCGAGCGTCTTCGTCGACCTCGACCACTTCGTCATCGCCCGCGTCCAGCGCGGCGACTGGGCGAACCTGCGGCTCGCGGTGACGAACCCGCGGGTCGGCCTCCTCGACCAAGAGCGGGTGTTCGAGGAGTTCGACACCGAGTTCGACCGCAAGCGACTCCTGAGCCACCACCTCGTCGGCGGCGTCGCGGTCGGCACGCTCGCGCTCTGGGGACTCGGGTCGCTCGCGGCGTTCCTCGCGGTCGTGCTCTACGTCCACGTGGTCTGCGACTTCCTGCGAGACCTCGGCATCGCGTGAAAAAAGCCGGAATCGGAATCGTCCGGGTCGCCGGTCATCCGGGTCGCCGGTCGCCCGCGTCGCCGGTCATCCGGGTTGCTGGTCGCTCGCGTCGCCGGTCATCCGGGTTGCTGGTCGCTCGCGTCGCCGACGGCCGCTCAGTGGCCCCAGCGCTTGCCGTCTTCGTCGTAGCGGGCGTTCGTGATGCGCTCCCACTGGTCGGTCGAGATGTCCACGTCGGCCGCGCCGACGTTCTCGTCGAGTTGGTCGGTCGTCCGCGCACCGACGATGGGAACGACCGTCGCCTCGGGGTAGTCCATCAGCCAGCGGAGCGCGACCTGCGCGGGACTGGCGTCGACCTCGTCGGCGACGGCGCGAACCTCGTCGAGCACCTTCCAGCCGCGCTCGGAGACGTAGAACCGCTCGAACCGCTCGTCGAACGAGCCGCGCGCGCCGTCGGGCGCGACGTACTTCGAGGGGTCGTCGGGGTCGGCGCGCTCGTATTTCCCCGTGAGGAAGCCGCCCGCCAGCGGCGAGTACGGACAAATCGCGATGTCCTGGTCGCCGCAGACGTCGAGGTAGTCTTTCACGTCCTCGTAGTAGCCGGCGTGGAACAGCGGCTGGGTCACGTCGAAGCGGGCGTAGTCGTTGACGTCGGACTTCCACAGCGCCTTCGTGAGTTGCCACGACGCCATCGAGGACGCACCGAGGTAGTTGACCTTCCCCTCCTCGACGAGGCCGTTGAGCGCCCCGAGCGTCTCCTCGATGGGCGTCTCCTCGTCCCAGCGGTGGATGTAGTAGAGGTCGAGATAGTCGGTGTCGAGGCGGTCGAGCGTGCCCTCGATCTGGTTGCGGATGTGGGTCCGCGAGAGGCCGCGCCCGTTGGGGTTGTCCTCGTCGAACGGGAAGTACACCTTCGAGGCGAGCACGTAGTCCTCGCGGTCCCGCTCGGCCAGCCAGTTGCCGATGTACTCCTCGGAGGTCCCGTTCGGGTTCCCGTAGACGTTGGCGGTGTCGATGAAGTTCCCGCCGCGCTCCTCGAACGCGTCGAGGAGTTCGTGGGCCTCCTCCTCGTCGGTCTCCAGGACGCCACTGCTCTTCCGACCGAATCGCCACGTGCCGAAGCACAGTTCCGAGACGCGGGTGCCGGTCGACCCGAGTCGTCGATAGTCGAGGCTCATGGCCGAAGCCACGACTGCCGGCGACTAAAGGATGCGAGTAGCGGCGAGGGGTTCAGCTTTGTTCGTCGGCGTCGGTCGGTTCGGTCTGTCCCGGGGGCTTGCGACTCGCCCGCACGCTTTTGCGGCTTGCGCGCGACTGGTACGGCATGTTCAGAGTCGCAGGAATCGGCCTCGGAAGTCTCGGTATGCTGGAGTGCCGCCTCCTCAACGAACTGGACGGAGTGCGCGTCGTCGCCGGCGTCGACCCCGCCGACGAGGTGCGCGAGGGGTTCGGAGACGAGTTCGACGTGCCGACCTACGAGACGACCGAGGAACTGCTGGACGCCGAGTTCCTCGACGCGGTGACCATCGCCTCGCCGCACACGAAGCACTTCGACCAGGCGCTCGCGGCGCTCGACGCCGACCTCCACGTCCACCTCGAAAAGCCGATGGTGACGGACCTCGGCGGGGCGCGGGCGCTCATCGACCGCGCCGAGGAGCGCGGGCTCACCCTCGCAGTCGGCTACCAGCGCCACGTAGACCCGCGGTTCCACGAGCTTCGGCGCGTCATCGACAGCGGCCGCGTCGGCGACCCGCACATGGTGGTCTGCCACCTCGAACAGGAGTGGATTCGCTGGACGAAAGACGAGTGGCGCGGCGACCCGGCGCTGTCGGGCGGCGGCCAACTGTACGACTCGGGGTCGCACCTCCTCGACGCGATGCTCTGGGTGACGCGCTCGACGCCGGTGACGGTCGCCGCGGCGGTCGACCACCGCGGCCACGACGTGGACGTGAACTCGGCGCTCGCGGTCGTCCTCGACCGCGACGGCGACCGCCTCACCGCGAGCGTGGGCGTCTCCGGCGATGGACAGAGCGTCCCCGACCCGGGCGAGTCGCTCCGCGTCATCGGCACCGAGGGGATGGTCGCCTTCGACGGCGAGACCATCGAGGTGACGGAGGGCGGGACGACCTACACCGCCACGCCGCCGACGCCCGACTTCGAGGAGCTAACCCGGAAGAAGCTCCGGAACTTCGTGGACGCCGCGCGCGACGAGGCCGACCTCGCCATCCCGGCCGAGGACGCGCTCCGCGTGACCGCGCTGACCGAGGCGGCCTACGAGTCGGCGACGACGGGCAGGCGAGTCACCGTCGACGGCGACGCCTGACGCTCCGGCTTCGAGCGAGGCGCGGGGCGACGCTCACGCGCCGGTCACCCGGTTCAGCGCGCCCGACGACCCGGTGACAACCGGTCGGTCGCTGGTGCAGACGTACAGTTCGCCGTCGGGGGCGCGGCCGAACGCGAGGACGTTCGTCCCGCCGGCGTCGCGGTCCGCCACGGGAAGTTCCACGATATCCCACGGCCGCGATTCGCTCGGCCGGGCGGCGAACAGTCTGCCCTCGGACTGCCAGTCGGCGAAGACGTACGCGCCCGACAGCGCCGGAATCGCCTCACCGCGGTAGACGTGGCCGCCGATGACGGCCACCCCGGACGGGCCGTCACCGCTGTGGGGGTACTCCAGCACCGGGTCGATGAGCGGTGCGCCGTCGGGCGTCTCGGTCGGGCAGTCGCCCGCGCGGAAGCAGTGTGCGCCCTCGCGGACGTTCCAGCCGTAGTTGCCGCCGCGCGCCAAGCGGTTCACCTCCTCCCACGCGCCCTGTCCCACGTCGGCGACGTAACAGTCCTCGCCGTCAAACGAGAGCCGCCACGGGTTTCTGAACCCCCACGCGTACTGCTCGTCGAGGCCGTCGGAGCCGACGAGCGGGTTGTCCTCGGGGATTCCGTAGGGACGGTCGTCGTCGCCTGAGACCCCGCCGGTCGAGTCCACGTCGATTCGGACGACGCTCCCGAGGCGGTTCTCGGTCACGTCCTGCCCGTTGCCGCCCGCGACCGCGTCGTACCAGTCGTCGACGTGGCCGCGGCCCTCGTCGTTCGCGCCGCCGCCGTCGCCCGTGCCGATGTAGAGATAGCTGTCCGGCCCGAACGCGACGGCTCCCGCGTTGTGGTTCGGCTGGGGTTCGGGGAGTTCGAGCAGTGTCCGCTCGGAGTCGGCCGAGACGGTCGTCGCCCGGGGGTCGACCGTCAGTTCGCTCAGGACGAACGTGTGGCTGTAGTTGGCGGGCGTTCCCGACCGTCGCGGGGCGCTGTACCGGAGGTAGAGCCGCCCGTTATCGGCGAACTCGGGGTGGAAGGCGACCCCGAGGAAGCCGCGCTCGTCGTAGCCGTTGAGGTCGACGACGCGGTCGGTGATGTCGAGATACGGCTCGCTTCGCAGTCCCGAGTCGTCGTGGAGCCACGTCCGGCCGGGCTGGTCGACGACGAACCGTCGGCTCCCGCCGAACGCCTCGGGGATGGCCACGTCGACCGGCGAGGCGAAGCCGGACGCCACCGTCTCGTAGGCGACTTCGAGACCCGCGAGGGAGCCGCCGGGGCCGTCGCCCGCGGTCGTGGTCGCCCCGTCGGTCTCGCCGGTCGGCGCGTCGCTGTCGGTCGTTCCGCCAGCGCCGTCGTCGGTCGGGGCGCTCGCACAGCCCGCGAAGCCGCCGAGGAGGGTCGCGCCGGTCGCGGCGAGGAAGTCGCGTCGGGAACCGTTCATGTCAACGTAGTGTGGCGCGACCGGAGTAAGACTTACTGCGGTCGGGGCGGCTGGGCCTCCCCACCGCTCCCCACCGCCCTCGAAACTCGAACCGGGCGGCGATTCCGAATCCCTTACCACCCGATAGTGACGACGGGTACGACATGGACGAGGTACTCGCCGCCGACGGCCTCAGGAAGTCCTACGGCGACGTGGAGGCGCTCTCGGGCGTCTCCCTGTCGGTCGCCGAGGGGGAGGTCTTCGGCCTCATCGGTCCGAACGGCGCGGGGAAGACGACGCTGGTTCGCGCCCTCACGGGCACGACCGCGGTTGACTCGGGGTCGGCGGCCATCCTCGGGCGCGACCCGACCGAGGTAGACCGCCAGCGTCTCGGCGTCCTCCCGCAGGAGTTCCGGCCCGCGGGTCGGCTCTCCGCCCGCGAACTCGTGGCCTACTACGCGGGGCTCTACGACGACGCCCGCGACCCCGAGGCGGTGCTCGCCGAGGTCGGTCTCGCCGACGCCGCCGACACGTGGTACGAGAACCTCTCGGGCGGCCAACAGCGCCGCGCCTGTATCGCGCTGACGCTCGTCAACGACCCCGACGTGCTGTTCTTGGACGAACCGACCACCGGTATCGACCCCGCGGGTCGGCGGTCGCTGTGGGGGCTCGTCGAGGGCCTCGCCGCCGGCGGGACGACGGTGTTTCTCACCAGCCATTCCATGGCGGAGATAGAGCGCCTCGCCGACCGCGTGGGCCTGCTCAACGCGGGCGAACTCGTCACGGTCGGCCGGCCGGACGACCTCGTTTCCGAGTACGGCGGCGAGAGCCGTCTCGTCGTCCGGACCGACAGCGACGCCGACGCGGCCCTCGAATCGGTGTCGCTCCCGGCCGCGCTCGACGCGACGGTGTCGGGAGACGGCATCACCGTCCACGGCGTCGGCCCGCGCGACATCGGCGACGTGGTCGCCGCCTTCGACGACGCGGGCGTCGTCTACGAGTCGCTCGTCTGGAAACAGCCCGGGCTCGAAGAGGTTTACCTCTCTCTGACCGGCGAGCAGTTCGAGGCGGCCCGCCCCGCCGCGGCCGCCGCGGTCGGGGGTGACAGATGAGCGTCGTCGCCCGCGTCCGCTCGGAGTTCGTCGCCTCGTGGCACGCGTTCCTCCGGCGGCGGACGGCGGTCTTCTTCACGTTCTTCTTCCCCGCCATCATCGTCGTCATCTTCGGGGCGCTCGTGCAGACCCAGCCGACCGGCGGCGGCCTGTTCGCCGAGCCGAGGGAGTACTACATCGCCGGCTACCTCGCGGTCGTCGTGCTTTTCACCCCGCTGTCTCGCGTCGGAAGCACCATCGCCCGCCACCGCGAGGGAAGCCGCTTCGAGAAGCTGGCGACGACGCCGCTGTCGCGCGCCGAGTGGCTCCTCGCGCACTCGCTCGTCAACGTCGTCGTCATCGGCCTCGCGGCGCTGTTGCTCCTCGCGCTGTCGGCGCTCGTGACGGGCGCGTCGATTCCGCTGACGCCCGCGACGCTCGCTATCGTCCCCTTCGTCGCGCTCGGCGTGACGCTCTTTTGCGGCCTCGGGGCCGTCATCGGGAGCGTCGCCGACTCGCAGGACGGCGTCATCGCCGCGAGCAACGCCATCGCGCTCCCCCTGCTGTTCCTCTCGGAGACGTTCGTGACGCCCGATCTGCTCCCGGCGTGGTTCGTCCCGGCGCTGAACCTCTCGCCGCTCACGTACTTCGCCCGGGGCGTCCGGGCGCTCACGTACGGCGGCGGCGACTGGCTCACGAACCTCGCGGTGCTCGCGGCGCTCGCAGTCGCCTTTTTCGCGGCGGGGACGGTGGCGATTCCGCGAACCGACTGAGAGGCGCACACCGCCCGCCTGCGGTGCGCGGGCGAGTCGTCGCCCCCGACGCGCAAACTCAAGCCTTAACCCGCGGCCGACCCCACGTGGTGGCATGGTCGAAACTGAGACGTACACCATCGAGGGACCGAACGGAGACACCGAAGCGCTGGAACTCCCCGCGGGCCTCGTCGACATCTTCTCGGAGCAGGGCGAAGACCCGACCGACGTCGTCGCCGACGTCGTCGTGCAGGCGTTCGCACAGCAGGCGCACGTCGTCGCTCACCACAGCGAGGGCGGCGCGCCGGCCGACATCGCCGAAATCAACGAGGCGATGGAAGAGCTGTTCGAGGACCGCTTCGGCGTCCCGCTCTCGGACGCGCTCGGCCACTCGCACTGAGTCGGGGTCGCGGTCGCTGTTTTCTCTGCCGTTCCGAGTCGAAGGCGAGAGCCCCGCGTCTGAGTCGTGAGTCGTTGCGGCGGGTCCACCGCGCTCAGATGAACGCCAGCGGAACCATGACGGCGAAGCCGGCGACGAGCCCGGCGAGCAGTTCGACCCGGCCGCCGCGCGGGAGGCGCTCGCCGAGTTCGAGCGCCTCGGGGATGAACTCCGTGAGGACGAGAAAGACCATCGCGCCCGCGGCGAAGCCGAAGCCGAACGGGAGGAACTCCCGGGCGATGCGGACGAAGTAGAAGGCGATGACCGCGCCGATGGGCTGGGGCAGACTGGAGAAGATGGCCCACCAGACGAGCTTCCAGTTCGAGACCTCCATCGACCGGAGCGGGATGGAGATGGCCAGCCCTTCGGGGACGTTGTGAATCGAGATGGCAATCGTCATGAACACGGCGAGTAGCGGGACGACGAAGCCGAACAGTTGGATACCGCCGTCGAGGCCGAGGTCGGCGAAGGAGACGCCGACGGCGACGCCCTCGGGGAAGCTGTGGACGGTGAGGATGCCGAGAATCAAAAGCAGTTTGCGGAAGTCGGCCTCCTCGTACTGCTTCGGGTTGACGTCTGCGCCCTCGATGACGCGGTGGGCGACGAGGACGAGCGCGACGCCCGCGAGCATCCCGATACCGAGTTGGAGCGGCGTCCCGTTGGCGAGCCCCTCGGAGACGAGGCCGAACAGCGACGCCGACACCATGATGCCCGAGGCGATACCCCACAGCGCCACGTTCCAGCGGTCGCTCACGTCCGAGACGAAGAAGAACGGAATCGCGCCGAGACCGGTCGCGATGGCCGTGACGAGCCCGGCGAGAAAGACGAACGTGAGAGCGGCAAACTGGTCCATACCGACCGTAGCCACTCGGTGCCGATAAGTATTATCATATCCCAGATATTTTTGGCTTACCTAAAACTTTGAATGTCGGGTAGAAGGCTTCAAGTGGTTTAGACAGGCCAAAAAGTACGATTCGGTATTAAAATAACTATTCTGATATATCGGCACGAGCGGCGGCTCGGCGGGGGTAGTCAGTGAAGAAAGGCGTCGGTGCCGCGGTGCGCTCGCATCGGGCGCACTGGACGCACCGGGCGGAGCGTGCTCAGTCGTCGGCCGCCGACGCGCCCTCGGGGGTGTCGGTGTCGCCGCCCACCGGGGAGACGGGGGTGGCCGCGACGGAGCGGGCCGAACCCATCCAACGCTCGACGTTGGCCGAGACGTAGTCGCGCGCGCCGAAGGCGACCGCGCCGCCGACGCCGATGGCGAGGGCCGCGGCGATGCCCCACGCGAACGCCTGCGCGATGGTGAACAGGATAGCCACGTCGATGCCCATCGTGCTCAGGCCGATGACGACGGCGGTGAAGTAGAGGAACATCCGGGTGCCGACCGCGAACGCGCTCGTGTACGGCGTCTCGGTCGCCGCGCGGGTCCGAGTGATGGCGTCACCGATGAAGTCGGCGACGACGAACCCGAGGACGATGACGAGCAGGCCGGCCACGAACGACGGCGCGTACGACGCCGCGGTCGAGACCCACTGAGAGAACAGGTCGACCGCGAGGACGTCGGCCGCCGCGAGGACGGCGATGGCGTAGACGAACCACTTGCCGAGCGTCCCGAACGCGCCCGAGACGGCCTTTTCAGTCCCACCGAGAATCTTCCCGACGGGCGTCGCCAACACCGCCTTGTCGACCTCGACGCGGTCGGCGAGTCGCGTGATGAGACGGGCCGTGATACTCCCGATGAACCAGCCGACGATGAGGATTAACAGCGCGCCCACGAGCCGCGGAACGAACGCGAGCACGGCGTTGGTCAACTCTGCGATGGACTCGGTCAACGTGACTTGTAACGGGTACATTGTTGCGGGTGGGACATCGCGCTCCTGACAGTTAGTTAATAATGTGGGAACCGCTACTGAAATTATCCCGTAATCGGTACCCTCAGAGTTCGCCGATACTCGGCGAAAACGGACGAACAGCCGGTTTTCGCGGTGGATTTCTGAATGCTCGTCCGACCGACTCGCGGGCGAGACCGTCTCGGATTCGGGCGCGTCGGCCGCGGTTTAATCCCTGCTTGATTCGTCCCCGCGGTCGCGGGAATCGGCGCGCTCGTCGGCGAGGCGGCCGAGCTGTGTCGCGATTTCCTCCACGGCGACGACGAGTCTTGCGGCGTACCAGAGCACGACGGCGATGACGACGAGGAACACCCACGCGAGAATCTGCTGGGCGATGAGAAGCGCGTAGGCGAGCGTCAGCGCGAGGAAGACCGCGACGGCGACTTTCGCGCCGGCAGTTCGGTGGAAGGGCGTGTCGTCGGTGGGTGTCGACATAGCCCGTGATTTTCGGGGGCCGAAGTTATGCGTTTGGCCGCTCCGGGTCGGCGACACCGCTCCGACTGACGAGCGTCACTGGCCCAATTCTGTGGTCTAACTCGCGAACCATCCCGATTAATTGCACTACTGTATCGTGCCACCAAAGGCCGTGAGACGGCCCACACCACCGAGTTTATCAGTCAATGACGGGAAGCAACAGGTAATGGGAGAGCTATCCGAATTGTTCGCGCCGAACCGAATCGCGGTGGTCGGTGCGACCGAGCGCGAAGGAGCAATCGGGCGGGCAATCATGGACAACCTCATCGACGAGTTCGACGGTGAGGTCGTTCCGGTCAACCCCAAGTACGACGAACTGTTCGGCCTGCAGTGCTACGGCGACGTCGGCGAGACGGACGCCGACCTCGCGGTCATCGTCGTTCCCCCGAAGGTCGTCCTGCCGGCGATGAAGTCCGCCGGGGAAGCGGGCATCGAGAACGTGGTCGTCATCACCGCCGGCTTCGGCGAGACGGGTAGCGAGGGAGCCGCCCGCGAGCAGGAGCTCCGCGATATCGCCGAGGAGTACGACCTCAACGTCGTCGGCCCGAACAGTCTGGGCATCATGAACACGGACGTGGGCATGAACGCGACGTTCGGCCCCGACATGGCCCTCGACGGCAACATGTCCTTCATGAGCCAGTCGGGCGCGTTCATCACGGCCGTCATCGACTGGGCCAACGACGAGGACATCGGCTTCAAGGACATCGTCTCGCTGGGTAACAAGGCCGTCCTCGACGAGGCCGACTTCATCGAGACGTGGAACGACGACCCCGACACCGAGGTCATCATCGGCTACCTCGAAGGCATCTCGGCGGGCCGCGAGTTCATCGACTCCGCCCGCGACGTGACGAAGGACACGCCCATCGTCCTCGTCAAGTCCGGCAAGACCGACGCCGGCGCGCAGGCCGCCTCCTCGCACACCGGAACCATCGCCGGCTCCGACGCCGCCTACGAGGCCGGTCTCGAACAGGCGGGCGTCATCCGCGCGGAGTCCGTCCAGCACCTGTTCGACACCGCCCGCGTGCTGGGCGACCAGCCGCTCCCCGAGAACAAGGACGTGGCCGTCATCACGAACGCCGGCGGCCCCGGCGTCATGACGACCGACGCCATCGGCGAGTCGGAACTGAAGATGGCCGACTTCACCGACGAGACGCTCGAAGCCTTCACCGAGTCGCTCCCCGCCGAGGGGAACATCTACAACCCGGTCGACATCGTCGGCGACGCCGACAACGCCCGGTTCAAGGAGGCCCTCGACGTGGCGCTCGCCGACGACAACGTCGGCATGGCGCTCGTGTTGACCTGCCCGACGGCCGTCCTCGACTACAACCAGCTCGCCGCCGACACCGTCGAGCTACAGGAGAAACACGACAAGCCCATCGCCGCCTGTTTCATGGGCGGCGAGCGTGTCGACGCCGCGTCCGACGTGATGAAAGACGCCGGCATTCCGAACTACTTCGACCCCTCGCGCGCCGTCGACGGGCTCGAAGCGCTCTCGAAGTACGCCGACATCCGCCAGCGCGAGTACGACGCGCCCACCGAGTACGACGTGGACCGCGAGCGCGCCCGTGACATCCTCGAAACCGTCAAAGACCGCGACGAGACCCGACTCGGCGTCGAGGCGATGGAACTGCTCGACGCCTACGGTATCGAGACGCCGGCCGGCGACATCGTCGACGACCCCGCCGACGCGCTGGAAGTCGCCGAACGCATCGACGGGGACGTCGTGATGAAAATCGTCAGCCCGGACATCCTCCACAAGTCCGACATCGGCGGCGTCAAAGTCGGCGTCGGAAACGAGGACGTCTACGACGCCTACGAGGACCTCATCACCCGCGCGAAGAACTACCAGCCCGACGCCAACATCCTCGGCGTGCAGGTCCAAGAGATGGTGAATCTCGACGACGGCGTCGAGACCATCGTCGGCATGAACCGCGACCCGCAGTTCGGCCCGCTCATGATGTTCGGCCTCGGCGGCATCTTCGTGGAAATCCTCGAAGACACGACGTTCCGCGTCGCGCCCGTCTCCGAGACCGAAGCCGAGGACATGACGAAGGAGATCGACGCCGCGCCGATGCTCCGCGGTGCCCGCGGGAACGACCCGGTCGACATCGGTGGCATCACGGAGACCATCCAGCGGCTCTCCCAGCTCGTCACCGACTTCCCGGCCATCCTCGAACTCGACATCAATCCGCTTGTCACCCTGCCGGACGGCGTGAAGGCCGTCGACGTTCGACTCACCGTCGACCCGGACGAACTTTAAACACTTCACCACCCTACCATTCAACAATGAACACGGTACTCGTCACCTCGACCGGAGAAAGCACCGGGAAGACCGCAATCACGCTCGCACTCGGCGTCCTCGCCAAGGAGCGCGGACTGGACGTTGGCTACATGAAGCCCAAGGGCACCCGCCTGCAGTCCAGCACCGGCAAGACGCTCGACGAGGACCCGATGCTCGCCCGCGAACTGCTCGACATCGACGCGGAGATGCACCAGCTCGAACCCGTCGTCTACTCCCCGACGTTCATCCAGGGCGCGGTCCGCGGCAAGGAGAACGCCGAGGAACTCTCGGAGGTCATCGCCCACCACTTCGAGGACATCTCGGCCGGTAAGGACCTGATGCTCGTCGAGGGCGGCGGCTCCTACCGCACCGGCGGCATCGTCGACCTCACCGACGGCGACGTGGCGGACCTCCTCGACGCCGAGGTCGTCCTCGTCGCCGACTACCAGCACCCGAGCGACCTCGACGACGTGGTCGCGGCGGTCGAAGACATCGGCCCCGACCGCCTCGCCGGCGTCGTGTTCAACCGCGTGAGCGACGCCGCCTACGACGAACTCGAAACCGAGGTCGCGCCGTTCCTCGAAGCCCGCGGCGTCCCCGTCCTCGGCGTCGTCCCGACCGAGAAGGACCTCGCGGGCGTCACCGTCGAGGAGCTCGCGAACGAACTCGGCGCGGACCTCGCCACCGACGCGCCGACCGACGCCTTCGTCGAGCGCTTCCTCGTCGGCGCGATGGGCGGCGACGCGGCGCTCCGCTACTTCCGCCGTACCAAGAACGCCGCGGTCATCACCGGCGGCGACCGCGCGAACATCCAGCGCGCCGCGCTCGAAGCCCCCGGCGTCAAGTGCATCATCCTCACCGGCGGCCACCGACCCGTCGGAGCCGTCATCGGCAAGGCCGAAGAGAAGGGCGTCCCGGTGCTCCTCGTCAACGGCGACACGCTCTCGGTGACCGACCGCGCCGAGGACATCGTCAGCACGGGTCGCACCCGCGACGAGCGCACGGTCAACCGGATGCGCGACCTGCTGTACGAACACGCCGACATCGACGCCCTCATCGGGGACATCGAACCGTCCGACGGCGGTGCGGCTGACGACGGGTCGGCCGACGCCGACGGCGAGTAACGACCGGCGCACCCGCTCGGATTTGCCGCCGCGTTCGGCGACACCGACCGCTTTTTCCGACTCAGACCCCGTTCTGGCCACCCTCGCGCCCGTCGAGGTAGTCGTTGACGAGTGACGGTGCACCGACGCCGACCGCGAGTAACGCGAAAAACGAGAGAGCGAACTCGCCGGTGGCGACCTCGACGAGGTACGCGACGGGGAGGGCGGCGAGGACGAACCCGGTGACGACGAGCGTCTGTCGAGAGACCATGCGCCCACCACGGTCATCAGCGAATTAACAGTTTTCGGTCAACAGCGCCAGCCGCGGTCGGTGTCGTTCAGGAGTTCCGCGCCGTTTTCGGTGACGACGACGAGGTCCTCGATTCGGACGCCGAACTCGTCGGGGAGATAGACGCCCGGTTCGACGCTGAAGACGTTCCCGACTTCGAGTTCGCGGTCGCTCCCGGCGACGATGTACGGCTCTTCGTGCACGTCGAGGCCGACGCCGTGGCCGGTCCGGTGGATGAAGCGGTCGCCGTAGCCCGCCTCCTCGATGACCTCGCGGGCCGCGCGGTCGACGTCGCCGGCGGCGACGCCCGGTTCGACGGTCTCGACGGCGGCGGTCCGGGCCGCTTGGACGACCCCGTGGACCTCGGCGAACGCCGCGGGGGGCTCGCCGGCGAAGACCACGGTCCGCGTCTGGTCGCTCGGGTAGTGGTCGACGACGGTGCCGAAGTCGAGGACGACCGGGTCGCCCGACTCGATGACGCGCTCGCCGTGGCTATGGTGCGGCATCGCCCCGTTCGGGCCGGAGCCGACGAGCGGACCGAAGGGAATCCCCTCGCCGCCCTCGTCGGCGAGGAGGCGCTCGATTTCCGCGGCGAGTTCGTTCTCGGTCATGCCGACGACGTCCGCGCCCATGTCGCGGACGCGCTCGACCGCGCGGTCGACGGTCCCCCCGGCGCGACGGAGCGCGTCGAGTTCGGCGTCGTCCTTCCGCGCGCGGAGCGGGGCGACCACTTCGCTGGCGAGGCCGAAATCGGCGGCGGGGAGCGCCGCCCGGAGGTCCTGCGAGAAGCGCGCCCACATCGTGTCGTCGACGAGGACGCGCCCGCCCGCGAGGTCGAGGTCCGAGACCACGTCGGCGAGAGCCTCACGTGGGTCGTCGTCGTCGCTCCACGTGCGCACGTCGGCGAGCCACGACTCCGCGCGGACCTGCGTCTCGTAGAGGTCGGGGACGAGAAACACCGGGTCGCCCTCGCGGGGGACGAAACAGAGCAGATGGCGTTCGGCGGGTTCCTCGTCGAACCCAGAGAGGTACAGCAGGTTTCGGCTGGGAAACAGCACGGTTGCGTCGGCGTCCGCGTCGGCCAGTCGCTCCTGACACGCGCGGGCCCGTCGTTCGAAGGGCGTCATGCGAGTGGATACGGGCGGCGAGGGAAAAGCGTGGGCGGTCCGCGGGAGCGCGTCGGGGCGCGAACCGTCCGGTTGGCCCAGACGAGGGCGGCCTACGCTCCGAGGTCCAGCGGGTCGTAGAGCTGGCCGGTGATGGACTCGAAGGCGTCGGAGGCGGTCACGAGGCCGACAACGGAGTCGCTTTCGGGGTCGCGGACCATGGCGAGCTCCTGATTTTCCTCCTGAAACCGGTCGATGAGGTCGCTGACCGAGAGGTCCGAGGGGACCGAAAGCGGGGGCGCGGCGATGTCGTCGAGGCGGCGGTCGCCCGACTGGAGGCGGTCGATGTTCGAGAGCACCGTCGGCGCGTAGACGACGCCACGCACGTCGTCGAGCGACTCGCCGACGAGCGGGAACCGCGAGTGCTGGGGGTTCGTCCGGACGCGTTCGAGGTTATCGTCCGTGGGCGCGTCGGCCGAGAGCGCGACGACGTGGTCCGCGGGGACCATCACGTCGCGGACGGGTAACTCCCCGATTCGGAGCGCGTTGAGCACCTCCTCGCGGCGGTCCTTCGGAAGCGAGCCCTGCGAGAGGACGTCCCCCATCTGGCTTCGGACCTCGCCGCGACTGAGTCGGGTGCCCTCGCCCGCGGAGCCGTCGCCGTCCTCGTCGTCGAGTTCGGCCTCCTGCCACGACCGGGTTATCTCCACGCCGCCGAGCGACAGCAGGCGCTTTGCCAGCCAGTCGGCGACGACGATGACCGGGTACATCAGCCTCGTCCACCCGTAGAGGACGGGCGCGGTGTATTTCGCCACCGCGCGGGAGCGCTCGACGCCGAGGTACGTCGGCACCTGCTCGCCGAGGACGACGTGCGAGAGGTTGATGACGACGAGCGCCAGTCCGACCGACAGCGACGTGTGGGAACCCGCCGCCCCGCCGCCGCCGAGGACCGCGTCGAAGGTGGCCGCGACCGCCGGTTCGGCGACGACGCCGAGGCCGACACTCGCGATGGTAATCCCGACCTGACAGCCCGAGAGATACACCTCGAGTCGCTCTGTCATCTCCCACGCGAGTTCGAGACCGCGGGAGCCCTCGAAGGCGGACTCCTCGAACTGCGGGACGCGCGTCATCGCGAACTCGGAGACGACGAAGAAGGCGTTCGCGAGCAACAACACGAGGCCGCCGCCGAGACGAAGCGCGGTTTCGACACCTACCATGTGAGCCGAGCGTTCGAACCGGACTCCCCTGAGCGTGTCGGCTCGGGACGGCGGTGTACCCTCCTCGTGGGCGATGCACTCCGGGCGACAGAGTCCGAGCGGTCCGAAGCGCTCCAGAGCGGCCCGAAGCGACCGAGTGCGAGAAACACCTTAACTCTCGAACAGCTTTATTTCGCGCGGCGTCGCATTGTCACTCATGAGTTGGAAAGCAATCGACGCCCTCGACGACGCTCGTGACGCCACGGCGTCGCTCCTCCTCCCGTTCGACGCGGGTCGATGGGCGCGCCTCGCACTTATCGCCGTCTTCGTCGGCGGCCTCGGCGGCGGTGGCGGCACCGGTGGCAACACCGGAACGACCGTGAGCAACGGAGGCGGGTCGACGGATATCCCGGTCGACTCGCTCCCCGGGTTCGTGACGCCCGAGAACGTCTTCGCCGCGGTCATCGCGCTCCTGGCGGTCGGCATCGTCCTCGGCCTCCTCTGGTCGTTCGTCGGCTCCGTGATGCAGTTCGTCCTCGTCGACGCCGTCGTCACGAAAGACGTGCGCATCCGCAAGCCGTTCCGCGAGCGCTTCTGGCTCGGCGTTAGACTGTTCGCGTTCCAAACCGGGCTGTTCATCGCCGTGCTCGCGGTCATCGGACTCCCGGTCGCGGCGGTGGTCTTCGGCTCCGTCGCGGTCACGCCCGGGATTGCCCTCCTCGCCATCCCGCTGGTGCTTCTCGCCATCGCGCTCCTGTTCGCGGTCGCGGTCGTCATGCAGTTGACGACCGACTTCGTCGTCCCGACGATGATAGCCGAAGACCGCGCGCTCCTGTCGTCGTGGGGCCGAGTCGTTCCGGTGTTCCGCGCCGAACTCTCCGAGTTCGGGCTGTACGTCATCGTCCGGTTCATCCTCGGCATCCTCGCGAGCATCGCTATCGGCATCGCGGCCCTTCTGGCCATCGTCGTCGTCGCCATCCCCTTCGCCATCGTCGGCGGCGCGGCGTTCCTCGCGCTCAACGCCGCGAACGTCGCGCTGTTCTCGACGGTCGGACTGGTCGTCTTCGGCGCGCTCGGGGCCCTGTTCGTCCTCGCGGCCATCGCCGTCGGCGCGGTCGTCCAGATGCCCGTCGTGACGTACTTCCGATACTACTCGCTGTTCTTGCTCGGGAGCGCCGACGACTCGCTCGACCTCGTCTCGCAGTTCCGGTCCGACGACGACACGTCGGCCCCGGAGGGCCCGACGCCCGCCTGAGCACCTGCGCACCGCCGACACGCTCACCCCGGCTCGCGCTCCAGTCTCGGGGGGTCGCCCGCCGCGCTCCGGAACGCCCGTCGCGCTCCGTTTGTCGCGTCGCCGACGTGCCTGTCTCGGGTGATAAGCGGTGATTAATTAATACGTTAACAATCCTATGCTTCGCTATGTCCTTCGAATGGGTCTCGTACTTCACGTGCGAGGAGTGCGGCCTAGAGCGCCCGTCGCCGGAGGTCCCGTACGACCGCCTCGGGTACGCGGTCTGTCCGAACTGCGGCGCGGAGACGCGTCCGGCCGCCCCGACGACGACCGACGCATCGACGCTGGCGGATGGGTAGACACTTCGGCCTTCGCCGTCATCGCCCGGTATGAGTTGGACTGAGGTCCGCCGAGACGACCGCATCGTGGAGTGGGAACGAAGCGACGGCCACGCGACTATTCGGCTCCGACGCGGGCCGAACGCGTGGCACGTCAGGGTCGACCGACTCTATCAGTCCGCCGAGGGCCGCGGCTACGAGGGCGAGCGCTTCGAATCGGAGCCAGAGGCCCGCGACGCCGTCGACGCGTGGAAAGCCGAGTACGACGTGGAGAACTGAGCTACTGTAGTCGGCGCGTCGTCTCGACCAGCGGGTGTCGGGCGTAGTCGACGATGTCGATGTCCGAAATGGAGTTCAAACCCTCCTTTTCTGCGGTCCGTTGCATCCCGAGCTCGATGGGGTCGTCGACGACGATGACGTAGGCGTCCATCTCCTCGATGCCGATGCGGTCGGCCGCGAGGACGCGGTGGTGACCGTCCGCGAGGAGCAACGTCCCGTTGTTGTCGATGACGACGAGCGGCTCCGCGAGGCCGCGTTCGAGTTCGTACCGGCGGCCGTCGAGTTCGTCGGCGTAGACGCGCGCCTGCGTGGGAATGAGGTCCGAAAGCGCGACGGTCCGGCGCTCTTGGTGGACCGTGATGCCGTGAATCTGTTCGAGCGTCCGCATGAGTTTGCCCACCTTCTCGGGCGTCGCGCGCTCGATTTGGCTTCGGATGACGTCGGTGTTCGAAATGATGCCGACGAGGTTGCCCGCGTCGTCGACGACCGGGAGCTTCTGGATGCCCGACCGGAGGATGACGCGGGCGGCGTCGTTGACGTCCATCTCGGGGTGGGCGACGACGAGGTCCGTCGCCATCACCGTCTCGATGCTCGCGTCGTCGTCCGCCAAGAGGATGTCTCGGGCCGTGACGAACCCCTCGGCCTTGCGGCCGTCGCAGACGGGAAACCCGTTGTGGCCGTCGCTTTCCGCGATGCGTTGGGCGACGTCCGCGACCGTGTCGGTCGGAGAGACGGTCTGGACCTCGCGCGTCATGTACTCCTTGACGGTCGCTTTAGTACTCATCTCCCACCTGATAGGGCCACCGTCGGCAAAAACGTGTGGGCGCTTACTCATCGAGCGGGTACTCGAAGGCGACATCAGTATCCAGACTCGGCGTCGGCGTCGCGTGCTCCAGCGTCTCGAACATCCGCCCGGCGACGATGTCCGTGACGATAGTCGCGAGCGACTCCCGAGAGTCGTCGCCCACGTCGTCGAGAATGCCTAACGGAATCTGTGCGCCCGCCATGTCGGCGTGGCCGCCGGCGCTCCCGATGGTGCCGAGGGCGTCTCGAAACGCCTCGCCGAGGTCGACCCGCGCCCCGCGGGCGCGACCGGAGACGTAGACCGTCCCGTCTATCAGGCCGTAGACGACCGTCACCTCGATGCCCTCCATCCCGAGGAGGTGGTCGGCGGCCTGCGCGAGGGCGTCCCGCTCGCGGATGTCGCCGACGTTCGTCGTGAGAACGTTGCCCCGAACGTCGCGGTTCGAGATGGCGCGGGCGAGCGTCTCCATCGTCTCCGAGGTCAGACTCGGCGTCTCGACCCGTTGGAGCAGGGCCATGTCGACGTGGGGGATGAGGAAGGCGGCGGCCTCGAAGTCGGCCGTCGAGACCTCTCGCGTGAAGTCGTTGGTGTCGACCTGAATCCCGAACAACAGCGCCGTCGCGACCGTCGTGTCGGGGACGATGCCGAGCCGGTCGAGGTACTCCGCGAGGAGCGTGCTCGTCGCGCCGACGCCGCGTCTGAGGTCCACGTACGCCGCCTCGACCGGCGCGCGCGGCGGGTGGTGGTCGATGACGATGTCGATTGTCGTCTCCGGCGGGAGGCGGTCGTTGACGCCCGGTCGAGAGTGATCGACGAGCGCGAAGCCGGCGTACTCGTCGTCCGCGGGCACCTCGTCGAGGACGTGGAGGTCCAACTCGAGGAGGTTGACGAGCGCGCGGTTCTCCTGATGGGAGATGTCGCCGAAGTAACACGCGTCGGCGCCGACGCCTGCGCGTTCGGCGATGGCTTGCAACGCCAGCGCCGCGGCGATGGCGTCGGGGTCCGGGTTGTCGTGCATCACGACCGCGAGTCTGCCGTCGACGTTCCGGAGCACCCGCATCAAGCGGTTCAACCGCTCCGTGTGCGACGTGCCGACGGCGTCGAGGATGCGGTCTGTGACGACTCTCCGCGGGTCGATGACCTCGTTGGCGAGGGCGTAGACCTCGTCGCGGACCGACGGATCGGCGTCGTCGCCGAGGTAGACGACCAGCGGCGCGTCCGGGCAGTGTTCGCTGGCCGCGCGCGCCGCGTCGAGGTTCGACCGTGGAGACTGTCCGCCGACGACGACGAGGTCGACCCCGTCGGGATAGGTCGACGGGTCGGCGGGATCGCCCTCTCTCGCGTCGATGCCGTCCGAGCGGAGGTCCTCGGCGCGCCCCTTCCGGTCGGTGACGACCGTCACCGTCCCGCCGCGGCCGGCGAGTTGCTCGACGAGGTCCCCACCGAGTGACCCACAGCCGAGAACCAGGCGACGTACCATACACGGACGGTCGAACTCCGGCCGCAAAACCCTACCGTCCTCCAATCCGGCGATGATATTATGTCATGGCATACCATGACACATATACGATGGAACTCGAGACGCAACTGCTCCCCGAGTCGCGAGCCGAGTCGTTCGTCCGAACCTGTCGACCCGTCGTCGGCGACGACCTCAGGAGTGTGACGTACTTCACCCACGACCGCTGTGAGCAGATATACCTCCGGAGCGACCTCGAAGCCGACGCTGACCTCACCGGGTTCGTCGAACACGAGACCGACGGGTTTCAGGCGCGGACCGCCTATCGAGGCTCCGAACTCGGCGACTACCGCTACACCGTCCGCACGTTCGACCACGGCTACCTGACGCGGGTGACCGACGACGACAAAGGCGTGTTCGTCACGACCGACGGCCTGACACTCAGGCGCTCCGAGGAGTTGGCGTCGGCGCTCGGCGAGTTACTGCGCGGATAAAAGGAAGGAATCGAACCGCGAATCGCCGAAACGCTCAGAAGAGCGCCGCGGCGACGGTCTGTGCCGTCTCGATGACGGGCTGAGAGCCGGGCAGGAGCAGGACCGTCCCGACCGCGGCGAAGACGATTGCCACGTACAGCCCGACCGGCTGACTGCCGATTTCGAGGTCTGCCGACGGCTCCTCGATCCACATCGCTTTCACGACGCGGCTGTAGTAGAACAGCGACAGCGCGCTGTTGACCGCGCCGACCGCGGCGAGCCACCAGAAGCCGGACTCGATGGCCGAGAAGAACAGCGCGTACTTCGAGAAGAAGCCACCGAACGGCGGCAGGCCCGCGAGCGAGAACATGAAGACGGTCATCGCCGCCGCGGCGATGGGTGCCTTCGACGCGATGCCGTTGTAGTCCTCGAACGTGCGGCCGAGGCCCCACTTTTCGACCATGGCGATGAACAGGAACGCGCCCGTGTTCATGAAGCCGTAGACGAACAGGTGCGCCATGCTCGCGCCGAGCACGTCGCCGTTCGCGGCACCGCCGTTGACGGTGATGGCCGCGAGACCGATGAGCGCGTAGCCGGCGTGTCCGATAGAGGAGTACGCCAGCATGCGCTTTACGTTCTGTTGGGTCGCCGCCGCGAAGTTACCGAGCGTCATCGTGACGACGGCGAGCAGTGCGAACAACAGCGACCAGTCGACGCTCCCGCCGCCGATCGACGAGACGGTTCCGAGGGGGAACGCGACCGTGAAGACGCGGAAGGCGACGGCGAAGCCGGCCGCCTTCGACGCCGACGAGAGGAACGCGCTCACGGGAGCGGGCGCGCCCTCGTAGGCCTCCGGCGCCCAGAAGTGGAACGGGACGGAGGCGGTCTTGAACGCGAAGCCGCCAGCGATCATCAGCACGCCGAGGCCGAGGACGCCGACGAGTTCGGTGCCCTCTGCGAGCGACGCGGCGATTTCCGGGAGCACCAGCGAGCCGGTGACGGCGAACACGAGGCTGATACCGAACGCGAACACCGCCGACGACAGCGCGCCGATGAGGAAGTACTTCAGACCCGCCTCGATGCTCCCGCGGTCCCCCTTGAGGAACGCGACGAGCGCGTACGAGGGCAGGGACGCCAGCTCGAGGCTGACGAAGACGGTCGCCAGCGAGTTCGACATCGCCATGAGCGTCATGCCGGTCGCGGCGAACAGCACGAGGGCGTAGAACTCGCCTTGGTACTGCTGGTCCGCGAGGTAGTCGTAGGAGGCGACCGAAACCATCGCGGCGACGCTGGTGAAGATGAGCGTGAAGAACAGGCTCATCCCGTCGACGACGAGCGCGTCGCCGTACAGCGTAATCGCGCCGCCGGTGGACTCCATGCCGGTTCCGCCGATGAGGAACCAGCCGGCGATGCCGCCCGCGGCGAGCGCGCCGAGCGTCGCCGTACCGGCCAAGAGGCCGTTGTTCGTGGAGTCCGGGTCGATGGTGTCGATGAGCAGCAGCGCAAGCCCCGTCAGCGCGAGCACGATGGCGGGAGCCGTCGCGACCCACTCAGGAGTCGATTGGAGCGGCGTCATCTAGAACGCACCTCCCAGTTCGAGAATCGGGGTAACCGCGTCTTGAATCATCGTGAAGAAGATGTCCGGAGAGACACCGAGCACGATGGTGAGAAGCAACAGCACCGCGAGCGGTGCGACGTCGTGGAACGGTGCCTCCGTGATGTCGTAGTCGCCGTCGAACCGGAAGGGTCCGAACAGCGTCCGCTGCATCGCGAACAGCAGGTAGCCGGCGACGATGACGATACCGAACATCGCGGCACCGGTGAAAAGCGGCATGGCCTCCATCACCGTGGACTCGAACGCGCCCTTGAAGATGAAGAACTCGGCCGCGAAGCCGGCCATGAGCGGTAGACCCATGTAGCCGAACGCGCCGGCGACGAAGATGCCCGCCGTGACGGGCATCCGGTCGGCGATGCCGGACATGTCCGACACCATGCGCGTGTGGGTCGTGTTGTAGATGACGCCGACGGCCATGAACATCAGACCGGAGATGAGGCCGTGGGCGACCATCTGGAAGGTCGCACCGCCGACGCCGTAGGTGGTGTAGGCGATGAGACCGAGGATGACGTACCCCATCGACGAGACGGAGGAGTACGCGACGATGCGCTTGAGGTCCTGCTGTGCCAGCGCGAGAAGCGCGCCGTAGATGACGCTCGCGACGGCGAGCAGGGCGATGGGGAGCGCGAAGGCGCGCGCCGTCTCCGGCAGCATCGTGAAGTTGAACCGGAGCAGGGCGTAGGTACCCATCTTCAGGAGGACCCCAGCCAGCATGACCGACACCGGCGTGGGGGCCTCGACGTGTGCGTCCGGAAGCCACGTGTGAAGCGGGGCGACCGGGACCTTGACCGCGAACCCGAAGAACATCGCGACGAACGCGACCGACGCGAGTGCGCCGGCCGACAGTCCCGCGAAGCTCCCGAGTTGACCGGCCTGCAACGCCTGTGCGATTTCTGGCAGGCGGAGCGACGTGATGGAGTCGCCGAGGCCGAACACGAGCGAGATGAACCCGATGAACATCACGAGCGACGCGATGTTCGTGTAGACGAAGAACTTGATCGCCGCGTACTTGCGGCGGGGACCGCCCCAGACGCCGATGAGGAAGTACATCGGGAGCAGGACGGCCTCCCAGAAGATGAACCAGACGAAGAAGTCGAGCGCCGTGAAGACGCCGAGCAGGTTCGCCTCCATCAGGAGCATCAGCCCGAAGAACTGGGACTGACGTTCCGAGATGGGCGTCCACGCGCTGACGATAGCCAGCGTGGTGAGGATGGTCGTGAGGACGACCAACGGCATGCTGATGCCGTCGACGCCGACCATCCAGTGGATGTCGTACTGGCCGAGCTGCAGCCAGACGACGTCTGTCTCGAACGCGATGTTCCCGCCGAGAAGGGCGTTCCCGCTCGCGTCGTACTGTTGCCACATGTAGAGGCTCCCGACGACGGGAGCCAGACTCAGCGCGAAGGCCGCCTTGCCGGCGTACCGGTCCGGCAGGACGAAGGTGACCAGCGCGGCGAGGAACGTGACTGCGATGAGCGCTTCGATTATCATGCGAACCAACCTCCGAGCAGACCCAGACCGAGAAGGAGCGCGGTCAGACCGAGCGTGAGGAGCGCCGCGTAGTTGCTCACCACACCGGTCTGGACGCGCTTGACGCGGTTCCCAGCGAACAGACTCACGCTGGAGATGCCGTTGACGACGCCGTCGACGATGCCCTGGTCGAACTTATCGAGGGCACGCGAGATGGGCTGAACGACGCCGGTCGCGATCCAGACCTGGTACTCGTCTTGGTAGTAGTTGTTGTACAGGACGGTCTTGATGCTCCCGAGCTTGTCCGTGTGTTCGACGGGCTCGGGGACGTTGTACAGGCGGTAGGCGAGCCCAGCGCCCGCGAGGGCGAGGGCGAGCGAGACCAGTCCGGGGGCGATAGAGCCGATGCCGGCCGGGTGGAGCCCCGCACCGACGCCGCTTTCGAGCACTTCGAGGTAGTGGTGCGCGGTCAGCGACGAAATGCCGCCGTCGAGCCAGTCGTGGAGGAACGTGAGGTGAATCCCCGTGAGGTCCTCCACCGGGGCCATGTTGACGAGGCCGGTGACGGCCGCGAGCACGCCGAGGACGGCCAGCGGGAACTTGACGTTCCAGCCGAAGCCGTGCGGGTCGCGCGCGGTCTCGCTACGCGGTTCGCCGTGGAACGTGAGAAACACCATCCGGAAGGTGTAGAACCCGGTGAAGAACACGGCGATGAGCCCCATCGCGTACGCGAGGAGGAAGACGGTTCCGAGGCCGCCCTCGGTTCCGAGGCCGTGGTTGAGCGCCTCGTAGAGAATCTCGTCTTTCGACCAGAAGCCGGCGAACGGAACGATGCCGGCGAGGGCGAGCGAGCCCGAGAGGAACGCGTAGTACGTCACGGGCATCTTCTCTTTGAGGCCGCCCATGTCCCACATGTTCTCGTTGTGGTGCATCGCGATGATGACCGCACCGGCACCGAGGAACAGAAGCGCCTTGAAGAAGGCGTGGGTGAGCAGGTGGAACGTCGAGGCGACGTAGCCGCCGACGCCGAGCCCGAGCATCATGTAACCGTACTGGCTGATGGTCGAGTACGCGAGCACCTGCTTGATCTCTTTCTTGACGACGCCCATCGTCGCGGCGAAGAGGGCCGTGAAGCCGCCCACGAGCGCGATGATACCGAGTGTCGTCGGGGTCAGCGCGTAGAAGCCGTACATCCGGGCGACGAGGTAGACACCGGCGGCAACCATGGTCGCCGCGTGAATGAGCGCGGAGACGGGGGTCGGGCCTTCCATCGCGTCCGGAAGCCACGTGTGCAGGGGGAACTGCGCGGACTTGCCGACGACGCCCCCGAGAACGAGGAGGCCGAGGACAGTGAACCACGCCTGTTCGCCCATGCCGAAGAACGTGTTGACCGCGTGCTCGCCGTGGAGCGCCTCCTCGGCGAGGACCGGGAACGCCTCGGGACCGGCGAACGCCGCCGAACCGAACGTCGCGAACACCGCGACGACGCCGATGAGGAAGAAGTAGTCACCGAAGCGGGTGACGAGGAACGCCTTCTTCGCGGCGCTCGGCGGGCCCTCCTGGCGGAACCAGAAGCCGATGAGCAGGTAGGAACACAGCCCCACCAGCTCGAAGAACATGAACGCCATGAGGAGGTTGCTGGACACGACGAACGCCAGCATCGACGCGGTGAACAGGCCGAGTCCGGCGTAGTAGCGCGGGAGGCCCGTTTCGCCCTCGTCGTTCATGTAGCCGAGGCTGAAGACGTGGACGAGGACGGCGACGAGCGTCACGATGACGAGCATCATCGACGAAAGCGGGTCGATGAGCAGGCCGAAGTCGAGCGAGACCGCGTCGCCGGCACCGGTCGCCCACGTGTAGATGTGTTGGTTGTAGGTCTGTCCGCCGCTGACGGCGAAGAACGTCGCGATGGACAGGACGAACGAGCCCGCCGTCGCGCCGATGCCCGCCAGCGCGCCTCCCTTCGGCATGTACCGTCCCGCCCCGAGCGCGATCAGGAACGAGAGGAACGGGAGGAGGACGATGGCCGGAGCGAAGTCTAAGATACCTGCCATAATATTACCACCTCATCGTGGTCGCGTTGGTCACGTCCACGCCGTCGAAGTTGCGGTACAGTACGAGGATGATGCCGATACCGACCGCCACCTCGGCGGCGGCGAGCGCCATCGTGAACAGCCCGAACGTCTGGCCCGTCACGTTGCCCCAGTAGTAGGAGAACGCGACGAGGTTGATGTTCGCGGCGTTCAGCATCAGTTCGACCGACATCAGGAACAACAGCGCGTTCCGACGGGTCAAGAGGCCGAAGATGCCGATGCAGAACACGGCGGCCGACAGAACGAGGTAATACTGCGCGGGGACCATCAGTTGTCACCCTCCTCGTCGTCGAACAGCGTCTGCTTGAGTTCCCGACCGCCGTCGGTCAGGATGGTCCGCATCTGCCCCGTGGTGTCCTCGCGGCGAGCGAGGAGCACCGCGCCGGCGAGCGCGGCGACGAGCACGAGGTCGATGATTTCGAACGCGACCAGCATGCTCTCGCCGTCGACGCTTCCGAACCCGAGGTTGAACATCGAATAGCCGATGCTCGCGGTGATGTTTGCTCCCTCTGCGAACCCCTGTGGGTCCGGGAACGACGCACCGAGGAACACGACCGCCATCACGACGAACAGCGCGACGGCAGCGAGTCCGGGCACGAGGTGCGAACCGAGTTTCAGCTGTGGCTTCGTGGTCATGTACTACTCACCTCCGGATTGATACGCGTCAGCATCACGGCGAACGTGATGAGAATCAGAACCCCGCCGACGTAGACGAGGACCTGCATGGCGGCGAGGAACTCCGCCTGCAACATCACGTAATGCACCGCGACGCTCAAGAGCGCGCCCCCGAGCAGGAGTGCGGAATGCCAGATGTCCTGCACGAGGACGACGCCCAGGCTGCAGCCCACGGTGATGAGGGCGAACAGCGCGAACGCGATGGTTTCATAAACCATTGTGTGTGTCTCCTTGAGATATCCCTTTGAACATTTCGAGAACGTCCTCAGCGTCCGGTAGCGGACGCGGGCTGACGGGACTCGAACGATTCACTCGCCGTCATGTTACTGGTAGTCGACCTCTCCTTCGCCCTCGCCGACCCACGCGTTGCGGTCGGGGTTGCGGGAGTTGAGCGGGTCGATATCCTTGTACCACGGGACGTTCTTGAGCTGTTCTTTGTTGTAGACGAAGTCGTTTTTCGTGTCCGCCGTGAACTCGAAGTTCTGCGTGAGCAGGATGGCGTCGACGGGACAGACCTCCTCGCACAGCCGGCAGTAGATACACTGGCCGATGTGGAGGTTGTACTGCTCGCCGTTGCGCTTGTCGTCCTGAACGATCTGAATCGTGTCGTTCGGACAGACGTTCTCACACTGGCGACACCAGATACACCGCTCTTGGCTGAACTTGTGGACGCCGCGGAAACGCGGGCTCACTTCGGGCGCGGTCTCGGGGTACTCGACCGTGAACGTCTGCCCGTCGAGCGCGTGCTTCAGCGTCACTGCCATGCCTTTCAGGATTCCGATCATGTAATCACCCCCACGATGATGGCCGTGAGAACCAGGTTGGCGAAGGAGAGCACGAGCATCCCCTTCCAACCGATTTCGAGGAACTGATCGACGCGAAGGCGCGGAACCGCGGAGCGCGCCCACTGGGTGAACAGGAAGAACGCCCAGATTTTGATGGTGAACCAGACGAACCCGGGCAGGACCGGACCCGCCGGACCGCCGAGGAACAGGGTCGCCGCGATAGCGCCGCCGAGGAAGATGTGAATGAACTCACCGAGGTAGATGAGCACGAAGTAAACCGAGGAGTACTCGGTCTGGTACCCGGCGACGATTTCGGTCGGCGCTTCGGGGATGTCGAACGGGTTGCGGCCGACCTCCGCGAGGTTCGCGATGACGAACAGCGCGAACGCGAAGGGGTTGACGAACGCGAACCACGTCGGAATCGTCACGCCCGCGACCGAAAGCAGTGGTTCGGCCTGCACAGCGACGATTTCGCTCATGCGGAGCGTTCCGGCGAAGATAACGACCGAGGCCGCCGTGATGACGAGCGGAATCTCGTAGGCGATGTTCGCCGCGACGGCGCGGAGCGCGCCGATAAGCGAGAACTTGTTGTTCGATGCGTAGCCGGTCATGACGATGCCCAGCGAGGCGATAGACGCCGCGGCGAAGGCGAACGCGAGGCCGGTCTCGGGGTCGGCGAGCTGGATGCCGTTCCCCATCGGGATGACGGCGAACCCGAGCAGTGCGGAAAAGGGGATGACCATCGGCGCGAGGTCCCACGCGGGACGGTCGACGCCCTCGGGAACGATGAGTTCCTTCGACAGCAGTCGGACCGCGTCCGTGACGATGGTCAGGAGACCGAACGGACCGATTCGGTTGACCGCGATGCGGTCACCGAAAGCGGCCGTAATCTTCCGCTTGGCCCACGGTCCGGCGAACGCCGTCATGATGAGCATGATGTTGGCGACGAGGAACGCGCCAACGAGTCCGCCGACGACGTCACCGAGGACGCCTTCGAGACCGAGGAGGCCGCTGACCGTGTCCGGAAGAACTGCCTGCAAACTCATTACCGGTCCACCTCTCCGAGGACGATGTCGAGACTGCCGAGCGAGGCAATCATGTCCGGGATGTACTCACCCTCGGACATCTCGGGGAGCGTCTGTAGGTTCGAGAAACACGGGCTTCGAATCTTGAACCGGGCCGGCTTGTCGGTGCCGTCGGCGCGGATGTAGATGCCGAGTTCGCCCTTCGCGCCTTCGACGGCGCGGTAGATTTCCGTGTCCTCGTCCGGCTTGAGGGTGCGCGGAACGTTGGCCTGGATGTTCCGCTCGTCTTCGGGCCAGTCTTCGAGCAGGTCGACACACTGCTGGATGATTTTGGCCGACTCCTCGACCTCGCGCATACGCACGAGCAGGCGCGAGAAGTTGTCACAGCCGTCTTCGACGACGACGTCCCAGTCGAGTTCGTCGTAGTAGCCGTAGGAGTCGTCGCGGCGGAGGTCGTAGTCGATGCCGGAGCCGCGGGCGACCGGCCCGGTCGCGCCGTAGCTCTTTGCGACTTCCGGCGGCAGGACGCCCGTTCCGACCGTGCGGGCCTGCAGAATCTCGTTCGAGGTGATCATGTCGTGGTACTCCTCGAGCGCCTGCGGAAGCCCGTCGAGGAAGTCACGAACCTTCTCGAAGAACTCCTCTCGGGGTTCCGGGAGGTCCCAGACGACCCCGCCGAGCCGGAAGTAGTTGAACATCATGCGCTGACCGGTGAGGTCTTCGAGGATGTTCTGGACGATTTCGCGGTCCCGCATGGCGTACATGAAGATGGCCGTGAAGTCGCCGTACACGTCCAGTGCGAACGTGCCGAGCGCGATCATGTGCGACGCGATGCGGCACAGTTCCGCGCCCATCGTCCGGATAATCTGGGCGTACTCGGGGACGTCGATGTCCGCGAGGTCCTCCGCGGTGCGGGCGTACGCCCACTCGTTCAGGAGACCGGCCGAGATGTAGTCCCAGCGGTCGGGGTACGGCATGATCTGGTGCCGGTAGGTCCCCTGCTGGCACATCTGCTCCTCGCAGCGGTGGAGGTAGCCGATGTCGGCGTTGAGGTCGACGACCTGCTCACCGTCGACGACGGTCTCGACGTGTAGCACGCCGTGGGTCGCCGGGTGGTGGGGACCGATGTTGATGTACATCGTGTTGTTGTCCCCCGCGGCGCGGTGGTCCTCCTCCAGCGGGTTGGCGTGTTCGCGGAGCGTCGCTATCTGCGGGCGGTCCTGATCGTAGTCCAGCCCGAGCGGGTGGCCTTGCCACGTCTCGGGCAGGAGGATGCGACGCAGGTCCGGGTGGTCTTCGTACTGGATGCCGACGAGGTCGTACGCCTCCCGCTCGTGCCAGTCGGCCGTCCGGAACACCGGCTCGGCGGACTGACTGACCGGGTTGTCCTTCGACGTGGGCACGACGACCGAGACCTCGTCGGTCCGGTCGTCGAACTTCGTCAGGTGGTAGATGGACTCGTAGCGGTCCTCGTACTCCTGTGCGGTCACACACGAGAGGTGGTCGAAACCGGCCTCGTCGCGGAGCTTGAACAGCGCGTCTTGGACCTCGTCGGGTCGGATGACGAGGCCGGGCGCGTTCAGGTGCTCTTCGCGGCCGACGACGAGGTCGCCGAGCAGGTCGGCGAGCTCATCGCCGCGGCTGACGCCCGATTCGAGTTCCGCGGGCTCGTCGGACTGTTGTTCTTCGAGACTCATGGCGAATCAGCCCAGTTGTACCGCATGACGAGGTCGTCTTCGTCGATCTGCGCGGCGAGTTTGTCGACGATTTCGTCGGATTCGAGGTCGCCGAACTGCTCGAGTTCGTACGGTTTGACCGTCACCGGGCTCGACTCGCCGTTCGCGATGCGCTCTTGGAGCTTCGCGATACCGTAGATGAGCGCCTCCGGGCGCGGCGGACAGCCGGGGATGTGGATGTCCACCGGGATGACCTCTTCTGCGCCCTTGATGACGTTGTAACCCTCCTGGAACGGGCCGCCGGAAATCGTACACGACCCCATGCCGACGACGAACTTCGGTTCGGGCATCTGGTCGTAGACGCGCTTCATGCGCGGGGCGAACTTCGAAACAATCGTCCCCGGCACGATAATCACGTCGGCCTGTCGCGGCGACGCGCGCGGCACACCCGCCGCGAACCGGTCCAAGTCGTGCTTGATCGCGTAGGTGTGCATCATCTCGATGCTGCAGCAGGCGATACCGAACTGCAGCATGAACATCGAGGAGCCGCGGACCCAGTTCATGAAGTTGTCGAACTTCGTGAGGATGAACGGTGACGAGCCGAACGCCTCCCGAAGCTTCGAGTTGAACCGGTCGTCAGCCCCCGCCATGCGGGCGTCGCGGGTCTCGGTCTGTACCTGTGTATCGTCCGTGACGAATGGCTTCTGTTCGCTACTCATGCATCTTGCCTCTCTGTCTTACGACGACTGGCCTGCGGGCTTTTGACCCACTTGACCGCGCCGTTGCGCCACGCCCAGACGAGGCCGACGACGAGGACACCGATGAAAGCGAGCATCGGCGTCAGAATCGTCGCCAGCGACGCGCCCTGTTCGAGGGCCGAGCGGTAAATGACCGTCCAGGGGAAGATTAGGACGGTCTCGATGTCGAACACGAGGAACAGCAGCGCGACCATGTAGTACTGAATGTTAAACTGGACGCGCGCCGTGCCTGTCGGCACCTCACCACTCTCGTACGTGGCACTCTTTCCTTGTTCCGGTACGCTTGGGCGAAGCAGCGCCGACACCGCCATCATCGCGAGCGGTATGCCGACACCGACCAACCCCATCGCACCGATTGCAATCCAATCACTCATGCCGTGTCTCCCTGACGTGCGGCGGTTAGAAGCGCTCCCCTATAAACATTGATTTGTGTGTTTCGGGCGCGAGAGCGCTTCTATTTGGAAAATACGCGAGAGACGCCCGGAACCCCGTGCGGGCGGGGTTTCGACGCCGGTCGCGACCCCCGCTGACGAAAAACGACCGGGTGACGACCGACGGCGAGACGCGCCCCGCTACCGCGACTCGCGGAAGCCGGCGACGCCGAGGTCGTGGAGCGCGGCCGAGGTCTCGGCCACGTCGGAAACGAGCGCTTCGTGGTACTCGACGAGTCGGTCTTCGAGTTCGGGGTGGCCGCGGGAGAGCGCCTGTACCGCCGACAGCGCCGCGTTGAACGACTTGCCGGCGTCGACCGCAACGATGGGAGCGCCCGTCGGCATCCCGATGACCGAGTCGACCGACTTCTCTTGGACGGGGACGCCGACGACCGGAATCGGGTACGCGATGGAGGCGGTCATGTTCGGCAGGTCCGCGGACTTGCCGCCCGCGCCGGCGATGATGACCTCGACGCCGCGGTCGCGCGCGGTGTCGCCGTAGGCGTACATCAGGTCCGGCGTCCGGTGTGCGGAGACGACGTACGTCTCGTAGGAAAAGCGCTCCTCGGGCGGCGCGTCGAAGTCGGTTTGCTCGCCGAACCCGAGGGTGTCCAGCGCCTCGTGCGCGCCGGACATCACGTCGAGGTCGGAGTCAGACCCCATGATGATACCCACGTCGGGCGTCGTCTCGGGGTCGCGGTCGGCGTCGGCCTGTGCGTGCAGTTCGTCGATGAGGTCCCGTTCTGTCGTCATAGGTCCGGTAGTGTCGTGGTCGGTCGTCGGTCAGTCGAAGTGCAGTCCGTCGCGAAGCTCGCGTGCGCGTGAGAGAAGCGACCCGAGGGCGGCGTCGTCGCCGCCGACGGCGGTGAGGTGGCCCATCTTGCGGAGCGGCCGAACCTCGTCTTTGCCGTACCAGTGCAGTGAGACGCCGGATTCCGAGAGGGCGTCGTCGAGGCCGCCGAGTCGCGCGGGTCGAGGCTCGTCGACCGTGCCGAGGACGTTCGCCATCACGGTGGGCGACCGGCGGGTCGTCGCGCCGAGGGGCCACCCGAGGACGGCGCGAACGTGCTGTTCGAACTGCGAGGAGAGCGCGCCCTCGATGGTCCAGTGGCCGGAGTTGTGCGGGCGCGGGGCGACCTCGTTGACGAGCACGTCGCCCGCGGCGGTCTCGAACAGTTCGATGCCGAAGACGCCGCGGCCGGGCAGGTGCGAGAGCACCTCGCGGGCGACGCGGTCGGCCTCCTCGCGCACCTCGTCGGTCGTCCGCGCCGGGACGACGGTCTCGCGGAGAATCTCCTCCTCGTGGACGTTCTCGCCCACGGGGAACGTCCGAATCTCGTCTGCGCCGCGGACGCCGATGACCGACAGTTCGCGCTCGAAGTCGACGAACGCCTCGGCCATCGCCGGGCCGCCGACCTCCTCGATTGCGGCCTCGGCGTCCTCGGGGTCGGTGACTGGGACGTTCCCGCGGCCGTCGTAGCCGCCGGTCCGGGCTTTCAGCATGACCGAGCCGAACTCGGCGAGCGCGTCGCGGAGGTCGGCCGCGTCGTCGACGCGGTGGAACGGCGGAATCGGGATGCCCGCCTCGCCGAAGGTGTCCTTCTGGACCAGTTTGTCCTCGATGGTCCGGAGCGCGTCGGGCGAGGGGTGGACCGCGATTTCCTCCTCGGCGGCCAGCTCGTCGAGCAGGTCGGGGTCGGCGAGTTCGATTTCGAACGTCAGCGCGTCGGCCCGCGCGGCGAGTTCCGCCATCGCCTCGGGGTCGTCGAAATCGCCGACGATTTGGTCGGCGACGGCCGACGCCGGGCAGTCGGGTGTCGGGTCGAGCACGACGATATCGACGCCGAGCGGTGCGGCGGCCTCGCCGAGCATGCGCCCGAGCTGGCCCCCACCGACGACGCCGAGCGTGGGTCCGGGTACGGTGACGGTCACAGTCGCGGATTCAGTACGTCGGTGCATAAACGTTGCCACATTCGGCGTCTAGATGTGCACAAGTGTGGATATTGAGAGGCAGAGCCAACGCCGAACGCGCCGGGCGCTCGCGGCGCTCACCCCCGTCGAACGCGAGGAAAATCGGAGCGGTCGAACGTCCCGACCGGCGTCAGCCCCGCGTCTCGTTCGCGGCGTCGAGGGCGTCCTCGTCGATGAACACGACCACGTCCTCGCTCCAGAGCTTGAAGGCGTGTTGGCGCGCGACGTAGCCGTCGAGTTCGGGTTCGAGTTCGGCGCGGTCCCACTCGTAGGCGACGACGACCGGCGGCGCGTCAGCGGTCGCCTCGGAGACGTTCGCGTCCGGCGCGCTACTGGTGCGCTCGACGTCCGCGCCCTCGAAGTACCACGGGAGCGGGAGGCGACTGTGCCACGACGGCCCGCCGAGGGGGTCCGACTCGTTTGCGACGTAGAAGTGGGTCTCGTCGCCGTCCGGCGGACGTGTGCCGTACAGGAGCACGTCGGTTCCGTCGTTGGCGGCCGACACGCGCGCCACGTCGTCGAGGGTGGCCCTGAGGTCGTTTTCGGGTTGAGCCCACTGGAGCACCTCGCTGTCGTCGTCGGTCGAGGCGTTCCAGTAGTCGACGTTCGCGGCCGCGACGCCGCCGACCGAGGCGACGAGGACGAGCGCCGCGAGGCCGACGCCGACCGCGTCTCTGCTATCGAGCGCCCGCACGCCGGAGCGGAAGACGAACGCCGCGCCGACCGCGGCGGGGACCGCGAGCGGGACGACCGCGTGGACGACGACCCACGGCGCCTGGATGTCGGTCGCCAGCGGGTAGCCGAAGATGCTCACGACGCCCCAGTAGGTCGCGAAGGCGACGAGCCACCGGATTCGACCGGCGACGACGCCGTAGCGGTCCACGACGACGCCGACGAGCGCGAAGACGATGAGCACCGGCGCGCCGTAGGCGAACGTTTCGAGGAAGTCCTTCAGATACGGGAGGTACTCGTGAGACTGGTGGCTCCCGCCGAGCCAACTGCCGACCATCTCGGAGGCCGCGCCGACGGTCCCGGCTTCGAGCACCGGGAGCATCGGGGCGGAGCCGCCGAGCGCGTTCCAGACGTCGGGCCGCGGCGCGTAGAAGAAGACGAAGACGACGAGGAACGCGAGCAGGCCGCCGAGGACGCCCGCGACGTATCGAACCGCGCCGTAGCCGAGACTGCCGGCTCCGCGGGCGCGGAGGCGCTCTCGAGCGCTCGCCGGCAGTTCCGAAAAGAGGATGTCGCGGGCGGACTCGCCGGCCGAGGTGCGGGCGAGCAGTCGGTGGTCGAAGACGAGGAACGCCGCCCCGAGGAAGCAGGCGAGGTAGACGACGTAGTTCTCTTTCGTCGCCGACCCGGTCGCGAAGGAGACGCCCGCGGGGATGAGGTAGGCGAGGCGACCGGTGTCGTACGCGCGGACGACGAACCCGAGGGCGACGACCGAGAAGGCGGCCACGAGCACGTCGTTGCGCATGAACCGCGAGTAGTAGACCAAAAGCGGGTTCGCCGCGAGGAAGAGCGCGAGCGCGACCATCTCGTCGCGGCGGAGGTGCTCGCGGAACAGCCAGACCGAAAGCGGAAGCAGGCCGCCGACGACGGCGACCGGGAGCCGAGCCGTGAAGTCAGCCACCGGCAGGACCGCAAAGAGGTGGTCGTTGACGACGGGGAGAAACGGGCCGTGGATGATGGGGCGGTAGGAGAACTCGCCGGTCTCGTGATAGCGCAGAATCCAGTAGCCGACGCGGCCTTCGTCCCAGTGGAAGATGCGACCACCGAGGTCGACGAGGCGGACGAGGAGGGCGAGGACCGCCACGCCGAGAATCGCCAGGAGGGCACGGGACCGAGCGACCGCCTCGGCCCCACTGTCAGTACTCATGCCCACCCATCGCGACGCCGACAATACAACTTTTGTGCTTGGTCGTCGCCGGGGCCAAATTCGGTCGGTGTCGGTAGTTCTTTTATCCGAGACGGGAAGGGTCGGCCATGGTCTCTCTCGGACTCGTCGTGGCCCGATTCAACTCGTCGGTCACGGAGCAGATGGAGGAAGCGGCCCGCGACGCGGCCGCCGAGCGCGACGCGGCGGTCGTCGAAACGATTCAGGTCCCCGGCGCGTACGACTCGCCGCTGGCGGCCGACCGACTCGCCCGCCGCGACGACGTCGACGCCGTCGCGGTCGTCGGCGCAATCGTCACCGGCGACACCGACCACGACCGCGTCATCGCCGACGCGACCGCGAAGTCGCTGACGGAGGTTTCGTTGGACCGCGACACGCCGGTCTGCTTCGGCGTCTCCGGCCCCGGCATGAGCGGCGCTGAGGCGCGCGAACGCGTCAGCAAAGGTGCGGAAGCGGTTTACGCCGCGACCGATATGGTGGAGGCGTTGGCATGAACTTCGATTTCAGCGACCGAGTCGGCCGCGTCGAACCGAGCGCGACGCTCGCCATCTCGAACCTCGCGAGCGAACTGGAAGCGCAGGGCGAAGACGTGGTCGACCTCTCGGTCGGCGCGCCGGACTTCCCGACCCCGGACAACATCACGCAGGCGGCGAAGGACGCGCTCGACGCGGGACACACGAGCTACACCTCGTCGAACGGGATTCCGGAACTCAAGGACGCAATCGCGGCGAAGCTCCGCGGGAACGGCGTCGACGCCGAGGCCGACGAGATCATCGTCACGCCCGGCGGCAAGCAGGCGCTGTTCGAGACGTTCCAGACGCTCGTCGACGACGGCGACGAGGTCGTTCTCCTCGACCCGGCGTGGGTCTCCTACGAGGCGATGGTCAAGCTCGCCGGGGGCACCCTCAGCCGCGTCGACCTCGCACAGCACGACTTCAAGCTCGAACCCGCGCTCGACGAACTCGGCGAGACCGTCTCCGACGAGACGAAGCTCCTCGTCGTCAACTCCCCGTCGAACCCGACCGGCGGCGTGTTCTCCGACGCGGCGCTCGAAGGCGTCCGCGACCTCGCAGTCGAACACGACTTCGCCGTCATCTCCGACGAAATCTACGAGCGCATCGTCTACGACGGCTTCGAGCACACCTCGCTCGGCTCCCTCGACGGGATGGAAGACCGCACCATCACCATCAACGGCTTCTCGAAGGCGTTCTCGATGACGGGCTGGCGGCTCGGCTACCTCCACGCCCCGTCGGACCTCATCGCGCAGGCCGGCAAGCTCCACTCCCATTCGGTCTCCTGCGCCGTGAACTTCGTCCAGCACGCCGGCGTCGAGGCGCTCTCGGAGCGCACCGACGACGCCGTCGAGGAGATGCGACAGGCGTTCGAGGACCGCCGCGACATGCTCGTGGACCTCTTGGCCGAACACGACGTTGACGTGGCCGTCCCGAAGGGCGCGTTCTACATGATGCTCCCCGTCGACGACAGTGCGGTGCAAGGCACCGCAGAAAACGCGAGCGACGAGCAGTCGCGAGCAGACGACCAGGCGTGGTGCGAGGGCGCGATTCAGGACGCGAAGGTCGCGACCGTCCCCGGGAGCGCCTTCAACGCGCCGGGCTACGCCCGCATCTCCTACGCCGCGAGCGAAGAGCGCCTCCGCGAGGCCGTCGAGCGCCTCGCCGAGCACGACTACATCTGAACCGCCCGCGGCGACCCGGTTTTTGCGGCGACGTCTCGAACAGCGTCCGAATCGTGACTCGTGACTGAACAGTGTGCTAGCGGCGAACGTGATTTTTGTTGTCGTATCTTTGATTAGATTTATGTTCGTGACTGCCCATGTAGTACCCATACATACCGTGTTCCGGGTGGGTTTTCCGCGGATTAACCGCGTATGTATACTACAAACAACTCATGAAACTAAACCAACTATTCGCAGACGATGACGCGGTGTCGCCGGTCATCGGCGTCATCCTCATGGTCGCGATTACCGTTATCCTCGCGGCCGTCATCGGGACGTTCGTGCTGGGACTGGGTGAACAGACGGCGACCGCTCCGCAGGCGAGTTTCAGTTTCGACTACGAGAACAACTCAGCGGATGCGGCCAGCGGAGATGGTGTGCAGGGTGACGTACTCAGGATAACTCACGAGAGCGGGTCGCAAATTGCGGCCGAGCGGCTCTCTGTGTCGGTTACTGGTGCACAAGACGGTGCAGGAGGCAGTGAAAATCTTGCAACCGACGAACCAGACATCCCAGACCCGATGAATGCGGGGAAGACAATCGAACTCAACGACACCTCATTTGGTCTGGGCATCAGTAATGATGCCCCTGCTGAAGACGTCAACCTCGCGAGTTCGACCGTTCGCGTCGTCTGGACCGACGAATCGGGTTCGAGTTCCGCGACCCTCCAGCGGTGGTCCGGTCCCGCGGCGTAACTAGCTCCAGACCGACTCCGCGATAATCGGCCACCACGCGGCCGGAGACGACCTCGTTTTTTACCACCACACCGCTCCGAGAGTCCCTACTGTCGCACCGTGTCCACCGGCAGTCACTGGCCGCCTGTCACGCCGGTTTCTCGCCGCCCGAACGCCGACCCGACCGGTGGCCGATGAACCTCCATCGGCGAAGATACTTATGTGAGTCCGCCGCCACCACTGTCACAGATGCGCGTGCGCGACCTCCCGCTGTCGGCGGCCCTCGTCTCCCACTACGAGTCGAACGGTATCGAGGAGTTGTATCCGCCGCAGGCCGCCGCCGTCGACGCCGGCGTCGCGGCGGGCGGCCGCGTCGTCGCCGCCATTCCGACCGCCAGCGGCAAGACGTTCATCGCCGAACTCGCCATGCTCACCGCCGACGGGCCGGCGCTGTACATCGTCCCGCTTCGCGCGCTCGCCCGCGAGAAGTACGAGACGTTCGACCAACTCCCCGGCGTGAGCGTCGGTATCTCCACCGGCGACTTCGACGCGGCCGAGGATGAACTCGGCGACCACGACATCGTCGTCGCCACGAGCGAGAAAGTCGACTCCGCGATTCGAAACGGCGCGCCGTGGGTCGACCGCCTCGCCTGCGTCGTCGTCGACGAGGTTCACCTCCTCGGCGCGCCGGGCCGCGGGCCGACGCTCGAAGTGACGCTTTCGACGCTCCAGCGGCGCGTCCCCGACCTCCAGCTCGTCGCCCTCTCGGCGACCGTGGACAACCCCGAGGCCATCGCCGACTGGCTCGACGCGGAACTCGTCGAGAGCACGTGGCGGCCCGTTTCGCTCCGAACCGGCGTCTACGCCGACGAGAGCGTCGAGTTCGACGACTGCACCGACCTCGACGTGGTCGTCCCCCCGACCGGCCCGAACGACGACGAGGCCACCGAGGCGACCGTTGCGCTGGTCGAAGACGCGGTCGAGACCGGCGGGCAGTGCCTCGCGTTCGTCCGGTCGCGCCGCGAGGCCGAGGCGCTGGCCGACCGCCTCGCCGACGAAGACCTCTCGCCCGCGCCCGCCCTCGGAGACGAACTCGACGAACTCGGGGGCACCGCGACCGGCCGTCAGCTCTCGGAGTGCGCCCGAACCGGCGTCGGTTTCCACCACGCCGGGTTGCGGAGCGCCCACCGGGTCGCCGTCGAGAACGCGTTTCGTGACCGCCGGCTGGCGGTCATCTGCGCGACGCCGACGCTCGCCGCCGGGGTGAACGTCCCCGCCCGCCGAGTCGTCATCCGCGACCAGAAGCGCTACACCGGCGACGCGATGGAATGGATTCCCGTCCTCGACGTGCACCAGATGTGCGGCCGCGCCGGTCGCCCGCACCTCGACCCGTTCGGCGAGGCGGTCCTCGTCGGCGACGCGGACGCGAAAGCCGAGCTGTTCGACCGCTACGTCACCGCCGACGCGGAGGCCGTGGACTCGCAGTTCGCCGACCCCGAGGCGCTCCGGACGCACGTCCTCTCGGTCGTCGCCTCCGGGTTCGCCGACAGTCTCGACGGCGTCGCCGACGTGTTTTCGGCGACCTACTACGCCCACCAGCACCCGGACGTCGACCTCGCGGAACTCGTCGCCGACGTGGTCTCGGAGCTCGAAGCGATGGAACTCCTCGACGCGTCGGCGGGGTCGCTATCGGCGACGACGCTGGGCGCGCAGACCTCCAGACAGTACGTCTCGCCGACGACCGGGGCGCGCATCGTCTCGGGCATCCGAACCATCGAGACGATGGCCGACGAGCGCGTCACCGCCCGGACCGCCCTCGAAGTCGTCTGCGACACGCCCGACATGCACGACACCTACCTCGGCAACCGCGAGCGGGCGCAGATGTACCAGTACGCCCGGAGCCACGCCGCGGAGTTCACCACCGCGATGCACGACGCCGACCCCTTCGAGGAGTGGCTGACGGCGGTCAAGACCGCCCGCATCCTCCACGAGTGGACCGAGGGGTCGGACATCGAGGAACTCGTCGGGCGCTACCGAATCGGGCCGGGCGACGTGGAGTCTCGCGTCGAGCGCGCCGAATGGTTGCTGGGCGCGGCGGACGCCCTCTGTGCCGCCCTCGACGCGGACGTACCCGAGTTCCGCGAGGTTCGGGCGCTGGTGTCGCCCTGACGCGGGGACCGAACCCTCATACCGTACCGAGTCCCCGCGACGCGTCGAACCGTGTGGCTTCGCGTCGCGGGGCCAAAGTCGCTTCGGGATGCCGTTTTAAGCTTCGCGGGAGCGTAGCCGAGGCTATGGGTATCACGTACGAAGACTTCCTCGACCTCGACTACGAGCCGACAGACGATGACCTCGTCTGCACCTTCCGCATCGACCCCGCGACGGGGATGTCGACGGAGGCGGCGGCGAGTCGCGTGGCCTCTGAGTCCTCCAACGGGACGTGGGCGGCCCTCCAGACCGGCGCTGACTTCACCGACATGGGCGCGACGGCGTTCGACATCGACGGCGACCTGGTTCGGGTCGCCTACCCCGCCGGGCTGTTCGAACCCGGCAACATGCCGCAGGTGCTGTCGTGCATCGCCGGCAACATCATGGGGATGAAGGCGGTCGACACGATTCGGCTCCTCGACTGCGAGTGGCCCGAGGAAATCGTCTCGACGTACCCCGGCCCGCTGTACGGGTCGTCCGTCCGCGAGGAGATATTCGGCGTCACCGACCGCCCCATCACGGCGACGGTCCCCAAGCCGAAAGTCGGCCTCTCGACGGCGGCGCACGCGCAGGTCGGCTACGACGCGTGGGTCGGCGGCGTCGACCTCCTGAAGGACGACGAGAACCTGACCGACCAGGCGTTCAACCCCTTTTCGGACCGCCTGACGGAGTCGCTGTCGCTCCGCGACGACGCCGAGGACGAGACCGGCGAGACGAAGTCCTACCTCATCAACGTCACCGCCGACACCCGGACGATGCTCGACCGGGTGGACGAAGTGGCCGCGCAGGGCGGCGAGTACGTCATGGTCGACATCATCACCGCGGGTTGGGCGGGCCTCCAGACCGTCCGCGAGCGCACCGAGAAACACGGCCTCGCCATCCACGCCCACCGCGCGATGCACGCCGCCTTCGACCGCCTGCCGGCCCACGGCGTCTCGATGCGGGTGCTCGCGCAGGTGAGTCGCCTCTGCGGCGTCGACCAGCTCCACACCGGCACCGCCGGGCTCGGCAAGCTCGCCAACGAGGACACCGTCGGCATCAACGACTGGCTCGCGGGCGACCTCTACGGGACGGCCGACGTGTTGCCGGTCGCCTCGGGTGGCCTCCATCCCGGCCTGCTCCCCGACCTGCTCGACGCCACGGGGACGAACGTCTGCGTCCAACTCGGCGGCGGCATCCACGGCCACCCCGACGGCACCCGCGCGGGAGCGGTCGCGCTCCGGTCGGCCATCGACGCCTACGTCGAGGGGAGGTCCATCACCGAGGCCGCCGAGGAGACGCCCGAGCTCGCGGTCGCCCTCGATAAGTGGGGAACCGAGACGCCGCGGTAGGCCCCGGAAGGTCAGTTCGGGGCCACCCGCCGTCGTACTCATTGTTAGTTCGTGACAATGGTTCGAAATGTGTTGGGTGATTACTGCAATATCGAGTGAGAAATTGGCCCGCTACTCTGTGGTTTCGAAGCGGTTTGACGTTCGAATATCGGAGATAATAATTGGCGAGTGAGTTTTATACGGTTGTTTTCGCAGAGCTACAGTCAGAGTAATTCGGCTACGACCGGCTGTTCGGGACGCATTGGGGGACGCCGGGGATTCGCCGATATCACCCACATCATGAAGATACGAACGAAACTTATCGCGCTCTGTCTCGCCATCTCGCTGATTCCCGTGTCAGTCGTCGGCGTCGCGGGCGTCGGAGGAATGGATAGTATTGGAACTTATGCTCAAGGACAGAGCGAGGCGACGCTCGAATCACAGATTACCGGCGACCTGAACCACACCGTCGCCGCCCGGCAAGAGGAGATACAGAACCTCCTCGATGCCCGCCGAATCGACGCCCTCGCGCTGGCGGACTCGGCACCCGTGCAGAACTACGAGGCCGCCCGGGACGGGGAGATGGAACTCGTCCAAGAACAGAGCCGAGCGCAGTTGGGCTACATGGCGCTCCAGATGCGCGCCACCGTCGAGACCACGAAGCAGTCCGTCCTCGCGAACCAGTACGGCGGACAGGACTGGGACGAACTCACACCGACGGAGCAACAGCAGGTGAAAGACCGCGTCGAGGCTCGAATCGCCGGAACCGCCGGAGACGGCGTCCAACAGAGCGGGACGCTTTCGGACGCGTTCTACCCCGGCTACGTCGGCTCGACCGGCTACGCGTTCATCCTGAACAGCGACCTCGACTTCGTCGTCCACCACGGCCTCGAAGACGGGGTCAACGCCGTCGACGACACCGAGATAGCGGCGTTCAATCAGGTGCCCGTCGAAATCGAGTCGAACGCCGCCGTCCGCAACGGCGAGGACTGGGGCATCGTCGAGTACGAGTGGGAAGACACCACCCAGGCGGGCAACCCCGTCGAAGAGAAGTTCGTCGCGTACGCCTACCACGAGGACTTCGACTGGGTGCTCGCGCCGAGCGTCTACTACTACGAGTTGCAGACGGCCGCCGTCGGCGACGCCCGCGACCAGATTAACGACTCGTTCCGGAGCTACCTCGACACCCGCGCCGTGACCATCGACGGCGAGGAGCACCCCGCCTACGACGAGATTCTGTTCACCGACGAGAACGGACAGGGCATCGTCCGAGCGACCCGGACCGACGACGGCATCGCCACCGAGTCGGTGGCCGACACCTCGTTCGCGGACGAGGCGTGGTTCGAGGGCGCGGCCGGGCTTCAGGACGGCGAAATCCAGGTCAGCGAGGTCACGACCGTCGGCGGCGACGCCGCCGTCTACGTCACCGCGCCGGTGTACCGCGGGGGAGAGCTCGCGGGCACCATCACGCTCCAGTTCAACTTCGACCTCCTCAACACGCTCATCGACGACATCCAGGTCGGTGAGAGCGGCCACCTGACCATCGTGAGCGAACGCGGTGGCCTCTTGACCGACTCGCGAGAGTCGCTCGGCTCCGTCGAGTCCGAAATCGCGGGGAACGTGACCGCGATTGTCGGCCAGAGCGGGCTGACCACCCACGAGACGACCGGCGACGGCGGCGACGAGGCTCGCTACTTCGTCGGCTACGCGCCGCTCCACTTCGGGAACGGACAGTACGAACTCGTCGCTACCGTCCCCGAGTCCGACGTGACGGCCCCGGTCGAACAGCTCGGGCAGGCGATGAACGACCGGGCGGACACCGCTCGGAACATCATGCTCCTGTTACTCGTCGGCATCATCGCGGTCGTCGTCGGCGTCGGCTACGTGGCCGCGCGGTATTTCTCGGAGCCGATAGAGGCGCTTCGTGACCGCGCGCAGTCGCTCGCCCGCGGGCGGTTCGACGACGACGCGGACATCGACGCCAACGACGACGAGCTCGGCGAACTCGTCGAGGCGTTCGACGACATGCAGGAGAACCTCCAACGGCAGGTCTCGGCGCTTCGAACCGCCGGGACAGAACTCGGCGACGGCAACCTCGACCAGAGCCTTCGGACCGACCTCCCCGGCGAGTTCGGCGCCATCATGACCGACCTCGACACCGGGATTCAGAAGCTCCAAGACGGCTTCGTCGAGGTGCAGTCCGTCGCCGACGAGTTCGCGGCGGTGAGCAACGAGACGGTGTCGAGCGCGAAGGAAATCGAGTCCGCGAGTCAGGAGACCGCGCGGTCGGTCGAGGAAATCGCCCACGGCGCGGAACAGCAGACCGACCGGCTCCAGACGGTCGCAAACGAGATGAACGACCTCTCGGCGACCATCGAGGAGGTCGCCGCCTCCGCCGACGGCGTCGTCCAGTCCGCGAATCAGGCCGTGTCGCTCACCGACGAGGGGCGCGAGCACGCCGCGGAAGCGACCGAGGAGATAGCGACCATCGAGACCGAGGCCGACGAGGCGGTCGAGCGGGTCGAGGCCCTCGGCGAGCAGGTCGGCGAAATCAACGAAATCGTCCAGCTCATCAACGACATCGCCGAACAGACGGACCTACTCGCGCTCAACGCCTCCATCGAGGCCGCCCGCGCGGGCGAGGCCGGCGAGGGCTTCGCCGTCGTCGCCAACGAAATCAAGGCGCTCGCCAAGGAGGCCAGTCAGGCCACCGACGAGGTGGAAGCCCAAATCGACGAGGTGCGCGACCGCACCGACGACACGGTCGACGACATGCAGTCCATGCAGGAGAGCGTCGAGAGCGGCTCGGAGACAATCGGCGACGCCATCGAGATGTTCGACCACATCTCCGGGGCGATTCGGGAGGCGGAACACGGCGTCGAAGAGATTTCGCAGGCGACCGAGAACCAGGCCGTCTCGACCGAGGAGGTCGTCTCGATGGTCGACGACGTGTCGAGCGTGAGCGAGGAGACCACCTCGGAGACGGCGACGGTCTCCGCGGCGACCGAAGAGCAGACCGCCGCGATAAACGAGGTCACGCGGAACATCCAGCAGGTGTCGGAGTCCGCGCAGTCGCTCACGGACCTCGTCGGCCGGTTCGACGTCGGGCAGGGCGAACGCGGCGGCGGAGCCGACGCCGCGTCGGGCGAGACGAGTCCCGCCGCGTCGTCCCAGTCGGGACCACGGGCCGTCGCCGACGGCTCGGATGAGGGGACCGGCTCCGTCCCGTCGGCGGACGACTGAGTCACCGACCGCGATGCGACCCCGTCGGCCCGCGCCGACTACCGGTCTACTTCTCCCATTATCGTGTCGAGACTCCCGAGCGCCGCGATGAGGTCCGGGATGTACTCGCCTTCGGCCATCTCGGGGAGCGCCTGAAGGTTCGAAAACGAGGGGCCGCGAATCTTGAACCGCGCCGGGGTGTCGGTGCCGTCGGCGCGGATGTAGATACCCAACTCCCCTTTCGCGGCCTCGACGGCGCGGTAGACCTCGGTGTCGTCGTCCGGTTTGATGGTGCGCGGGACGTTCGACTGGATGGTCCGCTCGTCGTCGGGCCAGCCGTCGAGCAGGTCGACACACTGGGCGACGATGTTGGCCGACTCCTCGACCTCGCGGAGGCGGACGAGCAGGCGCGCGAAGTTGTCGCAGTCGTCCTCGACGGCGACCGCCCAGTCGAGTTCGTCGTAGTAGCCGTAGGGGTCGTCGCGGCGGAGGTCGTAATCGATGCCGGAGCCGCGGGCGACCGGCCCCGTCGCGCCGTAGTCCTTCGCCACCTCGGGCGGGAGGATGCCGGTGTCGACCGTGCGGGCCTGCAGAATTTCGTTCGCCGTCAGGAGGTCGCGGTACTCCCGAAGTTTCTCGGGGAGGCCGTCGAGGAAGTCACGAACCTTCTCGAAGAACGCCTCGCGGGGTTCGGGGAGGTCCCAGACGACCCCGCCGAGTCGGAAGTAGTTGAACATCAACCGCTGGCCCGTGAGGTCTTCGAGGATGTTCTGGACGAGTTCGCGGTCGCGGAGCGCGTACTGAAACGTCGCCGTGAAGTCGCCGATGACGTCGAGGGCGTACGCGCCGACCGCGAGCATGTGCGAGAGGATGCGGCTCAGTTCGGCCGCCAGCGTCCGGAGCACCTGTGCGTACTCGGGCACGTCGATGTCCGCCAGCGCCTCGGCGGTGCGAGCGTAGGCCCACTCGTTCAGGAGGCCGCCGCCGCCCCAGTCCCAGCGGTCGGGGTACGGCATAATCTGGTGTCGGTAGGTGCCCCGCTGGCACATCTGCTCTTCGCACCGGTGGATGTAGCCGATGTCGGGCTCCACGTCCGCGACCTGCTCGCCGTCCAGCGCGACCTGCAGGTGCATCACGCCGTGGGTCGCCGGGTGGTGCGGCCCGATGTTGAGGAGCATCGTGTTCGTGTCCGCGCGGCCGTCTTCGGCGAGCGGGTTCGCGTTCTCGTCGTACCGGACGACTTGGGGGCGCGTCTGGTCGTAGTCCAATCCGAGCGGGTGGCCCTGCCACGTCTCGGGCAGGAGGATACGGCGCAGGTCCGGGTGGTCGTCGTACCGGATGCCGACGAGGTCGTACGCCTCCCGCTCGTGCCACTCGGCCGTCCGAAACACCGGCGCGGCAGACTCGCTCACCGGGTCCGAGCGGGGCGTCGGGACGACGACGCTCGCCTCTCGGGTCGGGTCGTCGTACGACTTCAGGTGATAGACGGATTCGTAGCGGTCCTCGTACTCCTGTGCGGTCACACACGACAGGTGGTCGAGACCGAGGTCGTCGCGGAGGGCCGAAAGCGACGACTGCACCGCGTCGGGGCGAATCTGCACCGCGGGCGCGTGGACGTGCTCCTCGGTGGCGAGGGCGGCGTCGCCCAGCGCCCGCCGGAGCGCGTCGGCGTCGAGGGGACCGGCGGCGTCGTCGGCGAGCGCGGCGGGGTCGTCGTCGGACTCAGGGGGCTGTCTGGGGCGTTCGAGTGACATGGCGGCTGATACCCGTTCGTTCGTCCGGCCGGCGGTTCGGCGTTCTGCCTCACGAGTGCGGCCAGTTTTTATGTCGCGGTCGAATCAACCCGCTGGCATGAAATCCGTCAGGCTTCGCTTCGCGCCCGACGACGAGCAGATGCACCCGATGCACGAGTTCGTCGTCGACCACGAGGCGTTCGAGCGGACCGAGCTCCACCACTGGAACCCGACGGTGACAGACAGGAACACCATCGTCTTCGAGGTGTTCGGCTCCGCCATCGAGGCCTACGAGGCGGCGCTCGCGGAGACAGAGCGCATCCAGTCGTACGAGGTTTCACAGCTCCCCGGCGACTCGTTTTTCATCGTGGTGAACGAGCGGCTCGACGCGGCGGGCGCGAGACAGACGGCGGCCGTCACCCGGGGCGACCTCATCGTCGTCCCGCCGGTCGTCTTCGATGGTGACGGCACGGTGTCGGTGACGCTCGTCGGCACCGACGACGCCCTCCAGTCGGCGGTCGAGGAGATGCCCGAGGGCCGCGGCCTCGAACTCGTGCGGGTGCGGGAGTACACGGGACCGGGGAGCGTTTCGGCCGGGTCGCTGTCGCCCCGCCAGCGCGAGGCCGTCGAGGCCGCGGTCGACTGCGGCTACTACCGCGAGCCGCGGACCGGGTCGGTCGCCGACGTGGCCGCCCGGCTCGACTGCTCGACGAGCACCGCGGCGGAACACCTGCGAAAAGCGGAGATGAAAGTCATGGGCGACCTCGTCGTCGGGCCGTGACTGCGGGTCGGCCCGCGACGACGGTTTGGGGCCGGCTTAGGGTTCGGCCCGCGACGACGGCTCCGCCCACGGTTCCGAGGTGCCCTCGCCGAACAGCTCCCGCATCAGGATGACGATGCTCTCGGGCGGGAACTGCCCGCGCTCGGTGACGATGGCGTCGACGTAGCGCGGCGGCGTCACGTCGAACGCGGGGTTCTTCACGGTCGGGTTGCCGAGCTCCGCGAGCGTCTCGTCGTCGACGACCTCGGCGGTGTCGCGCATCTCGATGTCGACGGTGTGGCCGGTCATCGTCCCCGGGTGGAGCTTGAGCGTCTGGGCGGCGACCATGATGGGCGTCCCCCGGTCGCGGGCGTTGACCGCGAGGCCGCTCGTCCCGATTTTGTTGACGACGCTCCCGTCGGCCGCGACGGCGTCCGCGCCGACGAGCACGTGGTCCACGTCGTTGAGGTAGCGGCGGGCCGCCGAGTCGACGATGAGCGTGACGGGCACGCCAAGTTCGTCGAGTCGCTTCGCGGTGATGTGTCCCTGATTTCGCGGCCGCGTCTCCTTGACGACGGCCTCGACGTGCTTTCCCTGCTCGACCGCCGCTTCGACGCACGCCAGCGCGTCCGTCGAGTGGCAGTGGGTCATGATGGTGTCGCCGTCGCGGAGGCGGTTCGCGCCGATCTCGCCGAGGTCGGCTTGGGCCCGTTCGAGGCGGGCGCAGAACTCGTCGGCCGACTCGACGACGTTCTGGCGGAGTCCCTCGACGGTCGTACTCGACATGCCGCGGAGGACGTACCGGAGGGCGTTGGGGAGGCTCACGGCGGTCGGCCGCGTCTCGTAGAGCGCCCTCGCGGCCGCGCGAAGTTCGGCCCGGAACGCCTCGGCGTCGGCGGCGTCGCTCTCCGTGGCCTGCGTCCGGAGCGCCCGCGCGGCCGCGTCGGCGATGGTCGCCGCGCCGCGAATCTCCATCGTGTCGATTTCCGTCGCGGTGCGCCGGACCTCGGGGGGTACGCGGTCGTCCATGCGCGAACTACGGGCGTCGAATGGAAAAAGGTCGCCGCGGCGACGGCGGTCAGACTCGGTCCACGAGCGGCTCGTCGGGATGTCGCACCCGGACGGTCTCGACGCGCTCGGTGAGCGCCTTCGCGTCGGCGAGTTTGTCTTCGGACTCGGCGTGGACGGTAAACAGCGTCTCGCCGCTGGCGGCCATCTCGCCGACGCGGCGGTGGAGTTCGAGGCCCGCGCCGGGGTCTCTCGGCGCGCCGGCCCGGCGGGCGACCTCGTTGACGAGGCGGTTGTCGACGTGCGTGACCACGCCGTCACGGTCGGCGCGGACCGAAACGGTGTGCCGACCCGGCGAGAGGTCGGCCGCCTCCACGTCGGGGTCGCCGTTCTGCGCGGCGAGTATCTCGCGGAAGGTCTCTTCGGCCCGCCCGGAGTCGAGGATGTCGGCGGCGTCGGCGTCGACGCCGACGGACTCGAACAGGAGGTCGGCGAGGCGAATCGCCTTCATCCGCAGGTCGTTCGGGCCGCCGCCGGCGAGCGTGGCGAGGACCTCGCGGGCTTCGAGCACGGGACCGACGCCGCGGCCGACCGGCGCGGCCCCGTTCGTGATGGCGCACTCGATGGCCATCCCGAGGTGGTCGCCGACGCGGTTGAAGTCCTCTGCGAGTTCGCGCGCCTCGGCGAGGCTCTCGACTTTCGCGCCCTCGCCGTAGGGGATGTCGACGACGACGTTGGTCGAGCCGGCGCTCTTTTTCTTCGAGAGGACGGAGGCGATGAGCTGTCCTTTGGGGTCGATAGAAAGCGGCGTCTCGGCGCGGATGATGCGGTCGTCGACCGGCGAGAGGTTCACCGCGCCGCCCCAGACGAGACAGCCGCCGGTCTTCCCGACGATGTCGCGTATCTCCGGGACGGAGAACCCCACGTCGCAGAGGACCTCCATCGTGTCGGCGGTGCCCGCCGCGGAGGTGACGGCTCGCGAGGAGGTCTTCGGAATCTTCAGCCCCGCCGCGGCGACGATAGGGACGAGAACCGGCGTGACGCGGTTGCCCGCGACGCCCCCGATGGAGTGCTTGTCGGCGATGACCGGCTCCTCCCATACGATGGTCTCGCCGATGTCCGCCATCGACTCCGTGAGGTGCATCGTCTCCTCCATGGAGAGCCCGTTCGTGTAGGTCGCGGAGACGTACGCGCCGAGTTCCACGTCGGCGAGGCGCTCCTCGTAGATATCGCGGACGAGCTGGGAGAGTTCGTCCGCGTCGAGTTCAATGTCGTCGAGTTTCTTGCGGATGTAGTACACCGAGTCGGGTTGCGGCGCGACCGACACCTCGACTGCGCCTTCGAGGTGGCCGAGGCGGCGCGTCACGCCGAGAGTACCCTCGGAGACGAGTTCGTCCGTCAGCTCGACGATGCCGATGGTCGTCCGCCCGCCCCGACGCAGTTGGACGCGTTCGAGGGCGTGAACCCCGAGTTCGGCCGCGTCGCTCTCGTTCAGGAGGACCGTCGGCGACCGGGTGCCGATGTCGATGGGTTCGGCGAGGAGCTCCATACCCGAGGGTCGGACGAGCACGTCAATAAATCGACCCCGAGTGTCGGGGAGGGAGAACGACTACGCGAGGGTGGATTCGACGAGGCTCTGCAGGTCGTCGTAGCCGCGGACGCCGACGAGCTGTTCGACCGCCTCGCCGCCGGCGAAAAGCACCATCGTCGGGACGCCCCGGACCTGGTACTGGGCGGCGAGCTCCTGATTCGCGTCCACGTCGACCTTGGCGACCGCGGCGTCGGTGTTCTCCGCGAGCTTCTTCACGGTCGGTTCGAGTATCTTGCACGGACCACACCAGTCCGCGTAGAAGTCGACGAGCACCACGTCGTACGAGGCGACGGCGTCTTCCAGCTCGGACGCGCCGTCGACGTGGATGGGTTCTGCCGGACCAGACGCGGCTTCTTTCGCCGTACTCCCGCCGTCACCGCGGAGATTGGATTCGAGTTGGTCGCGTTTCTGCTTCCGGATGTCGGTCAGTTCGTCGTCGGACATACCTACCAATACCGGCCGCGACCTAATAACGGTTTTGCACTATTCGAGCAATAATATCTGTACTCTCCGAGTCGTGATAACGGTGGCACAGAGAGGGGCGACGCTGTGGCTCACGGCGAGAATCCGGCGGGGAAACAGCGGAAAAACGGCCGGAAAACGGCGGGAAAACGGCGGGGGAACGAGGAAAAACGGCGGGGAAGAAACGTGGCGGGCACGACCGCGGTCGGGATTTCGAAAGCGACTCCGAGGGTCAAGGCGGGTCGGAGAGCGCGGTCACTCGACGTACAGCGAGTAGGTGATGACCGCAAAGCCGACGAGCGTCAGCACCGAGTCGATGAGCAGTCCGGTGGCGAGGTCGACGTTGAGAATCACGTCGAGCGCGCCGCCGAGCATCGCGCCGAGCGTGACGGTCCCGAACCCGAGCGCGAGTGCGCGGAGCGACGCCGCCCCGGTGTTCCGGTACGCCTTGTAGCTGAAGTAGGTGATGAGCCCGCCGAGGACGAGGATACCCGTTTTGACGACGATAATCATCGTCGCTATCGTCGGCGAGGCGCTGAGGTGCCCCATCAGGTCTCCCTCCGGACCCGCGACCAGATGTCCGCGAGGCGTTCGTCGGGCGTCTGCTCGGGGCGGCCGACCGCGACGTCGAAGTCGCGGTCCTCGTCGAGGGCGATTCGCACCTCGTCGAAGGCGACCTCGTAGGTCGTCGCGTGGTGGCCGTCGGCGCGAATCTGGGTCCCCTCGGCGAGGAGCGCCGCGTCGGTGAGCAGGTCCAGCTTCCTGTACGTCGTCGAAAGCGGGATGTCACACGTGTCTGAGATTTCGCTTGCCGTCATGGGTTCTTCGAGTCCTCTGATGATGGCTCGTGCGTCCGCGTCGTCGAGCGCGTCGAGCACCGCCGTCAGTTCGGCCGACTCCATCGCGGACCGGTCGCGCGCCATTATCCAGATTCACCGACGAGAGCCTTATTAACCCACCGGGTCGGGCTCGTCGCCGTCCGGCGTCTCGGAGCCTGTGTCGTACGCGCCCTCCATCCTGAGGGTTCCCGCGCGGGCCAACACCGCGGGTGTCCGACAGACGCCCGGCGCGCCCGTCGCCTGCGGCACCGCGCAGTTGTTGCAGTTCTCGCAGACGGCCCGCGTGTCGGGCGAAACGTCCTCGCCGAGCAGTCGCGCCGGGAGTTCCGGTTCGGCGTAGAACGGCCGGGCCATCCCGACGGCGTCGCAGGCGTCGCCGAGCAGTCGGTTGATGTCGCCGCGCTCGCGGATACCGCCCTCGCAGAGCACGGGCACCGAGACGGCGTCGCGGACGCGGCGGCACAGGTCGGCGTTCCACGCCGGGTCGAAGTCGTACCACGCGGCCTCGATTCGGTTGCCGAGTTCGACGAGTCGCGCCCGGAGCGGGCCGCCGAACGCCGCGGCGTAGCCGTCGCGGTAGCGGTCGTCGCGCCACGCACGGGCCGGGAACGACCCGCGGACGATGCTCGCGTCCCAGAACACCGACCCCGAGACGGGGACGAGCGCGTCGTAGCCGGCGTCGTCGAGACGGCGACAGATATCGACCGCGTCGGCCTCGGTCAGGCGTCGGCGGATACCGGGCGGCGCGGCCGTCTCGGCCGGGACTTTCGTCATGAGCGGCACGTCGCCCGCCCGCGACCGGACCTCGTCGGCGACGACTTCCAGAAATCGGACGCCGTCGCCGAACTCGTCGTCTCGACGGTTGTAGAACGGCGAGAGGAACTGGTGGACGACGCCCATGTTCGCGCCGGCGACGTGGACCACGTCGTAGCCGGCGTCGACGGCCATCGCCGCGGAGCGCCCGAAATCGGCCGCGAGGTCGTACACCTCCTCGGTCGTCATGACGCGGGCGTCGTAGTCGAGAAAGTCGAGGGCGTCGAGCAGTCTGAGGAGCCGCGGCGGCCGGGAGACGGCGAACTGTCGCAGGTCGGGGTGGTCGCGCCGGTACTCGGCGTGCCACGTCTCCATGCTCCGCAGACCGCCGTACTCCAACTGGACCGCGACGGCCGCGCCGCGGTCGTGGAGTCGCTCCGTCACCGCCGACAGCGACGCCGCGAACTCGGGGTCCGCGATGCGGGTCATCCCCGGCGCGGCACAGCCGCCCGTCTCGCGGACGATGGTCGCACCCTGACAGATGAGGCCCGCGCCGGCCCGCGCGGCGGGTTCGAGTTCGGCCGCGAGGCGCTCGGGCGCGTCGGGTCCGGTGCCCGCGCATTCGAGGACCGGCGCGCGGTAAAGCCTGTTTCGGAGCGTGAGCCCGCCGATATCGAGCGGGTCGTCGAGCCGAGGAGTCGCCATGAGAGGAACGTGGCGCGCGAGCGACGTAAATCGACGCGGCGGTCGGTCGCCACCGGTCAACCTTCTTACCCGTCGGCTCCGATGACCGTCTCATGGACCCCGAACCGTTCAGGTACGACTCGGAGGTGCCGCCGGGCGAGGTGCGACACCTCAGATACGAAATCAGCGAGACGTACCTCGGCGACCCCGTCGAGATACCCGTCACCGTCATCAACGGCGAACAGGGCGGGCCGTCGGTCTTCATGACCGCGGCGCTCCACGGCGACGAACTCAACGGCGTGAAGGTGATGCAGGAGGTCGCGAGCCGGTACAACCCCGCGGACATCCACGGTACTATCGTCTGTATCCACGTGGCGAACGTCCCCGGCTACCTCGCCCAACAGCGCTACATCCCCATCTACGACCTCGACCTGAACCGGTCGTTCCCCGGCCGCGACGGCGCGAACACGGCAGAGCGCATGGCGAACCAAATCTACCGCCGGTTCGTCGAGCCCTGCGACCTCGGCATCGACTTCCACACCTCGACGCGCAACCGGACGACGATGTACCACGTCCGCGCCGACATGAACCGCCCCGAGGTCGCCCGCCTCGCGCGGTCGTTCGGCGCGAACCTCATCCTCTCGGGCGAGGCCGAGGCGAGTTCGCTCCGCACCGTCGCCACCAACGACGGGATTCCGACCATCACCGTCGAGATGGGCCGGGCCCACCGCTTCCAGCCGGCGATGGTCGACCGCGCGCTCGACGGCGTCGAGAGCGTCCTCGCCGAGTACGGCGTCCTCCCCGCGGAGGCGGTCAACTGGCCGGGCTGGACGCGCGTCATCGACTCCGCGACGGACAAGACGTGGCTCCGCGCCGACGTGGGCGGCCTCGTCGAGATGCAGTACGGCGACGTGCCGCTGGTCCACGAGGGCGACACCATCTGCACCATCTCGGACCACTTCAAGACGAGAGAAAAGCGCGTCTCGGCCCCCTTTACCGGCCTCGTCGCCGGCGTCCTCCAGAACCCGGTCGCCGCGCCCGGCCATCCGCTGTGTCACCTCGTCAGCGTCGACGACGCGACGCTCCGAGAGATAGAGCGCGAAATCGAGGCCGGCGAGTTCACCGAGCGCCCGTGGAGTTAGGCGACGCGAGGCGAATCAAACGCGCTCGTGTCGCCTCCGCCCCGCTCGCCATCTCACTCTCACTCGGTCAGTCGTCCGCGCCGACCTGCTCGTGGGTGTGGTGGAAAAACCGGACGTACGGCCGCCCGTCGCGTTCGACGGGCTCGAAGCAGACGCGCCGGTAGCGCTCGTTGTCGAGGAGATTGACGAGCAGGCCGCGGTCGTGAAGCGAGACCGAGTCGGCGGGCGTCGAACAGACGGGACACACCTCCGAGTCGGCGTCTCGGTCGGCGGCTCCGCTGGCGTCCCGGTCGGCGTCGGCGTCGCCCGCCGACGAGACCGAGTCGGTCGCCTCACCCACGTCGCGCGCTACCACGGTCAGGCCTCCACGTCAGGCCAGCCGGTCCATGTCCTCGTCGTCGAGGTCGATGTGCGAGGCCGCCACGTTGTCGCGGAGGTGCGAGACGCTGGACGTGCCGGGGATGGGGAGCATCACGTCCGAGCGGTGCAGGAGCCACGCGAGGGCAATCTGTTGGGGCGTCGCGTCGTGTTTCGCCGCGATGGCGGAGACGGCGTCGGCCCGGTCGCCGAGGTCGCCCGCGCCCAGCGGGTACCACGGAATGAAGCCGATACCGTACTCCTCGCAGGCATCGAGACTCGCCTCGAACTCGCGGTCGCCGATGTTGAAGCGGTTCTGGACCGTGGCGATGTCGACGATATCGCGCGCCTCGTCGAGCTGTTCGACCGAGACGTTCGAGAGGCCGACGTGCCGAATGAGTCCCTCGTCTTTCATCTCGGCGAGCGCGTGGACCGAGTCCTCGAAGGGGACGTTCGGGTCCGGGCGGTGGTACTGATAGAGGTCGATGGTGTCCACGCGGAGGCGGTCGAGGCTCCCGAGGACGGCGTTCCGGAGGTAGTCGGGGTCGCCGTTCGGTTTCCAGTCGCCCTCGGTGTTGCGGAGCAGACCGCCCTTCGTGGCGACCACGAGGTCGTCCGGGTAGGGCGCGAGCGCCTCGCCGATGAGGCGCTCGGAGACGGCGGGGCCGTAGGAGTCCGCCGTGTCGATGAGGTCGACGCCGTGAGTGAGCGACTCGTGGAGGACCTTCTCCGCGTTCTCCACGTCGTCCGGCTCGCCGATGATGTCGTCGCCGGTGATGCGCATCGCGCCGTAGCCGAGTCGATGAACCGTGAGGTCGCCGCCGATATCGAACGTGCCGCTGGCGTTTTCGAGTCCCATGGGTGACAGTTCGCCGCCAGACACCTGTGCGTTTCGTTGGGGGAAATCGACCACAGGGCACAGTCCCGGCGACCGCCGAAACCCACACCCGTCGGCGGTCCTAACGGTCGCTATGGACCTGTTGTCGATGCGCTGGCGGCACACCCTGTTCGCCCACTGGCCGGTCGACCCCGAACTCGTGGAGCCGCGACTCCCCGACCAACTCACGGTGGCGACCCGCGACGGGCGGGCGTGGCTCGGCGTCGTCTCGTTCGACATGACGGATATCCGCCCGCGCGGGTCGCCCGTCGGATTGGGGTTCCCCGAGGTGAACCTCCGGACCTACGTCGAACCCGCCGACGGCGGCCCCCGCGGCGTCTACTTCTTCACGCTCGACGCCGCGGACCGCCTCGGCGTGACGATGGCCCGACTGGGCTACCGGCTCCCGTACCACTACGCGAACATCTCGGTCGAGGAGCGAGACGGCGCGGTCGACTACGAGAGCTACCGGCCCGCGACGGCCGAGACGCCGGACGCGCGGTTCGAGGCGACCTACCGGCCGACCGGCGAGGTCCGAACCGCCGAACCCGGCTCGCTCGACGCGTTCCTCGTCGAGAACTACCGCTTCTACACGGACGACTGGCCCGTCGTCATCGGCGACATCGACCACGACCCGTGGCCGATACAGGACGTCGAGGCGGAGATTCGCGCGAACACGATGTTCGAGGCCTGCGGCTTCGACCACCCCGGCGGCGACCCGGTTCTCCACTACGCGGCCGCCCTCGACGTGACGGCGAAGCCGCCCGCGACGCTTCGCTGACGTCGTTCGCCCCGGGAGACATCGCTCACGCGTCGCGTTCGCGTGCGGCCGGGCCGCCTCCCTCGCCCGGGCGAAGGTGAAACCTTCAAGCATCGCTGAACTAACCCGACGGACATGGCACTCATCGACACCGTGATGGCAACGCTTCACCTCGTCGTCGGCGGTCTCTGGACGGGGAGCGTCCTCTTTTTCGCGCTCGCCGTGTTACCGACCGCCCGCGCCGGGAACATCCGCGCCGCCGCGTTCGAATCGGTCGTCTCTCGGCTGACGATGTGGTCCCGCGGGGCCTCGCTCGTGATGTTCGCGACCGGCGGCCACCTCGCCGGCACGCGCTACACCGCCGATAGCCTGCTTGGCTCCGGCCGCGGCCACCTCGTCCTCGGAATGCTCGCGCTCTGGTTCGTCCTGACCGGTCTCGTGGAAATCGGCCGGGGGCGAGCGAAAGACGGCCTCGCCGAAAAGAAAGTCCGCACGCCGGCCGAGAAGGCCGCGCCGTTCTACCTCGGTGCCGCGCTCGTCGCCGTCTTGCTCCTCGTCGACGCCGGCCTGCTCCTCAACTGACGCCGGCACCGACTCCCGAGGGCTCCGTAGAGTATCCATACCTATATTCAAAAATATATATTCTGTACGATATGTTTATCAGCTCGGTCCTGGTGAGTCCACGTGTATGCACGGGGACGAGACGCGCGCCACCGAGTCGCCGCTTCGAATCGAGCTGTGTCCCGACACCGGGCGGATACGCGTCCACCGGGAGACCGCGCTGGGGACGTTCACACGGACCATCGACCGATGAGTCCGGACGCCCCGCCGACCCTCGGAACGTCGCCGGTCGGGAACGCGGCCGAGCGCGGTCCCGGTCCGGTGCTCGCGCGCCTCGGCCGGCCGGTCTCGGAGACGCCGACCCGGCTCGCGGTCGTCGCCGACCCGCACGTCACGCCGACGGGCTCCGGCACGTGGAAAGCCTACCACCGGAGCGAGACGCGGCTTCGGACCGCCGTCTCGACCATCGCCGACCTCGACGTCGACGCGACGGTCCTCCTCGGCGACCTGACCCGCGACGGCCGCCCCGAGGAGTACGACGTGGTCGACGAACTCCTCCGCGACCTGCCGGGACCGCGGGTCGCGGTTCCCGGCAACCACGACGTGCCGAAGCGCTGGGACGACTACGACGCCCCGACGCCGGCCGAGTTCGCGGCGCGCTACGCCGACGACGCCCTCCCGTTCGTCCGCCGGGTCGGCGGCGTCGATATCATCGGGCTCGACTCCGCCAGCGGCGGCCCTGACCTCCCCCTCACGAACACCCACGAGGGGGCCGTTCCCGGCTCCCAACTCCGCTGGCTCGACGCCGTCCTCGCTGACGCGGCGACCCCGGTCGTCGTCCTCCACCACAACGTCTTCCACCCCCGCCGCCACACCGGGCAGTTCCCCGACGCCGACTTCTACCAGCTCCGCAACGCCGACGAGCTGGCCGCGGTGCTCGCGCGTCACGACGTGCCGCTCGTGCTCTCCGGGCACATCCACTGGCCCGCGACGGCGGTGCGAGCCGGCGTCCGCGAACTCATCGCCCCGGCGACCTGCTCGTTCCCGCAGTCGTTCATCCTCGTCGACGTCGACCGCCGCGGGACGACGGTTCGACTCGTCCCGCTCGCGGGACCGAAGGGGATGGCCGAGGCGTACACCCTCGCCGCCAGCGGGGCCGCCCACGGGCAGGGCATCGCCGCGCACGCCGACCGCGGGCATCTGTCGGCGCTCCCGCTGGTCGACGAGCGGACGCCGCCGAGGCGGGTCGTCGGCTCGGACGTTCCGGGGGCGGTTCGATGGCGGTGAGTCTCGACCGCCTCGCCGACGCCCGCGAGGCACTCCGCGCCGAGCGTCGCCGCTGTGTGGACGAACGCGAGGCGTTCCGGGCGTTCCGCCGCGAGGTCGCCGCGTCGCAGGCGACGGCGTCGGCTCCGAACCGGACGCCCGCCACCGCGACGCTCGTTGGCCAGCGGGGCCAGCGGGGCGGAACCGACGCCGCGCTCTCCGGACTGCGCCGGAGCTACGAGCGGACCGTGATGTCGGTCCCGCACTACGACGAGGAGTACGGCGACTCCTTCGAAGAGAGCCTCACCGCCGAGTTCGGCCCGGACGTGGCGACCGCGTTCCGGTCGGCGAGCGTCCTCTCGCCGCCGCTCCGGCGCACGGTCGCGGCGGCGGCCGCGTCGTCGCTGGACGAGCGCGAGAAGTTCATCGAAGTCGTCGACGAGGAGGCCGAGTCGGTGGCGTCGATGCGCGACGAGACCGAAGCCCTCCTCGGGCGACTCGGCGACCTCGACCGAACGCCGCTGTCCGAACGCGACTTCGACGCGCTGTTGGCGCTCTACGAAGAGCTTTCGTCGCTCCGCGAGCGCCTCGAAGAACTCGTCGCGGCGCGACAGGAGACGATTTCACACCACCGGCGGGCGCTCTCCGCGCTGGTGCCGGACGTGACGGAGTTCTTCTACGCCGACCTGTCGGTCCAGTACCCGGTGCTCGCGACGCTCGCGGAGGTCGGCGCGACGCTCGACACCGCGACCCGCCGGGTCGAGCGCCGACTCGCCGCGACACCGTAAGCCGATTCGGCCCGGCCACAGTTATTTACCCGTTCGAGGAGACGCCGGAGTATACGATGTTCACGCGCTCGGAGGGATTCCCGTGAATCGCCTCCACCCCCGTATCCGTCTTCTCTGGGTCGCCCGAGCGGTCGTGTTCGCGCTCGTCGCCGGCGGCGTGGCGACCGCGGTGACGCTGTTCGCGCCCGTCTCGATACCCGCGTTCGTCCCCGTCGCGGTCGGCGTCGTCTTCCTCGTCGTCGGCGTCGCCTTCGCGCTCCTCCGGTATCGGGCGTGGGGCTACGAGGTCCGCGACGACTCGCTGTACCTCCAGCGCGGCGTCCTCACGAAGGTCACTACCGTGGTCCCGTTCGTCCGGGTCCAGCACGTCGACTCGACCCGCGGTCCGCTCGAACGGCTCGTCGGCCTCGCGTCGACCGTCGTCTACACCGCCGGCTCCCGCGGCGCGGACGTGTCGGTCCCGGGACTGACCCCTGAAGGTGCAGAGGACCTCCAAGACCGACTGAAGCGCCTCGCAATCGCGTCCGAGGGCGACGACGCGGTATGACCCGGCTGTCGCCGCTCTCGGTGCCCTACCGGGCGGTCCAGCGGAGCGCCAGCATCGTGTTCGCGCTCGCGTTCTTCGCGTTCACCGGCGGGACCGCCTTCGGCGGCGTCCTCGGCGGCCTCGGCGGCGTCGCGCTCGTCGGCGTCGCGGTGCTCGGCATCGCCGGCTACGAGCTCGCCTACTTCCGCCGGTTCGAGTACGAACTCACGCCGGACACGCTGGATATCCGGTCGGGCGTGTTCTCCCGGCGCAACCGCGAGATTCCCTACCGGCGCATCCAGAACGTCGACATCTCTCGCAACGTCGCCCAGCGGCTGGTCGGCATCGCCGCCGTGAACCTCGAAACCGCGGGCGGCGGCGAGACCGAGGGCAGTCTCCGCTTCGTCAGCTACGAGGAGGCCCGCCGCATCCAGTCGGAGGTCGCCCGCCTGAAACGCGGCGACACAGACGGCGACGCATCCGACCCCGAACAGGAACTGCTGTTCGAACTGACACCGCGGGAACTCGCCATCGTCGGCGCGCTGTCGTTCGACCTCCGACTCCCCGGACTCGTCTTCGTGTTCGGCTCCACCGTCTTTCCCGTCGTCGCGTCGTACGTGGACGTGCCACTCCCCGCCGGGAGCGCCGCGGCCGCGGGCGTCGGCATCGTCGCGCTGGTCCTCCTCGTCGCGCTCGTCTCGTGGGCCGCCGGATTCGCCTCCGCGGTGGTGAACTACTACGGCTTCCGGCTGACCCGCGTCGGCGACGAACTCCAGTACGAACGCGGCCTCCTCCAGCGCTACAACGGGTCGATTCCGCTCGACAAGCTCCAGACGCTCACCGTCGAGGACAACCCCCTGAAGCGCCGGTTCGGCTACGCGACGCTCCTCGTGGAGACGGCGGGCTACGCGCCCGGTTCGGACGGGACAAACGGGTCGGGCGGCGGCGGCCGCGGCTCCGAGGCCGCTATCCCGCTGGCAACCCGCGACCGCGTGCTCGGCCTCGTCGCCGACCTCGAAGGCGTCGAGATGCCGACGTTCGAGGGGCCGCCGACGCGCATCCGCCGGCGCTACGCCGTCCGGTACTCGCTGGTCCTCGGGGCGGCGACGCTCGCGCTCTACGGCGCGAACCGGTTCCTCCCGCAGGAGATTCCGTGGTTCGTCCCGCTGGCGCTCGTCCCGGTGGCCGTCGTCGCCGGCGCGCTCCAGTGGCGGCACCGCGGCTACGCGCTCACCGACGACCACTTCGTCACCCGAAACGGGTTCTGGAAGCGCGAGACGCGGTTCGTCCCCTACTACCGGGTGCAGACGGCCATCGAGCGCCGGACGATTTTCCAGCGCCGCTGGCGCGTCTCGACGGTCACGGCCGACACCGCGGGGAGCATCTCCCTCGTCGGCGGCGACGCGACCGCCGTCGACATCGAAGTCGCCGACGCGGCGGAGCTTCGGGAGACGCTGAACGACCGCCTCCGCGAGGCGCTTTCCGCGCGACGCGAGGCGCGACAGCGGTCCCGACAGGCCGCCCTCGGCATCCGCGCCGCGGAGCCGGACCGCGATGCCGACGAGCCGGATTCGGACTCGGACTCTGACACCGGGGCCGACGTGAGCGAGACGCCCGAGTTCGTCGAGGAGGCCGAGCCGACGACCACGGAAACCGAAGGCGAAGGTGAGGCCGAAGGAGAGGTCGAAACCGAAACCGAAACCGAAGGTGAGGCCGAAGGAGAGGTCGAAACCGAAACCGAAGGCGAAGGTGAGGCCGAAGGAGAGGTCGAAACCGAAACCGAAGGCGAAGGTGAGGCCGAAGGAGAGGTCGAAACCGAAACCGAAGGCGAGGGCGAGGAGACGGAAGTCGAACAGGAGGCCGACGACCCCTTCATCTGGGGCGCGTCGGCCGAGTCCGGAGACGACGAATCGGATGATGACAGCCGCTAGCCGGAGCCGACCGACGGCGGTGAACACCGCGACGAGCGGGGAGCTATATCGACGCGCGGGTGCAACGTAATCCAATGACGCGAACAGGACTGGAATCGCTCTTGGCCGGAAACGCGCGACACGTCGAGAGCCTCGCCGCCGACCACTTCGAGGGCGTGCGCGAGGCGCAGTCGCCCGCGGTCGTCTCGGTGAGCTGTTCGGACTCCCGGGTCCCCGCCGACGCGGTCTGGAGCGCCGACGGGGCCGGCGAGCTGTTCACGTCGGTCAACGTCGGCAATCAGGTGTGGACCGAGGTCGACGGGCGACTCGTCGTCAACGACGCCGTCGGCTACGCGGTGTCGGCGCTCAAGTCGACGGACGTCGTCGTCCTCGGCCACACGGGCTGTGGGGCGGTGACGGCCGCCTACGAGACGGTCACCGACGGGAACGTCGGGGACCTGCCCGCGGCGGTCGAAGCCGCCGTCTCGCGGCTCGTCCCGCTCGTCGAGGAGGCCCGCGAACTCGGCGTGTTCGCGTCGAACACGCCGGGCGGCGAAGCGGTCAACCGACTCGTCGAGTACGCGGTCGTCCGACAGGTGGAGTACCTCACCGAGAGCGACGAGATACCCGAAGCGACCGACTGCTGGGGCTTCGTCTACGACTTCCAGCGCGTCTACGGCGACGACGACGGCGCGGCCTACCTCGTCGCGGCCAACGACGAGTCTGACCCCGAGGCGCTCGCGGACGTGGTTCCGGAGGGGTTTGAGGGGTGTGTGCAGTCGATTCGGTAGAAGGGATTGGTGGTCGGTGCGAGCGGGGCGTTTGCTCTGTTGAAAAGTGTTGATTCTGCGATGGGTTGCGTGCTGGATGGAGGAGATATATCTCGCAGACGTGCCCCTCGAGTCCAGCGGAGCGTTCGCCGGGGCACGCCCCGCTTGCTGTCGTGCGAAGACTCATCGCGAGTGTATTTTCATGACTTTCACTAGCTACACTCTTATCGATGGGAACCGTACGTTCATTCGACGATGTCGATAGACCGGGAGACCTTCGAGAACACGAGCGAGGAGGAACTCACGGAGCTGTCTGTCCCGGACCAAGTCCTCGGATTCCTCGTCGCTCACGACGACCGGGCGTTTCAGGCCCGTGAGATTGCAACACAGACTGACCTCGACGAGGGTGCGGTAAGCACTGCGCTGACGCGGTTGAAGCAACGCGAACTCGTCGAACACAAGGCGACCTACTGGGCTGTCACGACTGACGAGGACCGACTGCACTCGTACAGCGGATACGAGCGAGCGACAGCACTCTTCAACGAGCGATTGGGAACCGAGAACAAAGGCGAGTGGCAGGAACACGCCCCGGACGAAGCCCACCCGAGTCTGAGGGACGACGAGTGACGGACGAAGGGAACGCCCCGACGTACGAACCCGGAGATGTCGTCTACGGCGACGACCCGTTTAACGGGGAAGAAGCGGCGCGACCGTGGCTCGTCATCTCGAACCACGAGGGGCAACCGTTCCATGGCGACCAGTACATCGCGTTGACGTTGACGACAAAGACGTGGCACGAGGAATTCCTCGACATACCCGAGGCGAGTTGGTCTCGTGGTGGAACCCCCGACGATAGCCGCATCGTCCCTTGGGGCGTCCAGTCGCTCGGGAGCGGAGATATCGACTACTGGCAGGGGACGCTAACCGACGGACTTGTCGAGGACGCAGTTCAATCGTTGATTGGCTATCTCGAATAGAAAAATCTGGTAGTCGCCGGGAGACGTGCTGAATGCACGGTGTGCACAATTCCGACAACACACCACCAGAACATCGAAAAGAACCGGATAGTTTTCGGCCTCGATTCCGGGGGACTCCCCTTCTCCCTCAGTCGTCCCGAGCGTCGTCGATGACGCTCGAGAACTCGCGGGCCGTCTCGGTGATTGCCTCGAAGTCGCCGTTTTCGATTGCCTCGTCGTCCATGAGCGCGCCGCCCGCGCCGACGACGAGCGCGCCGGCCTCGATGTAGTCCGCGGCGTTGTCGAGGCCGACGCCGCCGGTCGGCATCATCGGAATCTGCGGGAGCGGTCCCTTCATGCTCTTGAGGTGGCCGGGACCGAGCGAGGAGGCGGGGAACACCTTCACGAGGTCCGCGCCCGCCGAGTACGCGTCGGTCGCCTCGGTCGGCGTCATGATACCCGGCGCGACGAGCGTTCCGTAGCGGTTGCAGGTCTCGACGACGCCCTCGTCGAAGTTCGGCCCGACGACGAACTCCGCGCCGGCCTGGATGGCCGCGTTGGCGGTCGGCGCGTCGAGGACGGTGCCCGCTCCGACGATGGCCTCGCGGTCCGAGAAGGACGCCGACACCTCGCGGATGAGGTCCATCGCGTCGGGGTTGTCGGCCGTGATTTCGTAGGCGGTGACGCCGCCCTCGTGGAGCGCGTCGGCCACGTCGATGACGGTGTCCGCGTCCGCGCCGCGCATCACCGCGACGACGCCGCTGTCGGCGAGTCGTTGCATGTCCTCGTGTACGTCGAGTGCGACCATCGTTGTCTCGTCGTTTACTACAGATCGTATTAAATTGGGGGCCTCGCGGCATCGCTTCGGTCGTGGCCTGCGGCCGCCGCTCCCGACCAAGGCCGCCGCTCTCGACCGGGCCGCCGCGGACGACAGTCGTGTTCGCTGTCACCACGCGACATGCTCAAATCCGCTGGGCACTAACCCGAGGTAAGCGACCCCCGAGCGGTATGTGCCGCCCCGTCGCACCACCATGCCAACGCATCCCGATTTCGAAGCGCTGTACCGCGACGTCATCCCCTCGGTCGTCTCCGTCTACGTCGGCGGCCGCCGCCGACCCGGCGGAGCGGGGAGCGCCTTCGTCTACGACGACCGACATCTCGTCACCAACGAACACGTCTCGCGGCTCGCCGACGCCGAAGACGCCGGCCGGGTCGAACTCCGGTTCGCAGACGGGTCGTGGCGCGTCGGCGAGGTCGTCGGTGCCGACGCCTACACCGACCTCGCCGTCGTCGCCGTCGACGACCTGCCCGAAGACGCCGCGGCGCTCCCGCTCGCGGCCGACAACCCCGCGCCGGGGCGGTGGGTCGCCGCGCTCGGCAACCCGCTCGGCCTCGACGGCTCCATCTCCGCGGGCATCGTCTCCGGGGCGAATCGGTCGCTTCCCACCTCGAACGGCTTCGCCATCCCGGACGTGGTCCAGACGGATGCCCCCATCAACCCCGGCAACTCGGGGGGACCGCTCGTCGGCTTCGTCCCCGGGGAATCTGACACCGACGGCGACGACGATGCCGGCCCCACCTACGAGGTCGTCGGTGTCAACCGCGCCAAGCAGGGCGACAACATCGGCTTCGCCGTCTCGCCGGTCATCGCCAACCGCATCCTCCCGGCGCTCGTCGCCGACGGCCGCTACCGCCACTCGTACCTCCGGGCGCGCACCCTCGACGTGACGCCGACCGTCGCCGAAGCGAACGACCTCGACGCGCCTCACGGCGTCCTCGTCGTCGACGCCGCGGGTTCCGACGGAGACGAGGGCTTCCTCCACGGCTGTCGCGGGACGGCCGACTACCGCGGCGCTTCGGTCCCCGTCGGCGGGGACGTGCTCGTCGCCATCGAGGGAAACCCGGTCCGCACCCACGAGGAACTGATGCGCTATCTCATCACCGAGACGCGCCCCGGCGAACCCGTCGCCGTCGGTATCGTCCGCGAGGGCGACCCGCTGACGCTCGTCGTCGAACTCGACGAGCGCCCCGCCGTCGACCGCGACGACCGGACCGGCCGCGGCGGCGGCAGTCGCATCCCCGTGGAGTAAGCGGACCGCGGCCGTACGAGAGAATAATCTTTTGACAGTTCTGCGCGAACTACGACTGTGTCTCCGACACCGTCACCCCTGACCGACGGCGGTTCGAACGTCGTTCCGCCGGACAAGTCGCTGTTCGCCGAAATCGCCCCGTTTCGGCTGGCGGTCGGCGTCGTCTTCTGTGCCTTCGCCGTTGGCGCGGTCGCCTTCGGCTGGCTCCCGCCGATGAGCGCCGACGTGGTCGGCATCGCGCTCCTCTGTGTGGTCTTCCTCGCCGGCGGCTTCGTCCCCTTCAACGGAACCCTCGCGTTCTACGTCGCACAGGCCGCGGCGTTCCTCGTCTGGGGCGCGCTCCGGTTGGCGGTCGACGGCTTCGACGTGATTCCGCTCCTGTTGGGCGCGGCTGGAGCCATCGGCCTCGCGGTCTACGGCCGGCGAGCGCTCCGCGACGGACTCAGAGCGCTGGTCTAAGTCTGGTCGACCGACTCCGGCCCGAACAAGTGAGTCTGCGCTCACTCTCTGACGGTCAACACGGGGACCTCGGCGAGCCTGACGATTCGTTCGGTCGTGCTCCCGAGAATCGCGTGTTCGAGGCCGGTCCGGCCGTGGGTCGCCATCCCCACGAGGTCCGCGTCGGTCTCGGCGACTGCGTCGAATCTCTCGGTACGGGACGCCGATGCGGATGTCGGTCTCGCAGTCGACGCCCGCGTCACCGGCGAGCAACGCAATCTCCTCTACGGCCATCTCGGCGGGTCGGAAAACGGAGCATGGAGGTCAGCGGAGCCGCGGTGCGGTCGGTATCGAACGCCTCAGACGCGGGTGCGGGGCTTGGGTGCGACCCGGCGGACGCTCGCGGCGGCCGCGACGAGCAGGCCGCCGAAGAGGACGGACACGAGGAGTTCCGGTGCGACGGTCAGGCCGCCGACGCCGCCGAACGTCGTAAACAGCGCGTAGCCCGCGATAGCCGTGAGAGCGATGCCGATGACGACCGCGAGGCCGATGCCGGCCTTCATCAAGTCGAGGTTGCTCATGGTCGCTTAGACGTAGGCGAGACGACCGAATATAAACAGAGACTGCTTCCCAGCGACCGGGAAACTGCCCGGGCGTCTCCCCCGCTATCGCGGGGGTTTTATGTCGATACGCGGGTCGGCGCGTGACGGTACTGCGGCGATGACGCGAACATCAGGTGTCGAAACTGCGAGTCGGGTCGTCGGCTGTCGGCTGTCAGTTACGCCGCCGCCTCCGACCCCTCGCCGTAGAGCCCGTACAGCACGAACAGCAGGGCGAGAAAGAGGAACTCGACGACCGCCACGGCGATGAGCGGGAGCTCCACGTCGAAGAAGCCCGCGACCGTGCGGAGTTCGATGGCGATGGGGACGCTGAACGCGATGAGGATGAGCGCCCGCGCCTTCGTGAGCCTCACGCGACCACCCCCCAGAGGGTGTTGAACGCGCTCGTGACCGTCGTGGCCACGAGGTCGAAGCCGGCCGAGACGGTCGCCGGGACGGGGAGCCCGCCGCCGAACAGCCCGCCGCCGTTCTGGATGATGCCGGCCAGCGGAAGCGTGTACGCGAGCACGACGAGCACCGCCGCGATACCGGTCCACATCGCGAGGTTGTCGAGGACGCGCGGGCTTCCCTCCGGCCCCGAAAGCGGCTCGGGGAGGTGTGAATCGACCGGCCGGTCGGACTCCTCGCCGAGCGAGGTCAGGAGGATGTTGAACAGGAACAGCACCACGGACAGGAACAGGAGCGTCCCGCCGAGGGCAATCTGCACCCGAAGCTCGAAGATGCTCCCGATGGGCGTCAGGAAGTCGAAGTTCTGGTACTGCGGTTCGGCGGTGCGCCGCGGGATGCCGGCGAGGCCGGCACGGTGCATCGCGTTCGACATGAACACCATGCCGATGAACCACATGATGACCTGCAGGAGGCCGATGGGCCGGCTGTAGAGCTTCGTGCCCGTGACCTGCGGGACGAGCCAGTACGACCCGGCCATCATCGTCAGCGCGACGGCCGTGCCGACGGTGAGGTGGAAGTGTCCCGGCACCCACAGCGTGTTGTGGATGAGGTAGTTGATGTTCATCCCGGCGTTGATCATGCCGGAGAAGCCGCCGGCGGCGAACATCGCGCCGGCGAGCGCCATGCCGGTGAACGCGGGGTCGCGCCACGGGAGCGCGCCGAGCCAGCGGAGGTAGCCCTCACCGCCGCGCTGGCGCGCGCCGTGTTCGACGCTGGCGACGACCGTGAAGGCCGTGAGTAACGACGGGAGGAGCAGGAACATCGTGTTCGTCATGGCGATGAACTTGAAGCCCTCCGCGATGCCCGGGTCGAGGTACTGGTGGTGAATCCCGACCGGGGTCGAAAGCAGGAGGAACAACACGAACACCACGCGTGCGAGCGGGTCGCTGAACAGCCGCCCGCCCGCGAGCTTGGGAAGCACGGTGTACCAAAGCAGGTACGCCGGCATCAGCCAGAAGTAGACGATGGGGTGGCCGAAGTACCAAAAGAGCGTCCGCGTCAGAAGCGGGTTGACGCTCTCGATGAGGCCGAGCGACCACGGGATGAGGAAGAACACCACCGAGACGGCGACGCCGAGAGTGGAGACGTACCACATAATCATGGTCGTGAGGACCATGAACGTCTGGAGCGGGATGCGCTCGTCCTCGTGGTTCTGCCGCCACGCGCGGTACGAGAGGAACCAGTCCGCGCCGGCGAGCCACGTGCCGACGATGAACATCGCGAGGCCGATATAGAATATCGGGTGCGCCTGCAACGGCGCGTAGAACGTGAACAGCACGTCCGCGCTCATGCCGAGGTTCGGGACGAAGCCACCGAGGATGGCGACCGTGGCCAGAATCGTGCCCGTCGTCATCAGGCCGACCCACGCCCACGAAAAGAGCGCGTTTTCGGCGGGGCGGTCGAGGCTTCTGGCGACCGCCCAGTGGAACACCCCACAGAGGAAGAAGATGGTGAAGACGATGGCGAGAAGCACGCCGTGACCCGTCAGCACCGTGTAGTAGTCCGCCGAGTCGATGACGCGGAGGACGTTCGTCCGGTGGAGCGCCTGAATGAGGCCGAAGAAGGCGCCGATGCCGAGCGAGACGAACGCGATGAGGAAACTCGCCTTGACGATGGCCGCCTCGTCGGGGAACTTATCGACGAACTCGCCGCCGCCGCCGGATGCGGTCGCCATCAGTTCTCAGCCTCCCCGTCCGCCTGTTGCTGTTCGTACCAGCTGTCGAATTCTCCTTGTTCCATAACCACAATCTGCCCTTCCATCACGTGGTGGCCAGAGCCACAGTACTCGTTGCACAGCATCCCGTACTCGCCCGGCTCGCCGAACTCGACGGTGAACTCCGAGACCTGCCCGGGAATCGCCATCGTGTTCGCGTTCGTGCCGACGATTTCGAAGCCGTGGATGACGTCGGCGGCGGTCACGTGGAACGTGACCGTGCTGTCGGCGGGAACGCGGAGCGGCTGGGTCGTGCCCGGTTCGAAGACGAACTGTCGCGCGACCACGTACACGTCGTAGCTGTTCTCTCCGCTCCGCTCGATGCCGGGGTCGCCGAACTTCGGATGCTGGTCGAGCGTCGCCGGGTCGACCGTTCCGCCTTTGTCGTCTATCATGTCGATGCCCGCGCCGGCGGCCCCGTAGGTAATCGTCCCGATGAACCCGACGATGAGGACGAGCGCCAGCGCCAACCAGAGTTTCTCGTAGGCGTGTATCTCCATCTATCCCACCACCGTGAGACCCCGTCCGAGGAACTCGACGAAGTACATGAACACCCACATGCCGATGAGAATCGCCATGTAGATGAGCACGAGCACGAGCGTCCCGACCGGGTCGAAGTCGTCGTGTTCGAGTTCGCGAACGATGCCGTCGTCGGCCGTCCCGACGATAGAGTCCACGGGAGGGTCTGCCTGCCCGGAATCACTTTGGGAATCCGCGTTTGCTGGCACGCCTCCGTCGGTGGAAGTGCGCGCGGCAGAGGACGCGGCTCCCTCTGCTGTCGAATCAACGGCCATACCCGGTCATGAGGAATAACGGGCCTTTAACGCAACACCCCATTCCAACGCGGTGGGAATGGGCGAAATCAGAAACACCGTGGTCGCGAATGGACCGGTATGGAACTCACGCCTCGACGCGCCGGAACCGTCGCACTGCTCGCGCTCCTGCCCGCGGTCATCTTCGGCGTGACGAAAAACCCCCTCGCGGGCGTCGTCACGGCCGTCAACGTGCTTCTCATCTCCACCGTCATCTACCTCCTCATGAGTCCGACCGAGGGCGGACACGGCCACGACGGCGACGCCGACGCGGAGACCGACGCCGAACACGCCGCGTGAGATGGACGGAGGCATCTCGCTCGGACTGCCGGCCGCGACCCCCGAAGCGGTCGCGTTCCTCATCGTCGGTCTCTTCGGCGGGGCGCACTGCCTCGGGATGTGCGGGCCGCTCGTCAGCGTCTACGCCGACCGCCTCGCCGACCGCGAGGGCGTCGACAGCCGGTCGCTCACGCTCCGACAGGTCCGCCAACACGCCCTGTTCAACGTCGGCCGGGCGCTGAGCTACGCCGCCATCGGTGCCGCCTTCGCCCTCGTCGGCGGCCTGTTTTTCGACGCGTTCGACTCGGTGACCGCCGTCGGGAGCGGCGTCCGCGCGACGACCGGCCTGCTCGTCGGGGCCGCCATCATCCTCACCGGCGTCGGCTATCTCGTCGGCCAGTCGAGCGCTATCGACCGGTTCACCCCCACCGCGGTCACGCGCCTGTTCGGCCGCGTCAGCGGGTGGGCGACCGCCCGCGTCGATAGGCTCGTCGGCGGCCCGCGAATCCTCGGCCTCGGCGCGATTCACGGCCTCCTCCCGTGTCCCATCATCTACCCGGCGTACCTCTACGCCTTCTCGACGGGCGAACCGCTCCGGGCCGCCGCCTTACTCGGCCTGCTCGGTCTCGGGACGATTCCGACGCTGTTCCTCTACGGGACGCTCCTCGGTCGCGTCTCGGCGCGGCGGCGGGCGACGCTCCACCGGGCGCTCGGCGCGGCGTTCCTCGTCCTCGGCTACATCCCGCTGTCCCACGGGCTGATGCTTCTGGGCGTGTCGGTCCCGCACCTTCACGTGCCCTTCTACCAACCGTTGTGACGATGTCGACGACGACGCGGTCCCGCGGGTCGGCCGGCGGCGAGAGCGACGCCGACGCCGAGGGCTGTGACCTCTGTGGACTCCCGACGCCGACGCCGCCGGTCACCGGGGACGCGGGAGACGGCGAGTTCTGCTGTCGCGGCTGTCTCGAAATCACCCGCGCGCTCGGCGACGCCGCGAGCGCCGACCCCGAGACGGTCGAGCGCGAACTCGCGGGCGAGGCCGACGAGGTGCCCGACGACGCCGAACGGACCTATATGGCCGTCGACGGGATGCACTGCGCCACCTGCGAGGCGTTCGTCTCCGGGACCGCGCGGACCTGCGAGGGCGTCTACGCCGCGGAAGCCAGCTACGCCAACGATATGGTCAGGGTCACCTACGACCCGGAGACCGCCGACTTAGACGGGCTGTCGGGGACGCTCGCGCGCTACGGCTACGGCACGCGCGACCCCGAGGAACGCGAGGCGGCCGAGCGGTCCGACAATCAGGTCGCGCGGTTCGTCATCGGCGGCGGCGTCTTCGGCATGATGGTGATGCTGTGGTACGTCCTGTTTCTGTACCCGACTTACGTCGGCTTCCAACCGGTCGTCGAACTCGGCGTCTTCGACGGCATCTACATCCTCGGCAACATCTGGGTGATGACCTCCATCGTCCTGTTCTACACCGGCTTTCCCATCCTTCGGGGGGCGCTCGTCAGCCTCCGCGCCGGCCAGCCGAACATGGACCTGCTCGTCTCGCTGGCGGCGACGAGCGCCTACGTCTACTCGACGGCGGCCGTCCTCGTCGGCGAGACCCACGTCTACTTCGACGTGACCGTCGCCATCATCCTCGTCGTCACGCTCGGCAACTACTACGAGGACCGAATCAAGCGGAAGGCCGCCGGGATGCTTTCTGACCTCGCGGCCTCCCGCGTCTCGGAGGCCCGCCGGAGAGTCGCCGACGACGCTGACGGCACCGGCGACGGCGGCGTCGAGATGGTCGCGCTCGACGCGCTCGAACCGGGCGACCTCGTGGAGGTTCGGCCGGGAGAGCGCGTCCCGGTCGACGGCACCGTCCGCGAGGGGACCGCCGCGGTCGACGAGGCGCTCGTCACCGGCGAGTCGATGCCGCGGACGAAGCGCCCCGGCGACGACGTGCTCGGCGGGACCGTCGTCACCGACCGCCCGCTCGTCGTCGCGGTCGGCGAGGACGCGACGAGCACGCTCGACCGGCTGGTCGAACTGCTCTGGGACATCCAGAGCGCCCGCTCGGGCGTCCAGCGCCTCGCCGACAAACTGGCGACCATCTTCGTCCCGACGGTGCTCGTCCTCGCCGCCGTCGCCTTCGGCTGGACGCTGGTCAGCGGCGGCGCGCCGACCGACGCGCTCCTCGTGGGACTCACGGTCCTCATCGTCTCGTGTCCCTGCGCGCTCGGCCTCGCCACGCCCTTGGCGGTCGCCTCGGGCATCAAGGAGGCCGCGAGTCGGGGTATCGTCGTCGCCTCCGAGGCCGTCTTCGAGGCCGTCCCCGACGTGGACGTGGTCGTCTTCGACAAGACCGGGACGCTCACCGACGGCGATATGGCAGTCCTCCGGGTCGTCGGCGACGGCGAGAACAGAGGCGGCGGCGAGGGGCGTGAGGCAGGCGACGACGGGTCCGCCGCGCTCGCCGCCGCCGCCGCGCTGGAACGGTTTTCGGCGCACCCGCTCGCGACCGCCGTCGTGGAGGCGGCCGAAGACCGAACCGAGGCGGCGGACGCGACCGCGGCGGTTCCCGACGTTTCGGCCGACGACGTGACCATCCACGACCGCGGCGTCTCCGGCCAAGTCGACGGCGAGCGCGGGCGCGTCATCGTCGGCCATCCCTCGCTCCTCCGCGACGAGGGCGTGACGCTCTCTCCGGCCCACGAGGCCGCCGTCGAGGCCGCCCGCGACGAGGGCGCGGTGCCGGTCGTCGTCGGGTGGGCCGGACGCTCTCGGGCGGTGCTCGTCGTCGGCGACGAACCGCGGGCCGCGTGGGACGACGTGGTCGCGGCCGTCGCCGACGGCGGCCGCCGCGAGGTCGTGGTCCTCACGGGCGACTCCGAACGCGCCGCGCGGCGGTTCCGCGACCACCCGGGCGTGACAGACGTGTTCGCGGGCGTCCCGCCGGAGGCGAAAGCCGAGACGGTCGAGCGCCTCCGCGCCCGGGGCACCGTGGCGATGGTCGGCGACGGGAGCAACGACGCGCCCGCCCTCGCCGCCGCCGACATCGGCATCGCGCTCGGCACGGGGACGGACATCGCGGGCGACGCCGCCGACGCGGTGCTCGTCGGCCGCGACATCGACGCGATTCCCGAGGTGTTCTCGCTTTCCGCCGGGGTGAACCGCCGCATCCGCGGCAACCTCGCGTGGGCGTTCGGCTACAACGCGGTCGCCATCCCGCTGGCCGCCCTCGGCGTGCTCAACCCGCTTTTCGCCGCCGTCGCCATGGGTACGTCGAGCCTGCTCGTCGTCGCCAACTCGGCGCGGTCGCTCGATTGAGCCGCCGGCTCCCGAGCGCCGAGAGAGCGACACGGGCGGCCAGTCGGTCAGCTCCCCACGACGGTCGCCGAAAACGGACCAATCAAGTCGCTCGGCCTCGTCGAGAACGATAATGACAGATGACCCCTTCTCGCTCGCCGTTCCGGAGGGGTGGACCGTCGAGACCGACGTGGACACCGACGAGGCGAGCGCCAAGACCGTCTACGAGTCGCCCGACTCGGACCGGCGCGTCACAATCACCGAGTTCGCGCGCGGGCTGACGCTCTACTGGTGGGTCGACATCTTCGCCTTCGCCGACGGTGAGTGGCACCGCCGCGAGGTGGGTCTCGGCGACTCCTACCGCGACGCCGACGCCGTGAGCGACGCCGCACAGGACGCCCTCGACCGACTCGCGTCGTCGGGCGAGCGAATCGAATCGATAGCCGACGACTGATTTATCACGGTCGCTACACGAGCGACAGACATGTACCTCGTCGCCTACGACGGCTCTCGGCTGGCGAACGCCGCGCTCGATAGAGCCGCGCAGTTCGCGTCGGCCACCGACCGCGACGTGCTCGCGGTCGCCGTCGTCCCCGACGACCCCGCCTACGCCGTGGATGCGGGGTGGGTCCCGTCGCGGGAGGCCTTCGACCAGCAGGCGGTCGTCGGAGAGCTCCACGAGACCGCGGTCGACATCGCGCCGTCGGCGTCGTTTCAGGCGGTGACGGTCGGGCGGGACCCCGCGCCGGGGAACATCGTCGCGGAGCTCAGGACGGCCGCGTCCGAGACGGACGCGAGCGTCATCTTCGTCGGGAGCGAGAACGCGGGTCGCGTCGTCGTCCCGCTCGTCAGCGTCGGCGGGCACGTCGCGAGCGACGACGCCCACGACGTGCACATCGTCCGCAACGCGCCCCCGGAGATTCACAGGCGGTTTCCGAAGTCGCACTTCTATCTCCCCTGAGCTTCGTCCCGAGGCCCGCGACCCACCCTCGGCGCACCACCGTTTCATGTGTCGCGGCCGCGAACGTCACGTATGCGAGATATCAGATTCGTCTACACCGTCGGCACCGACCCCGAAACGGTCGCCGAACGCCTGTCGAGCGCCTCGTCGGGCGTGCTGTCGCTGGCCGACGGCGGCCGCTCGTATGCGATTCCCGCGCACGTCAGCTACGACCCCGACGGCGGCCGACTCCTGTTTCGCCTGACCGACGACGGCGGAAGCGAGAAGCTCGCGTTCATCGAGGAGACCGAGGAGGCGACGTTCGTCTGCTACGAGGACGAGGGCAAAGACTCGTGGAGCGTCATGGCCCGCGGGCCGATTCGCGTCCTCCCGGACGACGAGCGCCCCGACGCGGCGACCATCAACGAACTGTTCGGCGGCGTCCGCGTGTTCGACGAGGAGGTCGACGACCTCGAGTTCCACCTCGTGGAGCTCGAACTCGACGAGCTGACGGGCCGCGAGACCGCCAGATAGTCGCCTCGCGGGCGTCGTCCTCGCGGGAAATCAGTAGAACCCGACGACCGGCTCGTCGGCGGCGAGGGCGGTCGCTACCACGCGGTCGACGCGGGGATGCTCGCCGAGCCACCGCGCGATTTCTCCGGCCGTCTCGGCCAGTCGGTCGTCGTCGACCATGTTGAGGACCGGGACGACCCGCGCCGTCTCGGGGACGTCTTTCAGCCCGCCCCGGTCGTTCGACAGGACGGTCGCCACGTCCCACTCGGATATCGCGTCGCCGACGGCCGTCCCCGACACGTCGGAGACGAGTTCGGGTCGGTGAACGCGCTCGTCGGAGAGCGGCTCGCCGACGACCCGGACACTCGCGACGGGGCAGACGAGGTCGGCCGTGTCGGGGAGTTGCGGTTCGTCCTCGCCGGGCGCTTTCAGCCAGCGCGAGCGCGCGCCGTCGGCCTTGACGAGCACCACGTCGTCGGTGGCGCGGGCGATTCGGTCGACCGTCGCCGGGTCGTAGCCGCGGTAGCGGTCGGGACGCTCGCGCTCCGGCACGACGCCGAGCGGGCGAGTCACCGTCTCGGCGACGGCGGTTTCGGGGGTATCGGTGACGACGACTTCGGCCACCTCGTCGTCGAAGACGGGGATGCGGACGGTGCTCGTGAGCACGCCGTCGAGGTCGCGGGCGAGTCGGTAGAGAAGCGACTTCTTGCCACCCGCGCCGACGGCGCAGACGAGGTCGTCGGGTCCGATGCCGAGGGCGTCGGCGAGCGTCGGCGGCGAGGCAGACGACGCGGACGACTCGTCAGTCATCGCCCGCCGCCTCCGGTTCGACCGTCACGCGGACGGCGCTGTGTTTGTACTCGGGAATCTTCGCCACCGGGTCGAGCGCGTCGCCGGTCAGCCGGTTCACGAGCGGGTCGGCGTAGTGGAACGTGGCGAAGACGGTCCCGCGGCGAATGGCGGGCGTCACCTCGGCCGCGACTGTGACCGCCCCGCGGTCGTTTTCGACGCGGACGGTCGCGCCGTCGTCGATGCCGCGGGCGGCGGCGTCGTCGGGGTGAATCTGCAGGCTGTCCTCGCCGCGCATCCGCATCAGCACGCCCGAGCGGCGGGTGAGCGCGCCGCTGTTGAAGTGCTGGAGGACGCGCCCCGTCGTGAGCACGAGTTCGTCGTCGGCAACGGGGTCGACCGGGTCGACGTGTTCGACCACCCGGAACGGAGCGGTCTTCGACCCCGATGCGAACGCCTCGGCGTGGAGGATTGCGGTCCCCTCGACCGCGCCCTCGGGGAACGGCCAGCGCTGGCTCCCCGTGCCGATGCCGTCGTACGACATCCCGGCGTAGATGGGCGTCACCCGCCGGAGCTCGTCGAAGACGCCCTCGGGGGTCGCGGGCGCGTCGAGGCCGGCCACGCGGGCGGCGAACTCCCGGAGGATATCGAGGTCGGCGCAGGCGTCGCCCGGCGGCGCGACGTTCCGGTTCATCCGAATGACCTGTCGGTCGGTGTTCGTCACCGTCCCCGACTTCTCGGCCCAGACGCTCCCCGGAAGCACCACGTCGGCGAATTCGACCGTCTCGGTCGGGAACACGTCGTGGACGACACAGAAGTCGAGCGATTTGAACGCCTCGCGGACGCGGTTCGCGTTCGGCTCGGTCACGGCGGGGTTCTCGCCGAAGACGTAGGCCGCCCGGACCTCGTCGCCGAAGCGGTGGGTCGCTTCGACCTCCGTGAGCCCCGGCAGGGCGGGGGGTTCGAATCCCCACACGTCAGAAACGGCGGCGCGGGCGTCGTCGTCGGTGACGGGCCGATACCCCGGCAGGACGTTCGGGAGCGCGCCCACGTCGCCCGCGCCCTGCACGTTGTTCTGCCCGCGGAGCGGGTTGACGCCGGTGCCCGCCTTCCCGACGTTGCCGGTCAGCAGTGGGAGGTTGATGAGCGCCTGCACGTTGTCGGTGCCGCAGTGGTGCTGGCTCATCCCCATCCCGGTGAAGGTGGCCGCGCGGCCGGCCTCGCCGTAGGCCCTCGCGGCGGCGCGGAGGTCGGCGGGGTCGACGCCCGCGCGCTCGGCCTCCGCGTCGACGTCGAGCTCGGAGAGGGACTCGCCGAGCGCCTCGAACCCCGTGGTACGCTCGGCGACGAACGCCTCGTCGACCAACCCCTCCTCGACGATGACGGCGGCCATGGCGTTGAGAAGCGGGATATCGAACCCCGGCTCGACCGGGAGGTGGATGTCGGCCGCCTTCGTCGTCTGGTTCTCGCGGGGGTCGACGTGAATCATCGTCGTCCCGGACTTCAGCGCCGGAAGCAGGTACGACCGGAAGATGACCGGGTGCTGTTCGGCGGGGTTCGCGCCGGTCACGAGGAACACGTCGGCCTCCCCGAGGTCCGAAAGCGAGTTCGTCATCGCCCCCGCGCCGAAGCGGTCGCCCATCGCCGCCACCGTCGAGGCGTGACAGAGCCGCGCGCAGTTGTCGATGTTGTTCGTCCCGAGCGCCCGCGCCGCCTTCTGAAGCAGGTAGTTCTCCTCGTTCGTGCAGTTCGACGACGCGAAGAAAAAGACCGAGTCGGGGCCGTGGTCGGCGACGGCGCGCGAGAACTCGCGTTCGATGCGGTCGAACGCCTCGTCCCACGTCGCCTCGACGAGCCGTCCGTTCACTCGCACCAGCGGGGTGGTCAGGCGCTCGTCGTGCTCGACGACGTCCCACGCCGCGGCCCCCTTCGGACAGAGCTCACCTCGTTTGTTGACCGGGCCGTTCCACCCCGCGGCGCTCCCGCGGTCGGCGTCGTAGCGGATGCCACAGCCGACGCCGCAGTACGGACAGACGCTCTCGCTCGATGTCGCCACCCGTTTAGACACGCTGACACACCACACACATGGTCGAACGTGTGACCCGAACGATATTCATCGTACCGCCGACTGCGGCGGGGTGACAATCGCCGGTGGACATACGTCGGTTCGTGTCGTTCAGTCGAACCGTGCACGAGCAGGCAACCGGGCATCGAGAGGCCGAGGAAGCGAGCGGACGCGAGGGCGTCCCGTGGCACGCGCTCGAACGCGAGGCGGCGCTGGAGCGACTCGGGTCGAGCCGCGACGGGCTCGACCCCGACGACGCGGCCCGCCGACTCGACGAGGAGGGGCCGAACGAGCTCGCCGACGAGGAGGGCGTCTCGCCGCTTTCGCTCCTCGTCTCGCAGTTCACCGGCCCGCTCATCCTCCTGCTTTTCGTCGCCGCCGGCCTCTCGCTCGCCGTCGGCCTCCTGCCCGGCCGCGAACCGGGCTACACCGACGCGGCGCTCATCCTGCTCATCCTCTTCGGAAACGGCCTGTTCGGCTTCGTGCAGGACTACCGCGCCGAGCAGGCGCTCGCGGCGCTTCGGGAGATGGCGACGCCGGACGCGACGGTCCGCCGCGGGGGGTCGATTCGGGCGGTCCCCGCGACCGAGGTCGTGCCGGGCGACGTGGTCGTCCTCGAAGCGGGCGACGCCGTCCCCGCCGACGCCCGCGTCCTCACCGCGGCCGACTGCCGCGCCGACGAGTCGACGCTGACCGGCGAGAGCGTCCCGGTCGACAAGGCGGACGAACCGGTCGAAGCCGACACGGCGCTGGCCGACCGCGGGAGCGTCCTCCACGCCGGAACCACCGTGGTCAGGGGGCGCGCGGAGGCCGTCGTCGTCGCCACCGCGATGGACACCGAACTCGGGGCCATCGCCGACCAGCTCGGACAGGCCCACCAGCGCGAGACGCCGTTCGAAATCGAGGTCGACCGCCTCGGCCGTCGCATCGGCGTCGGCATCGTCGCGCTCATCCTGCTCATCGCGGCGGTCCAGCTGTTCCTCACCGCGACCGACCCGGTGGTCGTCCTCCTCGTCGCCGTCACGCTCGCCGTCGCGGCCGTCCCCGAGGGGCTCCCGGCTGTCGTCACTCTCACCCTCGCGCTCGGGTCGCGGACGCTCATGGAGCGCAACGCACTCGTCCGCAACCTCGCGGTCGTCGAGAGCCTCGGCGCGGTCGACTACATCGTCACCGACAAGACGGGGACGCTGACCGAAAACCGCATGACAGTCACCCGCGCGTGGCTCCCGGACGACCGGACGGTCGAACTGGGCGGCGGGTCGGCGTCGGCCGTCGCCGCGTCCGAAAACGGCGGCCCATCGGCCGCGGCCGAACACGGCGACGCGTCGGCCGTGTCCGCACCGGAGACCGCCTCGGACCCGGACCCGGGACTCACGGCGCTCCTCTCCTGCGGTGCCCGCTGTAACGACACCAAAGAACTCGACGGCGGCGACCACCGCGGGGACCCCACCGAAGTCGCGCTCGTGAGCGCCGCCGCCGACGCGGGCCTCGACGGCTCGCGCGACCCCGACGACAGGCTCCGCGAGGTCCCCTTCACCTCCGAGCGAAAGCGGATGTCGGTCGTGGTGGACGACTTCGACGCGCCCGGCGACGGCCCCGTCGCGCTCGTGAAGGGCGCGCCCGAGGAGATTGTCGCGCGATGCGACCGCGTCCTCGTCGACGGCGGAATCGAGCCGTTCACCGACGAGCGCCGCGAGCGCGTCGAAGCGACCGTGACCGCCTTCGCCGACGACGCGCTCCGCGTGCTCGGGTTCGCCTACGCGCCCGGCGCGGACCCCGACGCCGACGACGAGACGCTCGAATCGGGACTCGTCTTCCTCGGATTGCAGGGCATGACCGACCCGGCGCGCGAGGGCGTCGCCGAGGCGGTCGCCGACTGCCTCGACGCCGGCGTGCGGGTGACGATGGCGACCGGCGACACCCCGCGGACGGCCCGCGCCATCGCCCGCGAGGTCGGCATCGACGCCGACTCAGTCGTCACGGGAACCGAGGTGGCCGCGATGGACGACGAGGAACTCGGCCGGGTCGTCGAGGAGACCAACGTGTTCGCCCGCGTCGCGCCCGAGCACAAGGTCCGCATCCTCCGGGCGCTCCAAGACGCGGGCTACACGGTGGCGATGACCGGCGACGGCGTCAACGACGCGCCCGCGCTCGGCAACGCCGACGTGGGCATCGCCATGGGCGACCGCGGGACGCAGGTCGCACAGGGCGCGTCGGACGTGGTGCTCCGCGACGACAACTTCGTCACCATCCGCGACGCCATCGCGGAGGGCCGCGGCATCTTCGACAACATCCGCAAGTTCGTCAACTACCTGCTGTCGGCGAACGCCGGCGAGGTGCTCGTCGTCTTCCTCGGGACGCTCCTCGGGGCCGCGCTGTTCCCCGCGGTGTTCGCGTCCGAGTCGGCGCTCGTCATCACGCCGGTCGCGCTCCTGTGGCTCAACCTCGTCACCGACGGCTTCCCCGCGCTCGCGCTCGGCGCGGACCCCAAGTCGAGCGACGTGATGCACAGGCCGCCGCGCCCCCGCGACGAGGGCGTCCTCGACCGCCGGACCGTGGCCTCGATTCTCGGCATCGGCGTCGCGCTCACCGCGACCGGACTGGGCGTGTTCTTCTACGCGCTCGACCGGTCCGGCGACCTCGTCGTCGCCCAGACGGTGCTGTTTACCTTCCTCGTCACCGCCGAGTTGGTCCGCACGCAGTCGGTTCGGCTCCGCTACCGACTGTCGCCGCTTTCGAACCCGTGGCTCCTCGGCGCGGTCGGCCTGTCGCTCGCGCTCCACCTCGTCCTGCTGTACACGCCGGTCGTGGACCTCTTTGGCGTCGTTCCGCTCGGGCTCACGGAGTGGGGCTGGGTCGCGGGCGCGTTCGCCCCGTTCCTCGCGGCGAACCTGTGTCTGGTGTGGCTTAACGACCGGCTGTTCACCCCGTAAGCGACCCGAGTGCGCCCATGAGTCGGTCGCGGTAGAGGTAGCCGAGGACCGAGGCGGCGAGCAACGCGCCCACGAACACCGCGGTGAGTTCGGCGTTGCCGTCGGCGGCGGCCGCGCCCGCGAGGTTCACGAGCAGGAAGCCGGGGAGCCGACCCACCGCCGCGACGAGGACGACCCTGCGGACCGGGATGTCGGTGAGGCCGGCGGCGAAACAGACGGCGTCGTCGGGGAGGCCGGGGACGAGGAAGACGAGAAAGAGGACGGCCAGCCCGTGGGTCTCCATCGCGTCGTCGAACACCGAGAGCGCGTCGACGGTGACGACCCGCTCGACGTACGGGCGGCCGAGAGCGCGCGCGAGGGCGACCGCGAGCGCCGTCCCGAGGACGATGCCGACCATGCTGTAGACCGTTCCCCAGAGCGCGCCGAACAGGTAGCCGCTCGCGAACCCGAGGGCCTGTCCGGGGATGGGCGCGACGATGACCTGCACGATTTGCACGCCGACGAACGCGAGGGGAGCGAGCGCCCCGAATCCGAGGAGCCACGTCCGAAGCGCGGTCGGGTTGGCGAGAAATGGAAAGCGGTCGACGAGCGCCGTTCCGACCAGCGCGACGACCGCCACGACGACGACGGCGAGCGCGAGCGTCCGCCACCGGTCCCGCCGCGATTCGAACAGTTCGGGGACGGATAACACGGGTGGCTACTCGCACGCCGCGGGGAAAAGCCCGGCGCGACCGAATCAGTCGTCGCCAGCCGGCGGCACGCACAGCACCGGGACGTCCGAGAGCCTGACGACCCGCTCTGCGACGCTCCCGAGGAGGTAGCGTTCCAGTCCGCTCGTCCCGTGGGTCCCCATCACCACGAGGTCGATGTCGCGCTCTCGGCCGTAGTCGATTATCGTCTCGTGGGGCAGGCCGACGCGAATCTCCGTCTCGACGGGCACGTCGCGGTCGGCGGCGCGGGCGTCGACATCGCCGACCGCCCTCTCCCCGCGCGTCTGTAACTCGTCGTCATCGGCGGGCGCGTCCGCGTGGGCGACTCGAACGTCGACGACGTAGAGGACGTGCAGGGCGGCCCCGTAAGTCGCCGCGAGGTCGACCGCGTACCCGGCGGCGCGGGCCGCGTGGTCGCTACCGTCGGTGGGGACGAGGATGTGGTCGAACATGTCGTCACAGACGCGAGCAGAGCGAATAAAACCGAACCCGGCCTGCCCCGTCGCCCACCCCACACAGCCGTCGCGTCACGCTCGCTCGCGTTCTCGATTCCCGGCCACCGGGAAGGATACGCTCGCCTTATGGCCGAATCGGGCGTACTCTCTACCGGGTGGTGAGAAGCATGCAGACCAACGGCGAACGGAGGGTGGAACTGTGGATTCGGCCGATTCGAGACGGCCTCGGTGAGGAACACCAAGCGCTGATCGTCCGACTCGAACGACTCACCGACGGGGGGGTCGTCGACGACGTGTGCGTCCGGACGTGGGGGCGGAACGTGGACGTGGAGTCCGACCTCGCACCGACGAATCGAGACGCCGTCGTCCGCGAGCGACTCGCCGAGTGTCGCCACTGGGCGCGAACCGAGGAGGTCGCGCTCCCGACGCTCGACGAGCGGTCGACGGTCGGTTCCGGTCGGATGGGGCCCGAACACGACGCAGTCGTCCTTCCGCGGACGCTGGGTATCGTCTTCCGGGGCGACGAAATCGAGGCCGTCTTCCCCCACGAGCGAGACGAGGGGACTCAAACGTTCGCCGATTGGGTCGAGACCGCGGAGTCGTTCCTCGGCATCGACCACGAACACGTCGAGGTGTGATTCGGGGGTTGCCGCCCGGAACACCCAGCGAATCGGGGGGCGAACCGGGGAAACCCGGATTTTTTCGAACGCCGACCGCCGCGAGCGGCGCGCCCGCCGGAAGGGGTGACTCGCGGCGTCCGCGGAGCCCTGCGGCGAAGCGTCACCCTTACTCGGGACCGCGCAGTGGTGGAGATATGAACGTCCCCTGCGTCCGCGTGCCCCGCGAGTCGGGCGAGGCGGCGCGCCGACGCCTCGCCGACGCCGGCCTGCTCGACCACGACCACGAGATTACCGTCGCCGAGGGGACGCTCTACATCCCCGTCGTCGACGCCGACGCCGTCCCCGACGACCTGGCGGTCGTCGACTACGAACCTCCCGCCCGCGAGACCCAGACCACGCCCGCCGACCTGCTCGGCTTCGAACCCTCCTACGAGCGCCTGGGCGATATCGTCATCCTCGACGAGGACGACCCCGACCGCGCCCGCGACATCGCCGACGCCATCGTCGCCTCCGACCTCACGGCCGAAACGGTCGTCAACCGCGCCTCGAAGGTCAAAGGTGAACTCCGCATCCGCGACTGGGACGTGCTCGTCGGCGAGTCGACCGAGACGGTCCACCGCGAGTACGGCCACGAGTTCCGCCTCGACATCGACACCGTCTACTTCTCGCCCCGACTGGCGACCGAGCGCCACCGCGTCGTCGAGGCGGTCCGCGAGGGCGAGCGCGTCTTCGACATGTTCGCCGGCGTCGGTCCGTTCGCCGTCCCGGCCGCCGCCGCGGGCGCGGCGGTCGTCGCCTGCGACCTCAACGAGGCGGCCGTCGCGTTCCTCCGCGAGAACGCCGCGCGAAACGACGTGGCCGACCGACTCACCGCGATTCACGGCGACGTGCGCGAGGTCGCCGACGACTACGAGGGCTGGGCCGACCGGCTCATCATGAACCTCCCGCACAGCGCCAGCGACTTCCTCGACACCGCCGTCCGCCTCGCGAGCGACGACTGCGTGATTCATCTCTACGACATCCAACACGAAGACGACCCGTTCGGCCCGGGACTCGCCGCCGTCCGCGCCGCCGCCGAACCGACCTACGAGGTCGACGTCGTGACCGAGCACGTCGTCCGGTCGTACGCCCCCCACGAGTACAACGTCTGTCTCGACGTTCGCCTGACGAAGCGGGCGTGAGCGGGCTGGTGACGACCGGCAGACACCGGGCTGATTCGCAAGTCTTAATTACGTAACCGGGGTACGGAAGAATGCGTTCGAAATCCCACCGCGCCGGTGTAGCTCAGCTGGCAGAGCGATTCCTTCGTAAGGAATAGGCCGAGGGTTCAAATCCCTCCACCGGCTCTTTCTATCGAACACAGTGAGGTTGAAGAGCCTTGCGTGGAGGGATTTAAGCCAGCGAGCAACGCGGAGCGTTGTGAGTGAGGTTCACAATCCCCTCCACCGGCTTACTTTTTCACCGAACTAACTCGTCGAACACCTCGTGTGCTCGACCCCTCGTGAACGGATACGGGCGCAACTGGACGGATTCGAGCCAGAGCGAAGCGAACCTTCGCGACCGGAATTCGCATCCGTTCCACCGACGACTACCGATTCCGTCACCGTCCCGCGACGCAACCCCTGAGAGACGCATCCCGGCTCAGGGGTGGGTTCGCCTGACCGTCGACTGTGTCACAGGCAGTTTTGCAGTGAGAAACGGGAGTCTCGGGAAGGCTCTCGCAGAACGCTTCGCCGAGGGGGTGCTTCGGTGGTCCTCACCGCCCGCAGTGAAGACACGCTGAACGAGACGGTGAGCGGAACCACGGCCGCCGGAAACGAGGCCACTGTCACCATCGAACTCGCGGACAAGCCACCGTCCTGAGCGCCGGTCCCCCCGACCGAGGCGAACCCGCGGCCACTGACCCAAACGCAGTACGCGTCGGTTAGAACGTCAGCCGTTCGAGCAGTCGCTGTGCGACTCCCGGCCGGCGCGAGCCGTGCGGGTAGACGGTTATCGTCGTACACCGCGGACTCGAGGCGGGCGGGCGGGCGGCGAAGCGGACGTTCCGAAGCCCGCGGGCGGGGGCGCGACGGACCACCACGTCGACGTTCGTCGGCCGCCCGCCGTCCGCTCTGAGCGACACGGAACGAACCGGGACCGAGAGCAACGCCGAGAGGTCGGCCTGATACTCGCCGACCGTCCGTTCGTGCTGTTCGGTCATCTCCGGGTTCGGCGGGTGCTGAAGCAACAGTTCACTCGCGTTGGCGGCGGCGACGGCCGCCGCGACGCTGACCGCTCGCGGCGGGTACGGCCCGCCGTCTCCGGAGAGCACGACGCGCTCGGGACGGTCGTAGCCGAGGTTATCGACCAAGAGCACGTCGCAATGAGCGTGCCGGACGACCCAGTCGATGGGGTCGCCGAACAGCCGCGAGCGGAGTCGAAGCGGTTCGTGTTCGGCCACGATGGTGTCGACCCCGCGGCCCTCCGCGAAGTTGACGACCGCGTGTTTCGTGTCGTGGCTCACTATCTCGTCGGCCTCGATGGCGACGTCCAGTTCCGCCGCGAGCGCCTCGATTCGCGCCTCGTACGAGCGGTCCGCGGACGACTGCGCCGTGACGGCTTCGGTGAGGGGGACCTGGTCGGGAACCTCCTCGAATCGGACGACGACGACGCGGCCGTCGTCGGGGCGAACGAGGTCTGCGGCGACGGTCACGAGCGACCGCTCGCGCCCGTCATCGAGGTCCTTCGTGAGCGCGACGAGCACCTCGCGAGGCGGCTCGTCCATCGCCGATTCCGTTCGGCTGAGCGCGCTCTCTCCGACTTTCCGGCGAACGGCGTCCGTGACGACACCCTCGCGGCTCACCCGCGGACGGGCGTACAGCACGTACCAGACGACGCTCCCGAGCGTGATGGCGACGGCTCCGAGCAGGGCGGTCGACCCCATCTGCGTCAACAGGAGCGCCGCGGTGACAGCGCCGAACACCTGGAGCCACGGGTACAGCGGCGAGGTGAACTCGGGGTCGTACTCCGCGTTCCCCTCGCGGAAGGCGACGACGGCCACGTTGATGAGACCGAACACCAGAATCTGGAAGGCGCTCGCGAGCTTCGCGATGTCGAGAATCGGGACGAACGCGATGAGCACCAGCAACACCGCCCCGGTGAGCGTAATCGAGGTCACGGGCGTTCCGAACCGTTCGCTCACCGCCGAGAACGACGGCGGCGCGAGCTTGTCTCGGCTCATGGCGAACGGGTACCGCGACGAGGAGAGTACGCCCGCGTTGGCCGTCGAGACGAGCGCGAGGATGGCCGCGAGGATGACCACGACCACACCGACCTGCCCGAGCGTCGCCTCGGCGGCCACCGCCATCGGCGTGAGCGACCCGGCGACGCTTCCGGGGTCGGTCACGCCGACCAGCACCGCCACGATGGCGACGTACAGGACCGTCGTGAACGCGAGCGAGCCGAGGATACCCAGCGGGATGTTTCGCCCCGGGTTTTCGACCTCCTCGGCGACGCTCGCGACTTTCGTCACGCCGGCGTAGGAGACGAACACGAGGCCGGTCGCGGCGAGGAGGCCGCCGAGACCGGCGTCGAAGAAGCCGGCGTAGTTGGCCTGCTGGACGCTGGGGGCGCTCCCCGCGGCGAACCAGCCGAGGGCGGCCAGCATGACGACGACGATGCCGACCTGTAGGCGACCCGTCTGCTTCGCGCCGACGACGTTGACGAGTATCAGCACTGCCGCGACGCCCAGCGCGACCGGTCGAAGCGGGAGGTCGAACAGGAGAAGCAGATACGGGACGCCGCCGACCAGCGCGAGCGCGCCCTTGAACGACAGGGAGAACCACGTGCCGACGCCGGCGACGGTTCCGAGCAACGGACCCATCCCCCGCTCGATGTAGATGTACGTCCCGCCGGCCTTGGGCATCGCGGTCGCCATCTCGGACTTCGACAGCGCGGCCGGCACGACGAGCAGGCCCGCGAGAGCGTAGGCGAGTATCACCGCCGGGCCCGCGACTTCGAGCGCCAGTGCAGGCAGAATGAAGATACCACTGCCGATCATCGCACCGATGCTTATCGCGAAGACCGACGGCAGTCCGAGGTCGCGTTCTAACTCCTTCATACGGCCCCCGCGAGCGTGCCCGACAGGACGGACGTCGCACAGACCGGCTCGTGGCCGGCGTCGGCGAACATGTCGAAGCGGTCCGGCGTGTTGACCAACACGACGACGTGTTCGACGTCGAAGCGGGCCCGGACGAGTTGGGCGATAAGTAGGTTGCGACTGTCGGACGCCGTGGCGACGACAACCGTCGACGCGGCCGCGACACCAGCCGCCTCCAGCGTTCGGACGTCCGCCGGGTCGCCTCGTACGCCGTCGATTTCTGACCGATCGTGGAATTGGTCGATTACGTAGACGGCGCGACCGGCCGCTTGGAGATGTCGGGCGATGGCAGAGCCGAGGTGTCTACCGCCCAAGACGTAGTAGATACGCTGTTCACAGTCCGTGCGTCGCTCGTCTACGACGGGGGGATTCGACGTCATGTGTGTGCTGATTGTGGAGTCGGCATTCGGTCCGGCCGTGTGTCCCCTCGTCGGTGACGGAAGACCTTAAACTAGCGCATTATTTTGACAGTACGTCAAATAAATGGATTAGAAAACCCAATCCGTCATTCCAGCTCGAGTCTCTCGTCGGCGTCGTCGGCGACGGCGAACGACCGCATCGAGCGCGGGTATGGAACAGACTGATAATCACACCGAGTCCAGAGTAGGTCACGTATGAAAGACGGTGAGTTAGACTCGACAGACAAGCGCATCCTCTACTATCTCCAGCAGGACGCCCGAGGAACGTCGTCCAGCGACATCGCGGAGAAACTCGGCCTCTCGTCGAGCACCGTCAGAACGCGTCTCAACAGACTCGAAGACAGCGGTATCGTTCGCGGATATCACGTCGACATCGACTACGACCTCGCGGGCTACCCGCTGTACACGAAGATAATCTGTACCGCGCCCGTGCCCGAGCGCTCCGCGTTGGCAAACCGGGCGCGCGACGTACACGGCGTGACCGCGGTTCGAGAGATAATGACCGGAGAGCGGAACGTGTACGTGAACGCCATCGGCACTGACCACGACGACCTCAACCGCATCAGCGAAGAACTCGACCGAGCCGGGCTGGTCATCGTCGACGAACAGCTCATCCGCGACGAGTTCGTCTGCCCGTATCACGGGTTCCTCGACGAGGACGGCGCTGACCAGTAGGCGACCAGTATATCGCCTTCGCGACTCGCGTTCCGGACCATCGGACGAGGCTATCGAGCCAGCCGAAACAGTCGCTGTCGGCGCACGCACGGCGTCCGCGAGGAGCGGCCCCCGAACCGAGACCGCCGATTACGCCGAAGTGAATCGATTCCACACCGCGCGACAGTCGCTACAGAGGAACCCAGTGAACTCGTCTATCGCGTGCCTTCGGACCGTCGTATCTCGTCCGCACCGTTCACACCACATACCCACTCGTTCGGGGGACTGTCGTATTGTTATGACTCTCATAGTCGCTGACTCGATGCTCGACGCGACTCGGAGCGAGAGCCCGACCCGAATCGGTGGGGGGCCGGTTCAGCGGTTCTCGTCGAGGTTCACGCCGCAGACGCCCGCCTCGTCGCCCATCTGCTCCACGCCGGGGGCGAACCGGCCCAACTCCCACGCGGGGTCGTGGCCGGTCTCGGCGCGGTGTTCTTCGATTCGGAGGCGCGCGTCCGCGAGCTTCGAAAAGCGCTCTTCGAGTCCGCACGTCGGACAGGAAACCGTCGCACGAGGAGTCGACATCAGTCGGACCGACCACGGCACTCGAGATAGTTCCGTCGAGTTCGTCCGCGGAGAACGGTGAAACAAGCGCTCTCGGCGCGCGGCGTTCAGCCCATGACGAGGCCCATCCACCGGTTGCGCCGCACGAACTCCATGTTTTCGAGATAGGCGTCGACACCGAGGATGCGGCCCGCGCCGAACGCGCCGAGGCCGAACAGCAACACCGCGTAGACGATGTGGTCGTCGACGACCCAGCCGTGGGCCAGCGGCAGTCCCGCGAGGATGCCGCCTTCGAGCGCCGCCGCCCAGTAGAACAGCATCATAATCGCGCCCCAGAAGGCGCTGAATCGGACGAACGCGCCGAAGATAATCGCCAGCCCGGCCAGCGTCAACCCCCACATGTTCAGCATATCGATAAGGGGACTACCGGCCATCGAACCCCACACCCCCATCAGGGGATTCCCCTGCGGGATTCCGTTGGCGAGAAAGCCCGCCGCAGTCCAGTTGTTCGAGGGGTCCGCATCCAAGTAGGTTACGAGCTTCGTGACACCGCCCTGGAACAGCGTCCACCCCATCACCACTCTGAGCAGGAACAGCGAGTAGCCGACCCAGCGCTCCGAGTAGTCGAACCGCACCGGCCGCCCGAACAGCTCCGTCTCTAGTGTACGATTATCCGTTGACATACAGAGGTAATATTTTCCGTCAAACTACAATAGTGTGTTGGGTAATCTCACGCAATGAGGTCGGCCGTCTCACCGGAGTTCACGCCGCTTATCACCGCTCGCGACAGAACACGGGCATGCTCACGTTCATCGGACTCGGCCTGTACGACGAGCGCTCCGTCACCGTGGAGGGACGCGAGGCGCTCGCGGACGCCGACCGCGCGTTCGCGGAATTCTACACGAGTCACCTCGTCGGCGCGACCGTCGCGGAGCTCGAAGCCTACCACGACATCGATATCGAGGTCCGGGACCGCGCCGGCGTCGAACAGGACCCCGACCCGATACTCGACGCCGCGGAAGACGAACACGTCGTGTTTCTCACCGCCGGCGACACGATGATTTCGACCACGCACGTCGACCTCCGCCTCCGCGCGGAAGACCGCGGCATCGAGACGCGACTCGTTCACGGCGTGACCGCCCAGTCCGCCGCCAGCGGTCTGACGGGACTTCAGAACTACCGCTTCGGGAAGGCCGTCACGCTCCCGTTCCCGTACGTCCACGGCGGCGACCCGGTGCCGAAGAGCGTCGTCGACTCCCTCGAAGCGAACCGCGACCTCGGCTTACACACGCTCGTCTACCTCGACATCAAGGTCGACTGGGAGGGCCGCCGCGGCGTCGAGGTCGACGGCGACCAGTACATGACCGCCGACTACGCGGCGGAACTGTTCGCCGAACACTGGGACGGCGACGCCCTCGGCGTGGCCGTCTGCCGGGCGGGGAGTCCGGACCCCGTCGTCGCCGCGGACCGCCTCTCGGCGCTCGCGGAACGCGACTTCGGCGAGCCGCTCCACATGCTCGTCATCCCCGGCGAGGTCCACCACGTCGAGGCCGACGCGCTCTCGGCGCTCGGCGGCGCGCCCGAAGAACTGTTCGACGACCACTAACGCGACGCGAGACGGGAAAAAGAGAAAACCGAACCGATTACGCCTGCTCGTCGAGGCCTAACTCGCTTCTGAGGTCGTACTCGTCGCCGGTCACCATGTAGAGCACGTCCTCGATGACGGTGAGGAGCTCCGGAACCTCCTGTACGACGAGATACGTGATGCCGACGAGCGCGACGACCGCGAGCGCCTGGCTGATGATGCGGTCGGAAATGAAGAACGACACCATGTAGGGGTCCGACGAGCCGAAGAGGAACAGCACTTTGTCGACGAACAGTTGGAAGAACTGCTTGCCGACCGAGATGGTGATGAACGTTGTCCGAAGCAGGTTCAGCGCGTAGATGATGGGGACGGCGATGGCGAGTCCGCGGAGCTTCCGGCGCATCGGGGCGTCGACGGCGGCGATGAGGCCGGCGAAGATGGCGATGCTCCCGAGGCCGGTGCAGGCGAGGACGACCGAGATTTCGAGTCGGTGAGAGCCCTGCATCCACAGGAACGTGTTCAGGTAGCCCTCGTCGCCGGGAATCATCTGCGGGGTGTAGCCGAGCGATTCGATGAGGAAGCGCGTCTGCGCCGCGACGGACTCCATGAGAATGCCGCGGGGAGCGGGGACGGTCGTTCCGAGGAGCGTAAACGCGGGTATCGTCTCGAACGGGAGGTAGACCACGCCCATGGCGGCGACGGCGCGCGAGAGGACGAACAGCGTGTCGCGGCCGTTGTAGAGGAGCCAGCCGGCGTACAGCGACGCCGGGACGGCCGCGATGGTCAGCAACCCCTCGATGTAGCTCTTGTGGACGAGCGTGAAATGCGGGATGAGTTGGAGCCAGAAGACCGCGAACAACACCCACGCGGCAGTCATCACCCGTCGCCCGAGTTCGCGGTCCCGCCCGTTTGCGACCGCGCCGGCGACGAAGGTTCCGATGACCACCCACGCGAGGATGTCGGAGAGGAGACCGGGCATACGTATTGGATGTGGTGGACCGATTAAATCCCTTGTCGTTCCGTACACCGACTTCCGGTGCGGCCCGGCGGCCTAAACCCGCAGTGCCGCCGCTGTGTCGATAGTCGACAGTCAACAGCGATGCGAAAACGAGACGCCGGGGCGTCAGAACCGAGGCGGGTTATTCCGGTGACTCGAAGTCGGCCGGGATGACCTCGATTTCGTGGCCATCGGGGTCTTTCGTGAACGCGAACATGTCGTCGCAGGACTCGGGGTCGCGGTAGTCGTCGGCCTCGCGCTCCATGAGCGTCTCCCAGTAGTCGTGGAGGTCGTCGGCGCTGACGGCGAGGTGGCCCCACGCGTCGCCCATCTCGTAGCTCCGACCGTCGTAGTTGTAGGTGAGTTCGACGGCCATCGCCTCTTCGGCCGCGCTCTCGGGCTTCATGAAGTAGTTCGCGAAGGTGTCGGACTCCCAGCGACCGGTGTGCTCGTAGCCGAACTTGCGAGTCCAGAAGCCGAGCGCCTCGTCGGCGTCCTCGACGCGAATCATGGTGTGGTCGAGGCTCCACTTCGCGCCGTGGTCGCGCTTGACGATTTCGACCTCGTGGCCGTCGGGGTCCTTGACGAACGCGTAGCGGCCGCCGCAGGACTCGGGGTCGCGGTAGTCTTCGACGCCCTCGTCCATCAACTGCTGGTAGGAAGATTCGAGTTCGTCCTCGGGGACGCGGACCGCGATGTGGCCCCACGCGTCGCCCATCTCGTAGGTGTGGTCGCCGTGGTTGTAGGTGAGTTCGAGGACCGCGCCCTCCTCGTGGAGGTTCTCGGGGCCGAGGTAGACGTTGGTGAACGTGTCGGCCTCCCAGCGACCCTTCTCCTCGTAGCCGAGGTGGGTCGTGTACCAGTCGAGCGACTCCTCGAGGTCTTCGACGCGAATCATCACGTGGTCGAGGGCTCCGGACATATCGAACAGATGTGTCGCGCCGGCGAAAAACGTACCGAACGCGGAACCGACCGTCGATGGTTGTCACACGCCGTCTACCGGAGCTTTCGGTCCGTTGCGAGGTGCATAAGTACTTCCCGAAGGTACGATTCGGCAGTGTCTCCGGTCCCCAACCCCGTTCGCCTCCTCATCCTCGGCATCGGCCTGGCGCTCGCCCGGCTCGGTCTTCTCGACCGTGAGCGCGCCGTCCGCATCGCCGACCTCTCGTGGCCGCGCGTCGTCACCGGCATCGCCCGGATGTCGAAGAACGCCGTCGACGTGGCGATGGTTGGAATCGCCTCCGGGACCGTCGCCATCACCGGCGTCGGGTTCGCCGGGCCGTACTGGGGACTCGCCTTCGCGCTCGGCGGCGGCATCGCGGGGGGGACCATCGCGCTCGTCTCCCAGCGCTTCGGCGCGGACGCGAGAGACGAGTTGGGGCTCGCGGTCCGGTCGAGCGCGCTTTTGACCGTCGTCGCCACGGTCCCGGTCACGGCCGTCTTCTGGCTGTTCCCCACCGAGCTCATCTCCGTGCTGAGTAGCGACCAAGGCGCCATCGAGCTCGGAGCGGCCTACCTCCGAATCGTCGGTCTCGGCGTCCCGTTCGCCGGCCTGAACCTCATCGGGAGTCGCGTCCTCGTCGGCACCGACGACGCGTACACCGCGATGATTCTCCGCGCGACCGGGGCGGTCATCAACATCGTCCTCAACGCGGTGCTCATCTTCGGGCTCGACCTCGGCGTCGAGGGCGCGGCGCTCGGGACCGTCCTCTCGAACGTCGTCGTCACCGGCGCGTTCGCGGTCGGCCTCTCGCGGGGGTCGCTTCCCGGCGTCGGCGCGTTCCCCGTCACCATCGACCCGTTCGGCCCCTTCCTCGACACCGAGACGATACGCGACCTCGTCAAAATCGGCGTCCCGGTCATGGGTCGAAGCCTCGTCTGGACGGTCGCCGAGTTCCCGATGCTCGCCATCCTCGACAGCTTCGGTCCGGACGTGGTCGCGGCGTTCGTCATCACCCGCCGCATCTGGGGGCTGATGAACACCCCCGGCTGGGGTTTCGGACTGGCGTCGTCGAGCCTCGTCGGGCAGGCGCTCGGGAAAGACGACGAACAGACCGCCGAAGCCTACGGCAACGAAGTCATTCGGTTCGCCGTCGCCACGTACCTCGTCTCGGCGGCGCTCGTGGCGATATTCGCCCGCCCAATCGTCCTCGGGTTCGTCGATAACCCGGCGGACCCGGCGGTCCCCATCGCCGTCAATCTCGTCTACGTCGCCTGTCTCGCCGTCATCTTACAGGGCGTCTCCGGCGGCTCCGCGGGGCCGCTCGACGCCAGCGGCGACACGCGTTGGACGTTCGGAAGCCAGTTCGTCGGGATGTTCCTCGGGTCGATTCCGCTCACCTATATCGGCTCCGTCACCTCGCTCGGCCTCACCGGGCTCTATCTGGCGTTCCTCGCCGAGACGACCATCCCGGCGGTGCTGAACTACTACCGCTTTAAGACCGGGACGTGGAAGGCGGTGAGTCGGAACTACCGACCGAAGGCGGCCGCGGACGACTGAGAAGAGGCGACGCGGCTGTTCGGGGCGGTTCGGGCCGGTCCGATTTGGTTCGTCACAGTCGGCGAGATGCTGATTACGCGCGGCGCGAGGAGCCGTCAGCATCGAGACGCGCGCGTGACCAATACAAGAACCCCGCCGCGGCCCACAGCAGGACCGTACCGACCGGCCACGCGGTTCGACCGGGTTGGACCGAAAAGCCGCGGGCGACCTCCAACTGAGTCACGCCGGCGAGGAGGAGTCCGGCCGCGGTGAGTCGAACGTCCTCGCGGCCGAACAGGACGCCCGAGAGCGCGCTTCCGAGCGCGACGAGGTAACAGGCGACACCGACCGGCCAGACGAGAATGTAGTCCGGCAGTCCCATCGTAAACCGCAGGAAGAAGTCGGTGATGGTCGTCACGCTTCCAGTCGCGGGACCGACGAGTCCCCACGGGAACAGGAGCGTGGCGGCCCCGGCGGTGAACGTCTGGACGGACCACGGAACGAGACCGAGGACGGAGACGATGAGGATGTGGCCACGGCGCGCGGGTGACCGCGGAGCCGACCGAGCCGCCGGGTCGGTCGTCACCGCTGGGCGATGATGCGGAGCACGTCCTCGTCGGCGAGGACGTGGTCGCGGCCGACCTGCTGGTCGTCGTGTTTCGCGCTCGGGCCGGAGACGCGGGCGAACCGGAACCGCTCGTCGAGTTTGGCACCGAGTTCGTGGATGGCGTCGTCGATGGTGTCGCCCTCGCGGAGGACGAGCGGTTCGTCGTAGTCGACGCCGCGGCCCGGTTTGTCCATGTAGATGCGGATGAGCCCGAGCGCGTCCCAGAGTTCCTCTTTGAGCGCGTCGAGCCCCTTCTCGGCCTCGGCGCTGATGAACGTGACCTCGTCGGGGTCGAGACCGACCTCGCGGAGGTTCTCCTCGACCGTCGGGAGGTAGTCCTTATCGATGAGGTCGGCCTTGTTGACGGTGACGATAGACGGCAGGTACACCCGGTTTTTCATGATGCCGTCGACGAGTTCGTCGATGGTCGTCTCGCCGCGGAGCGTCACCTCGGCGTTGACGAAGCCGTGCTCGCGGAGGATGCCCTTGATGGTCTCCTCTTCGAGGTCGACGCTGTCGCTTTTGGTCACGTTGATGCCGCCTTTGCCCTTTTTGTTGATAGAGAGGCTCGGCGGCGACGTGTCGAGCCGAATCTTGTTGTTGTAGAGCTCCTGTTGCAGTCGCTCGTAGCGCTCTATCTCGAACACCGAGAGCATGAACACGACGAGGTCGGCGGTGCGGACGACGGAGAGAACTTCCCGGCCGCCGCCGCGACCGCCCGCGGCCCCCTCGATGAGGCCGGGCACGTCGAGTATCTGGATGTTCGCGCCCTTGTACTTCAGCATCCCCGGATTCACGTTGAGCGTGGTGAACTCGTACTCGCCGGTCTCGCTGTCGGCGTTGGTGAGCGCGTTGATGAGCGTCGATTTGCCGACGCTCGGGAAGCCGACGAGCGCGACCGTGGCGTCGCCGGTCTTCTCGACGGCGTACCCTTGGCCACCGCCGGCCGAACTCTGGTTTTCGAGTTTCTCTTTCAGTTCCGCGAGTTTCGCCTTCAGCCGGCCGATGTGCGCCTCGGTCGACTTGTTGTACGGCGTGTTAGATATCTCCTCGCGGATATCTTCGATCTCCTCCTCCAGTCCCATCGTCAACAGTTCCGCCGCGTCCGTCGAAAAACCCTTTCCTTCCGCGCGGCGGGGTCCGCCGCACCGACGCGTCGGATATCGTGGTCGTCTCGCGTGCGCGAAGCGACGAGTTTCGGCACGGTTATACACGACCCCTTCGACCGCCCGATGAACACCGATGCCCGACCCCCGAACGCTCCGCGACAGCACGCAAATCGTGCTCCCCTGCGACCTCTTGGAGAGCGTGCGCGACGACCTCGAAGCGGAGTTCGTCGTCTCCGTCCACCGGGCGGGCGGAGACACGTGCCGTATCATCGGGAGCCCCGTCGAGATTCGCGCGGTCAGCGACTTCCTCGCCCGACAGGGCATCTCCCTCCGCTAGTCGCGGTTCCGAAGGGCTTGTTACCACACAGTCCAACGGACGCGTATGGACGAAGCGCCGGGACTCTCAGACCAGTACCGCACGGCCAGTCCGTGGCCCGTGTTCATCGCGCTCGGAATCCCCATCTCCGAGTTGGGCCTGTTGTTCGGCCTGTTTCCCCTCGCCGTCGGTGGACTGCTCCTGTTCGGCGGGAGCATCGTCGGCATCCTCAAGGAGTCCGGTTACGTCACCTCGACGATTCGGGCCGTCTCCGCGCTCGCCGCCGTCCTGTTCGTGTTCGGCGTGGCACTCGCGTTCACCGACATCGCCCTCGTGACCCGCGGATACGCGGTTATCGCCGCCGCGATTCTGCTTGTGGTCGGCGGCGTCGTCTTCGAACTGTTCGTCCGCGACCAGCGACAGGCCTTCTGACCGCCACGGACGCCTCCGCGGACGCCTCCGCGGCCGCTCCCACTCGCCTCGACCGGACGAGAAACCAACAATCTATTTGAACGGCGTCCCCCACTGTCCCGATATGGCAACCAAGACGTTCGACAAGGACACCATCCTCGACCTCACGGTCAACATGGTCCCGCTGGCCATCATCCTGTTTTTCGTGGTGGCGTTCACCTTCGTCAATCCGTTTGGGTTCGAATCGCTCACCTCGGGGCTCCAGTACACGCTTCTCATCGCGCCGTTCGTGCTCCTCGCGGCGCTCACCTATCTCTCGGGGAAGGCCATCGCGGGCTCCGAGGAGGAAGGCACCGTCTACGCGCCGGGGCAGGCGACGGTTCCGGGTGCGAAGCCGCTTCACGAAGAAACGGGCGAGGTGACGGCTGAGCTCGAAGAATCGCCGGATGACGACACCGTCGAAGCCGCAGACGAGACGGCTTAAAGCACCTCGAATCGCAGGGCGGTCCCGAATCTTTCATTACCCTGCACTACTCAGGCACTTCCATGGAGGTTAACGGACAGTTAGCACTGACGGTGCTCATGGGGGTCTTCCTCATCGCCGTCGCCGCGTGGCTCGCGCGGGTCGAAGACTGGCGGTCGTACACCCCGCTCGCGGGCGGAGGCACGGTCGGCGGTACCGCAGAGCAGTACGTCTCGGAGGAGAAACCATCCGGGGTCATCCGTTGGTTGACGACGGTCGACCACAAGGACATCGGGATGCTCTACGGCACCTACGCGCTCGTCGCGTTCGCCGTGGGCGGTCTCATGGTCGTCCTGATGCGGATTGAACTGGCGGACCCGTCGATGACGCTTATCTCGAACACGTTCTACAACTCGTTGCTCACAAGCCACGGGATTACGATGTTGTTCCTGTTCGGGACGCCCATCATCGCCGCGTTCTCGAACTACTTTATCCCGCTTCTCATCGGCGCGGACGACATGGCGTTCCCGCGTATCAACGCCATCGCCTTCTGGCTCCTGCCGCCGGCGGCGCTCCTCATCTGGGCCGGGTTCTTCCCCATCCCGGACGTCATCCCGGCGCAGACGGCCTGGACGATGTACACGCCGCTTTCGGCCGGTGTCGGCTCCGGCAACCAGGTGAACGCCGGCGTCGACCTGATGCTCCTCGGCCTGCACCTCTCGGGTGTCTCGGCCACGATGGGTGCGATCAACTTCATCGCGACCATCTTCACGGAGCGTGACGAGAAGGTGTCGTGGGCGAACCTCGACATCTTCTCGTGGACGATTCTGACCCAGTCCGGGCTCATCCTCTTCGCGTTCCCGCTTCTCGGGAGCGCCATCGCGATGTTGCTTCTCGACCGGAACTTCGGCACGATGTTCTTCTCGGTCGACGGCGGCGCGATTCTGTGGCAACACCTGTTTTGGTTCTTCGGCCACCCCGAAGTGTACATCCTCGTGTTGCCTCCGATGGGTATCGTGAGCCTCGTGCTTCCGCGCTTTGCGGGCCGGCGGCTCTTCGGGTTCAAGTTCGTCGTCTACTCCACGCTCGCCATCGGCGTCCTCTCGTTCGGCGTCTGGGCGCACCACATGTTCGCGACGGGTATCGACCCCCGGCTCCGCGCCTCGTTCATGGCCGTCTCGCTGGCCATCGCGATACCGAGCGCGGTCAAGACGTTCAACTGGATCACGACGATGTGGAACGGGAAGATTCGCCTCACGACGCCGATGCTGTTCTGTATCGGCTTCGTCTCGAACTTCATCATCGGCGGCGTGACGGGCGTCTTCCTCGCGTCGATTCCGGTGGACCTCGTGCTCCACGACACCTACTACGTCGTCGGACACTTCCACTACATCGTCATGGGTGCCATCGCCTTCGCCGGCTTCGCCGGGCTCTACTACTGGTTCCCCATCTACACCGGCCGGATGTACCAGGTCACGCTCGGTAAGTGGCACTTCTGGCTCTCGATGGTCGGGACGAACCTGACGTTCTTCGCGATGATTCTGCTCGGCTACGGCGGCATGCCGCGTCGCTACGCGACCTACCTGCCGCAGTTCGCGACGCTCCACCAGGCCGCGACGGTCGGGGCGCTCATCCTGCTCGTCGGCCAGATCATCTTCGTCTGGAACTTCGCCCAGTCGTGGCTCGAAGGCCGCGAGATCGAAGACGGCGACCCGTGGGACCTCGCCGACGACGACCTCACCACCGCCGAGTGGACCTGGTTCGAGCGCAAACTGGAGACGGCCGTCACCGACGGCGGCGAAGAGGAGAGCGAACTCGCCACCGACGGCGGGCAGGCGGTCGACGACACGGACGCGGACTCCGCTGAGGACGCGTAACCGACGCCGCTCGCCCGCGGTTCGGTCGCGACTCATTTTTCGGACGCTGGGCTTCGAGAGCGAACGCGCCCGACGCCGCCGACCGTCCCGTCAGCGCCGCCGGAGTCCTCTCGGGCGTGTCGCGGCGTCCGTCCCATCAGCGCCGCCGCTCACGAGCGAGGGTGGTTACGGTGAATCGAAGCGGCCGCTGTCGACGGTGGTGACGCGGAAAAGCGAGCGCATTCAGACGACGAGGAGAATGCCCGTCGCGAACATCAGTATCGCGATGGCCCCGAGCACGAGTCCGAGGATATCGGTATCCGACATACTCGAACCTTGGTGCGTGCGGTCAAAGGTGCATCGGTACGCGGACGCCGACTCCCCGAGCGACGTGGCGAACGGAAACGCCTAACAGCGTCCGCGCCCGAGCGTGAGCCGTGAGTTCGAACGTCGGCGGTCACCGCTTCGTCCTCGGGTTGTACGCCGCTCTCGTCGCCGTCGCCGGAGTCGCGGGCTACCTCACGGGCACGTTCGTCTCGGGCCTCAGCGCGCCCCGGTTTCTCTTTCTGGTGCCGTTTCCCCCGACGCCGGTCGGCTTCGCGACCTACGGCGCGCTGACCATCGCGCTCGTCCTCGGCGTCCCGCTCGGGCTCGTCGTCTACGTCTCAGCGGGACTCGACGACGACTGATTCAGCATTATCGTTCAGCACAAATACTAAGACGGGCGGCCGGGACGTGGTAGTATGTACCACGTGGTAATCGGCATCGATGACGACACGGAGCACGCGCTCGCGTGCGTCGAAGAGGTCGCGAAACTCCCCGGCGAGCCCGGCGAAAAGGAGGTGACGCTCATCCACAGCTTCACCGACAACCCGACCGGGGCCTCGGCGACACAGATTCAGTCGGTCCGGGAGGCGTCCGAGTTCCTCGAAGACCGCGGTGTCGAGTACGACGTCAACGAGTCGTCGGGCGACCCCGCGGAGGTCATCCTCGAATTCGCCGAAGAAGAGGACGCCGACCTCATCGTCACCGCCGGGCGGAAGCGCTCGCCCGCGGGCAAGGCGCTTTTCGGAAGCGTCACGCAGACGGTGATTCTGAACTCCGACCGGCCCGTCATGGTGACGGGGTCGACGAAGTAGAACCGCTAGTAGACCCGGTCGACGACGGCCGCGACCTCATCTGGGGTCTGGCGGCCGGACGCTCGTTCTCGCAGTTCTCCGTCGCGGACGCACAGGAGCGTCGGCGCCGCGTCGACCTCGAAGCGCCGACAGCACTCGTCGGCCGCTTCGCCGTCGACCCCCGCGGTCGCGACCCCGTCGGGAACGCGGTCGAGAATGGCGTCGAGGTCGTCTTTCATCGCGTCGCAAGGGTCGCAGAAGCGCCGCCACACGAGGACGACGGCGTCCGGGTGCGCGTCGAGGTACGACTCGAAGGAGTCGTCGTCGAGTTCGTCGAGCGCGCTCGGCACCGGCGACGACGAGGTCATTTCGACGAGCAGACCCGCCATGACGAAAAGCAGGTCACGCTCGACCGGCACGTCGAGAAACGACTTCGCCGCGAGGTACGCGACCACGTCGGCTCTGGTGACGTCGAACTCGTCGAGTCGCGCCTCGACGTTCTCGGGCGGGACGCCGAAGAGCTCCGAGACGGTCTGGTGGAACTCCTCGGTCGAGACCGCACCGTAGATGTCGTGGTAAACGGCGAGCGTCTTCTCGAACTCCTCCGTGGTCGAGAGCGTCCCGTCGGGCGCTTCGTCGACTGCACCGGCTTCGATGAGCGTTTCGAGCGCCGTCTCGGGGTCGGCGTCGATGTCGGTTGCGGCCATCGTCAGACCCCCAGATACCGCTCGCGCGTCTCGTCGTCCTCGCGGAGTTCCTCGGCGCTCCCGTCGAAGACGATGCCGCCCTGGTCGATGACGTACGCGCGGTCGGCGAGCTTGATGGCCGCCGCGGCGTTCTGCTCGACGAGGAGAATGGTCGTGCCCGCGTCGCTGATGCGTTCGACCGCGTCCTCCACGTCCTCGATAATCTTCGGCGCGAGCCCCTCGTAGGGCTCGTCGAGAAGGAGCAGGTCCGTGTTCTGCTTCAGGGCGCGTGCGATGGCGAGCATCTGCTGTTCGCCGCCCGAGAGCGTCCCCGCGCGCTGGTCTCGCCGCTCGTCCAGCCGGGGGAACTGGTCGTAGACCTCCTCGGTCGACATCCCCTTGTGGCCGAACGACAGCGCCCGACCCCACGTGTTCGACTTGTTGTTGACGACCTCCGCGAGGTGGAGGTTCTCGGCGACAGAGAGGTTCGGGAAGATGCGTCGCTCCTCGGGCACCAGCGAGATGCCTCGGACCGAGACGTCTTCGGCGGGGACGCCGGTGATGTCGTCGTCCTTGAACCGGATGTTGCCTTTCCGCACGTCGGGCGGCGTCGCCCCGGCGATACACCGGAGCGTGGTGGTCTTGCCCGCGCCGTTGCGGCCGAGGAGCGCGCATATCTCGCCCTCCTCGACGCTCATCGAGAGGTCGCGGATGATGTGACTCTCGCCGTAGTAGGCGTCGATAGCGTCGATTTCGAGGAGGCTCACAGCTCGACACCTCCGAGGTAGGCCTCTTGGACGGCTTCGTTGCCCCGAATCTCGTCGGGGGTGCCCTCGGCGATGATGCCGCCGCGGCTGAGGACGACGATGCGGTCTGAGATGCTGAAGACGATTTCCATGTCGTGTTCGACGAGGACGAACGTGAGCCCGAGGTCGCGTTTGACCTGCTCGATGAGGTCGACCGTCGACTTCGTCTCCTCGGGAGACATGCCGGCGGTCGGTTCGTCCATGAGAAGCAGGTCGGGGTCGCTCGCGAGCGCGATGCCGATTTCGAGGCGGCGCTTGTCGCCGTACGGGAGGTCCGTCGCGACGGTGTTCGCACGGTCCAACAGGCCGACCGAGTCCAGCGTGTCGCGGGCGACGTCGTGGACGTCGGTGAGGCTGTCGCGGTGTTTCAGGAACTCGAAGCCGAACGCACCGCGTTCGGACGCCAGCGCCGCGATTTCCGCGTTCTCCCGGACGGTCAGGTCGGGGAAGATAGAGGCGGTCTGGAACGACTTCGAGACGCCTCGCTGGACCACCTCATGCGGTTCGAGGCCGACGATGGACTCGCCTTTGAACCGGATGTCGCCGTTGGTCGGGTCGAGCCGCCGCGTGATGAGGTTGATGAGCGTGGACTTCCCCGCGCCGTTCGGCCCGATGATGGAGACGCGTTCGTCCTCCTCGACGGTGAGGTTCACGTCGTCGGTGGCGACGAGGCCGCCGAACTCCTTGACGAGGTTCTCGGTTTCGAGGAGCGTCATCGACCGTCACCTCCGTTTCCGGAGCGCGCGCGGAGTCGCTTCGCCGCCTTCGAACCGAGGTCGGCCGCGAGGGTACGGAGCCTGTCCAAGATACCCCACAAGCCCTCCGGGACGACCCAGACGACCACGACGAAGACGAGGCCCAAAAGCAGGTGCCAGTAGAACCCGAAGTCCCTGATGAGCACGATATCCGTGAAGGGAATCGTCAGGGCCTGGATGGTGCTGACGATGTTCTCGATGTAGAGGTACAGTCCGACGCCGAGGACCGGCCCGAACATCGAGCCCGCGCCGCCGAGCACCGTCATGACGACGATGTCGCCGGACTCCGTCCAGAACAGCGACTGGAGCGGGACGTACGCCCCGTGGATGGTAAAGAGGCTCCCGGCGACACCCGCGAACGCCCCCGAGATGATGAACGCCATGAGCTTGTAGCGCCAGACGTTGAGTCCGACGAACTCGGCGCGCTGTTCGTTCTCGCGGATGGCGCGGAACACCATCCCGTACGGCGAGTTGAGGATGCGGTAGGCGACCGCGATTGCGCCGACGAAGAAGACGCCGACGAAGGCGTACAGCCACGTTCCGAGGAGCATCCCACCGACGGACGGAACGTCCGCTTCGAGGTGGATGACGCCGAGGAAGCTCCCGACCTCGACGCCGGTCAGGCCGTTTTCGCCGTTGGTCAGGAACGCCAGCGGCGACGCGGCCATGTAGTAGAACATCTGGGCGAACGCCAGCGTCAGGATGGAGAAGTAGATGCCGCCGCGGCGAAGCGACAGGAAACCGAGTACCCACGCGAGCAACACGGCGAACAGCGTCCCCGAGACGACCATCACGATGGGGTCGCCGCTGACGTTCTTGGCGACGATACCCGCGGCGTACGCCGCGCCGCCCCAGAAGGCCGCGTGGCCGAACGAGAGCAGTCCGGTGTAGCCGAGAAGCAGGTCGAAGCCGATGGCGAAGATGCCCCAGATGAGGATGAGCGTCGCGAGGCTCTGGTAGCCCTGTAGAATCCCCGAGACGACGGGCGCGCGGGCGAAGAGGTACGGGAACACCGCGACGAGGACGGCCGTGATACCGACGACCGTCCCCTCGCGGCCGCGGAGCTTCTCCCAGCGGCCGAAAAGCGAGCCGCCGACGAGCGCGTCCTTCGCGCTCGGGTTGGCGTCCTTTTCGCTCATGGCACTACCTCCTCGTCCCCGAGCAGACCCTGCGGCCGCGCCAGGAGGACGATGGCCGCGATGGCGTACAGGCCGACCTGCGACCACGCGGGCGCGAAGGCGACGAGCGCGGCGGTCGTGAGACCGAAGACGATGCCCCCGACGACCGCGCCGGCGATGCTTCCGACACCCCCGATGACGACGGTCAGGAACGCCGGGACGAGGATGTTCGTCCCGATGGTCGGGTTGACGACGTTCAGCGGCCCGCCGACGACGCCCGCCACCCCGGCGAGCGCCGCGCCGATGCCGAAGACGACGATGTACGGCCGCGTGATTTTGATGCCGAGGAGCCTGACCATCTCGGCGTCGCGAGTCCCGGCGCGGACGACGAGACCGAAGTCGGTGTACTCGACGAGCAGGTACACGAGCGCCACGAGGACGGCCGTGATGCCGATGACCCAGAGCCGCCACTGCGGGAAGTTACCGACGATGGGTAGCGCAATCGGGCCGGAGACGGGAATGCCGGGGAACGAGCCGACAGAGAGGATTCGCTCGGGCTGTTCGAACGGCAGGCTGTTGCTACCGAACAGGACGCGAAACAGCTCTTGGACGACGATTGCGAGGCCGAACGTGACGAGAATCTGCTCGGTGTCGGGCCGGTCGTAGAACGCCCGCGCGAGGTACCGCTCCATCAGCAGGCCGACGCCGAAGACGAAAAGCGGCACGAAAAGCAGGGCCGCCAAAAAGCCGATGTCGAGCCCGAAGCTCGAAAAGCCCCACTCGGCCAGTTTCCCGTTCGAAAGCGGCACGTTCAGCGCGACGAACAGCCCCGCGTAGGTGCCGACGAGGTACAGCGCGCCGTGCGCGAAGTTGACGAACTTGAGCGTGCCGAGGATGATTGAGAGACCGACCGCCAAGAGGACGTAGATGGCCCCCTGCTGTAGTCCGTTGAGCAGGATGACGAGCACGTCCGACAGGAGGCTCATCGACCACCACCCCTCCACCAGCTATTCGAGGCGTGAACTGCCATGGGTATGATAATCTTACTCATTTACGTGTGCGTAGTTGTCTGCGATTAACTTTCATTAAGATAACGGTGGGAGGGTGGCTATTCGTAGGACCCGAGTTCACACTCGGCGGCCGGGCCGGCGTCGCACGCGTAGCCGAGGTCGTCGCGGCTGGTGACGTTGACGATGTTGAAGTACGTCCCCTCGCTCTGTTCGGAGGCGGAAAGGCCCTGGACGACCGGCACGTCGCGCTGTGCTTGGTGGTCACAGCCGCGCATCGTCTCTGCGCCCATGCCGATGTTGTCGTACTCGTAGTCTTCGAGCTGTCTGATGACCTCCGGCGGGTAGAACGTCCCCGCGCGCTCGACAGCGGCGGCGTACTGGAGCGTCTGGGCGTACGCCAACTGGGCCGGACCCGAGGGCGTCCGGTCGTACTCGTCGCGGAACGCCTGCGTGAACTCCTGTGACGGCGTGTTGTCTATCTGGGAGTCCCACGCGACGGTGCCGTAGATGCCCTCTATCGCGCCGCCGGCCGCCTCCGCCATCGGACGGTTGTACAGCGGGACGATAATCTCCATCTCCTCGTCGATACCGGCGTCGATGGCCTGTTGCATGGAGTTCGCGCCGTCGAGCCCGTAGTGGTTCAAGATGAGCACGTCCGCGTCCGAACTCTGTGCGCCCGAGAGGTACGTCGAGTAGTCGGACGTTCCCAGCGGGGTCGCAACGGAATCCACCTGCTCCCAGCCGGCGACATCGGTCATGAACTGCTCCATCGACGCCTGCTGGGTCTGCCCCCAGCTGTAGTCGGCGTAGAGCTGGTAGAACTGCAGGTCCTCGCCGTAGGCGTCGCGGACGACCGGCGCGAGCGCCTGCCCCGTCATGTAGGCGTTGAACATCTCCCGGAAGGAGTAGCGGACGCAGTCCGTCCCGGTGGTGTCGTTCGAGTGCGTCAGACAGCACATGAACATGACCTTCTCGTTTTGACACAGCCCCTGCACCGCGATGGCGACCGCGGAGGACGACCCGCCCGAAATCATGATGGCGTCGTCGCGCTGGATCATCCCCGAGGCGGACTGCCGCGCCTGGTCCGCGTCCGTGGCCGTGTCGCCGTCCACGTGGTCGATGGTGTAGCCGAGGACGCCGTCGCCGGAGAGGTCGTCGAACTGCGAGTCGACCCAGCCGCCGCCCTCGTTGAGATGCTTCACCGCGAGCTGATAGGCTCGAAGCTCGTCTTCACCCTCCGAGGCGTACGGTCCCGACTGCGGGACGTTGAACCCGAACGTGGCCGTGTCGCCCTCGATTGGGAAGTTGCCCAGCGCCGGGTACTCGTCGCCGCCGTCGCCGCTACCGCCATCGCCGCCGCCACCGCCGCCACCGTCGCCGCCGTCGCCGCCGTCGCTAGTGTCGCCGCCGTCGCCGCTACCGCCGTCGCCACCGCCGGTACACCCCGCCAGCCCTGCCAAGCCAGCGGTTCCAACAGCACCAGTCGCCTTCAACACGTCTCGTCGATTGAGGGGCTTGCTATCCCGTGCCATAGACACATCGGCGGATACATCGTTAATAATAGTTATGTATTTATTCCCTATTATTTGTATAATCAATCATTATAGACTGGGCTCGTCTATGGCACAATATAAGGGCGATGTCAAGCGACGGCCGCCGGCCGACTCCCGCGGTGAGTTCTCCGCGTCACGGGACGTGCCACCGGCGCAAACGACACGCCGGTGTCGGACTAGCTCGCCGTAGTCGTCCGCGCCGTACGGGCGTCGAGAGCGACGAGTCAGCCGTGCGGTTCGTCTCGTCTCGAAGCACGTCGCACCAGTCTCACCGCGTCGGCGACCGCGCGAGCGGGCCGAACGGCCGGCGGACAACTATCAGAATACTAGATATATATTCCCGAATAACACCGTTTCAACGCGCTTGCCCCGCGTTCGCTGACCAGTTAATCTCGTACCGTCGTGAATGTGGAGTTTATAACTAACCCCGCAAAGCGCAACTAGCGCGGTAGCCACGCCCGTGGCACCACTATGACAAACGATACGAACGACGGATTCAGACCGACAAGACGCTCCGTACTCCGACTCGGCGCGATGTCGGCGCTCGGCATCGGCATCGGCATCCCCGCGGTCTCCGGCTCCGTGGCGGCGACCATGTGTCCCAAGACGCCCGGCTACTGGGCGAACAACCCGGACTACAGCAGTCCCACCGACAACTGGGCGGTCCTCGGCCCGAATGGCGGCACGAACTATACCCTCCGGGGCGTCACGATGACCCACGACGACTGGCGCGAGTTCCTCGTCGCGCCCACGAAGGGCGACAAGGCGAACATCATGGCGAAACACTACCTCGCCATCGTTCTCAACCTCCGGAACAGACCGGGTGACGACCCGGGATGCACGAGCGACGACGCGACCATTCAGCACGGCGACTACGCGGGCTACACCATCGAGGAAGTCAAAAACATGGCCGGCGCGTGGCTCGGTAACTCCGCGTGGTCGAACGGCGGCCGGCAAAAGAGCTGGTACGTCAGCGTCGGCGGCGACATGGTCGACGGCGAGACGCTCAAAGACACCCTCGACGCGTTCAACAACAGCCCCGGGTCGCTCGGCCTCGACTGCCCCTGCAACGACCGCTGAACCGCGTTCGCTCCCGAAACGAGACACCGCGGCCGCGGTTAAGTGCCCGCTACCCGCCGAAGCGCGAGCTTAACGCGGCCGTTCCTATCCCTCACCCACCATCCGCTCTTCGTCTTCCCACTCGCGTTCGCGCAGTTCGTACTTCTGAATCTTCCCGGTCGCCGTCTTCGGGAGTTCGGCGACGAACTCGATTTCCTTCGGCACCTTGTACGTCGCGATGCGCTCCCGACAGAACGCGATGAGCGTCTCGGCGGTGACGCCCGGCGCGTCGGGGTCGCCGCCCGTCGGCACGACGAACGCCTTCGGCGACTCGCCCCACTCGTCGGACGGGACGGGGATGACCGCCACGTCGGCGACCGCGTCGTGGTCGAACAGCGCGTCCTCCAGTTCGATGCTGGAGATGTTCTCGCCGCCGGAGATGATGATGTCCTTCTTGCGGTCCTGGATGCTGATGAAGCCGTTCTCGTCGACGACCGCGAGGTCACCCATGTGGTAGTAGCCCTCCAGCCGCGCCGAGAAGGCCTCGTCGGTCTCCTCGGGTTTGTTCCAGTACTTCTCCATCACCTGATTGCCCGCGACGACGATTTCGCCGACGGACTGGTCGTCTCTCGGCACGTCGTTTCCGTCCTCGTCGACGACGCGAACGTCGGTTCCGAGGTAGCCGATGCCCTGTTTTTTCTTCACGCCGAAGCGGTCGTCGCCGTCCGTCAGGTAGCGCCCGGCCTCCGAGGTCGTGATGAGCGGGCCGGTCTCGGTGGCCCCGTAGACGTGCATGAGTCGCCAGCCGAACTCGTCTTCGACGGTCCGAATGGTCGCCTCCGGCGGGGCCGCGCCCGCGGTCGCCGCCCGGACGGGGCTCGCGCCGGTCGTCTCGACGCCGCCTTCCTCGCGGTAGTGTTTCATCAGGACGTTCAGCACCGTCGGCGCGGCGCAGAGATACGACACGTCCTCGTCGCGGATGGCGTCCAACACGGCCTCCGCTTCCACCCCGCGGGTGCAGACGTGCTTCGCGCCGTGGCCGGTAATCGCGTAGATGTGGCCCCAGCCGTTGACGTGGAACATCGGGAGCGTCCAGAGGTAGACGTCGTCGTCCGCGATGTCTTGGTGCATCGAGACGAGGTAGGCGTGAATCGTCTCGGCGCGGTGGGTCCGACAGACGCCCTTCGGGTCGCCGGTCGTCCCCGACGTGTAGTTGATGGTGACGACCTCGTCTTCGTCCATCTCGGGGCGGTCGTAGTCGGTCGACTCCGCGACCAGTTCGTCGAAGTCGAGCCACTCGCGGTCGGTCGATTCGGCGGCCTTCTCGGGGTCGTTCGTGATGAAAATCTCCGTCGGAACCTCGTCGCGGACCTCGTCTATCTTCTCGGCGAAGGCGTAGTCGGCGTAGACGGCCGTCACGTCCGCGTCGTTCAGCATGTACTCGAAGTCCGCGGGGACGAGTCGGTAGTTCAGCGGCATGTGGACGGCCCCCAACTGCATCGACCCGTAGGCGGCTTCGAGGTGGTAGTGCGTGTTGGGGTCGAGCACCGCGACCCGGTCGCCCTTCTCGACGCCGCGGGACTGGAGCGCCGCCGAGAAGCCGTCGGCGCGCTCGCCGAGTTCGTCGTAGCTGAAGCGCTCGCCGGTCATCGCCACGACCGCCTCCTCGTCCCCGTAGTACCGCCGCGCGCGGTCGAGGAACTCCGTCACCAGGAGTGGTTTCTTCATACGCGGTATTCTTCACTAACGTTCAAAATAAATATGCGGGCCGGTGTCAGACCGTCCTCGAATGAGAATAATTAGCATATCTGGTCGCAATATATCGCGATTCGGGGCGCGAGGGACTATATTACTACACAATCTATACAGGAAAATACCTTATTCGTGGAGTTCGTAGCGCGCGTATGGCGCTTTCAGACTACACCGGACGCTCGCCGACGGGCCGGGACGAGACCATCGTCCGCGTCGTCCCCCATCGGCTGTGGCGACCGGGCGACGAGCGAATCGAACCGTGTACCTACAGCGGCGAGCAGATTCGGCTCTCCGAGAAGCATCTCCTCGCGGTGGTCGAACACGACGGCGTCCGCGAGCGGCGCTACTTCCGCGACGAGCAGTCGCTGTCGGCGTGGATGAAAGAAAATCCGCAATGAAGCGGGCCGACGGCGGCGGAACCGGTCGTTACTCGCTTTCGACCTGCCGCTGAATCGACTCGACGACTTCGGGGTTCCGAAGCGTCGTCGTGTCGCCGAGTTCCTCGCCGTTCGCAATCTCTTCGAGGAGCCGACGCATAATCTTTCCAGAGCGCGTCTTCGGCAGTTCGGGCGTGAACACGACCATCTCGGGGCGAGCGATTGGGCCGATGGCGTCCTCGACGCCCTCGATGATGCGCTGTCGCATCGCCTCGTCTTCGTCCTGTCCCTCCTCGGTGATGACGTAGGCGTAGACGGCCTCGCCTTTCACCTCGTGGTTGCCGCCGACGACGGCGGCCTCGGCCACGCCCTCGACGCCGACGATAGCCGACTCGATCTCCATCGTTCCGAGGCGGTGGCCCGAGACGTTGATGACGTCGTCCACGCGCCCGAGGATGGTGATGTAGTCGTCGCCGTCGATTTTCGCGCCGTCCTCGGGGAAGTAGACCCAGTCGTCGGGGTCGTCGCTATCGGTGTCGGAGTACTCCTGCCAGTACTCCTGGATGAAGCGCTCGTCGTTGTTGTAGAGCGTCCGGAGCATCCCCGGCCACGGCTTGTTCACCGTGAGATAGCCCGCGCGACCGGCGTCGACCTGTTCCCCGCTCGTGTCGACGATTTGGGCGTCGATGCCCGGGAGCGGCGGCCCGGCGGAGCCGGGTTTCATCTTCTTGACGCCCGGCAGGGTCGTTATCATCATCCCGCCGGTCTCGGTCTGCCACCACGTGTCCACGACCGGACACTCCTCGTTACCGATGTGCTTGTAGTACCACTTCCACGCGCGCGGGTTGATGGGCTCGCCGACCGTCCCGAGCAGGCGCAGGCTCGATAGGTCGTGCTGTTCGGGGAACCGGCTTCCCCACTTCATGAACGCGCGAATCGCCGTCGGCGCGGTGTAGAAGATGTCGACCGCGTACTTCTCGATGATGTCCCACAGGCGGTCGCGGTTGGGAAAGTCGGGCGTCCCCTCGTACATCACCGTCGTCGTACCGAGCGCCATCGGGCCGTAGACGATGTACGAGTGGCCCGTAATCCAGCCGATGTCGGCCGAACACCAGTAGGTGTCTTCCTTCTCGATGTCGAGGACCGCCTGCGAGGTCCACGCCGCGTACGCGAGGTAGCCGCCGGTGGTGTGTTTGACGCCCTTCGGCTGACCCGTCGTCCCCGACGTGTACATGAGGAACAGCATGTCCTCGGCGTCGCGCTCGACGGGGTCGATGCGCTCGCCCGCGTGCTCGTCGAGGAGGTCGCCCCAGTCGTGCTGGTTGCCCTTCAGGTCGTGGCCGAAGCCGTCGTCGCCGAGGCGGTCGACGACGACCGTGGCATCGACGCCGTGGTCGACGCCGTCGAGCCCCTCGTTGGCCTTGTCGAGGTGGTCGAGCGGGTCCCCGCGGCGGTAGTAGCCGTCGCAGGTGACGAGGAACTGAGAGTCCGCGGCGTTCATCCGCGTCGCCAGCGCGTCGGCGGAGAAGCCGCCGAAGACGACCGAGTGCGGCGCGCCGATGCGGGCGCAGGCCAGCATGGCGATGGGTAGCTCCGGAATCATCGGCATGTAGAGCGTGACCACGTCGTCTTCCTCGACGCCGAGGTCGCGCAGGGCCGCCGCGAACTCGTTGACCTCGCGGTAGAGGTCCTGATACGTGTACGTCCGTGTCTCGCCGTGTTCACCCTCCCACTTGATCGCGACGCGGTTCTTGTCGCCGTTTTCGACGTGGCGGTCCACGCAGTTGTACGAGACGTTGAGCTTGCCGCCGGTGAACCACTCGTAGAACGGCGGGTTCGAGTCGTCCAGCACCTCGTCGTACGCTTCGTCCCAGTCGAGCATCTCGGCCGCCCGCTCCCAACACTCCGGCCAGTTCTCCTCGAACTCGTCGTAGACGGCCGGGTCGGAGACGTTCGCTTGCGCGACGAACTCCTCGGAGGGTTCGAACTCCTCTTGCTCGACCAGCCGTGCCTCCAGTTCGGTGTCTCCGTCTGCCATAGTACGTGTTACCTACACTAATCCTCCATGATAAATCTATGTAGTCACGCAGTCCGGACGGCGGCGTTGTCAGCGGGCGGTCGCCGGGCTGTCGGTCGGTTACGAATCCCCGTCGACACGCGTTTCCATCAACCAAAGTCGTGTCATTCCGGTCGGGGGTGGCGGTACCGCGTCGGAGCCCTCACATCACGCCGATGGTCTCGCGGTAGGTGCCGTACTCCTCGGCGAACACGTCCATGATTTCGCCCATCGTGACGTACTCCTTGACGGCGTCGACGAGCACCGGCATGACGTTGTCGCCGTCGCGGACAGTCTCGCGGAGGTCTGAGAGCGCGGCTTCGACCGCCGCGTCGTCGCGGTCGTCCTTGACGGATTCGAGGCGCGCGAGCTGTCGGTCCTGTACCTCGTCTTCGACGTGGAGCAGGTCGGGGCGGGTGTCCCCCTCGGTGTCGTACTTGTTGACGCCGACGACGACCTCTTCGCCGTCTTCGACCCGCGACTGGTACTCGTAGGACGCCTCGCTTATCTCGCGGTGGTAGTAGCCCTCGTCGATACCGGCGAGGACGCCGTCGCGGACGGAGCCGTCGCCCATCTCCCGAATCTCCTCGATGTAGGCCATCGCCTCGGCCTCGATTTCGTCGGTCAGCGTCTCCACGAAGTAGCTCCCACCGAGGGGGTCGATGACGTCGGCCGCGCCGGACTCCTCGGCGATTATCTGCTGGGTGCGGAGTGCGACGGTGACAGCCTCCTCCGAGGGGAGCGCCAGCGCCTCGTCGAAGCTGTTGGTGTGGAGCGACTGCGTGCCGCCGAGGACGCCCGCGAGCGCCTGAATCGTGACGCGGACGATGTTGTTGAGCGGCTGTTGGGCCGTCAGCGACTGCCCCGCCGTCTGGGTGTGGAACTTCAACTGCGTCGAGCGCTCGTCCTCGGCGTCGTACCACTCCGACATCACGTCGTGGTAGATGCGGCGGGCGGCGCGGAACTTCGCCACCTCCTCGAAGATGGAGTTGTGAGAGTTGAAGAAAAACGACAGCTGGGGGGCGAACTCGTCCACGTCGAGGCCGCGGTCCACGGCGTCTTCGACGTAAGCGAAGCCGTCGGCGAGGGTGAAGGCGAGTTCCTGTACCGCCGTCGACCCGGCCTCCCGGATGTGGTAGCCCGACACCGAGATGGGGCGGATGCGCGGGGTCTCCTCGGCGGCGAACTCGACGGTGTCGGTGACGAGTTTGAGCGACGACTCCGGCGGGATGACCCACTCCTTCTGCGCGATGAACTCCTTGAGCATATCGTTCTGGAAGGTACCGCCGATGCGCTCGCGGGGGACGCCGCGGTTGTCCGCGAGCGCGACGTACATGGCGAAGACGACCGGCGCGGAGGGGTTGATGGTGAAGGAGGTCGTCACCTCGCCGATGTCGATGCCGTCGAACAGCACCTCCATGTCGCGGAGGGTGTCGACCGCGACGCCCTCCTTTCCGACCTCGCCGTCCGAAAGCGGGTCGTCGGAGTCCTTGCCCATGAGCGAGGGCATGTCGAACGCCGTCGAGAGGCCGGTCTGGCCGTTCTCGATGAGGTAGTGGAAGCGCTCGTTGGTCTCCGTGGCCGTGCCGAAGCCGGCGAACTGCCGCATCGTCCACGTCCGCCCGCGGTACATCGTGGGGTACACCCCGCGCGTGTACGGGGGTTTACCGGGGAAGCCGAGGTCCGACTCGTAGTCGAGGTCGGCCACGTCGGCGGGGGTGTAGAGGTCCTCTACCCCGTGGTTGGAGACGGTGGCGAACCGGTCTTTGCGCTCGCCGCCCTTCTCCACGAACGGGTCGCGGGTCTCCGACTCCCACTCGTCGCGCGCCTCGCGGATAGACGCCAAATCATCCTCGTCGTACATGCTCCCCAATCCGTATGGATGATGATTAAGGATTTGGGTCGGAATCCGTCCCCCGGCCGGCTCGTCACGGGCCGCGAGAGTTCGACGCACAGACCATCGTACATATCATCCCCGGACCGCCTAGCCCTCGCCATGCACGACCGCGCGACAGCCACGGCGCGCCTCGAAGCGGCGGCTCATCCCGCCGCAGGCCCCGAATCCGTCGGAGCCGAGCGCTGACCGATGGCGCTTCTCACGCCCGAGACGACCCGCTGGGTCGCCGCCGCGACGGCGCTCATGTTCGTCTTCGCCAGCGTCTCCTTTGTCGTCCCCGTCTCCGGGTCCGTCTCGCCGGTCGCCTTCGACGACACGGTCAAAACCGGCGGCACGTCGGTCGACGTTCGCACGGCCGAAGTCGACGGGTTCGAGGTCCCGCTCGCGCAGGCCCACTTCTCGCGGTACCGCTACATCATCGGCTACTACGACGTTCGCACGGCCGCCGCCGACGTGTCCACGCCCGAGAGCGCGCGCCAGTTCGGCGACCCCCTCGCGGTCTTCGTCACCGACTACGCGACCGTCTCGCCCGACCTCGACGCCGACGGCTACCTCCGAACCGAACACAACCGCACCCCCGGCTGGACGAGGGCGTCCGCGGCGTCGTTCGTCGTCGACTCCGGCGCGCGGGTCCCCTCTGGCCCGATTGCGATTCCGTTTTCCGACGCCGACGCGGCGCGCTCGTTCGCGGACGCCCACGGCGGCGAAGTCGTCGATTGGGCGACGCTCCGCGACCGCGCCGGCGACCCGCTTTCGTCCCGGCTCGCCGCCTTCGAGTCGTCGGTCGCCGCCCACCACGAGTGGGCGAACCGGACTACCGCCGCGAGTGACGCACTGTTCGACAGACCCGTCTCGACCGTCGTCGGCGACGACGCGCCGACCGTCGAAGCCGCCGTCGAATCGGCCCCCGCGAACACGACCGTCTACGTCCCCGCGGGCACCTACTCGGTCGACGCGGTCGAACTGAACCGCTCGGTGACGCTCCGCGGTGCCGGAAGCGACACGCGACTCGTCGGCGACGGGAACGGGAGCGTCGTCCATCTCCGCGCCGACCGGAGCGCGGTCGGTGATCTCTCCATCTCCGGCGTCGGCGAGGTGGGGACGCGACGGGTCCGCGCCCAAAACGAGTCCGTCGACTGGGACACCCGCGTCGAACTCGCCTACGGCCGCGGCGACGCCGGTATCGTCCTCGACGGCGCGAACGGGTCGGCGGTCCGCGGCGTGGAAATCGACACGCCCGCGAGCGGAATCATCGCCCGCGAGAGCACCGACAGCGTCGTCGACGGCGTGACCGTCCGCGGGGCCGACGAGCCCGCCGACGGCTTCATGGGCGTCGTCCTCATCGGCGAGCGGGCGGTCGTACGGGACTCGACGTTCCTCGGCGGCCGCGACGGCGTCTACACCCACCGCGCCGACGGGAGCGTCGTCCGCGACAACCGCATGGAAGACGGTCGCTACGGCGTCCACCAGATGTACACCTCCGACGCGCTCGTCGCCGACAACGTCGTCCGCGGGGACCGCATCGGGGTCGTCCTCATGACCCGACCCGTCGGCAATCTCGTGGTCGGAAACGACGTACGCGAGTCGGATTTCGGGTTCATGCCCGCCGGGAGCGACACCTACGTCGCGGACAACGTCTTCGCCGGCAACGACTACGGCATGGACGTGAGCGGCGACCGGCAGGTGTACGTCGGAAACGTCGTCGCCGGCAACGGCGTCGGCGTCCGCGGGAGTTCGACGTTCCCGACGAACGTCGTCGTCCGAAACGACGTCGTCGGCAACGACGTGCGCGTCGAGTCGTCGCTCGGCCCGATGCGGACGTGGACCGCCGGCGGCGCGGGCAACTACTGGGGCGACCTCCCGCTCGAAGACGCCGACGGCGACGGGGTCTACGACCGGGCGTATCAGCCCTCCGGGGCGGTCGACGCCGAACTCGGCCGCGAGCCCGGCGCGCTCGCGCTCTCGGAGTCGCCCGCGATGCGCGCGCTCCGCCGCGCCCGCGACGCGGTGTCCGGCCTCCGCGGGTCGGGCGTGGTCGACGCCGCGCCCCGGACCGAGCCAGTTCGACCGGAGACGCTCGCCAGCCTGAACGCGACGGAGGAGACCGATGACTGACGAATCCACCACGATGCCGAACCCCGAACCCGCGACGACCGCCGAGACCGTCCCCGACGAATCGACGGGCGAGAACGCCGATGTCGACGCTGAGCCTGACGCCGAGGGCGGCCGGCCGGCCGTCGCCGCGACCGACCTCAGACACGCCTTCGGCGACGTGGGCGTCCTCGACGGCGTCTCGCTGTCGGTCGCCCCCGGCGAAATCGTCGCGCTCGTCGGCCCCAACGGCTCGGGGAAGTCCACGCTCCTGCGGTTTCTCGCGCGAGTCCGCGCGCCCGACGAGGGAACCGTCACGGTGGGCTCGACAGATACCGGCGGCGGGCGCGCCCGCGTGGGCTATCTCCCCCAGCAACCCGGCTTCCGCGCCGGCTTCTCCGCGGCCGACACGCTCGAGTTCTACGCGCAGTTCGTGGACGAAGACGTGGACGTGGCCGGGGTGTTGGAACGCGTCGGCCTCGCGGACGCCGCGGGCCGCCGGGTCGGTGCGCTCTCCGGCGGGATGACGCGCCTGCTCGGTCTCGGGCGAGCGCTCGTCGGCGACCCGGCCGTGGTCGTCCTCGACGAGCCGGCCAGCGGTCTCGACCCCGGCATGGTCGAGCGGCTGTTCGACATCGTCTCCGACCTCGCCGACGCGGGCATCGCGGTCGTCCTCTCGTCGCACAACCTCGGTCCCGTCGAGCGGACCGCCGACCGCGTGGTCGTCCTCGACGGCGGGCGGTTCGTCGCCGACGGCGACCCGCGGGCGGTGGTCGAGTCGGTCGGCGCGGCGGACCTCCAGACCGCCTTCGGCGACCTCGTGGCGACCGAGGAGGTGACGGGCAGATGAGCGGCGGCGACCTCGACGGCGTCGGCGACCTGTTCGCCATCGCGGCGCGCGAGCTTCGGACGGTCGTCAGAACGCCGGCGGTCGTCGCGCTCTCGGTCGTCTTCGGGCTGACCGTCGTCGCGGTCGCGGCCGCGGGGTCGGGCGCGCGCGGCGGGTACGTCCCGCTGGTGCTCGACTTGCTCCCGTTCGTGGAGGCGCTCGTCCCGCTTCTCGCCGTCGCGCTCTGTTACCGCGCGGTGCTCTCGGACCGCGAGTCGGGCGAACTCGACGTGCTCCGCACGTTCGACGTGTCTCGACCGGCCTACGTCGGCGGCGTCTACCTCGGCCGGGGGCTCGCGGTCGCCCTCGTCGTCTTCGGGTCGCTCCTCGCCGCGGGGGCGACCGTTCCAATGCTCTCGCCGCCGGATCCGACGTTCCTCGCACTGAACGAGGCCGCCGACTCGCCGGTCGCGTTCCTCCGCTTTTCCGTCCTCGCGGTCCTGTTCGCGCTCGCGGTCGCGGCCGTCGCGCTCGCCGTTTCGGCCGCCGCGCGGACCGCGAGGCAGGCGATTGCGCTCGCCGTCGGCCTGCTCGTCGCCTTCGTCGTCGGCGTCGACGCCGCCGCCATCGCCGGACTGGCCTCGGGGACCTTCGGAGTCGACGCGGTGCCGCTCGCGCTCGCGGTGAGCCCGAACGGGGCGTTCCGGTCGCTCGTCCTCGGCGTCGCCGTCGAGACCGGCGGGGCGGGGTCGCCGGTCGCGGCGCTGGCGGGACTCGTCGGCTGGGTCGTCGTCGCGCTCGCGGTCGCGGTGCTGACGGCGTGGCGACCCGTAGAATAGTGTCGCGGGCGGCGCGCGTGAACCGGTTATCCGAAGTTCTCGACTTTCGCCGCGTCGGCGTCGCCGCCGGCGGCCTCGACGGCGTCGGTCGCGTTCTCGACGAAGTCGGCGAAGCCGTAGACGAAGACCTGTTCGCCCTCGTCGCCGGTGAGCGCATCGACGACGGCGTCGGCAAGGTCGGACTCGTCGCCGGTGACGACGACGCTCGCGCCGTCGTCGCGGAGCGCGGAGAGCCGTTCCTCGTGCGCGGGCGCGTCGTCGAGGTAGACCACGGCGGCCTCGTTGCCGTCGGCGACCGCGGCCTCGGCGATGCCGACCGCGGGGCCGACGCCGGGCCCGCCCGCGAGGACGACCACGCGCGACTCGCCGTCGTAGTAGCTCCGACCGAACGGCCCGGAAATCTCGACATCGTCGCCGGCCGCGAGCGAGTCGAGGTGCCGGCTGAACGGCCCGGCCTCCTCGGGGTCGATGCCGACGGTCACTTCGAAGGTGTCGCCGACGCCGGGCGACGACAGCGTGTAGAACCGCGCGTACGACTCGCCGTCGACCTCGGCGGAGAGCTTGACGAACTGGCCCGGTTCGGCCTCGAAGCCGTCGGGCGTCTCGAACTCGATGGCGACCGTGCCGGGGCCGACGTCGCTGACCGCGGCGACGGTGACGATTGCGTCCATGCGACCGGGTTGGTGGCAGTCTCACAAGGGCCTTGCCTTCCCGGACGCGCGCACCGGAGACCGGTGCGAACCGTGCGAGCCGCCCGCACAGTGTAAGCCGGAAATAATTGTCACGAGAGGTCGAAACACACCATGATTTGACATTCGTTCAATAAAATACCATCTACACACCGTTTGGATAGACAAATACGTCTCAATATCGATATATAACCTTGTTCGTGAGATTCCTATCGATTATCAGCACCGACGTTTAACACCAATTTTCAGAAGGCTTTTGACCCGGCTATGGGTAGATTTTACCCAGCATGCCTGCGGACTTCAACTGGGCCATCGGCGGCGAGGCTGGCGATGGCATCGACTCCACGGGGAAGATTTTCGCTCAGGCACTCTCCCGGGCTGGACGCCACGTGTTCACCTCTAAGGACTTCGCTTCGCGAATCCGGGGCGGATACACCGCGTACAAGGTTCGGACTGCCATCGACCCCGTGCAGAGCGTCGTCGACAGACTCGACGTGCTCATCGCGCTCACACAACGAACAATCGACGAGAACCTCGACGAACTACACGAGGGCTCCGTCATCATCTACGACGGCGACCGCTCCACCATGGCGGACGTCGAAATCCCCGAGGGAATGGTCGGGCTGGACGTCCCCCTCAAGGCGCTCGCCGAGGAGGCGGGCGGCGCAATCATGCGCAACGTCGTCGCGCTCGGCGCGGCGTGCGCCGTCGCGGACTTCCCCATCGAGAACCTCGACAGCGCGCTCCAGAAGCGCTTCGGGGGGAAGGGCGAGGCCATCGTCGAGAACAACAAGAAGGCGGCTCGCGCGGGCCTCGAATACGTCCACGACGAGTACGACCACGAGTTCGACTACGACCTCGAGACGACCGACGAGGACTACGTGCTCATCAACGGCGACCAGGCCATCGGCATGGGCGCCATCGCCGCCGGCTGTCGCTTCTACGCCGGCTACCCCATCACGCCAGCGACGGACGTGATGGAGTATCTCACCGGCCGCATCGAACGCTACGGCGGGCACGTCGTGCAGGCGGAAGACGAGCTCGCGGCCATCAACCTCGCACTCGGTGCGGCACGCGCCGGCGCGCGGTCGATGACCGCCACGTCCGGTCCGGGTATCGACCTGATGACCGAGACGTTCGGTCTCGTCGCCACCTCCGAGACGCCGCTCGTCATCGTCGACGTGATGCGCTCGGGTCCCTCGACGGGGATGCCGACCAAGCAGGAACAGGGCGACCTCAACATGATGCTCTACGGCGGCCACGGCGAGATTCCGCGCTTCGTCGTCGCGCCGACGAGCATCGACGAGTGCTTCTGGAAGACCATCGAGGCGTTCAACTTCGCCGAGAAGTATCAGGTTCCGGTGTACGTCGCCGCCGACCTCGCGATGGCGGTCACGGAACAGACGTTCTCTCCCGAGACGTTCGACATGGACGAGGTCGAAATCGACCGCGGTAAGGTCGTCGACGACGACTCCATCGACGAGTGGCTCGACGAGGAAGGTCGCTTCCAGCCGCACGCGCTCACCGACGACGGCGTCAGCCCGCGCGCGTTCCCCGGCACGGAACAGGGCGCGCACATGTCGACGGGCCTCGAACACGACGAGCTCGGTCGGCGGACCGAAGACCGGTCGATGCGCGTCGACCAGGTCGACAAGCGCGACCGGAAGGTCGAGACCGCAACGGAGACCGAGGACTTCTCGCCGCGCGAGTTCGGCGACGCCGACTCCGACACGCTCATCCTCTCGTGGGGCTCCAACGAGGGCGCGCTCGTCGAGGCGCTGGACCTCCTCGAAGAAGACGGCATCGACGTGCGGTTCCTGTCGGTCCCGTACATGTTCCCGCGACCGGACCTCACCGAGGAAATCGAGGCGGCAGACGAGGTCATCGTCGTCGAGTGTAACGCGACGGGGCAGTTCGCCAACGTCGTCGAGCACGACACATTGACCCGTGTCAAGCGCGTTAACAAATACGACGGCGTCCGCTTCAAGGCGGACGAACTCGCAGACGAAATCAAAGCCACCCTCGACACAGAGGAGGTCTCAGCATGAGCTCAAACGTCCGCTTCACCGACTTCAAGTCAGACAAACAACCGACCTGGTGTCCCGGCTGTGGGGACTTCGGGACGATGAACGGCATCATGAAAGCCCTCGCCAACTCCGGCACCGACCCCGACAACACGTTCATGGTCGCCGGTATCGGCTGTTCCGGGAAAATCGGGACGTACATGCACTCGTACGCCATCCACGGCGTCCACGGGCGCTCGCTCCCGGTCGCCGCCGGCGTCAAGTTGGCGAACCCCGACCTGACCGTCGTCGCCGCCGGCGGCGACGGTGACGGCTACTCCATCGGCGCGGGCCACTTCATCCACGCCGTCCGCCGCAACGTGGACATGGCCTACACCGTCATGGACAACCGCATCTACGGCCTCACGAAGGGGCAGGCCTCGCCGACCTCGCGCGAGGACTTCGAGACCTCGACGACCCCCGAAGGGCCGAAACAGCCCCCGGTCAACCCGCTCGCGCTGGCGCTGGCCGCCGGCGGCACGTTCATCGCGCAGTCGTTCGCGACGGACCACAAGCGCCACGCGGAAATCGTCCAGGAGGCCATCGAACACGACGGCTTCGGCTTCGTGAACGTGTTCAGTCCCTGTGTCACGTTCAACGACGTCGACACCTACGACTACTTCCGCGACAACCTCGTCGACCTCGCGGACACCGACCACGACCCGACCGACTACGACGCGGCCAAAGAGAAGATTCTCGACTCGTCGAAGGAGTACGAGGGCATCATCTACAAGGACGAAAGCTCCGTCTCCTACGAGGAGAAGTTCGGCGTCGACCAGGACATGTCGGACATCCCGTCGGGCGCGCCCGACGACGCGATGGACCTCGTCCGCGAGTTCTACTAACGCCGACCTCGCCGAAGACGCCGCTCCGACCGCTCACCGACCTTCGACCGTTCTTTCGACTGTCCCCGGATGCTCGACAGCGCTCGCGAGCGCCGCGACCGCCTCGGTCTCGTCCACGTCGGCCCCGTGGACCGCGAGGACGACCACCACGTCGCCGTCGTGTTCGACCGTCGCGAGGTGGAGTCGCACCTCGGCCGTCCCGCCCTCATAGGCGACTGTCTCTCCGTCGACGGCGGTCTCGCCGGCTTCGACCTCGACCGTCCCCGCGTAGGTGACGAGTTCCGTCTCCGACCCGAGCATCGTGACGGTCCGCGCGCTGACCTCGCGGACGCCGTTGACCTCGGGGACGTTTCCGAGCGCCTGCGCGTCGGCCAGCAAGTCGAGACCGGCCGCGACGAGTTCGCGGTTGCCGAGGTTCGAAAGCGGGTTGACCGACTGGCCGGCGACCTCGGCGTTCGGCGACGAGACGACCACGAGCGCCGTGATGTCGTCGTCGTCGGTCGTCTTCGAGTACCCGGACACCCAGACCTCCGCGCCGACGGAGCGAGCGGCGGGGCCGACGCCCACGTCGTACGAAAGCGGGACGGCGGTGCTGTTGCCGTGGACGTAGCCGTGAGCCTCGTAGGCCGACGCGGGAATCGTCGCGGGCTGGGCCGCGAACGTGGTCGAACCGCCGACCCCGCCGAGGCAACCGGCGAGGGTGACGACGATCGCGAGTGCGAGGGCTGTGCGTGGTTGAGGCATGCGACCTAGAGGCGCGCAGAGAGTATGACAGTCTCGCCGCCGCGAAAAAGCGCCGAGCGACCGACCGAGTCGGTCCGAGCGGGACCAAGCGGGTCCGGGTGACCGAGGTGACCGAACCGCCGCTGGGTCTCCCGCCGACCCGCCCGTTACTCCACCGTCTCGATGTTGAGCCGGTAGCGCGTCCCACAATCGAGACACCGCGCGTCGTCTGACTCGATGAGCTCCGTCACCAACACCTCGCCGAACTCGCAGTTCGGACACTCGTAGACGAGCGAGTCACCCGCGATGCGGTGTGCGAACGCGTTCGTGTTCTCTTCTGTCAACGGCTCTGATGCGGACGACATTCTTGACCACCGTACATATATGCTATCACATGACACATAAACTATCCGCCGCCGAGCGTCGGTTGACGTCGAGTGACGAACATCCGAGCCCCCGTGTGACACACTCTCAGGCCGTGAAAGCCGGAAATTCGTCCGCCCTTTCGGAACGCCTTTTCAACTCGCGGCCCACCACTCACCCATGACGGAGAACCCTACCTCAGTAGACGACACACCGCGAGCGAACGGGATGCCGATGCTCGGGCTCGGAACGTGGCAGAACACGAACGCCGACGAGTGTCGCAACGCGGTCCAGACGGCGCTTGAGATGGGCTACCGCCACATCGACACCGCCCAAGCGTACGGAAATGAGGCGGAGGTCGGCGAGGGCATCGCCGCCGCCGACGTCGACCGCGACGAGGTGTTCCTCGCGACGAAGGTGTGGATCGACGAACTGTCCCCCGACGACGTCATCGAGAGCACCGAAGCGAGCCTCGAAAAGCTCGGCGTCGACTACGTCGACCTCCTGTACGTCCACTGGCCGTCCCGCGAGTACGACGCCGAAGAGACCCTCGCGGCCTTCGACGAACTCGTCGACCGGGGACTGACCGAGCGCGTCGGCATCTCCAACTTCGAACCCGAACAGGTCCGCGAGGCCGTCGAACTGTCCGACTCCGGCGTCTTCGCCAACCAAATCGAGATGCACCCGCTTCTCCAACAGGAGAGTCTCCGCGAGGTCTGCGCCGAGGAGGACATCGAAATCGTCGCGTACTCCCCGCTGGCCCGCGGGGCGGTGTTCGACGTCGACGTGCTGTCCGATATCGCCGAGAAACACGACGCGAGCGAGGCGCAGGTGTCGCTGGCGTGGCTCCGCGAGAAGGGCGTCACCGCGATTCCGAAGGCGACGAGCGAGGGCCACGTCCGCGACAACTGGGAGTCGCTCGCGCTCGAACTCGACGACGAGGACGTGGCCGCCATCGACGCTATCGAGACCGAAGACCGCCGCGTCGACCCCGACTTCGCGCCCTGGTAAGCGGCCGAACTCACGTTTTCCGGTTCGACGCTCGATTCGCAGTTCAGAGCCGCAACGGATTTGTCGAACGAGTCCCGACAGATTTTCATGGAGTTCGACCTCCCCAAGACAGTCGCGTTGCTCGTCGCGCTCGTCGTCGTCGGAACCGCGGCGCTCGTCGGCATGGGCGCGATGGCCACCAGTACGGTCCTGATGATGGTGACCCCCGCGATGCTCGTCTTCGGGGCCGTCTGTCTCGCCATCGGCGTCAAACACGGCGAGTACCGCGCGTCGGACTAGCGATACGAACAAAAAAGCGGAACGGAAGGCCTCAGCTCTCGTTTTCTCGCGGCGTGTCGACCACGTCGTCCAGCGTCTCGTCCGAGACGCTCGCCGAGATGCGGACGCCCACGACGCTCACGACGATGCCAGCGACGATGAAAATCACCAGCCGCTGGACCGGCGTGAGCGCGAGTCGTCCGAGCAGTTCGAGGTGCGCCAACTCCCCCTGCCGTTCGAGGAGGAAGCCGGCGAAGCCGCGGACGACCAGCCCGATGGCGACGACGCCGAACGGGAGGTTCATGTACGACGTCGAGACGCGCTCGCTCCTGATGAGTTCGTCCAAGAGGCGACCCGCGCTCGCGGTCAGCGCGGCGAGCGCCAGCCACGGGACGCTGTGGTAGACGAACAGAAGCGACGGGACGAGCACCTCCTCGGTCCCACCGACGCCGGGCGACCGAATGGCGAGTGCGCCGAGGAACAACCCGACGATGGCCAGCCCCGCGGCGACCGCGTAGGTGACGACCGACACCTGTCCGGAGTAGAGGGCGTCGCGAACCTGGTCCGGGGCGTCCGAGAGGAACTCGTCGATGGCCAGCCCCTTGTAGAGGAGCACCGCGCCCATCAGAGCGGCGAGGCCGGCCAGCGCGACCGCGGGGGTGAACTGGACGAGAAGCAACGGGACGAGCAGTAGCCCGACGCCGAGCGGGACGAGTATCGTCGAGCGAAGCTCCTCGTCGCCGAGGAACTGCTTGAGCAGGTAGTACGTCGACTCGATGTCGTGGGCCTGCCGGACGACCACGCGGTCGACCGCGTCGACCCGGAGCCTGCTCTCGACGACGGGGACGAGCCGCTCGTCTTCCGCGCTGTCGATGACGACGACCGCGGACTCGACGTCGTACCGCTCGACGAGGTCGTCGAGCTGTCGCGCGACGGCGCGGTCGGCCCCGACAGCGCCGTCGCTCGTCCCCGAGACGACCGCGATTTCGGCGTCCTCGCGCTCGTCTCTGAGTTCGCGCGTCGTCCGCAACGCCGCGAGAAGACAGTTGACGCTCGAATCCTCGGGGTCCGCGAGCCCCACGTCCGTCACGAGCGACCTGACCGCTTCCCAGCCGACGACGGGCGTCGAGAGCCCGGTCTTCCGGCCGATATCGTTCGCCCGGTCGACACAGAGGACGAGCGTTGTCACGTGGCAGACGAACGCGGGCGCGGGCTAAAAAGCCTCCCAGTCGTCAGAACCGAAACGAGAAGCCGTCGTCCGCTTCGACCGACGAGGCGAGGCCCGCACCGAAGGCGTACGCCGCCCCCTCGACGCCGCCCCGGAGGCGGTCCGTGAGGCCGACCTCGGGGGTGAACTCCTCGACTGTGACCTCGTCGCGGTCGAGGCGTTCGGCGAGTCGGTCTTCCACGTCGTCGCGGGTACCCAGCGAGTCGACCAGCCCGAGTTCGTGGGCCTCCTCGCCGAGGTAGACGCGGGCTTCCGTGTCGCGGACGACCTCCGGGTCCATATCGCGACCCTCCGCCACGCGCTCGACGAAGTCGTCGTAGTAGTCGTCGATGAGTCCCTGCAGGTACTCGCGTTCGTCTTCGGTCGGCTCCTTGAGGGCCATCCCGGCGTCCTTGTACTTCCCCGCGGCGAACCGCTCGTAAGAGAGTCCGAGTTTGTCGGCCAACTCCGAGGCGTTGACCGACGAGCCGATGACGCCGATAGAGCCGACGACGCTCACGTCGTGGGACCACAGTTCGTCACAGCCGCTTGCGATCCAGTAGCCGCCCGAGGCGCAGGTGTCGGTGGCATAGGCGACCGTCGGCCCGTCGAAGTCGGCGGCGGCCCGGCGGATGTCGTCGCTCGGTAGTACCTCGCCGCCGGGGGTGTTCAGTTTGACGAGGAGCGCGTCGACGCTCTCGTCGGCGGCCGCGGCGTCTATCTGGTCGACGATGTCGTCGGCGGGCGTGCCGCCGCCGCGACCCGGAACCGGGCCACCGCCGCCGTCGCGGGAAATCGGCCCTTCGACGGCGACCTCGGCCACGTCGTAGTCGGGGAACGCCGAGGCGGCGAGCCTGCCGCCGACGCGGAGCGCGGCGACGACCGTTCCGATGACCAAGAAGAGCCCCGCGAGGTCGGCGAGCGTGTCGGGGACGCTGTAGAACAGGACCCAGCCGACCGCCGCCGCGACGACGGCGAGGACGACCACGATAGCCAGCCGGGAGACGCGCGTGAAGCTGTCGGTCACGGTGAATCACTCATGGCTGTCGCTCGGGCTTCGAACGGGATAAAAATGACACGTCGCAAGCGCGACGAAGAGAGAGAAAGTGACCGGAGTTTAGAGCAGACCGGACTTCTGGAGCTTCATCAGGTCCTCGGTCTCGAGGGTCTCGCCTTCCTTGAACTTCTGGTAGATTTCCTCGGCCTCGGCCTTGGCGGCCTCGCGCTCCTCGGCGCGGGAGTCCTTGCGCTGGCGCTCTTCCTTCTTGTCCAGCTCGCGGAGGCGCTTCTGGACGCGGACGAAGTCCTCGTGGTGACGGTCGGCCGCTTCCTGGGCTTCGACGAAGAGCTCGTGCATCTCGTCGGCCTTGTCGCGGATGTCGTCGGCCTCGCGGTAGGCCTCGATCATCTGGTTGTGGTGTTCCTGGGCGTCGTCGGCCAGCTCGGTCACCTTCTGGTGGTGCTGGGACGCCTCGGAGCGGACCTCTTCTGCCTCTTCGATGAGCTCTTCGAGGTCACCGCTCTCTTCGACCTTGTCCTTTTTCTGGCGAAGGTCTTCGCGCTTGTTCTCGATCTTCTCGATGAGCTCGCGCTCGTCTTCGGTCGAGAGGACTTCGGTCTGCTGGCGGAACTCGAGTTGCTCGATCTCCTCTTTGAGCTCGTCGATGTCCTTGCCGTCGTCGAGCTCGAGGTCGCTTTTCATCTCGTCGACCTCGTCGAACAGCTCGTTGGCCTTCGCGTTGAGCTCGTTGCGGCTCTGCTTGTGTTCCTGCACCTGCGAGTTCATCTCGTCGCGCTTCTCGCGGTGCTTCTGGGCTTCGTCGACCTTCTCGCGAGTCTTCGCGTTGAGGTCGTCGCGCTTGGACGCGCGCTCAGAAGCCATCTGGTTCAGTTCATTGCGGCGGTCACGGAGTTGACCGGCGAGTTTGATGAGTTCGCCTTTCGAGCCGCTCTCGAGCTTTTCGTCTGGGAGATCGATGTTTCGTGCCTCGTCGAGTTCCTGCACGTCGAACTCGCTAAGTACTTCCTGCTTCGTTACCATGCGTAATCAATCCTCGATACCATCACCACTCCGTGCGTGGCGGCTGCTCGTGAGAGTGCGACCGGCCGTGGATAAGAATTCCCGATCATTCTGCGTGCGATGCCGCCGGAACGCCGGAGGCGCTCAGGTACATACACGTACAGGCGACCAGTTAATAAATACTTCGGTGGAAATTCGGGTGAAAACAGTTACCACACCGCTCGTATCGACCGTATTCACCATGTTAGTCATTAGCATAGAGATATATAAATGGGGTGTGAATCGTGGGGGCTAAACCCAGTCGGGTCGGATGCCACGCCATGAGAGAGGTCATTCGCGCACGCGGCCACGAACACGTGCGCGCCGAACACGCGAGCACCTTCGAGGTGACGACAGACGACTGGCTCACCCCCGCGGGAGACTGCATTATCGGCGTCGAGGCCGACCGCACGCCCGCCGACTTCGACCCGGCGTTCGTCGAGGCCTGCCAGTCCCCCGAGGCGACTATCGACGTGCACGTCCGCGTGGCCGCGAGCGACGACGCCTACGAGCAGACCGTCCGCGCCCGCGGGCACCCGGACCTCACGTTCGAGGGCGACCGCAGTATCGTCTTCCGCACGAGCGACTACGTGGACGACCGGACGGGCGCGGTCGGCGCGGCCCACGCCGCGGCCGGCTTCGACCGCGACCTCGTCTCGGCGCTCGCCGACGGCGCGGAACTGACCGTCACTCTCGAAGTCGAGTAACCCCGCGACCGCGACGGGCCGACGCGAGCCGACCGACGGCGTGGGCTTTTCACCGCGCGGTCGTAACCTCCGGCCATGCCCGAAGAACCCTCCGAGAACATCAGCGGCGGCGCGAGCGGCGGCGGCCGAGACACGGCGTTCGACCCCACTGACCCCGAGACTGCGACGCGCGCCGAGGTCGTCGTCGACCGGCTCGGCGAGCGCTACTGGCGGAAGGCCTACGGCGGACAGGGCGGCTTCGAGTGTCTCGTCCGAACCATTCTGAGCCAGAACACGAGCGACAAGGCGAGCCAGCCGGCCCACGACGAACTCACGGCGCAGTACGGCGGCGGCGACCTTGCCGAGTCGCTGGCGGCGGCCGACCGCGAGGGCATCGTCGACGCCATCCGCTCCGGCGGGCTCTACAACCAGAAATCGAAGCTCATCCAGGGTGTCGCAGAGGAGGTGCTGGTCGACTTCGGAAGCGAGGCCGACTTCGACCGCTACGTCCGCGAGGACGACCCCGCGACGGTCCGCGACCGCCTCTTGGAGATGAAGGGCGTCGGCCCGAAGACCGCCGACTGCGTCCTCCTCTTCGCGGGTGGCCGCGGCGGCGTATTCCCCGTCGACACCCACGTCCACCGCATCGCTCGGCGAATCGGACTCGCGCCCGCCGACGCCGACCACGAAGGGGTCCGCGCGGCGCTCGAACGCGATATCCCCGACGAGAAATGTGGCTTCGGCCACACCGCGATGATTCAGTTCGGCCGCGAGTTCTGCAAGGCCCGCAAGCCTGCTTGTCTTGATGGACCAGAAGCGTGCCCGATGGCCGACGTGTGCGATATGGTCGGAGTAACCGACAACTCAGGTCAAGAGACATAGCGTCGATTGCCGAGAGATATCGATGCAGGTCGAACAGCTACGAGAGGAGGTATGACAGAGAAAACGATATGTAAGACGGATAGAATTATTCGGCATGGAGTCGACAGACCGACTGATCGGTCTTGGAACTAAATCCGTCGCAGTCGGGGCATTCATAATTGGCTACGTTCAGTGGGCACCGAGTAGAATTGCGGAACTGCTGAACTCTCCAACGTATATCGGCTATCTGATATCGCTTCAATTCGGTCTCTTAGTCGTCATCGTGTTCTCGATTTTGTACATCATCTCTCATCTGAACGAGGTTCAAAAAGAGATCGAGGACAACATCGACCAGAGCGTGAATTATTATATATCCAACTTGGATTCAATTAATGACGAATTCTTAGAGACGTTCCAAGAGGGAGACGACGACGACCGAGACGAACAAGCCGAAGAGATAGCCACAGACGGTGGCTCTCAACCACTCGACAGTCACGTACAGAAATCGAACAGTGATTCGGCGGTCGGTCAGCAAAACACGGCCGATGACGAAGAAGGACCCCGAGTGGAGACGGAATCCGTGAGCCGTCTCACGACCACGGGGCGAGGGATGTTAGTCGGAATCGTCGTCGGAATCCCTCTTGGGTTGTTGTCTTCTCTCGATGCAACGGTGATCGGCGGGGTACTCGGTGCGCTAGCCGGAAACGAAATCGAATATCAGGCGATTAGACGGCAGGCGCACCAGCGGGAACCGGATACCGATTACCGCACGTCCAGTGAAATCTCAAAAGACGAAGTATTTGACATACTGAAAAGCTCGAGGCGGCGTTCAACCATACGGATGGTATCTCAGTCGGGGTCTCCACTGACCATCGAAGAGATTGCCGAGCGAATCGCCGCTCAAGAGAACGATAAAGCGCGGTCTCAACTGACGTCTGATGAGCGCAAAAGAGTGTACATCGCCCTCTATCAAACGCATCTGAAGAAGTTGTCCGAGAAGGGTGTAATCGAGTTCGATGAAGCGAACGGAACCGTGCGTCGCGGGGAGCTATTTGACGCGTATCTTCGTTCGCTTCGCGAATATATCCCTGAAAACGGCGGAGGACAACGGGAACTGGACAACCGTTTCCACATCCTACAGAACGCGCGGCGTAGAATGGTCATCGATATCCTCGAAGACGTTGATTCTCCGGTGTCTATCGGCGACCTCGCCGAGCGAATCGCATCCAACGAGACCGATAAAGCGATTGGACAGCTCACCTCGTCGGAGCGAAAGAGGGTCTATACGGCCCTGTATCAGGCTCACCTCCCGAAGTTAGACGACGCGAACGTAATCGATTTCGACAAGCACCGCGGGAAAGTGAGCCCGGGAGATAGCTTTGCGGACTATCTCAGAACGAGTGCAGGACGGACATCGCCAAGGAGGCGATGGTTGAATACGAATCTGGGGATGCTCACAGAACCGATATATTATCTCCTCATCGGTATCACTGCTATCGTCATCCTCCTCGGAAACGTCGGCGAGCTAGCGCTGATTTCCAACATCAGTTCGAACGTCTGGTTCGCAATCTATACCGCACTGGTGTTCGTTCCGATCATTTATCGATTCACACGGAGTCCCTGACTGTCTCGGAGTCAAGCCCCGACACTCTGCCTTGCTTGCTGTAGAATTCCCACAGGGTGACTGTTTGAGTTTTCATCGCAGTTCTGTCACCAAACGCAGACGACTGACTAACAGGCCGTCGCGTCGAGTCCGCTCACCGGCGAGCCGTCGTCTTCGTAGCTCGATTCGATGCCAGAGTCGGCGAACATCGGGAGGCGCATCGAGTAGTCGTAGACGACGCTGAACCGCGAGAAGGGGTTCGAAAGGAACGCCGCGGCGGGGCCGACGCCGTCGAACGCGACGCCCGCCCGGAGTTGGACGATGGAGTCGTTGCCGATGGAGCCGCTGGCTTCCATCCCGAAACCGCCCTCGCCGCCGAGGTTCTCGAACACAGAAAGGAAGACCGCGAGGTCGATACCCGCGCCCTCGCCGCCGATGTCGAACTGGTGGCCTTCGCCGGAGAAACACGGCGAAGTCGCGGCGGTCGCGGCGGCGACCGGGGCGGTCGCGACAGTGAGAATCACGGCGAGTGTCAGGGACGCGCGAGTCGCGGCGTGCATACCGTCGCCTCCGGCGCGCTGGTAATTAAGGGTACGCCGCGATTCTCAGGCGTGATACCGTATCTCGAAACGAGGCGATGGACGCGCGCGTCGCGTCGTAGCCCGGTCCCGGTGTTACTCCTCGCCGTCGAGCTGTCTGATGAGTTCGTCGAGGACGGCGTCCGCGCTGGCGAGGTTGGTCGCCAGCGGCGTCTGGTGGACGTCGCAGATGCGGAGCAGGGCGGTGATGTCCGGTTCGTGGGGCTGGGCGGTCAGCGGGTCGCGGAGGAAGATGACGCCGTCGCAGGTCTCGCTGGCTATCTCCGCGCCGATCTGCATGTCGCCGCCGAGCGGCCCGGACTGCTTGCGCTCGATATCGAGGCCCGTGGCGTCGATGAGTCGCTGGCCGGTCGTGCCCGTCGCCATGAGTTCGAAGCGTTCGAGGTCGGCTTTTCGCTCTTCGGCGAACGAGATGAGGTCCGGCTTCTTCTCGTCGTGCGCGATAAGTGCGAGACGCATGGCAACCACTCGTTCGAGAGTACTGATTAATCTTCGCCCGGAAGCCGTCCGTGAGAAACCGTCGCGCGGCGGGCGATTGACGCGTCGATGCGGGTCACCGTGGTCGCGAGTCGTTACCTGAATTGAGGCGCTAAGGCCCCTTCCTCAACGAGCGAGCGGAGCGAGCGAGTAGGGAGGGGATACAGCGCCGCACGAGTAGCAAACACGTTCGACGCTCGGCCCACAGGCCCACCGCCATCTTTATTTGAAGCGGAACGTCTCGAGGTTCTTCGGCGCGAACGTCCGCATGTTGTAGTCGTGGTAGAGCGCCGACGAGAGGTCCTGCACGGACCGCTCGTCACCGTGGACGCACAGCACCTTCTCCGGGCGCGGGTTCATCGTCTTGACGAAGTTTTCGAGGCCCTGCCGGTCGGCGTGGCCGGAGAAGCCGTCGACCGTCTCGACGTCCATCTCGAGCTTCAGCGTGTCCGACCGGCCCATGCCGTCGCGGCCGTTGACCGGAATCTCGTCCCAGCCGTTCTGGATGCGGCGGCCGAGGGTCCCCTGCGCCTGGTAGCCGACGAAGACCAGCCGGGACTTCGGGTCGGGGCCGACGTGGCGGAGCCACGACATGATGGGACCGCCGGTGACCATCCCGGAGGTCGAGAGGATGATGGCCTGCTCGCCGTCGGCGACGTCCTGTCGCTCTTCTTCGCCGCCGTCGATGTGGTTGAACTCCTCGGCGAGGAACGGGTTTTCGTCCTCGTGGAAGATGCGGTCGCGGAGGTCGTCGCGGAGGTACTCGGGGTACGTCGTGTGGATGGCCGTCGCCTCCCAGATCATCCCGTCGAGGTGGACGGGCATCTCCGGAATCTTGCCCGAGCGCATCGCCTCTTCGAGGACGAGCATAATCTCTTGGGAGCGACCGACGGCGAACGCCGGGATGACGACCTTGCCGCCGCGGTCGTACGTCTCGTTGATGACCTCGATGAGGCGCTTTTCGGAGTCCTGCTGGTCGGTCTGGTAGTCGTTACGGCCGCCGTAGGTCGATTCGAGGACGAGCGTCTCCACGCGCGGGAAGTCGTTGACCGCGCCGTTGAACAGGCGGGTGTCCTCGTAGTGGATGTCGCCGGAGAACGCGACGTTGTAGAGGCCGTCGCCGATGTGGAAGTGCGAGACTGCGGAGCCGAGGATGTGACCCGCGTTGTGGAACGTGAGCTTCACGTCGGGGGCGATGTCGGTCACATCGCCGTACTCTAGCGGGATGGTGTGCTTGATTGCCTCGCGGACCATCTCGGACTCGTACGGCGGAGTGCGACCCTCCTTCGAGGCGACGTCGAGGTAGTCGAGCGTGAGCAGACCCATGAGGTCGCGGGTCGGCTCGGTCGTGTAGATGGGGCCGTCGTAGCCGTACTTGAACAGAAGCGGGATGAGCGCCGAGTGGTCGAGGTGAGCGTGGGTGAGAACGACCGCGTCGAGCGAGTTCGCGCCCGACCCGAGCGCCTCGGGGACCTGCAGATACGGTACGTCGTCGGAGCCGGGCTTGTCGCCGCAGTCGACGAGGATGCGGGTCTCGGGCGTCGAGACGATAAACGAGGCGCGGCCGACCTCGCGGCAACAACCGAGGGTCGTGATGCGGACCCACTCGTCGTCCGAGAGCTGTTCGCGGTGAATCTGCCGGCCGGTCCGTTCGAGGATGCGGCGGCGGTCCTCGCGTTCCTGTTTGAGGAAGTTGCGGACGTTCGAGACCGTCGAGGACTCGATGGGCGGGGTGCGGACGACTTCGGGCGTCCAGCCGACTTTCTGCGTGATTTCGCGGAGCGTCGACCCGTGACGGCCGATGACCATGCCCGGTTTCTCGGCCTCGATGACGACTTCGCCGGTGTCGATGTGGAAGTCGAGGTCGGTGACGCCGGCCTCCTCGGGGATGACGCTCAAAATCTTGGGTTCGGCCTCACGGGGGTCCGACAGCACGTCCGGGTCCGGGCGAACCGTGATTCGCTTTCGGAGCTTACTCGCGAGTTTCCGGATGAGGTCGCCGTTCTGAGCGAACTTCTTCGGGTCGCGCGTGTAGACGACGAGTTCGGGACCCTCGTACTTGACGTCGGAAACCGAGATGTCGCGGGGGAGTTCGTTCGTAATCTCTGCCTTCAGATTCTCGAGTTGTTTATCTACGGAGCTCATAGTTACGAGCGACCCGTCCGGTCCTGCGCCGGCAGGTCTCGGGAACCCCTACCTCAGGAACGTCGACGCGAGCCGGTCCACGTGTACGAGTGCCAGTCTCGGCCGACTGCGGAGAGAGCATAGTGAACTGAATACGGTTGTATCTCGACTGCGGGAAGAGGCAGGGAAAACCCGCTTACTCGACAGTACCATGTCGCCAGTATAAAACCCTTCGCAAAGCCGAAGCGTCTCGGGGCCGTTCGACGACCATGGACCTCACACCGGCGGCCGTCTCGGCGGAACACGACTGGGTTCGAGAGCGCGCCGACGTGGTCGTCCCGCTCATCAACGAGACGCGACGGCGGCTCGGCGAGCAGTTCGACACCCGCGTCGGCGACGTCGACGACGCGGCCTACCGCGAGGCGGTCGACGCGGTGTTCGCCGACGGCGAGGTCGGCGTCAACGTCGCGGCCTACGTCCGCATCCTCAAGCAGTTAGACGTACAGGACGACTATCCGGGGTTCGTCGTCGACGAGGTGCTCGGCCGCGAACTCGCGGCGACCATCGCCGGCGGCGAGCCGCTCCGACTCCTCGCGCAGGCGACGTTCCACTTCGCGGACGTGGCCGTCCACACCGACGGCCCCGCCGGGCGCGACGACCTCGACGCCGCGCTCGCCGCGGGCTTTCAAACGCGCCTGCCGGGGTGGTCGTGGCGCGACGGCGACTCGCCGTTCGACAGCCGGCGCTGACGGGGGTATCGCCGAAAAAGCGACGTTCGGGCCGCTTACCACTCGGTTCGGAGGGTTTCCGACGGCCGCTCGGACTCGGATTCTCCCTCCGTGTCGAGTTCGCGGAGCCGTCCCCGGAACGCGCCGACGCACTCCTCGCACGCGGTCACGTGCGCGAGCACGCCGTTTTCGTACTCGGCCATGACCGCTCGCGGGATTCGCCGCGTCACCCGCTCCGGCCCCATCCGCCCGACGCCGCGCACGCCGAGGTCGCCTAATCCCGTCAGCCGCTCGCCGCGCGTCGCCGTCCACTCCGCGTACGACGCGAGCCGGTCGCGGGCGCGGCGCTCGCGCGGGCTCAGCTCCCCGCTGAGGTCCACGAACCGGTCCCACGTTTCGACCGTGTACTCCGAGACGAGGCCGCGCTCAACGGCGTCGTCCAGTCGCTCGATGACCGGTTTGAACTCCGCGCGCCGCCCGCTCGGTACCCACAGTTCGATTCGGACCGTCTCCTCCCGAGGAGTCGGCCGCTCGCCGCTCACAATTGTGTCCATTGTTAGCACGCCAACCACCATGTTCTGGTAGGACTGCCGGCGGTATGTATCTATGTGTCCGCCGGAACCGCCGACCGTCGCCGGCGAGAGACGGTCCGCGCGGCGGGGCGACGCGCCGGCACCTTCGGGGCGTTTAAGGGTTCGCTACGGCTACCGATGGGCAATGAGCGACGAGCAGGAACTCGGTATCACCGAGTCGAAGCAGTACAACACCGGCGAGTGGTACGCCGAGGTCGTCCAGAAGGCGGGCCTCGCGAACTACGGCCCGGAGGGCATGAGCGGCTTCATCGTGACCCGCCCGCGCGGCTACGCGCTGTGGGAATCCATCCAGAACTACCTCGACGGCGAGTTCAAAAAGACGGGCGTCCAGAACGCGTACTTCCCGCTGTTTATCCCCGAGAGCTATCTCGAACGCGAGAAGGACATCGTCGAGGGTTTCGACCCCGAGGTCGCGTGGGTCACCCACGGCGGCCACGAGGAACTCGAAGAACGCCTCGCCGTCCGACCGACCTCCGAGTCCATCATCGCGCCCTACATGGCCCAGTGGGTTCGTAGCCACCGCGACCTCCCGCTCCGCGTGAACCAGTGGGCCTCCGTCGTGCGCTGGGAGGCCACGGAGACGAAGCCGTTCTTCCGTACCAAGGAGTTCCTCTGGCAGGAGGGCCACACGGCCCACGAGACCCGCGACGGCGCGTGGGACGAGACGATGACTCGTCTCTCGCAGTACCAGTCGCTCTACGAGGACGTGCTCGCAATCCCCGTGCTCCGCGGCGCGAAGCCGGAGCACGACAAGTTCCCCGGCGCGGACACGACGACGGCCGTCGAGGCGCTCATGCCCGACGGCAAGTCCGTGCAGGCCGGCACCTCCCACTACCTCGGCACCTCCTTCGCCGAGGCGTTCGACCTCACCTACACGACCGAAGGCGAGGACGAAGAGCCCGCCCACACGACTTCGTGGGGACTCTCGTGGCGCTCGCTCGGCGCGCTCATCATGACGCACTCGGACGACCAGGGCCTCGTCCTGCCGCCGACCATCGCGCCCGAGCAGGTCGTCATCGTCCCCATCTGGCAGGCCGACACGCAGGAGAAGGTCCTCGACTACGCCGAGGACATCGCCGAGGACCTCGAAGCCGCCGGCGTCCGCGTCGAACTCGACGCCCGCGACGAGCGCAACCCCGGCTTCAAGTTCAACGAGTGGGAGCTCAAGGGCGTTCCCGTCCGCTTCGAAATCGGTCCGAACGAGGTCGACGACGGCGTCGTCACCGCCGTCCACCGCCCCGACGGTGAATCGGTCGAACTCGACCGCGAGAACATCGCCGAGGCCGTCGAAGAACAGTTCGACGAGGTGTACGCGAAGCTCTACGCCGCCGCGGAGGAGAACCTCGAAGCGAACGTCCGCGAGGCGTCCGCCCGCAACGAGATTCTCGGCACTATCGGCCAACACGGCGGCTACGTGAAAGCGCCGTGGTGCGGTGACGAGGACTGCGAGGACGAGATTAAAGACCAAATCGCCGCCGAAATCGTCATGGTGCCCCTGAACGACGAGGACGCGGAGATTCACGACGGCGAGGACTGTGCGGTCTGCGGCGACGACGCTGAGGAGACCGCGTACTTCGCGAAGTCCTACTGAGCCGGCCGCCGCGCCGTTCTACACGATTGTTCATATTTTTCGTCGTGCGTCGAATCATCATTAGTCGACATACTATGTATGGATACATCCTTATATGACATTGTAACACCCTTATGGTTTCAGGAAAAGTTGCTTATGGTGGTAGCTGTACCATTGGCGTATGACCAAGCCACACATAGACGCACCCTTCGAGAGCGGGTTAGCCGACCCGACCGACGAGCGGTCGAACTGCGGCGTTGGGGCCGTCGTAGACCTCGAAAACGGCGCCTCGCACCGAGTCGTCGCAGACAGCCTCGAACTCCTGGAGAACCTCGAGCACCGCGGCACCACGGGCGCTGAGGAGAACACCGGGGACGGGGCGGGCATCTTGTTCCAACGACCTGACGAGTTCTTCGATTCGGTCCTCGACGGGGAGCTTCCGGACCGCTACGCGGCCGGTTCGGTGTTCATGCCGACCGACGACGAGGTCCGCGAGCGCGTTTCGGCGGTTGTCGAGGAGTCGCTGGCCGACCACGGGCTGTCCGTGTTCGACTGGCGTGACGTGCCGACCGACAACGCAGACCTCGGCGCGACCGCGCTCGAATCGGAGCCCGACGTCTGGCAACTGTTCGTCGAGCCGGCCGACGAGCTGACCGAAGACGAGTTCGACCGAGCGCTGTACCTCGGGCGTCGAGCCGCCGAGAAGGCGGTCGACGACCTCGTCATCGAGGGCGCGGGACGATTCTACGTCTGCTCGCTCGACCGGAAGACCATCGTCTACAAGGGACTGCTCACGGCCGAACAGCTCCCGAACTACTACCCCGACCTCGGCGACGAGCGGATGACGACCGAGCTCGCGCTCGTTCACGCGCGGTTCTCCACTAACACGCTCGGCGCGTGGCATCTCGCCCACCCGTACCGACAGGTCATCCACAACGGCGAGATAAACACCATCCGCGGCAACGTCAACTGGATGCGCGCCCGCGAGACGGACCTCCGGCACGAGGCCTTCGGCGACGACATCGAGACGCTCATGCCCATCACGAAGGCCGACCAATCCGACACCGCGAGCGTGGACAACGTGGTCGAACTGCTCCTCAAGAGCGACCGCGAGCTCCCGCACGTCCTGCGGATGCTCATCCCCGAGGCGTACCGCAACGACGACGCGATGGACCAGGCGCGCCACGACTGGTACGACTTCCACGCCTCGCTGGTCGAGCCGTGGGACGGCCCCGCGCTCGTCGCCGCGACCGACGGCGACCGCATCGCCGCCGTCCTCGACCGAAACGGTCTCCGCCCGTGCCGCTACGAGGTGACGACCGACGGCCGCCTCATCGTCGCCAGCGAGGTCGGCGCGCTCGACACCGACCCCGCGGAACTCGAATCCCGCGGTCGACTCCAGCCCGGCGAGATTTTCATGGCCGACCCCGAGGAGGGCCGCGTCATCCCCGACGCCGAGGTGTTCGACTCCCTCACCGACGAGACGTACGGCGAGTGGGTCGACGAACAACAGCGCCACCTCGACGACATCGCCGGCGAGGTGGACTCCACCTCGCGCGGACAGGTGGAGTCGCTTCGCGCGACGCAGGCCGCGTTCGGCTACACGCACGACCAGCTCAACCACATGATAGAGCCGATGGCCCGCGACGGCAAGGACCCCGTCGGCTCGATGGGCGACGACACGCCGCTTTCGGTGCTGTCGGACCTCAACCGCCCGCTGTTCACCTACTTCAAACAGCTGTTCGCGCAGGTGTCGAACCCGCCTATCGACTACATCCGCGAGAAGCTCGTGACGAGCCTGGAGTCGCGGCTCGGCTTCCAGCGGAACCTGCTCGACGAGTCGGCCGACCACGCGCGCCAACTCGTCCTCGACTCGCCGGTCCTCACGGACGCCGAGACGGCGGCCATCAAGGACCTCGACGACGACATGCGGAGCGCCGTCGTCGACACCACCTACGAGAAAGGCGGCGACATCCGGGAGGCCATCGAGGCCGTCCGCGAGGAGGCCAAGGAGGTCATCGAAGGCGGCGCGGACATCGTCGTCCTCTCCGACCGCGCGGTCGGCCCCGACCGCGTCGCCATCCCGAGCCTGCTTGCGACGGGCGCGGTCCACCACAGCCTCGTCCGCAACGGCCTGCGGAACCACGCCGGCCTCGTCGTCGAGTCCGGCGACCCCCGCGAGGTCCACCACCTCGCCACGCTCGTCGGCTACGGCGCGGGCGCGGTGAACCCCTACCTCGCCTACCAGACCATCGAGGACGTCGTCGCCGGCCCCGACGGGGCCGACGAGGGCGAGGCCATCGACGCGTACGTCCACGCGCTCGAAGACGGCCTGCTCAAGACGATGGCGAAGATGGGCATCTCGACGGTCGAGAGCTACCGCGGCGCGCAGATTTTCGAAGCCGTCGGCCTCGACTCCAAATTCGTCGCCGAGTACTTCGAGGGCACCGAAATCCGCACGGAGGGTATCGGCCTCGACGTCATCGAGGAAGACCTGCTGACCCGCCACGCCGCCGCCTTCGGCGCGGACCCGAAGCTCGAACGGCAGGGCGAGTACGAGAACCGCTCGGCCGGCATCCACCACGGCTGGAACCCCCAGACCGTCGGCACGCTCCAGCAGTCCGTCCGCGCCGGCGACTACGAGAAGTACCAAGAGTTCGCCGAGCTGGTCAACGACCAGTCGAAACAGCTGAAGGCGCTCCGCGGTCTGCTCGAGTTCGACTCCGACCGCGAGCCCGTGGACATCGACGAGGTCGAACCCGTCGAGGACATCGTCAAGCGCTTCTCGACGGCCGCGATGTCGCTCGGCAGTCTCTCGCCGGAGGCCCACGAGAACAACTCCATCGCGATGAACCGCATCGGCGGCAAGTCCAACTCCGGCGAGGGCGGCGAGCCGCCGGAGCGCTTCGGCACCGAAAAGGAGTGTAACGTCAAGCAGGTCGCCTCCGGCCGCTTCGGCGTCACCTCGGAGTACCTCTCGTCGGCCGACGAGATTCAGATCAAGATGGCACAGGGGTCGAAGCCCGGCGAGGGCGGCCACCTCCCCGGCAAGAAGGTAAACGAGATGATCGCCCACGTCCGCTATGCGACGCCGGGCGTCGGCCTCATCTCGCCGCCGCCGCTACACGACATCTACTCCATCGAGGACCTCAAACAGCTCATCTTCGACCTGAAGTCGGCCAACCCCGACGCCGACATCAACGTCAAACTCGTCTCGGAGGCCGGCATCGGCACCATCGCCGCCGGCGTCTCGAAGGCGAAAGCCGACGTGGTCCACATCTCCGGCTACGACGGCGGCACCGGCGCGTCGCCGAAGACCTCGATCAAGAACGCGGGGCTCCCGTGGGAGCTCGGCCTCGCCGAGGCCAACCAGATGCTCCGCGCGACGGGGCTTCGCTCCCGCATCCGCGTCTCTGTCGACGGCGGCATGAAGACCGGCCGCGACGTGGCCGTCGCCGCCCTCCTCGGCGGCGAGGAGTACGTCTTCGGGACCGCGTCGCTCGTCACCTCGGGCTGTGTCATGGCCCGCCAGTGTCACGAGAACACCTGCCCGGTCGGCGTCGCCACGCAGGACGAGAACCTGCGTCGCCGCTTCCCCGGCGAGCCCGACCACGTCATCAACTACATGACGTTCATCGCGCAGGAACTCCGCGAGATTATGGCCGACCTCGGCTTCACCTCGCTCGACGAGATGATCGGTCGTCCGTCGCTCCTCCGGCAGGTCGAGACGGACCACGAGAAGGCAAAGCACCTCGACCTCTCGTCGGTGCTGGCCGAACCCGAAACGGGCGCGCGCCGCAAGACCGAAGACCAGGTCCACGCGGACATCGAGACGCACGTCGATCACAAGCTCATCGACGAGGCCGCGGAGGCCATCGAGAACCGCGAACCGGTCGTCATTCGCCGCGACCTCTCGAACGTCGACCGCGCGGTCGGCGCGATGCTCTCGAACCGCATCTCCAACGCCCACGGCGGCGAGGGGCTCCCGGACGACACCATCCGCTGTGAGTTCGACGGCATCGCCGGCCAGACGTTCGGCGGCTTCCTCGCCCGCGGCGTCACGATGCGGCTCACCGGGGCCGCGAACGACTACGTCGGCAAGGGGCTCTCGGGCGGCCGCGTCATCGTCAACACGCCCGCCGAGGCCAACTACGAGGCCGCAGAGAACATCCTCATCGGCAACGTCGCCCTCTACGGCGCGACGCAGGGCGAGTGTTACGTCAACGGCCTCGCCGGCGAGCGCTTCGGGGTCCGCAACTCCGGCGTGAAGGCGGTCGTCGAAGGCGTCGGCGACCACGGCTGTGAGTACATGACCGGCGGCGTCGTCGCCGTCCTCGGCGAGACGGGCCGCAACTTCGCCGCGGGCATGTCCGGCGGCGTGGCCTACGTCTACGACCCCGACGACGAGTTCGCCGCGAAGGCCAACACCGAGATGGTGACGCTCGAAGACCACCTCGACGACAAGGACGAGGCGATGGTCACCCGACTCGTCGAGAACCACCTCACGTACACCGACTCCGACCGCGCGGCCGAACTGCTCGACGACTGGCAGTCGGTCCTCGGTGACTTCGTGAAGGTGATGCCCGACGCGTACGCCGAGGTCATCGCCGAAGACGGCCGCGAAGACGTCCGGAACGAGCTCCCCGCGAAGGCGGGCGCAATCGTCGACGCCGGTGCCGACAAGGTCGGCGCGGCGACGACGAGCGACGACTGAGACCGGCGCTCTCGGACCGCGAGGAGGTCCCCGGAATCCGCCGCCGGTTCTCCCACGTTTTTCACCGCGCGCGCCCTCGGCCGAGACATGGACAACGCACTCGTCATCGGCGGCACGCGCTTTATCGGCCGTCACCTCGTCTCGGAACTCCTCGACAGCGGCTACGCCGTGACCATCTTCAACCGCGGGAACCACGACAACCCCTTCGAGGACGACCCGCGCGTCCAGCACGTCCAGGGCGACCGGACCGACGACGAGGCGCTCCGGACCGCGAAGCTGACCGTCGAGCCCGACGCGGTGTTCGACTGCGTGGCGTACAAACCCGCGGAGGTCGCTTCGGCGGTCGACATCTTCGCCGACGTAGACGCCTACGTCTATATCTCCAGCGGCGCGGCCTACGGGTCCGAGGTCATCCCGAAACGCGAAAACGAGACCGCGCTCTGCGACTGCACCGACGAGCAGGCGACGGACGACTCGGGTGCGAGCTACGGCCCGCGGAAGGCCGAGGGCGACCGCGTCGTCTTCGAAGCGGCCTCGCGGGGCATCAACGCGATGTCGGTCCGTCCCTGCATCGTCTACGGTCCCGAGGACTACACCGAGCGCCTCGACTACTGGATTGACCGCGTGCTGAACTACGACCGCGTCGTCGTTCCCGGCGACGGGACGAACGTCTGGCACCGCGCGTACGTCGAAGACGTGGCGAGCGCGATGCGCGTCGTCGCCGAGGCGGGCGAGCCGGGTGAGGCCTACAACGTCAGCGACAGACGGCTCGTGACGCTCGAAGAGCTGGTCGAGGTCATCGCCGACGCCGCGGACACCGACGTCGAGGTGGTGCACGCGGGCGAGCGCGAACTCGCCGCGGCCGACCTCTCGATGGACGACTTCGTCCTCTACCGCGACTACCCGCACGTTCTCTCGACGGACAAACTCGCCCGCCTCGGCTGGGAGTCAACCCCCGTCGAGGAGGCGATGCGCCGGTCGGTCGCCGACCACCGCGAGAGCGACCGCGACGGCTCCGAACACGACCCCGGCCGCGACGCCGAAGCGCGCGTGCTCTCGATTCTCGACACGCTCTGAGTCGGGGTGACTCGCTCGAAAACCTGAGGCAACGAGGCGGCGACGACGAACTCAGCCGCTGAACTGGCCGTCGTGGTCCATCTCGGGGACCTCCTCTTCGAGCCACTCGCGGAACCACTTGACACGTTTGAGCCGCTGGTGTGCGAAGCTCTGGGCCGTGTCGGTTTCGAGTCGCGCGGAGGCGTCGCGGCCGCGTTCGAAGACGCGGTCGACCATCTCGGCGGCGTCCATGTGCGTCCGCGCCTCGTAGCCCATCCGCAGGAGCATCAGCGCGGTGCCGTTCGCGCCGATTTTGTCGAGGATGTCGGCCTCGATGAGACAGCGCGTCTCCAGCGAGACGTCCGTCAGCGACCCCTGATACGAGTGGTCGGAGACGACCTGACACACTTGCTCGACGAACGACTCGGGGTAGTCGCCGTGGCTACTGAGGAACTCGCGGGCGACGCGAGCGCCCTCCTCGGCGTGGACGTCTTGGTCGGCTTCGAGTTTCGAGATGTCGTGAAAGAGGGCGGCCACGCGAACGACGTTCACGTCCGCGCCCTCGTGGTCGGCGATGCGCGTCGCGAGGTCGACGACGTTGAGGATGTGGTTGAACCGGTACTCCGCGGAGTGCCACGGGTACCAGCGCATCCGCCCGCCGTCGTCTTCGTTTTCGACGCTCGCAGAGAGATAGTCCGAGACGAAGCGCTTCATGTCTTCGAACTCCGCGTCAGAGACGGCCGACTCTTTGATTTCAACGCCCACGGCAGAACCTCCGTCGGTGTTGGCACGTGCGTATTCTCATTACACGGAATGAGGGTCGTTCCACTCTTAGGCGTTACGACCACCCTGAGTCGCGGGAACCGGGCTCTCGGGCGAACAGACCGGGTCTCGTGGCCGGTGGTGTGAACCCATGTCACATCGGAGAGAGTTAACTCGCCCGGCCGCATCGTCTCGGCCGTGACCGACGCACGATACCTCGACGACGGAGCGACAGACGAGTTCGAGGCGACCGTCGAGACGGTCCGCGGGAGCGACCGCGTCGTCCTCGACCGAACCTACTTCTACCCGACTGGCGGCGGCCAACCGCACGACACGGGGACGCTCTCGACCGGCGGGGAGCGCTGGGCCGTGACCGACGTCCGGAAGCGCGACCGAATCGAACACGTCGTCGCGGGCGACGCCCCCGAACCGGGAACGACCGTCACCGGGCGCGTCGACGCGGCGCGGCGGCGCGCGCACAGCCGCTACCACACGGCCCAGCACCTCCTCTCTGCGGTCCTCCTCGACGAGTTCGACGCCGAGACGACGGGCAACCAACTGTACGCCGACCGCGCGCGCCTCGACTGCGCTTACGACCGCTTCGACGACGACGACCTCCGGACTATCGAGACGCGCCTGAACGACCTCGTCGCGTCCGACCTCCCCGTCCGGTGGTACAGTCTCGGCCGCGACGAGGCCGAGGCGATGCTCGACCCCGAGCGAACCCGCCTGCACCTACTCCCGGACTCGATTCGCGAGGTCCGCATCGTCGAAATCGGCGACGCGGACGACCCCTTCGACCGGACCGCCTGCGCGGGGACCCACGTCGCATCGACGGGCGACATCGGCGCGGTCTCCGTCACCGGCCGAACGACCCAAGGCTCGGCGCACGAGCGCGTGAACTTCGTCCTCGAATAACTGGGTCGACTCAACGGGCCGCGACTTACGCCGACTGGGTCGCCTCGGTCCGCGCCCGCGGCTCGCACACCCACCCCTCGCGGACCGGGACTAACTCGTAGCCTACCTCGCGGAGCAGGGCCTTCGCCGCCGCCTCGTCGTGGCTCCCGCGGGCGTCGTGCAGTTCGAAATACACCGTCGGCCGGTGCTCCCGGAGGACCGTTTCCGCCCCCCGGAGCACGTTCAGGCCGAACCCTTCGACGTCAATTTTCAGGTGGTCAGGCGACGGGACCGTCCCCGAGTCGACGAGCGAGTCGAGCCGCCGAACCGACACCGACGCCGTGTCGACGACCCGCGCCTCCCACGCGCTCGCGTGGTCCCGCGAGAACGAGCCCAGTTCGTCGTAGCTCGACAGGTGGAACGCCCGCGATTCGTCGGCGTCGCCGAGGCCGCAACCGAGCAGGTCCACCCGGTCGTCGAAGCCGTTGACCCCGACGTTCGCCCGTAACTGGTCAACGACTTCGGGGTGCGGCTCGACGGCGACCACTCGCGCCGAGGACTCGCTGGCCGCGACCGCGAGCGTGTAGGTCCCCGTGTTCGCGCCCACGTCGACGACCACGTCGCCGTCGTCGAGACCGAGCAACAGCGCCTGCAGAAGCACGTCGTTGCCGTGGCGGTTGTACAGTTCGTAGCTCCTGAAGCTCGTCCGCCCGACGTGTTTCTTCGTGGCGACGAGCCGTCGCTCGTAGTTCGCCCGGACGAGCGCGTAGTGGAGGGTGTACGCGAGGTGGCGAGCGGCCGACACCGGGTGCAGGAGAGACACGTTAGTACACTGTCATTGTGTGGCGATAAAAATCGCTCGGCGGCGACGCGACTCGGCGTGTTATGGATTCGCCGGAGTCGTTCGAGTAGTCCCGGGCGGATTCGAACCGCGAGGTCTCGAATCCGCTCGACCTCTGGGCGTCGAATCCGCTGGACTATCCGCTCCTCACGTTCGTTCGTCGCAGGATAGTCCCGGGCGGATTCGAACCGCCGTCAGCGGCTGTCTTCTCGGCACGCATCGAACCGTACCAATCCAAAGGCCGCTATGATTGGCCACTACACCACGGGACTTCGGTCGCGTCGTTCACTCGTCCCATGTGCCTCGCAATCTCTTCGAGATTGCTCACCGCACGGGACTGCGCACTCGTCGGTTATCCGCTGGTAAATGAAAACGCTTCGGTTCCGGTCGGTCGTCGTCGGCGATTAATCGGCGACTTCCGTCTCCGTCTCCGTCTCCGCGCCGCACACGTCGAGATACTCGCAGGCGTCCGTCTCGGGGTCGAAACAGTCGGGACACTCCGAGTTGCGGTCGATGATGGTGTCGAGCCGCTCCGCGATCATCCCGTCGATGACGGGTTCGAGCTCGCGGGCCTCCGCGCGGAACTCCTCGACGTCGAGGACGTTCGAGAGGAAGCGCTCGATGATGCAGTAGGTCTGGAGCGCGTCGCGAGCGCGGACGATGCCGTCGTCCGTGAGCGTGACGCCCTTGTACTTCTCGTGTTCGGCGAGGCCGCGGGATTCGAGTTTGCCGATCATCTCGTTCGCGCTCGCCGGACTCACCTCCATCATGTCCGCGAGCGCGCCGGTGGCCGCCGGGCCGTCCTCCATCTCCTGCAGCAGGTAAATCGCCTTGACGTATTGGTCTGCCGTGTTCATCGTTTCACTCCCGTGCTTCCATGATTCGCGTCACTTCTTCTACGCCCTCCGCCTCCTCGTCGCGAATCGCCGACAGCGTCGCGACGAGTTCCTCGCGGTCGATAGAGAACTGTGCCTCGCTCGCCTCGATGGCCTCGATGACGTCGTCGTAGAACTTGTAGGCGGTCTCCTCGTTGCAGAGCTGGTCGTACAGAACGCCGTCGAAGTCCTCGGGTTTCGTCTGACCGTACTGGGCCTCGACCAGCGCCTCTATCTCCTCGAAGGGGACGCTGTCGACCTCCAGCCGGTCGATGACGGCTTCGAGGCGTTCGCGGTGGTCCGCGGACTCCTCGGCGGCGTGCGAAAGCAGGGCCCGAATCTCCTCGTCGAGCGCGTCTTCGTCGAGTTCCTCGTGGTGGTGATAGGCGCGCGCCTCCACGACCTCTTCGAGGACGATACCGATCTGGAGGAGTCGGGCGAGCTGGTGGTCCGAGCTGACCTGATACCCGACGCTCACGGACTCGTCCCCCTCACCGTTCGAAGACACGGTCCCGCGACGTACATACACACCTCTCCGGGAGTAACCGACTTAAGCGGTTCCCTCGCGGGCGGCGAAACGGCCAAAAAACGGTCGGCGAAGCCGCGCCGCGGAGCGGTCGGACTACCGCAGGCGGGCCGCGATGAGTTCTTCGAGGTCGTCGCGGAACTCGTCGACTGCGATCTCTTCGAGGACGGGCACGAAGAAGCCCTCCACGAGCATGTTACGGGCCTGTTCTTCGGGGATGGACCGAGAGACCATATAAAAGAGGTCCTCGGCGTCGACCTGCCCGACGGAGGCGGCGTGAGACGCCTCGGTGTCGTGGTTGTTGATGATGAGCTTCGGCGACGCGTCGGCCTCGGACTGGTCCGAGAGCATCAGCGTGTTCTCGCGCTGGTAGGAGTTCGTGCTCCACGCGTCGCGGCCGACGTCCTGAACGCCCTCGTACACCGAGCGCGCCTCGTCGTCGAGGACGCCGCGGGTCACGAGGTCGGCCGTCGTGTTCTCGGCTTTGTGCCAGACGCGGGCGTTGATGTCGAGGTGTTGGTCGTCGTGACCGAAGAACGCGCCGACGATTTTCGTCTCCGACGCCTCGCCGTTGAGTTCGGTCTCGATGTCGCTTCGAGTGAGCCGCGAGCCGAGGTTCCCCTCGATCCAGTTGACCGTCGAGTAGGTGTCGGCGTCGGCGCGCTTGAGCGAGTACGTGTACGTCTCCTCGTCGAGGTTCTGCAGGGAGCCGTACTGGACGTACGAGTTCTCGCCCGCGTCGATTTCGACGAGGTTCGAGAAGTACCGCGCGTCGTCGACGCTGTCGCCGGACTCGATGGCCTCGAGGATGGTGACCGACGAGGACTTCTCGGTGACGACGAGCGTGTGGCTGAACAGCGACCGAGAGTTCATCTCGGCGCGAATCTTCACGTCCTCGGCGTCGACGCCCTCGGGGACGTAGATGAACGTGCCCGTGGTGAAAAGCGCCGCCGAGAGGGCGGTGAGGTAGTTCGTCTCGGGGTCGACGACCGAGCCGAAGCGCTCCTCGATGAGGTCGCCGTACTCCGGAAGCGCCTCCGTGAAGGGGAGGACGACGACGCCCTCGGGCGACTCGCGGGTCGTCTCGTCGGCCTGGTTCAGCGGGTCGACGAGCGACTCGAAGTCGAGGGCTTCGAGGTTCGTCCAGCGGCGACCGGGCGTCTGGATGACGTCCGGCAGGTCGAGCTCGTCGAGCGCGTCGAGGGCTTCGAGGCGGGCCTCGAGGAGCCACTCCGGCTCGTCCCGTGCGTCCGAAATCTCTCGTACCGTCTCTGCGGACAGGTTCGCGGGAAGTTGCGCACTCATTGGTTATCCGAGGCTACCCTCCATCTCGAGTTCGACGAGTCGGTTGAGTTCGACCGCGTACTCGATGGGCAGTTCCTCCGTGATGGGTTCGATGAACCCGGAGACGATCATCTGCTTCGCGTCGTCGTCGTCGAGACCGCGCGACTGGAGGTAGAAGATGTCCTCGTCGCCGATCTTGCCGACGGTCGCCTCGTGGGCGACGTCCACCGTGGACTCGTTAATCTCCATGTACGGCATCGTGTCCGAGGTGGACTCGTTGTCGAACATGAGCGCGTCACACTCGACCGCGGTCGAGGAGTTCTTCGCGCCGTTGGCGATGTGGACGAGGCCGCGGTAGTTCGTGCGGCCGCCGTCCTTCGAGATGGACTTCGACTCGATGGTCGACTTCGTCTCGGGGGCGTTGTGGTACACCTTCGCGCCGGTGTCGATGTTCTGGCCCTCGCCCGCGAAGGCGATGGTGATGTGGTTGTCCGACGCGCCGCGGCCCTTCAGAATCGAGGCCGGGTAGAGCATGGTGGCCTTCGAGCCCATCGAGCCCGAAATCCACTCCATGCGGCCACCCTTCTCGACGATGGCGCGCTTGGTGTTGAGGTTGTAGGTGTTCTTCGACCAGTTCTGGACGGTCGAGTACTGGACGTGGGCGTCCTCGCCGACGAACACTTCGACGCCGCCGGAGTGGAGGTTGAACGCGGAGTACTTGGGGGCCGAACAGCCCTCGATGTAGTGGACTTCGGAGCCCTTCTCCGCGACGATGAGCGTGTGCTCGAACTGGCCCATGCCCTCGGAGTTCATGCGGAAGTACGCCTGCACCGGCATCTCGACCGTCACGTCCTCGGGGACGTAGACGAACGAGCCGCCGGACCAGATGGCGCCGTGGAGCGCGGCGAACTTGTTGTCGCTCGGGGGGACGCACTTCGTCATGAAGTACTCCTTGACGATGTCTTCGTGCTCCTGGACCGCCTGGTCCATGTTCATGAAGACGACGCCTTTCTCCTCCCAGCGCTCCTGCATGTTCTGGTAGACGACTTCGGACTCGTACTGGGCGCCGACGCCCGAGAGGGCGTTCTTCTCGGCTTCCGGGATACCCAGTTTGTCGAAGGTGTCCTTGATGTCGTCCGGCAGGTCGCGCCAGTCGTCGACGCCGCCGCGGACTTCCACGTCGGGTCGGATGTACGGGACAATTTTGTTTACGTCGACCTCGGAGAGGTCGGGCTGGCCGGGCCAGTCGGTCGGCATCGGCATCTTCTGGAACTGCTTGAGCGCGCGAAGGCGGCGCTCAAGCATCCATTCGGGCTCGTCTTTGTCCTCCGAGATGACGCGAATGGTCTCTTCTGTGAGACCCTTCTCGGCCACGAACGCGGCCTTCTGCTCCTTCTTGAACTCGAAGCGAGCTTCCGTGTCTGTCTCTTTGAGGTGGTCTTGGTCGGAACTCATGATGTTGGGGGATTACGCGGCTTCGTACACTTCCTCACGGACCCAGTCGTAGCCCTTGTCTTCGAGTTCGGACGCGAGCGAGGCGTCGCCGCTCTTGACGACCTTGCCGTCCAGCATGATGTGGACGTGGTCCGGCTCGACGTATTCGAGGATACGCTGGTAGTGAGTGATCTGGAGGATACCCGTGCCCTGCTCGTCGCGCAGTGCGTTGATACCCTTCGAGACGTCCTGCAGGCGGTCGATGTCGAGACCGGAGTCGATCTCGTCGAGCACCGCAATCGACGGTTCGAGAATCGCGGCCTGAAGGACCTCGTTTTGTTTCTTCTCGCCGCCGGAGAAGCCGGCGTTGAGGTAGCGCTGCATGAACTTCTCGTCCATGTCGAGAAGCTCCATCTTCTCTTTGAGGAGCTTCTGGAACTCGGCGACGCCGACTTCGCCGTCGTCGACGTTACCCTCCATCGGGGAGGTTTCGTAGCCGGCTTCCTCTTCTTCTTCTTCCTCGTCGTCCTCGCCGAAGAGGAGCTCCTCGCGCTCGTCGATCTTCGCGTTGAGCGCGGTGCGGAGGAAGTTCGTCATGGTGACGCCTTCGATTTCCGCGGGGTACTGGAAGCCGAGGAAGATGCCGAGCGCGGCGCGCTCGTTCGGCTCCAGTTCCAGAAGGTTCCACGTGCGGGCGTCGTCCGGGATGTCGAGGTCGCCGAAGTCGTCGTCCTCCAGGTGAAGGAGGATTTCGCCATCGGTTACTTCGTAGGCGGGGTGCCCGGCGATGATTTTAGAAGTCGTAGACTTGCCGGAGCCGTTGGGACCCATCAGCGCGTGGATCTCGCCGGATTTGACTTCCAGGTCGACACCTCGCAGAATCTGCTCACCGTCTTCCTCCGCGACTCGTGCGTGGAGGTTCTTGATCTCGAGAGTTGCCATCGTTGGTTCGTTGCCTCGTACTCGAAAGGTGGGGAGTATCGCCCATAATGCTTGCGCATTCACCCCCGCCACCTTTTACAGAAAGAAAATTTGTTTTCAAATCCGCAAAGAATCGCGCCGGTTCGCGACACGTGTCCGGGTTTCGGACAGCCGAACGACGTTACGGTCCCGCCGTCTATGTAACCGAATATAGTTTCGTTAGCCCCCGTTGCGAACGCTCAGATGAAACTGCCGAGGCCCGTCTGTTCCTGTCCGCTTTTCACCTCGTCCCACGACATCCCGAGCGCCTCGATGACGCGGGAGATGGGGCCTTCGAGCGTCTTGGTGAGCATCGTGTCCCAGTCGACTTCGAACGCCTCGGGAAGCTGGTCCGCGTACTCGAAGCAGATGACGTCGGGGTCCCGCTTGAACTCGCGGTAGAGGTCGTCGACCTGCGGGTCGAACTCGCCGGACTCCATCTCGCGGAACCACGACGGGTGGACTTTCTTGAGGTAGACCCGCTTCGGCTTCGACCCGCGGCCGAAGTTCGTCCCGAGGAAAGCGTTGGCGTACTGCGCCCCGCGGACGTGCGCGGTCGGCGTCTCGTACGCCGAGAGGCGCTTGCCGATGCCGCCGGGGATACCGGCCTGTTCGAGCGGCAGGTTCCCCGACTCGAAGTTGGTGATGATGTCGTGGAGGTAGTCTTTGATGACCTCGGTGTCCTCGCCGTGGACGATCATGTCGATGACGTTCTTCTGGACCTCTTTGGTTATCTGTGCGATGTCCGACCGTTTGTACTCGAAGCCCGTGATGTCGATGTCATCGACGTCCTTGCCCTCCTTCCAGACGATGTGGCCCGCGTAGCGCTTTTTCTTGCCGGCCTGGAAGAACCGCCGGTAGAGCTTCTCGAACTCGATTTGGAAGCGGTGTTCGTCCGCGCCCAGTTCGTCGCGCGCGAAGTCGTCGTAGGCGGCGTTGATGTGCTCCTCGATGTCGAACGACTGCTCGATGGCCTCCTGTTTCGACACGTCGGGGCCGAGTTCGAGCATGACGCTGTCGGTGTTGTGAAGGACAATACCTCCAACACCGTCGACGAAGTTTTCGTTTTCTTCGACGCTCAGGTCGTACACATAGCCGTCGTGGTCGACTTCGGTCAGCACGGGGTCTCGGCCTTTCCGGTAGGTGCCACACGTCCGAATAGTGTACGAGTCTTTGCTGTTGCGATACTTGAGCGAGTGTTTTTTCCCCCGTTGCGTGAGCAACATCGAGAGACCGGCAGCAAGTTCTCGGCTCGTCGTCTCGAAGTCGAAGTTCCGCTGTGCGTACGCTTCGGTGTATCGTGGGAATTCGCGGGACCCGTCGCCTTCGACGAGCAACGTCAGGAACAGGTCTTGCTTCTCCTCAGGAAGGTGGAAGACGAATGAAGGAATCCGTTTACCACGCGACGTCTGCCCTGCGAACTCGCGGAAAAACACAGCAGCGAGTTCGTTCATCATCTGCAGTTTCAGCGTCTCGTCATTGTACGTGACCGACGCACCGCCTGTGTCCGTTTGATACTCGACGGTTCGCTCCGCTCGTCGGTCGCTCGTAATGATACCGGCGGTCGTGTTCTCGAACAGTCGAGAGTAATCTCGCTGGAGTTGGGCTAGCCACTCACGGTCGGATTCAGCGATACTTGCCCCGAATTTCGACGTCGCCGTCTCGCCAGTGGATGCGCTTCCTTCAGGGACGTACGCACCGAGGAGCCGAATGAGTGCTGCACCATCTTCACTGTCGATATCGACGAATCGTTTGACTTTGACGGTCGAGTCGACGTCTCGGTGGTGCTCGTGGCCGAACCAGACATACTCGTCGTCCGCGTGGATTTGTTTCCGCTTCGTTATCGAATTATCGCTCCCGACGCTCCGTCCGTCCTCGTACTCGCGTTCGTACCCACGAAGGACCTCGTAGACGTCGACCCGCTCGACAGGCTCGACGTCGGGCACCCCGGAGACGCGATACGGCTCCGCCACGTCGTCCGGAGAGACAGTTGTGAGGCCGTCTTCACCGGGGACGACGTACGAGTGGTCTCTCGTCGTCGTCGACTCACCGAACTTGTGTTGGAGGTTCACCACCGGTTTGTCCGTTCTATGGCGAATCGCCTGCGCAATCGGTTGCCACTCCGCCTCTCCATCTTCGTTCACAGAGAGGGCGTCCCACCCGTCGAGCGCTCGGCGAGTCTTCCCGGGAGTGGCACTTGCGACGACGTCCCCGTCGGCAGCGATGAGTACCTCAGATTCAGTCGTTCCGCGGGCAAACAAGTCCTCGATAGGAAGGATTCGAACAGTCCCACCGGGGTCTCTGGCGACGACCGGGCGATCTCCCGTCACGCTGTCGCCGTAGGCCACGTCGTAGCCGATTTCGTTCGCGGCCTGTTCCGTGAACTCGATGACCTTCCGGCCGGTCGCCGTCACCGCCGCACCCATCTCCTTGTCGTAGAGGCGGAAGCGGTCCCAGCCCAGCACGCCGTACAGCGAGTTCATGATGACCTTCACCGCGGCCTGCTGGCGGTCGAACTGCTCGTACTGCGACGAGCCGGGGTCGTGGGAGTTCCGCAACGACTTCTTTTCCTCCCGCTCGGTGAGGAGTTCGTCGACCATCTCCCGAATCATGCCGTCAGGCTCCTGTTGGAAGTGCGTCCCGTTGGGCGCGCGGAACATCTCCCCGTCGTAGCTCTCGGGGTCGACCTTCGTCTCCGGCGACGCGTTGATGGTCACCATGCACATCGGGTACAGCGACTTCAGGTCGAGCACCGTGACGTTCTCCTTGACGCCGGTGATGGGGTCGAAGACGGCCCCGCCCTCGTAGTCCTCCGACTCCTGTTTCCCCTTCGAGGGGAGCGCGAACTCGCCGTGGACCTTGTGGAGGACGTAGATGTCGACGGTGTCGCCGGGCGTCGGCGCGTCTTCGAGCTTACAGCCGACGAACGTCCGCACCTCGTCCCAGAAGGCGATGATGTCCTGTTTCCGGTCGATTTCGACGCACAGCTCCACGTCGCGGAGGTTGTATTCGAGCAGGCGCTCGGGGTCTTCCTCCCAGAGGTCGCCGATGTCGCCCGAGTAGCGCTCCTTGCCCGCGTCGAGCTCGAGTTCGCCGACCGCGTCGAGGCGGTAGGATTCGAGTTCGGTGAACTGAGTGCGCTTGTAGGCGTACAGCAGGTCGAAGACGACGCGGCCCTTGATGTCCGGGCCGCCCCAGCCGCCGCGCCAAACCTCGCCGAGCCGCGATATGCGGTTGTAGTCGAGGTTCAGGTCGGTCGTCGGGTCGACCTCCGCCAAGCGGTCGAGGAAGTACGGCGCGTCGAAGTCCTCGAAGTTCCACCCGGTGAGGAGGTCCGGGTCGGTCTCCTCGATGTACGCGAGGAAGGCATCGAGCATCTCGGCCTCCTCGTCGAACGTCCGAACGTCCACGTCCGCGTCCTCCCCGAGAAAGTCGTAGTTCGGAAGCGAGTCGGGACGCTCGCCGAGGCCGTCTTCGGCGACGGCGTGCCAGACGACGTACTCGTCGCGGGAGGAATCGTGGCTGGTCAGACAGACAATCGGCTCTTCGCCGTCCTCGGGGAAGCCGTTCCGGTCGTTGACCTCGATGTCGAAGGTGTTGACCCGGAGATTCGCGTCAACCTCCGCGGGCGCGACCTCCTGATGGGGAATCTGAATCGTCCCGTCGTCGAGGCGGCGCGCGGGGACGCGGACGCCGCTTTTGATGTCCTTGTCGATGAGCAGGCGGTTCGGAAAGAGGATGTCCGCCTCGTAGTGGTCGAACTCGTCGCGAATCTGCCCGACGTCGCGGGGGGTGCGGCCGAATATCTTCGTCAGTTCCTCGCCGCGAATACTCTCGAAACCGTCCTCGGTGCCGGTGATGACGTCCCTGTCGAGCGTGTCGTCGTCGAGGCTGTCGGTCGGCGCGTAGAAGTACGGCCGGAATCCGAGCACGCGGACGTGTTCGGTCTCGTCGTCCGCCGTCCGACCGAAGATATGAATCACCGGGTACTCGTCGCGGCCCGCGCCCTCGATGGTGTAGTCGACCTGCGTGACGGCCAGTTCGACCGTCCCCTCCGGGTCGGGAAACCGCACCTCGTCCGCGTCGATGACGTCGGAGACGTGCTGGCCGGCGTCGCCGGCGACGATGGCGGCCTCCTCGTCAGGCCGCGTGTCGCCCGCGCCGTCGGCGTCGTTCCCCCCGAAGTCGGTCAGACCCGTCTGCGTCATGGCAGTCGCTTCGGCGGCGCGGCTAAAAACCCCGGCGTTTCCGCGAACCGCACCCGAACCACGGAAAGACATTTATCCGAGTATGACATTCCTTGCCACACGATATGACCGACCACGCAACTCCGGAGCGGTGGGATGGCACGATCGACGGCGACGGACCGGTTGGTCCGACAGGAGCCGAGACGGTCGAATCCTACGATATCGACGGTGGCGTGGTGTTCTACGACGCGGAGAACCCACTCGCGTGGGTCGAGGCCTCCCGCTCGATGCGCCTCGACGACTGCGCCTGACCCGGCCGAAACGGACACTTTTTCTCGGCCCGGCGTCTCGACGCGAGCGTGACGGACGACGAGCGACGAGAGGGAATATCCGCCGACGGGACCGACGGGGACGACGACGCGGAGCGTCCGTCGGCGGACATGGCCTCGAAAATCGACCCCGAGACGCGGTGGGGCGACCCCGAGGCCCGCTGGGACCCGGAAGCCCGCTGGGGGAACCCCGAAAAGGACCTCCCGACGATTCCCCGCGTCCGCATCCCCGGCGAAGACGCCGGCGACGCCGGGGACTCCAACGGCGACGGCGACGACGCGCCGGAGTTCTCGCCCGACGTGAACCCCGAGGTCGCCCGGCTGTTCTGGGCGAGCGTCGTGCTCGCGAACGTCGGCCTCGCGGGACTCACGGTGGGCCCGATGCTCGTCTACTTCCGCGGCGACACGCTCCTCGGCGGCGGCCTGTTTCTGTTCGGCGCGGTCGTGCTCGTCCGCGTCTACTCCATCTACCGGGAGTTCAAGCGGGGGGAGTGGCGGGACGACGACGGCGACGGCGACGGCGACGACAGCGACGGGGATGACCGGGACGACGGCGACTCCGCCGAGAGCGACGGCGAGGCGCACGGCCCCGCCACGGACGCCCCCGAGCGCAACCGCTAACAGTCGCCGCACCCTTCGCGGAGACATATGCGAACCGTCCGCGGACCAGACGGCCGGACGTATCTCCTCGTCAAGCAGTCGAGCGACGCCAGCCGCGTCCGCGACCCGGAGACCGGCGAGGAACGACACCTGCCGAACGACGACCTCGAAGCCGTGAGCGGCGAGTCCCCGCTCGAAACCGCCGCGCGCGCCGTTCCCGAGCCGGTCCGTCGAATCCTCGTCGCGGTCCCGACCGAGCGCGGACTGGGCCTGCTCGTCGACCTCGTCGACCGCGGGCCGCTCCCCGTGGTCGACCTCCTCGGAGCCTACGACCTCTGCGAGAGCGACCTCCACGGCCTGCTGACCGAGTTCCGGGTCGCCGGTCTCGTCGCCGAGACCACGGTCTACGGGGAGCGCGGCTACGAGGCGACCGACGCCGCGAAAGAAGGGGTCGAGCTCCTGCGGGCGAGCGAATAAGCGCCGAGGAGAGGACGACCGCCCTCAGTCGTCCGCGAGCGCGCTCTCGACGGTCGCCGCGTCGGTCCGCTCGACCGTCGAGCGGTTCGTCGTCGGGTTCTTCTCCACGCGGACGAGGTCGTCGGCCGCGCCGACCAGGTTGTCGTCGTGGCTGACGATGAGAATCTGCTTGACGCCACGGCTCTGCATGTCCTCGACGAGGCCGACCAGCCGCGAGACGTGGCCGTCGTCGAGGAAGACCGTCGGCTCGTCGAGGATGAGCGGGGGGAGCGGGGCCGCGCCGTCGATGCCCTCGGCGAGGAGCCGGTAGATTGCACACCGGAGGCTGAGGTTGAACAGGGCGCGCTCGCCGCCCGAGAGCTGTTCGGGTTCGAGCGCGGTGCCGTCCTTCTGGAACACCGTCAGCCCGTACTCGCCGTCGAGTCGGATGCGCGAGTAGGCGTCGTTAGCGTAGACGAGGTCGAACGTCTCGTTGAGCATCCGTTCGAGCACCTCGACGTTGCGCTGTCGAAGCTCCGCCCGGAGGTCGCCGTAGGTCGATTCGAGCGTCGAGACCTCCTCGTGGACCGATTCGAGGGCGTCGACGCGCTCGGCGAGGTGGTCGCGACGCTCCCGGAGGATGTCCAACTGTTCGAGTTCGGCTTCGACGCCGCCGACGCGGCTCTGGAGTTCGTCGCGGTCGTCGCGCAACTCCGGAAGCACCTCGTCTTCGACCCGTTCGAGGTACGCCGCCGCGTTTTCCTTGCGCTGTTTCGCCCCCTCGACGGCCTCCTCGTCGACCGTCTCGCGGAGCTCGTCGCGGCGCTCGCGGCGCTCTCGGAGGTGTTCGCGGCGCTCGCGGTTCACCTCAGCGAGCGTCTCGCGCTTCTCCCGGAGTCGGTCCCGCATGTCGATTTTCTCGGCCCGCGCGTCGACCAGCGACTCGACGCGGTCGAGTCGGTCTCGCCTGTCGTCGAGGGCGTCGAGGGCAGATTCGAGCGAGTCGACCGTCTCCGCGACTTCCTCGGCCCGCTCGGCCTGCGTCGTCGCGGCTTCGCGTTTCTCTTCGGCCTCGGCTTCGAGTTCCGCGGCGGCCTCGCGCTTCTCCGCGGCGGCCTCGCGGCGGCTCTCGACGGTCTCCTCGCGGTCGGCGATGCGTTCTTCCACGAGGTCGAGTCTGTCGCGCTGGGAACTCGCGCGGTTCTCGACCTCGACGAGCGCCTCGGCCGCCTCGACGGCCGCCGAGCGCGACTCGACGGCCGATTCGAGCGATTCGCGGTCGGCCTCCAGCGACTCGACCGCGGCCTCGCGCTCGCTGATGGCGTCGACGTGGGGCGACCCCTCGACCGGTTGCCCGCACTCGGGGCACTTGCCCGCGTCGCGGAGGCGCTCGGCCTCGGCGAGGCGCTCGCGCGCGTTCTTCAGTTCGGTCTCCGTCTCCGCGAGCGACTCGCGGGCGTCGGAGCGCGCCTCCCGTCGTTCTTCGAGGAGGTCGGCGGCCTCGCCGAGTTCGACGGGGGCGTCTTCGAACCGCGCTTCGGCGTCGTCGAGCGACGACCGAAGCTCCCCGCGCGTCTCGCAGAACGAGTCGAGTTCTCGCTCGGCCTCGGCGGCGGTCTCCGCGTCGGCCTCGGCGGCCTCGCGTTTCTCCGCGGCGCGGGATTCGAGGTCGTCGGCGCGCTCGGCGAGTCGCTCGGCCTGCGTCTCGAACGCCTGCGCCCGCGTCCGCGCTTCCGAGAGGTCGTCGCGGAGTTCCGCCTCACGCTCCGAAAGCGCCTCCCGCGCGTCGGCTATCGCCTCGTCGCTCGCGTCGGCGAGGTCGGTCCGGGCGAGGGCGTCGTCGATGTCCGATTCGAGCTCGTCGGCGGCGGCGTCGAGGTCGCGGATTCGCTCCGAGAGGTCGTCGCGCTTCGTCTCGTCGGCGGCGATTTTCGCGGTCAGGTCCTCGATGGCCGCCTCGATTTCGTCCAGTCGCTCCCGCTTTTCGGCGTGCTCGTCGAGCGTCGCCTCGGCGGCGTCGAGCGCCGACTTCGCCTTGTCGCGTTGGGCCTCGTAGTTCGAAATCTGCTCGTCGAGGGAGTCGAGTTTGGATTCGAGCGCGTTGAGCGTCGCGTGGAGGTCCGCGTCCTCCTTGGCCTCGATTTGCGACTCGACGTCTTCGAGCACGCTCCGCTTTTTCGTCAGCACGTCTTCGACCCCGAGGCGTGCGTTCCCGGCGCGTTCGCGGTAGGCTTCCAGCTTCCCGAGCTGGAGGAGGTCGTCTATCATGTCCTGCCGCTGGCTGGGCGTCGCGTTGATGAGCTTGTTGACCTCGCCCTGCTGGACGTACGCGCAGTTCACGAACGCTTCGGCGTCCATCCGCAGGAGCGACGCGACGTGCCGGCGAACGTCGCGCGCGCCTTCGACCGTTCCCTCGGGGCCGTCGAGGACGCACTTCGCCGTAGTCGCGCGGTCGCCGGAGACGCGAATCCGGCGGTCGATGCGGTACTCGCCGCCGTCGTGGACGAATTCGAGCGCGATTTCGGCGTCGTCCGCGCCCGTCGTCACCACGTCTTCGAGCGTCCCAGCGAGCGCCTTCGAGCCGTAGAGCGCGAAGAAACACGCTTCGAGGAGCGACGACTTGCCGCTTCCGTTGACGCCGTGGATAACCGTGACGCCGTCTCTGAGGTCGAGTTCGGCGTCCTCGTAGGGCTTGAAGTTCCGGATGGCGATATGGGTGAACCTCACGCGAAATCACCCAGCGAACTGTCGCGGCTCGCCGCCGGTTCCGCGGTGGCCTCCGAATCGGGTTCGGCGGTCGTTTCCGACTCGGTGTCGGTCGCCGCCTCGGCGTCGACATCGGCCGGGTCCGAGTCGATGGTCTCGGCGTTGGCGTCCGACGAGACCGCTGTATCCGCCGCATCCTCACTCTCGCCTTCGCCCTCCCCCTCGGCGGCGACGAAGGCGTCGGGGTCCTCCGAGAGGAGCGATTCGACGCGCTCGCGCACCTCGTCGCGGACGTTCGAGTCGGCGACCTTGCTCGCGCGGACCGTCTCGTCCACGTCGAGGGCGGCGCTCGACAGGCCCATCTCGCGGACCCGCTCGCGCACCGCGTCGTCGGGGTCGGCGAAGGTCACGTCCGCCGCCAGTTCGGCGTCGTCGTCGATGTCGCGTTTGTCGTTGACGCGGGCGACGAGCGCGCCCTCCTCGACGGCGAACGACTCGACTGCCGCGGGCGTGACGGCGTCGCCTTCGCCCCGCAGTTCCACGATGACGACCGCGTCCTCGAGGTCGAACTCGCGGACGCGCTGACGGACGCGCTCGATGCCCTCGTCGCCGGCGAGGTCGACCTCGACGAACGCGAACGGGCGCGTTTCGAGGGTCCGCCGGCGGATGTCGACCGCGTCGGGCGTGAACTCGACGAGGTTGTACCCGCGGGGGTCGCGCTCGCTCGCGCTCGCGCGCTCGGTCGACCCGCAGTAGGTCACCCACGTCCCGTCGAGGTCGGCGGTGTCGGGGACGTGGTTGTCGCCGAGGAGGACCGCGTCGAAGTCGACGTTCGACTCGTCGAGGACGGTTTCCGTTTCCCAGTCGGCGTGCGCGAACGGCGTAAAGAGGCCGTGGGCGACGAGCACTGAGCGCTCGGCGTCGACGGGGTCGAACTGGTAGTCGAGTTCGTCGCGTCGGGAGCGCGGGACGTGGTCGAGGCCGTAGAACGCCACGTCGCCGACGACGTGGGGGTCGCGCCCCAGTCTCGTCGCCAGTCCGAGGCGCTCGAAGAGGTCGAGCCACTGCCCCCCGCGGGTCGACTCGTGGTTGCCGACGATGGCGAGGAAGGGAATCCCGGCGTCGTCGAGGCGGCGGAGCGCGGCGAGCGTCCCGAGGAGGTCGGGAAGTTCGGGGCGGCGGTCGTGGTAGAGGTCGCCCGCGTGGACGACGGCGTCGACGGTTTCGTCGAGCGCGTCCGCGACGACCCGCTCGAAGGCGTCGAGGAAGTCCTGTCGGCGCTCCGGCGAGTGGTACTGCTGATACCCGATGTGGGTGTCGCCGGTGTGTATCACCCGTGTCATCTATCACTCGGTTCGCCACCGCCGCTGAAAACGGTTGTGCGACCGGAGCGGAAGTGGTCGGCGTCCCGCAGTCCTCCCCGAGTGGCGTGGGAAGCCCGGTTGGATTCCTCGGCCGGGCCCGCGTCCCCGAGCGCGCCGCGCAGTCGGTCGAGGTCCGCGAGGAGCGCCCGCCCGGAACGCGCGCAGTCGTGGTGCCCGCGTCGAGTGGCTTCACCGACCGCTCGGCGGAGTGTCAGTTCGCCGCCGTCGGAGAGAAAGCGGGCGGCAGAAGAGAGCGATTGGAAGGCGCTTCGCGCGTCGGCGACGACCTCGGTGGGCGGGCGCGCCGCGGGCCGGTCGTCGATATCGGCGTCGGCGTCGGCGAGCGCGGAGAGCGCGCGGCCGACGTCGTCGGGAGCGGGCGAAGACATACGACGACGTGGCCGCGCCTTCGGATTTAAATGTTGAGCGTGTAGAGCCGCTTGCGCGCGTCGGAGAACGAAAACCGGGAGTCGACCGCACCCTCGTCTTCCAGTCGGGAGAGCGCGTAGCGGACGGTGCGCGGGGGCAGGAGCGACTCCTCGGCGATCTGACTCTGGGTGAGCGTGTCCTCGTAGTCGAGAATCTTCGCGACCAACTTCGCGCTCGGGGGCATGTCTCGAACCGACGCCCAGCGGTCGTCTGCGTCGGGTTCGGACTCGCGTTCGACTGCTTCCGTAGTGCTCATCGTACGAGATACCAAGCAATGCTATTAGATAATATTTGCTATCCAAAAATATTACTGAAAGGAATTTGTGTGACGCACGTCAGACTCGTCATCCGGGCGGCAGACGCGCCCTAGGCGGCGAATCCCTCACACACCCGAAGCCTCTTATGAACCTGCACCCTATGCCGGATGATGACCGATACTGTGGACGACGTCGATCTCCCCTACGATAAGGACTCGGCGTCGCAGCAGGAGAAGATCACCGCCCTTCAAGAGCGGCTCGAAGTTCTCGAAACGCAGAACGAGGAGATGCGGGACAAGCTCCTCGACACGAACGCCGAGAACAACAAGTATCAACAGAAGCTCGAGCGGCTTACCCACGAGAACAAGAAGCTCAAGCAGTCGCCGCTCTTCGTTGCGACGGTTCAGGAAATCACCGACGAGGGGGTCATCATCAAGCAGCACGGTAACAACCAAGAGGCCCTCACCGAAGTGACAGACGAGATGCGCGAGGAGCTCGAACCCGACGCGCGCGTCGCCGTGAACAACTCCCTCTCTATCGTCAAGCGACTCGACAAGGAGACGGACGTCCGGGCTCGCGTGATGCAGGTCGAACACAGCCCCGACGTGACCTACGAGGACATCGGCGGACTCGAAGAGCAGATGCAGGAGGTCCGCGAGACGGTCGAGATGCCGCTCGACCGCCCCGAGATGTTCGAGAAGGTCGGCATCGACCCGCCGTCGGGCGTGCTCCTGTACGGCCCGCCGGGCACCGGCAAGACGATGCTCGCCAAGGCCGTCGCCAACCAGACGAACGCCTCGTTCATCAAGATGGCCGGCTCCGAGTTGGTGCACAAGTTCATCGGCGAGGGCGCGAAGCTCGTCCGCGACCTGTTTGAGGTCGCCCGCGAGAACGAGCCCGCCGTCATCTTCATCGACGAGATAGACGCCATCGCCTCGAAGCGGACGGACTCGAAGACCTCCGGCGACGCCGAGGTCCAGCGCACGATGATGCAGCTGCTCGCCGAGATGGACGGCTTCGACGAGCGCGGCAACATCCGCATCATCGCGGCGACCAACCGCTTCGACATGCTCGACCCCGCGATTCTCCGCCCCGGTCGGTTCGACCGCCTCATCGAGGTGCCCAAGCCGAACGAGGACGGCCGCGAGATAATCTTCCAGATTCACACCCGGAAGATGAACGTCTCCGACGACGTGGACTTCGTCGAACTCGCCGAGATGGCCGACAACGCCTCCGGTGCCGACATCAAGGCCGTCTGTACGGAGGCGGGGATGTTCGCCATCCGCGACGACCGCACGGAGATATACATGCAGGACTTCCTCGACGCCTGGGAGAAGATACAGCAGGAAGCCTCGGACGAGACGGAAGTCTCCCGCGCGTTCGCGTAATCGACGCGAATCGCGTTTCACTCCGTCCGAGCTCGGGTTTCGACTCCGTTCGAGTTCACGTTTCGCGCGACGCCGACCGCCGAGTGGCTACGCGGCGAACGCGACGTACGGAAGGACGAACAGCGCGAGGAACATCGCGACGAGGATGAGGCCATACCCGCCGAGCGTCGCGGCCGCGGTCAACCACGATTCGCGCCGGCCGGGGAGTTCGAACGCGGACATACTCGGTCGGTCTCGGTCGTGAATCATAAATCGTCGGTATTCCGGCACCGGTGACCGCCCTAACCCGAACGACTGAAACCGACCGGGTCGAACCCACGGGTATGGGCACGCCACTCGAAAGCCGCGAGGCGCAGGCCGAGGAGGTCCTCGACCGACTGTACGAGGAGTACCCCGACACCACCATCTCGCTTTCCTACTCGAACCGCCTCGAACTGCTCATCGCCGTCATGCTCTCGGCGCAGTGCACCGACGAGCGCGTCAACAAGGTCACCGCGGAGCTGTTCGAGAAGTACGACGACGCCGCGGACTACGCCGCCGCCGACCAAGCGGAGCTGGCCGACGACATCAGCTCTATCACCTACTACAACAACAAGGCGAAGTACATCCGCTCCGCGTGCGCGGACATCATCGAAAAGCACGACGGCGAGGTGCCGGACACCATGTCCGCGCTGACCGACCTCGCCGGCGTCGGCCGGAAGACCGCGAACGTCGTCCTCCAGCACGGCCACGACATCGTGGAGGGCATCGTCGTCGACACCCACGTCCAGCGGCTCTCGCGCCGCCTCGGGCTGACCGAAGAGGAGTACCCCGAGCGAATCGAGGAGGACCTGATGCCGGTCGTCCCCGAGCCCGACTGGCAACAGTTCACCCACCTGTTCATCAGCCACGGGCGGGCCGTCTGCGACGCACGCAACCCCGACTGCGACGCGTGCGTGCTCGAAGACGTCTGTCCCTCGTCGAAGCTCGACCACGACGTCGACCTCGCCAGCGGCGAGGCGTGGTGAGCGCTCAGCCCAACACGTAGCCGCTCAGGTAGCGATAAATACCGAGCAACCACGCGAGAACCCAGAAGACGACGTAGCCGAAGACGCCGACCCGCAGGCGGCCACGCCACGCGCCCATGTTCTCGTGGAGGTCGTCGAGCGACACGGTCTGGTCCGGGTCGCGGTAGAGGTTCGCCCGCCACTTGGCCTGAAAGATGCGGACGATACCCGTGAGCGCGAAGACGAGCATCGCGTACGCCTGCAGGCCGAGAATCGCGTGGAGGGCGCTGAGACCGTTGAGTTGCTGAAAGAGCCGCGGGAGCATCCACGAGACGACCGGGACCGTGTTCAACACGAGGCCGGGGAAGATGATTTTGAGGTGGTAGACGAGCACGTCCCACGACACCGTCTCGGCGTCAATCATTATCCACGCGCCGTAGAGGTAAAACGGGAAGCTGGCCGTGACGGTGATCGCGGCGAGCGTGGCGAGCGTCGTCTCGTCTGCCATCGCACGCCGTTCGGACCCGGGCGGCCTAAAGGGTCCGATGCGCGGCGTCCCGTTCGAGCGCTAGACCACGGAGCGGGGGTCGAACGTCGGCCGCGACGCCCCCGATTCGAGGGTTGAACCACGGTTTTCGAGCGCCGAACCAACTAGACGCCGCGTTTCGGGGCGTCGCACCGCGTTTCGGAGCGTCGCATGACGAGCCGCACGCGACGACCGCGCGGTTCGGGGTCGGAACACGTTTACCGGCGTGGACCCTACTCCGGGCCGATGTCAGACTCGTCTTCCGCCCCGGCCGGCGACGGCTCGTCACCGGACGCGGACGCCGACGCCGCGATGTCCGACGCGGAGCTCGCGGCCCTCCGCGAGGAGGTCGAAGCCAAGTACGACTTCGAGAACTTCGGCCCGGCCGACATGGCGAAGATGACTCCCGAGGAGTGGGACGCCGCGTTCGACCCCGACTCGTGGGTCGTCGGCGAGGAGCTACTCGACCGGGTCGAACAGGAGCTCCGCTACCGCGTCGCGATTCGAGAGGTGTTCGCCGTCCTCGAACGCGTGACCGAAGACGGCGAGCCCCGGATTCTCGCGTACTCCGACGAGGGCTACGCCGTCGTCTATCCGGACGGGAGCGTCGAGGGCGAGGGAACCGTCCTCCGCGACGTGAAACCGACCGTCGCGCTCTGTTCGATGGAGGAGTTCGAGCTGAACGACGCGCCCGAGACCGTCAGGCTCCCCGAACCCGAGGAGGTCGCACAGGGGACCGGCGACTTCGGCAATCGGATGCTCCAAATCGTCGCGTTCGGGCAGTTGCTCGGCGGGGTCGCGCTCATCGGCGCGTGGCTCGTCCTCCCCGACCTCGACTCGATTATCGCGCCGCTGGCCGGCCTGGGGTTTCTCGTCATCGGCTTTTTCCTCTTCGTCGTCGTGGCGAACGCCCGGCTCTCGGACCGCTTCCGCGCCGAAGAGTACCGGGACAGACTCCGCGTCATGGGTCTCGAAGGCGGGTCGCGTCCCGAGTTCGTGCCCGCGTTCGACGGGGACGAAACCGCCGCGCCGTTGATCGAGGCCCCCGAGGGAGACGCCCACAGTTCTGAGGGCTGAACTCGACACGAACCCGCCTCGGAAACACCCTCCGTGACGGCATAGTCGGTGGGTTTAAGCGCGTCCCATCCTGACGAACGACCGTATGAAAAGGCGGGAGTTTCTCCGAACGGCTGGCGGTGCGACAGCCGCCGCGACCGCTGCCGCCGGGACCGCTGCTGCGCAGGAAGGCGGCGGTGGAGCGCAGGTTCAACCCGACTTCGGTGGCCACCTCGACGGCGTCGACGGAGGATACGAAGACCTCCGCGGCCAAAGCGAGGTCACCATCGAGGTCGGCGCGTCCGGCAACGGCGGGAACCTTGCGTTCGCACCGGCTGGCATCTGGATCGACCCCGGCACGACCGTGACGTGGGAGTGGACCGGCGAAGGCGGCGGGCACAACGTCGTCTCGAGCGAGGGTGCGTCGCTCGACTCGGGCGCGGCCGTCTCCGAGGCCGGAAGCACCTACGAGTACACCTTCGAGAGCGGTGGTATCACGAAGTACCACTGCGTGCCCCACGAGGCGCTCGGCATGCTCGGCGCGGTCGCCGTCGGCGGCGACGTGGCGACCGTCAGCACCGGGGGCGGCGGCGAGAAGGAACTGCACGAACTCGGCGTCCCGATTCAGGCACACTGGGTCGGTTCGGCGACGATTCTCGGCATCATCGTCACCATCATCTACACGTTCTTCATATTGAAGTACGGCGAGTCCCCAAACACGGGTAACACTGGAGGTGGCGAGTAATGTCTTCGACCGGCAGCACGTACGGCGACATTCACCGATACGAACCGGCGCGCGAGAGCACCGCCGCGGCCATCGCAATCGTCCTCCTGACGATTATCGAGGTCGTGTTCGTGTTCCTCTTTACCTACGGCTTCGTCTCCGGGTGGGGACTGACCGACACGGGGAACATGTTCCTCGGCGGCATCCTCGCCGTCATCTTCGTGGACCTCGCGTTCATCCTCGCGCTGTACCGCAAGGAGTTCCTCCCCGACGTGATGATCGTCAAAAAGCGGCGTCGCAAGTGGGAAGACCTCTACGTCCGCGAGGAGGACGTCGACGGAGTCACCTTCAGCAGCGACGACGCGTGGGAACAGGTCAAACGCGCGGTGTACCCCTACTACAAGCGATAAACCATGAGTCTCGAACGCAAAGACGACTACGACCACAAGGCCTGGATGAAAAAGAAGGACCTCACCCCGGTCGAGGCCACCTTCCTCACCACGCTCATCTGGCTGGATAAGCGACTCCGCATCGTCGATTATCTGGAACTTCTGGAGACACTCTACTACCGAGTCAACCTCCAGATGCCAAAGAGCCACACCGAGCAGTACAACCTCGACAACAAGTTCTGGTACTGGTATCCCCTGTACACGCTCGGGTTGTTCTCGACGCTCGCATACGTCGTCGCGGCGATTAGCGGGGCCCTTCTCGGGTTCTACTACTCGCCCGCGACGACCGGCGACCCGACCACGGCCTACAACAGTATCGAGTTCATCATGCGCGACCTGCAGTTCGGCTTCATGCTCCGCTCCGTCCACCGTTGGGCGGCGCAGGTCATGGTCGCGGCCGTGTTCTTGCACATGCTCCGTGTCTACTTCACGGGGTCGTACAAGGAACCCCGCGAGCTGAACTGGCTCCTCGGCATCGTCCTCATCAGTCTGACGATGGTGTTCGGGTACACCGGATACCTCCTGCCGTGGGACCAGCTCGCGTTCTGGGCCGGCCAGATCGGCGTCGAGATGGCGCTATCGGTCCCGCTCGCCGGTGAGTGGGTCGCACAGCTCCTGTTCGGCGGCTTCTCGCTGGGCCAGTCGACGCTACAGCGCATGTACATCATTCACGTGTTCCTGCTCCCGTTCGTCGTGACGACGCTCATCGCGATCCACATCGGCATCGTGTGGGTGCAGGGCATCGCGGAGCCGCACTGAGGTGACAATTATGAGCGACAACGAACCCGAAAACGAGGAGATTCGATCCGACGGCGCGGGCATCGTGGCCCCGGACGACGAGACGCCGACGTGGAGCGAGCGCAAGGCTCGCAAGACCGGCCTCTCTCGGCTTACCTACGAGTACTTCGAGCGCGCACGCCGCGAAGACCAGGACCTGCGCACGGAGTCCGACTACGTCGAACGCGACGTGCTCGCGTTCCCCACGTGGCCCCACGAGACCGTCCGCAACCTCTCTATCGCGTCGTTCTTCGTCGGGATGATTCTGTTCCTCTCGGCGACGATGCCGCCGCACATCGGCAACCCCGCGAACCCGTCGACTACGCCGGCGGTCATCCTCCCCGACTGGTATCTCTACTGGTCGTTCGGCCTGCTCAAACTCGGTCCCCTCAACCCGGAAATCGCCATTCTGGGCGATCAGATGCTGGTGGCAGACCGAACGTACGGCGTGCTGGCGAACGGCGTCGTCGTCGGCTTCATCGCCATGGTGCCCTTCCTGAACAAGGGCTCGGCCCGACGCCCCGTCGAGCAGCCGTTCTGGTCTGCGGTCGGCGTCTTCGGCGTGGTGTTCGCGCTGACCATCTCGCTTCTGGCCATCAAGAACCTCATGCCGATGAACATCCACCTGCTGTTCGACCTGACGTTCCTGCTCCCGTTCGTCTTCGGGACCATCACCTACGCGGTGCTGAAGACGATGCGCGAGGGGTACATGTACAACCTCAACCGCCGCTACTACCGGCTTCGCCCGCCGAGATAGAGCGGAACCACTACCACCCGTCCCTTCTTAGCGCCACTGATGACAGACAGCGACGCAACCGGTCGAACCGGCGAGAGCGACGGGGCGCGAGGCGGACGTCGCGGCCGGCGCGACATCGTCGTCCCCATGCGGCTCTACAAGACGATTACCGTCTTTTCGACGCTCATCGCCGTCGTGGGCGTGGTCCTCGGCTTCGTCTTCCTCGACGCCGCAACGCTCCAAGTGAGCGCCCTCCGCGCGGTCGTCGCCGGCGCGCTCGGCGCACTCGGTATCGGCGTCGCCGACGGGCTACTCAGCACGGCGCTCGCGGTGGTCGGGCTGAGCATCATCGCCTTCGGCGCGGTCGTCTACACGCTCGGGACTCGATTCCGCGCCCGAGGAATGGGAAAGTCTCAAGAGGACTCCGGCGAAGATTCGAACAATGGCTGACGAATTCATCAAGGGACTGGGTATCCTGACCGGGTCCGGGCTCGCGTGGCTGGTGCTCGCGTCGTGGTATCGGACGAGCAGTTTCGAGAGCAGTAAACAGCTCATCGAGCCGCTGTCGTCCGGCGCGACCGAGGGACTGTTCAACATCATCGCCGTCACCCTGATGGACGTGTTCCTCTGGTTCGCACTCCTCGGCGCACTCACTTTCTGGGTGCTCATCCCCGCGGGCCACCAGATCATGTCCGCGCTCGAAGAGCGCCGCAACGCGCAGTAAGCCGACCGGGCGGCGCGGTCAGTTCTCCTCTCATTTCGACTCGTGCCGCGGAAAAGTCCCTCAGAATAGCGGTCGCGCTCGGGGCGGCCCGCCGCGTCGGATTGGAAAAACTCTAATGACTCTCGCTCCGACGGTCCTGTATGCACCCACTACAGTTCCTCGTCCCGCTCGACCAGTTGGCGGCGGTCGAACCCATCGTCCCGCACGTGGCGCTCGTGCTCGTGCTCGCGAACTTCGCGACGCGCTTTCTCGCGCATCGGTCGCACGTCCGGCAGGCCGAGGAGGGTGGTGCGGAGGCTATCTCCCGGTACCTCCCGCACTCGCTCACGTCGGGCGGGCTCGTGCTGGCCTCGTTCCTCTATCTGCTCGTCGAGCCGCACGGCGGCATGGTGCTGAGCGTGCTGGTCGTCGGGATGTTCGTCACCGACTTCTTCGAGTTCGAAGCGCGCCAAGTCGAGGCCCGGACGGACAAGCCGCTCGAACGCCCGAACGGGTCGCTCGTCGCCGCGACGCTCGTGCTCCTGTACGCCGCGTTCCAGAGCCTCTTTTTCCTCGTCTCGGACTACTGGAACCTCATCATCTAAGCACGCGACGCGCTCTTCTCCGCGTCACCGCGCTCGCATCGCTCGCGAGGAACACGTATTTTCGGCGCGTCGAGCCTCGCCGCTCGGCGGTGACGCCGGCGGTTGCGGCGCTCACTCGACGAGAAGCGGGACGCTCCCGTCGCGGTCGACGACCACTGACTCGAACGGACGTATCTCCCGGACGACCTCGTCGTCGGCGACGAGCGAGACGCGGGCGTCGTCGCGTTCGACCGACAGTCTAATCGGGGGCTGGAGGACCCACGAGTTCGTCTGCGTCGCGTAGGGCGAGACGGGTACGACGGCGAGTCCGGCGGCCGGACCGACGACTGCCCCGCCAGCGGCGCGCGCGTAGCCGGAACTCCCGAGCGGGGTGGCGACGACGACGCCGTCGGCGCGGAACTCGTCGACGGGCGTCCAGCGCGTCGCCGCGCGCGACTCGTCGGTCGGGTCTGCTGAGAAGGGGACTGCCCTCTCCGCGTGGGCGACGCCGTACTCGGAGATGTGCGCCGGTTCGCTCGTGACGAGCATCGCGTCGAAGAGCGCGCGAGCCGACGAGTCCCCGCCGACCGAGAGCGTCGGATGGTCGACGACGCGGCCGCCGCCGGCGACGAACGTGGACAGTCGCGGCTCCAGTTCGTCCCGCTGGGGCGACCACGGCGCGGCGCAGTCGACGGGAACGACCGGACACGACCACTCGGAGCCGAGCGCGACCGCCGAGAGCGCCGATTCGCCGACGGCGACGACGGCGTCCGCGTCGGCCGGCTCCGGTTCGACCGACGCATCGGCCGCTCTGACGGCGGTGGCGACCGAGTCGTCACCGACGATACCGAATCTCATCGTCGTCCACCCGCGGCGAGCCCCCGTAGCATCGTCCTGTGCTACGCCGCCGCGAATAAAAGCCCTCGTGGTTCGGTCCGGCGGTGGGAAGCGGGGATGCCGCGGACCGTCCGCGTCGCCGACGCCTCAGAACGGCCAGTCGCCGGTGACCTTCATCCCCTTGGCCTGGTCTTCGGCTTCGAGCGCCGCCGCGATGTCCGCGGGGTCGGCGTGGGGTATCTCGCGGTCGGCGTCGGCGAGTTCGACGGTCAGTTCGGTCAGGAGAATCGCCTGCTCGCGGAGCGTCCGCGACTCCAGTTTCTCGATGGTGTCGGCGTGGGTGTGACCCCAGCCGCGGCCGCGGCCTTCCTTTTCGCTACCGACCATGTACGCCGGGACGCCGTGGGCGACGAATGGCCAGTGGTCGCTGTGGGGGAGCTGTTCGGGGAGCGTCGAGACGTCGTGGTCGAACCGCTCGGCGACGGTGTCGGCGGCGGCTTCGAGCTCATCGAAGCCGTGGGTCGTGAGCTTGAGCGTCCGCCCGGCGACGACGCCGTCGTTGTTGACGATGGCCTTCACGTCGCTTCGGGCGTCGCCGAGACGGTCGGCTTCGTACTCGGAGCCGACGAGGCCGACCTCCTCCGCGCCGAAGCAGACGAACCGGACGCGCGTGTCGAGTTCGTCCTCGCGGGCGGCGAGCGCGCGGGCGACTTCGACCACCATCGCGGTGCCCGCGCCGTTGTCCATCGCGCCCTCGGCGATGTCGTGGGCGTCGAGGTGGCTCGTGACGAGCACCTCCTCGTCGGTATCGGGGCCGAGTTCGGCGTGGACGTTCCCGCTTTCGGCCGCGGGCGCCTCGCAGGTCACGTCGACGGTCACCTCGTCGCCGTCGAACCGGCGGCGGAGGCGCGCGCCGACCTCCTTGCTCACGCCGACCGCGGGGATGTCGCCGATGGGCGCGTCGGCGGTGCCGACGCTCCCCGTGGGCGGGAGTTGGCCGGGGACGTGGTTGGCGAAGACGAACCCGGCCGCGCCGGCCTCGACGGCGTAGTAGTACTTCTCGCGGCGGTGGATGAAGCGGTCGTAGTGGTCGGGGACCGTCGTGGAGACGACGACGACCTTCCCCGAGAGGTCGCGGTCGAACTCCTCGGGCAGGCCGTAGCCGAGGTCGACCAGTTCGCCGCTCGCGGTGCCGGCGGGACTGCGCGGGAGCGCGATGCAGTCCTGCGTGGTATCGGCGGCGTAGACGGCGCTGTCGCCGCGCTCCCAGCCCTGAATCTCGAAGGGGTCGATGCGGACGTTCCGCGCGCCGACGCGGTCGAGGGCGTCTCGGGTCGCCTCCATCGCCTCGCGCTCGCCGGGCGAACCGGTCATTCGGTTGCCGATGTCGACGAGTCGCTCTAAGTGGTTCCAGCCGACCTCGCTGGTGAACGTGTCGCCTATCCAGTCACTCATAATGGACCGTCTCGCGGGGCCGTGGTAACCGTTGCGATGGGTCGAAAACGAGCGTCAGCCGAGGCCGAAAACCGACCGACTTCGACGGGAATCGCGGCACGTCGCGTCGCGGCCGCGAGCGCGGGGGAGCGAGTGCCGAACCGCGATCCGCTCCGCGGGGGAGCGGCAGGTTCAAGGACCATCTATCACGTACGTTCATCCATGACCGACGTGCGAATCGCCGGGGTCGGACTGACGAAGTTCGGCAGTCACCCCGAGCGAACCGGCCGCGACCTGTTCGCGGAGGCCGCCCTCGCCGCCCGCGAGGACGCCGGCGTCTCCCGCGACGACTACGAGGAAATCTTCTACGGCAACTTCATGGGGGAACTCGCCGAGAAACAGGGCCATCAGGGGCCAGTCATGGCCGAGGCCGCCGGCCTCGACTGCCCCGCGACCCGCTACGAGCAGGCCTGCGCCTCCGCGGGCGTCGCCTTCCGGCAGGCCGTCGCGACGATTCGGAGCGGCGCGGCCGACGTGGTCCTCGCCGGCGGCATGGAGCGCATGAACAACCTCGGCACCGCGGAGGTGACGCAGTCGCTCGCCATCGCCGCGGACGAGCTGTTCGAGGTCCGCGCGGGCGTCACGTTCCCCGGCGCGTACGCGCTCATGGCCCGCGCGTACTTCGACGCCTTCGGCGGCGACAGCGAGGACCTCGCGCACGTCGCGGTGAAGAACCACGCCAACGCGATGCAGAACGACTACGCGCAGTTCCACCGCGAAATCACGGTCGACGACGCGCTCGAAAGCCCCATCGTCGCCGACCCGCTTTCGCTCTACGACGCCTGTCCCATCACCGACGGCGCGAGCGCGGTCGTCCTCGTCAGCGACGACTACGCCGAGCGACACGGCCTCGACGCGCCCGTCTCCGTCACCGGGTCGGGACAGGGCGGCGACAAGGCGGCGCTCCAAGACCGGCCCCACCTCGCGCGGACGCCCGCCGCGACCAAAGCCGCCGACGCGGCCTACGCGGACGCCGGTATCGGCCCCGACGACGTGGACGTGGCCGAGGTCCACGACTGCTTCACCATCGCCGAGGTGCTCGCGCTCGAATCGCTCGGCCTCTACGACCACGGCGAGGGAGTCGGCGCGGCCGCCCGCGGCGAGACGACCCGCGACGGCGACCTCCCGGTGAACCTCTCGGGCGGCCTCAAGGCGAAGGGCCACCCCGTCGGCGCGACGGGAACCGCCCAAGTCGTCGAGATGACGAAGCTCCTCCGCGGCGACCACGGCAACAGCGACGCCGTCCCCGACGCTCGGGTCGGCGTCACCCACAACGCGGGGGGGACCGTCGCCAGCGCGGTCGTCCACGTCCTGGAGGTGGACCGATGACCGACACCGGCTACGACGAGTGGTTAGCCGCAATCGCGGACGGCGAGGGCTACTACCTCGCGTGTCCCGACGGCCACGGCTCGCTTCCGCCGCGGCGGTCCTGTCCGCACTGCGGCGCGGCCGAGTTGACCGAGGAGTCGCTCCCGGAGACGGGCGAGATACGCACCTTCACCGAGGTCCACGTCCCCGCGCCGGACTTCGCCGACGAAGCGCCCTACGTGACGGCCATCGCGTCGTTCGGCCCCGTCAAACTCACGGGCGTCGTCCGCGACCTCCCCGCCGACGAGGTCGACCTCGGCACGACCGTCTCGGTCGGCGCGGGCGCGAACGCGACCACCGACGAGCGGTTGCTCGTGTTCCGGCCCGCGAGCGAGTAGCGCCGCGCGGCCGGTTGCCGGTTCTCAGTCATCGCGCGCCTCCACGGCCTCCAGCGGCGAGCGCCAGCCGAAGACGTACGAGCCGAGGAGCCACCCCCAGAAGCCGGCCGCGAGGAGCGCGATGGCTCCGTACAGGAACAGCGAGAACAGCGAGAGGGAGTCGAGCATCGGTTCAGTTCGGATGGTTGTTCGGGTTGGGGTCGGTTCGACTCGTGGCCGCGGCCGCGGCTTCGGCCCCGTTCAGTCGAGAGCGTTTCGGACGGTGTCGACGAAGGCGTTCGGGAACTCGACGTGCGGGAGCAACATCGCGTCGTCGAAGACGACGAGCCTGCAGTCCGCCGCGTCCGCGAGGTCGCGGCCCCGCTTCAGCGGCGTGATGTCGCTCTCGCGGCCCCAGACGAGCGTCGTCGGCACGTCGAGGGCAGACAGCGCCTCCGCGAGGTCGATATCGGTGTTGAGGTAGCCGGAGATGAACGACGCCGGCGCGAAGCGTGCGCCCGCCTGATGGGCGGTGCGCCACTCGTACTCCTGCCACTCCTCGCCCGCCTTCTCGGGGTCGTAGTAGCCGTGGTCGGCGTTGAAGTAGCGAATCGACGGGCGGGAGGCGACGACGTTGAAAAGCGCCTCGCCGACGACCGGCGCGCGGACGAGCTCGCGGAGCCACTCTTTCGGGTCGGGACCGCCGCGCGCCGTGGGGCAGACGAGGACGAACCGCGAGACCGACACGTCGTCCCGCGCCGCGGCGGCGACGGCGTAGGCCGCGGTGAGCGACGAGGCGACGACGGCGGGGTCGTCGTACTCGGCGAGGAAGTCGCCGACGAAGTCCTCGTAGAGCGCGGGCGAGTAGTACAGCGCCGGGCGGTCCGACAGGCCGAACCCGGGGAGGTCGGGCGCGACGACGTGGTAGTCCTCGGCGAGGGCCGAAAACACCTCGCGGAACTCGCCGGACGACCCCGCGGCGTTGATACCGTGGAGGAGAACGAGCGTCGGGTCGTCCTCGTTTCCGGCCTCGACGGACGACACGTCCATGCCGCGCCAGCGGTACGTCCCGTGGGTTCCGGAGAGCGGCGGTTCGAGAGGGCCCACGCGGTTCGAGAGAGCGGCGTTGGTCGCGGCGGTGAGACCGACGCCGGCGGCGGCCAGTCCGATGGCTCGTCGGAGTTTCATGTCACGTTGATGGTGCGCGGTGGCCTTAATTCGCCCGCCCGTGGCGGGGTAGTCGGCGGCGAGCGTCCCGCCCGAACCGCGGCCGCCGCAGTCGCCTCGGTGTCAGTCGTCTCGGTCGTCCAGACACTCCCGGAGCGGTTCGAGCACGTCCTCGGCGACCGCGTAGGGGTCCGTCTCCTTTTCGACGACGGCCTCGGCGAACGCGTCGACCCCGCCGCGTCGGTCGATTTCGGCTTCGAGGAGCCGGTTCACGTCGCTTCGGAGGAGCTGTCGTATCTCCTCGCCGGCGCGCTTGCGGGCCTTCTCGGCCAACTCGCCAGAGGCGTCGAGGTAGTCGCGGTGGTCGTCCAGCGTCTCGACCAACTCGTCGATGCCCTCGCCGGTCGTGGCGACGGTCTCGAGAACCTGCGGCGTCCAGACGAGCGGTTCGTCGGCGTCGGAGGCGTCGTCCTCGGCGTCCGCGTCGGGTTCGGTATCGGCGTGCCCGCCGTGGCCGCCTCCGTGGCCGTCGTCTCTGTGCCCGGCGTCGTCGAGCGCCTCGGTCCCGTGGTGGCCAGTGTCGAGGTTCGCCCGCGGGTCGTCGCGGAGGTGAATCATCTCCTGTAGCTCGGCGACGGTGCGGGACGCGCCCTCCATGTCGGCCTTGTTGACGACGAACACGTCGCCGATTTCGAGGATGCCCGCCTTGAGCATCTGTACGTCGTCTCCGCTCCCGGGTTGGACGAGGACGACGACCGTGTCCGCGGTCTTCACCACGTCCACCTCGTTTTGCCCCGCGCCGACCGTCTCGATGATGATGCGGTCTTTCCCGAAGGCGTCGAGCGCCTTCACGGCGTCCGCGGTGGCCGTCGAGAGGCCGCCGAGCTGGCCGCGGGCGCTCATCGACCGGAAGAACACGTCCATGTCGCCGACGTTCGAGGCCATGCGGATGCGGTCGCCGAGGACGGCCCCGCCGGTGTACGGCGAGGAGGGGTCGACGCCGATGACGCCGACCGTCTCACCGTGGTCGCGGTAGTGCTTCGCCAGCTTGTCGACGAGCGTGGACTTACCGGCACCCGGACTGCCCGTGATGCCGACGACGGACGCGTCGCCCGTGTGCGCGTGAAGTTCCGAGACGATGTCCCGATAGCCCGGCGACTGCGACTCGATTTTCGTGATGGCGCGCGCGAGCGCCCGGTGCTCGCCGTCGAGGAGTCGCTCGACGAGGTCGGATTCGACCGCCCGACTCATCGTCACGCTCGCTCGGGCGCGTGTTCCTTCACGAAGTCGATAGTCTCCTGCATCGGCGTGCCGGGGCCGAAGATGGCGTCGACGCCCTCGTCGAGGAGTCTCGGTCGGTCTTCTTCGGGGATGATGCCGCCGACGATGACGAGCGTGTCGTCGAGCGCGCCGTACTCTTCGAGACCCGCCATTAGCTTCGGGACGAGCGTGTTGTGCGCGCCGGAGAGGATGGAGATACCCAGCACGTCCACGTCCTCTTGGACCGTCGCCTGAATAATCTCGTCCGGGGCGCGATGCAGGCCGGAGTAGATGACTTCGAATCCCGCGTCGCGGAAGGCGCGAGAGATGACGTGTGCACCGCGGTCGTGGCCGTCCAGTCCCACCTTGGCGATGAGACACCGGATCGTTCGCTGTTCGGAGTCCGCGCTCATAGACGGGGATTCGACGTCCCGTGCTTTGACTCTAACGGAAAATGAGGCAGGTCCGGCTCAGTCGTCCGCGGTGGGCGCGTTCCGGACGTACTCGTCGAGGAAGTCGGCTATCTGGGAGTACGCCTCGATGCGGTTTTCCAGCTTCGAGAAGCCGTGACCCTCGTCGTCGAAGATGAGTTCGCGGACGTGGGCGTGTTCTCTCGCCTCCTCGACGAGCTGGTGGGCCTCGCTGACCGGTACCCGGGGGTCGTTCTCGCCGTGGAGGACGAAAAGCGGCGCGCGAATCTTCTCGACGTTGTTGATAGGCGAGATAGATTCGAGGAACTCGCGGTCGGCTTCGAGCGAGCCGTACTCGGCCTCGCGGAGTTCGCGCCGCCAGTCGCCGGTGTTTTCGAGGAACGTCACGAAGTTGGCGATACCGACGATGTCGACGCCGGCGGCCCACAGGTCGGGGTACTCGGTCAGCGCCGCGAGCACCATGAACCCGCCGTACGAGCCGCCCATGGCGACGACTTTGTCGGGGTCGACCGCCGGGTGGTCGTGGAGCCATTCGACGGCGGCCTCGATGTCCGCGACGGAGTCCATCCGCTTTTCCACGTCGTCGAGGTGGCCGTAGGCCTTCCCGTAGCCCGCCGACCCGCGGACGTTCGGCTCGAAGTAGGCGTACCCCCGCGAGAGGAAGTACTGCTTGACCGCCGAGAACGACGGCCTGCGCTGGGACTCGGGTCCGCCGTGGATGTCCACGATGACGGGCGTCTCGCCCTCGGGCGACTCCTCGGGGAGCGTGAAGAACGCCGGGATGTCGCGGCCGTCGAACGTCGGGTAGCGGACGAGTTCGGGCGGGACGAACGTGTCGCGGGGGATGCCCGCGGTCGCCGCGAGCGTCCACCGCTCGGCGTCGCCCGTGGCCAACTCGACCACGTAGACGTTCGCGGTGTCGGCGCTGGCGGTGACGGTGACCGCGGCGCGCTCGCCGTCCGGCGAGAACGAGACGCCGCCGGCGACGCCGTTCGGCAGGTCGGGCTGGGGGAGCGCGTCGATGCGGTCGGAGGTCGTGAGTTCGCCGAAGGTCAGTTCCGTGTAGCCCTCGACGTTCCGCGAGTAGACGAGCCGGCGCGAGTCGTGGTCGATGCTGATGCCCTCCAGTTCGTGGTCACCGCCGGTCTCGACGGTCGTGAACTCCCCGGAGGCGAGCTCGTAGCGGACGAGTTCGAGCGTGTCGCTCCCGCGGTCGGTGACCATGTAGACGTTCTCGCCGTCGGGTCCCCACTCGGGGCTCTGGAAGCGAACCGTCCCCTGATGCGGCGTGAGGTGGGTCAGCTCGCCGGTGGCGAGGTCGAGCACCGACACGTCTTGGTCGAAGTTCGAGTACGCCTCCTGGACGATGAGCTTCGAGTCGTCGGGCGACCATCCGCCGACCGTGAGCCAGCCGTCGCCCTCGTGGACGAGTTCGGCGTCGGTGCCGGTCCCGTCGCGGGCCTGCACGTACACGTCGAAGACGGCGTTGTCGCGGCGGTTCGAGGTGAACGCGAACCGCTCGCCGTCGTGGCTCCAGCCGCCCCAGCGGTGCTTGGCGTCGGGGTGTTCGGTCAGGTTCTCGATGACGCCGGTGTCGGGTTCGAGCCGGAACAACTGCGCGCGCTCGTTGCCGCCTCTGTCCATGCCGAAGGCGGCTTCGGGGCGCTCGGGCGACCACGAGGCGAAGGTGACGCGCTCCTCGTAGAACGTCCGCTGTTCGGGCCACGCGCCGGGCGAATCGACCGTCCAGACCTGTGGGACTCCCGTCGTGTCCATGAGGAACGACAGGCGCTCGCCGTCCGCCGAAAAGGACGCGCCGTAGGCGCTCCTGATGTTCAGGTAGCGCTCGATGTCGTACGTTCGCATACCCCGAATTGCGCCGGCGACGAGAAATCGGTTTGGGTGTCAGAAGTCCGAAAGTCGGGTGTCCTCGCGGTCGGTCCACCCGCGCATCCTCGCGTAGGCCGCCGGGTTCGTCGGCACGCCCTCGGTGTTGAGCAGGCGCTCGGGATACAGTTCGAAGGCGATGCCGATGAGTTGGTACTCCAGTTCTTCGAGGTACGGCCGCGTGTCGGGGTACGGTCCCTCGGTGCCGACCGCCCACGGCTCGACCCAGAAGTACACCGGCTCGCGGAGCCGCGGCGGGTCGGTCGAAGCGAACAGTGCGTCCAGCCAGCGGTCGTACTTCCCCGGCCCGTCGTCGCGGAAGGCGGCCGACGAGAGGTCGCCGAAGTGGTAGTAGTTCCCGTAGCCCCAGCGCGCGAGCTTGCCGTCGTTGGTGTCGACGTTCTTGAGGTTGCTGTTGAGGTCGGTGCCGGACGCGCCGAACTTCCCGCACTTGCCGAGGTACCGGGGGACGACCTCGTCGCCGTCGAGGGTGTACATCATGTAGACGAGCCCCTCGTAGCGACCCTCGCGGCGGTCGTAGTCGGCGACGACGCGCCCGCCGGCCTCGCGGAGCCGGCGCTCCATGCGCTCGCCGCGGCGGAGCGTCCGCCGGCCGGAGCGACCGTACGCGATGGTGTCGACAGTCCCGTCGGCGGCCGCCTCGAAAAGTGAAATCGGGTCCGCGGCGTCGACAAAGCGGTCGACGAAGCGGTCCCAGAGCGCGCGTTTGGTCTCGGTCACGCGACGACCGAACTCAGATGACGCCTTCTTCCTTGAGACCGGCGATGATGTCGTCGACGAGGCTCTCGGCGTCCTCGTACGGGAAGTCCTGATGCTTGCCGAGCTTCGCGGCCAGCTCCATCGCCGTGACGGTCACGTCGTCCGTCTTGAACTTCGTGCCCGGACCGTTCGGGAGCGCGGGGACGAGCGACATCTGGTTTTTCACGGGGAAATCCGCGTTTTCGAACGCGTCCATGAACTGCTCGCGGAGCTGAGATTCGGTGTCGGACATACGGTGTACCTACGGAGAGAAGTGGAAAAGGGTTCCGGAAAAACAATGACTATATTTAGAGTTCTTACGGGACGGCGCGGCGGGCCGTCGAGTGTCGGCACGGTCGCCCGGGAGTGATGGACTTATCTACACCGGCAATTCATGCACTCGCATGGACTTCGATTTCGACCGCCTGAAACAGCTCACCGAGACCAGCGGCGTCCCCGGCTACGAGGACCGAATCCGCGCGCTCGTCCGCGAGGACCTCGAAGCGACGACCGACTCCGTCCGGGTCGACGCGATGGGCAACGTCGTCGGCACCATCGAGGGCGAAGGCGACTACGAGGTCGCCGTCGCCGCCCACATGGACGAAATCGGCTTCATGGTCCGCCACGTCAACGACGAGGGCTTCCTGCAACTCGACGCCCTCGGCGGCTGGGACCCCCGCGTCCTGAAGGCCCAGCGCGTGACCGTCCACGCCGAAGACGAGGACCTCACCGGCGTCATCGGCTCGGTTCCTCCGCACACGCTGACTGAAGAACAGAAGAAGAAGGAGCCGAAGGTCGAGGACGTGTACGTCGACCTCGGCCTGCCCGCCGAGACCGTCGCGGAGACCGTCTCCGTCGGCGACCTCGTGACGATGGAACAGACGACCGTCCGCATGGGGAACCACGTGACGGGCAAGGCCATCGACGACCGCGTCTGCCTGTTCGCCATGCTGGCGGCCGCCCGGCGCGTCGAGAACCCCGAGGTGACGATTCACTTCGCCGCGACGGTCCAAGAGGAAGTCGGCCTCCGCGGCGCGCAGGCGCTCGGCGTCGACCTCGACCCCGACCTCGCGCTCGGCCTCGACACCACCGTCGCCAACGACGTGCCCGGCTTCGACCCCGCAGACCACGTCACGAAACTCGGCGAGGGCGCGGGCATCAAACTCAAGGACTCCAGCGCCATCGCCAACCCGAAGGTCCACCGCCGTCTCCGGCGCGTGGCCGAGGACAACGACATCGCCCACCAGATGGAACTGCTCCCGGCGGGCGGCACCGACACCGGCGGCTTCCAGAACAGCTACGGCGCGAAGCCCGTCGGCGCGATTTCGATGCCGACGCGCTACCTCCACACCGTCACCGAGAGCGTCCACGAGGACGACGTGGTCGCCTACATCGACCTCCTGACGGCGTTCTTGGAGAGCGAGACGGGCGAGTTCGACTACACGCTGTAGGCGGCCCCCGTCGGTGACCGCCCGGCGCGGACGCGACCGACGCCGACGGCGGCGCGGCCGACATCGCGGGGATACCCCCCTATATCGAGGCGCGACACCCTCGACCGGCGGACGAGAACCAAAGTATTCACTACAGGCCCACACCAAGCGGCGGACATGACCGACGGCAACGTGGATATGTCTCGGCGGGCGTTCCTCGGGGCGGCCGCTGGCGGCGCGGCGGTCGCCGCCACTTCCGGAACGGCCGCGGCGCAAACGGAAGAACCAGATTTCGGCGGCCACATCGACGGCGTCGACGGAGGCTACGAAGACCTCCGCGGCGAGAGCGAGGTCACCATCGAAGTGGGCGCGGAAGGTAACGGCGGGAACCTCGCGTTCTCCCCCGCCGGCGTCTGGATAGACGTCGGCACGACCGTGACGTGGGAGTGGACCGGCGAGGGCGGCGGCCACAACGTCGTCGCGAGCGAGGGCGCGTCGCTCGACTCGGGCGCGGCCGTCTCCGAGGCCGGAAGCACCTACGAGTACACCTTCGAAGAGGGCGACGCGGGCATCACGAAGTACCACTGCGTGCCCCACGAGGCACTCGGCATGCTCGGCGCGGTCGCCGTCGGCGGCGACGTGCCGACCGTCAGCACCGGTGGCGGCGGCGGCGGGTCGAACCTCCCGCGGGTCCCCGACAGCGCGAAGTCCCTCGGCGTGGCCACGACGTTCGCCATGGTCGCGACGCTCGGCCTCGCGTACTTCTTCATGAAGTACGGCGGCGACTACGACGTCCAGGACTGACGCGCTCGCCGCGCCTCTCGATTTTCACCAGTCCCGAGCGGCCGCGCTCGCCGCGCTCGCCCGGTTTCGGTCGCCGCCGCGACAGCCGCCGGCGCGGCGGCCGACTCAGAAGAAGCCGTAGTCGTCGCGCTCGGTCTCGTAGACGGACACGTACTGCTCGATGACCCGCCGGAAGTCGTAGGCCGCGAAGTCGTCGTCGACCGTCTCATGGTCGAACCTGCGGGCGGCGACGATTTCGTCCGCCAGCTCTTGGGGGCTCGTGACGAGCGACCCGCGCTCGCGCCCCTCGACGAGTTCGTGGGCCGACGACCGCGCCTGATACTCGACGATAGACACACAGCCGCAGGCGAGCGCCCACAGCAGGTTCGTCGCGAACGGCTCGACCGTCGCGGTCTGCGCGAAGACGTGCGCGCCCTTCATGATTGGCACCGCCTCGTTCGCGGGGAGTTCGCCGAGGAACTCGACGCGGTCGTCGATGCGGAGGTCGCGGGCGGTCTGTTCGGCCGTCGAACGCTCGGGGCCGTCGCCGATGACGGCGGCGGACCAGTCCTTGTCGCGGAGCTCCGCGAGCGCGAGGAGGAAGCTCTCGACGTTCGCGTACTCGTCGAGGTCGCGGGCGTACACCACGTCCGCGCGCTCCTCGGCGTCGGCGCTCCTGACGAGGTCCATGCTAATCGGTTCCGGGACGAGATGGGTCGAATCGACCGCCGCGCCGAGTTCGCGGACCTGCGTGCGGACCATCTCCGAGGGGACCAAGACGGCGTTCGGGGCCTTCGCCGCCCGCCGGTAGGCCCGCGAGCCGCCGCGGTCGTCGCGGGTCCACCAGTCGGCGACGACCGGCGTCCGGAGGAACCGCGCCGCGGTCCTGACCGCCGTGACGTGCGACGGCGGGTAGCTCGCGACTTGAATCACGTCGGGGGAGACCTCGCGGAGGGCGAAGGGGACGCGGGAGGCGAAGCCGCCGACGGAGGGCGCGTCGGTCACGCGGTGGTAGGTCACCCCGTCCTGCTTGAACTCGACGACCTCGCCGTCCCACCACTTCGCACAGAGCACTGTCACCTCGTGGTCGCGCTCGGCGAGGAGCTCTGCCGTCCGTCGGAGCCGTCTGGTCGCTCCCGTCTCCTCGTGGTGCGTCGTGTACATCGAGACGAGCGCGACTCGCATATTCGCCGCCACTACGCCGCGCAATAAAAATCCACAGTTTTCGAGGGCGCGACGCGGGGACGCCGACGCGCCGCCCGGGGGTCGCCGGGGCGACGCGCTTCAGAACCCGACGGCGGGCGCGAGGAGCGCGCCCGCGGACTCGACGGCGGTGACCGTGTACTCCCAGCCGTAGACGTGGTTGAGAAGCAGGTACGTCACGACCCCGAGGGCGAGCGAGACGAGCCACGCGCCCGCCGCGATGCGGCCGACCTTCCGGTGGGGCGTCTCGGTCCGCAGTTCGCGCTCGGAGTGGGTTATCCCGAGAATGAGCGCGTAGAGGACGACCGGCACCGAGACGATAGAGAGGATGATGTGAATCGCCAGCATCGCCAGATACGGGTAGTACGCGAACGCGGGGCCGACGAACTCCTTGGTGCCGCCGCCGCCGATTTTCGCGAGATACATCACGAGGAAGACGAGGATGAGGCCGAACGACGTGACCATCGCGGCCGCGTGCTTCCGGACCTCGTCGCGGCGAATCCAGCGCCAGCCCGCCGCGATGACGAGGACGTTCACCGTGTTCACGACGGCGATGGCGTCCGAGAGGAGGTTCACCTGTGGGAGCGACAGGTCGGGAAAGACCCTCCCGGGGACGACGCCGAGGAACGTCCCGATGACGAGGGCGTACCCGACCACCGAGAGGACGGCGGTCGCGGCCGCGGGGTGTTCCTTCAGGGGGTTGTCTGCGCTCGCAGTTGCCATGGCCGGGGGTTGGGAAGGAGCCGTCTTGCCTCTTCGGGTTCGGGACGGCGTTTGAGAGTGGTACGACCAAGACTCGGCTCAATCCAGCGACTGTGCGAAGTCGACTTGTTACGGTCGGAACCCCGTGTCACGGAGTCCCCAGAGCACCACGTCGTGTGACACGAACGTGCTGTCCCACGAGCGAGGCCGGAGGCCGAGTCTCGTGGCTTTTTGCCTCCAGGTTTTTGCGCCGAGTGGTCGCCCCGCGACCCGAGGCGTAAAACGGTGGGCTCAGATGACGCCGGTGATGGTCGCGGCCTCGATGGCCGCCTCCTCGCTCACGCCGTTGCCGAGAATCGTGTAGCGGTCGCGTATCTCGTGGGCGGTCGTGAGCGCCTCGATAATCGTCCCGTCGTCGATGCCGAGCTCGTCGGCGGTCGTCGGCGCGCCCATCGTCGACAGGGCGTCGCGGATGTCGGTCCACTCGCCGCGCGCGCCGCTGTGGAAGTACTCGGTCATGATGGAGCCGACGCCGACCTGGTGGCCGTGGAGGGCGCGGCCGGGCGCGATGCGGTCGAGCTGGTGCGAAAAGAGGTGTTCCGCGCCCGACGCGGGCCGCGAGGAGCCGGCGATGGACATGGCGACGCCCGAGGAGACGAGCGCCTTCGTCACGATCCACGCGGACTCTTCGAGCCCCGGTTTGATGGAGTCCGCGCTCCCGACGAGCATCTCGGCGGTCATCTGCGAGAGCGCGCCCGCGTACTCGGAGTACTCGACGTTCTTCAGGCGGTGGGCCAGCTCCCAGTCTTTGACCGCGGTGTAGTTCGAGATGATGTCGGCACAGCCGGCGGTCGTGAGCTCCCACGGGGCCTCCGCGAGCAGTTCCGTGTCGGCGACGACCGCGAGCGGCGGGTCGGCGGCGACCGAGTGTCGGGTGTCGCCTTCGGGAATCGACGACCGCCCCGAGACGATGCCGTCGTGGCTCGCGGCCGTCGGGACCGAGATGAACCCGCAGTCGAGGCGGTCGGAGGCCATCTTCGCCACGTCGATGGGCTTGCCGCCGCCGAGGGCGATGAGATAGCCCGCGCCGGCCTCGCGGGCCGCGTCGACGACGCGCTCGACCGACTCGAAGCTCGCGCGGTCCAAGGAGACAGAGGAGATGCCGTCGAACTGGTCGCGGACCCGGTCACCGGCGATGCGGTCGGGCGACGGGCTCGTGACGAGAAACGGGTCGCCAGAGAGGTACAGCTCGTCGACCGCGGCCGAGAGGTCGTCGAGCACGCCGTGGCCCTGAAGCACGTTCCTCGGTAGCTTAATCCACGTCGATTTATCGAACATACGCGGAAATCGGCCACCACGGTTCATAGTGTTTCTCGTCTCGGAGACGGAGGCGCGCCGGGCCCCCGACGGGAATCGCGGGACTGCGAGCCGAGAGAGCGGCCGCGATTCTGAGCAGTCGCGCGTCCGAGCGTCAGAGCGCGAGCGCCCGCACCGCGTCCCAGACGAAGACGACGCCGAAGCCGCCGAGGACGACGGCGCTGACGGCGGCGACGGCGGGCGCGAAGGAGTCGACGCGCTGTTCGGCCGCGACGAGCGCCGCGGGGAAGCCGGTCACCCAGACCGCGATGCCGCCGAAGAAGCCGAGGATGAGCGCCGGGCTCCCCGTCTCCACGATGAGGAGGTTCGACAGCGACGCCCCGAGATACGGCGTGTGGGCGAGCACGTCCACGGTGCCGGTCTCCAAGAGGCCGACGCCGATGGTGAGCCAGAACAGAATCTGGTAGGGGTTCGTCAGCGCGAGCACGAACGCCTTCGTGAAGCCGGCGCTGTCGTCGTCGGGGTCGGCCGCCTCGCGGAACGTGGTGCCGGTCTCCTGTGCCGCGCCGTAGGCGAAGTAGAGCATGAGGACGCCGCCGGCACCGACCATGACGGCCCGCACCGTCGGGAACTGCTCGACGAACGCGACGAGGCCGAGCGCCGCGAGGACGAAAAACAGCGCGTCGGCGCTCATCGCACCGAGGCCGGCGCGAGCGCCCGCGGTCCACCCGCGGACGACGCTCTCCTCGGCGATGACGGCGTTCATCGGGCCGGGCGGCGCGGCGAGCGCCAGACCGAACACCAACCCGGCACCCAGGGATGGAAAGAGGGTAGACATGGCTCTCTCTTGGGCGCGATTCCGTGAAAAGTGGCGCGGAAGCGACGGCGCGGGGGAGTGAGACCGTCCCGCGGGTGGTTAGCCGACCGGGAAAAGAGAGGAGGGGAGGGCACCCGTGGCCGGTCAGAACAGCGCGAGGACGGCGTCGCTGGCGGTGCCGACGAGCGTCTCCCAGACGGAGAAGCCGGTTCCGATGGCGAGCAGGGTGTCGAACGCGAAGAAGCCGAACAGGGCGGCCGCGCCGAGGTACGCCTTGCGTGTGTCGAACCGGTGGGAGAACCGGTGGAAGAAGTACGCGTTGGCGACGCTCACCGGGATGATGGCGAGCATTTCCCCCGCCCAGATAGCCGAAGTCGCGCCGTACTGCACGGCCAGTCCGATGGTGACGAGTTGGGTCTTGTCGCCGAACTCGCCCGCGGCCATCATGGCGAAGATGGGCAGGAAGCCGCCGAACCCCTGCGTCGATAGCTCGCGGCCGAACACCGTCGGCGCGTCGTCGAAGCCGGACACCCCGCCGTCGGTGGTCGCGGCCTCGCCCCCCGCGGACGCGTCGGGCGCGGAGCGGTAGAGCAACACCGCGAAGGTGGCGAACAGGACGGCGGTGATGGCGTCGAGCGCGACCGGCGGGAGCGCGTTTTTGAGCGCCTGCCCGAGCATGATTTCGAGCGCCGTCCAGATGGCGAACGCCGAGCCCGCGGCGGCGACGACGACCTTCGGGTCGAACCGGGTCGAGAGGCCCGCGATGATGAACTGAACCTTCTCGCCCGGCAGGACCGCGAGCTGGGTGACGAGCGCGACGACGAGAATCTCCCACCAGCCGGTCACGCCGGCGACACCTCCTCGCTACTCGGCTCGTCGGGCGGTCGGACGCGAATCGTTCGGGCCACCGATTCCGGGAGGCTCTGCTCGCGGCCGCCGTCGCCGACGCGGACCGTCACCATCCCGAAGGGGGCGATGTCGGTCACCTCGATAATCGTGCCGGGCGTGACGCCCGCCTCGGAGAGGTACTCCAACTCCGCGGGGTCGCGGTCGCTGACGCGGGTGACGATGAGCAGGTCGCCCACCTCGCAGTCCGAGAGCACCGACAGCCCCGAGGAGTCCGGCGGCGTGAGGTCGGCGCTCGGGATGGGGTCGCCGTGGGGGTCGACCTCCGGCTCGCCGAGGGCGGCGGCGACCCGCTTTTCGAACTCCTCGCTGATGTGGTGTTCGAGCGCGTCGGCCTCGTCGTGGACCTCGCTCCACGAGTAGTCGAGGTGTTCGGTGAGATACGCCTCCAAGAGGCGGTGGTGTCGAAGCACTTCGAGCGCGACGGTCTCGCCCTCCGTGGTCAGCTCGACGCCCTTGTACTTCTCGCGGTCGACCAGTCCGCGGTCTTCGAGCTTGCCGACCATGCTCGTCACGGTCGGCGGTGTCTTCCCGAGGTACTCCGCGATATCGGAGGTCGAGACCGGCGGTCCCTGCTCCATCTGGAGCGTGTAGATTGCCTTCAGATAGTCCTCCATCACGTCGCTCAACATACCACGGATTAGATGCGTCTAAAATAAAAGTCTGATGGAGGCAACGAGTGAGTTCGAGCGGGGACCCAGTCGGCTGAATCGGGGGCTCAGACGCCCTGTCCCATCAGGTGGCTACGGAGGATGTCGGCGTTCTTCGTCCCGGACTCGGTGTTGACGACGACGACCGTGTCGTCCTCGTCGAACTCGTCGGCGAGTTCCCACGCGCCGGCGAGCGCGACGCCGCCCGCGGGACCGACTTCGACGCCGACGGTCTGGGCGGCCGTGACGGCGGATTCGAGCGCGTCGTCGTCGCTGACGGCGACGGCCGCGCCGCCGGACTCGCGGACGGCGCGGAGCGCGAGCGACCCGCCGGCGGGGTCCGGAATCTCCAGTTCGCCGACGATGGTGTCCGGCTGGTTCCACGCCTCGTGGGCGTCGCTGTCGGCCTCCCACGCGGTGGCGACGGGCGAGCACCCGACGGACTGCGCGGCGACGAGTTTGGGGACCGACTCGACCAGTCCGAGTTCGACGAGGTCGGCAAAGCCCTTGTAGACGCCGTAGGCGAGTTCGCCGGTCGAGACGGGGACGACGACCCAGTCGGGGACCGACCAGTCGAGGCGCTCTGCGACCTCGTAGGCGATGGTCTTCGCGCCGTCGTGGCGGAAGGGGTTGTCGAACTCCTGCAGGGAGTACCAGTCGCTCTTGAGCTGTTCGTGAAGCGCCGAGACGGCGTCGGGGTAGCGCCCGCCGACGACCTTCATCTGGCCGCCGTGGACGTTCACCATGGCCTTGTTCGGGAACGGGGTCCGCGAGGGGACGAAGCCGTAGGAGCGGGCGTCCACGAGGCCCGCGTAGGAGGCCGCCGACTGCGCGCCGTTGCCGGGCGAGGCGTGCGCGACGACCTCGGCGTCGACCTCGCGGGCGGCGGTGACGGCGAGCGAGAAGCCGCGGTCGAGGAACGTCCCGGTGGGGTTGCGGCCCTCGTCTTTGATGAGAAGCGACCCGACGCCGGCTTCCTCGCCGAGCGCGTCGGCCGCGACGAGCGGCGTCGCGCCCTCGTTGGCCGTCACCGGCTCCGCGAAGGGGAGCAGTTCGCGGTAGCGCCACATCGTGTCGAAGGGGCGCTCGGCGAGCGTCTCGGCGTCCCACTCGACCGCGTCGAGGTCGTAGGTGGGGTCAAGCGGCGCGCCGGCGTCGCTCGCGCCGGTCGCGGCCGCGTCGTACTCGTCGCCGGTCTCCGTGCACACCAGCCCGGAGAAGCTGTCGGACGTCTGCATGGCCGGGGCTTACGGGGGGAGGGACTAAGCCCTTCCCGTCGGTCGATGGCCGCCACCCGTAGCGGCTTTGTGTCGCCCGTCCGAGAGACGTGGTATGGACGATAGCCACATCGCGGTCGTCGGCGCGGGCCTCGCGGGCCTCGTCGCCGCACGACACCTCGCCGCCGACGGGGCCGACGTGACCGTCGTGGAGCGGCGCGACGACGTCGGCGGGCGGGTCCGGACCCGGACGAAAGACGGCTTCACGCTCGACCGCGGGTTTCAGGTCCTCCTCACCGACTACCCCGCGGTCCGGCGGGAGCTCGACCTCGACGCCCTCGACCTCCGGCGGTTCACGCCCGGCGCGACCATCTGCCGACCGAGCAGGCGGGCGGTGCTCTCGGACCCCCTCCGCGACATCGGCGGCCTGTTCGAGTCCGTCCGCAACCCCGAGGTGACGACGAGCGACAAGCTCCGGACGCTGGCGCTCAGACAGGACCTGAGTACCCGCGACGAGGCGGACATCTTCACCTCGGCGGACCGGAGCATCCGGTCGTACCTCCGCGACTGGGGCTTCTCCGAGGACTACATCGAGCACTTCGTCGCCCCCTTCTACGGCGGCATCACGCTCGACCGCTCGCTCTCGTCGTCGAAGCGGGTGTTCGAGTACACGTTCAAGATGCTCTCGACGGGGAGCACCGCGGTCCCCGCGGCGGGCATGCAGGCGGTTCCCGAGCAACTCGCCGACGCCGCCCGCGACGAGGGCGCGACCGTCCGCCTCGGCGAGCGCGTCGAGTCGGTCCAGTCCGACGGCGACGGCGCGGTCGTCACAACGGGCCGCGAGTCGCTCGAAGCCGACGCGGTCGTCGTCGCCACCGACCCCAAGGAGGCGCGCCGGCTGACCGGCGTCGGGTCGGTTCCGACCGAGGCCCACGGCTGTGTCACCCAGTACTACACGCTCCCGAGCGGGAGCGGCCTCGACGCGGGCAAGCGCATCATGCTCAACGCGCCGAATCCCGACCCCAACACGGTCGTCCCGCTGTCGACCGTCGCGCCGGAGTACGCCCCGACGGGCACGGAACTCCTGAACGCGACGTTCCTCGGCGCGGCCGCGCAGGACGAATCCGAGGAGGAGCTGTTCGAAAAGACCCGCCGGACGCTCGAAGCGTGGTACCCGGAGCGCTACTTCGACGACCTCGAACTGCTCCACACCGATTACGTCTCCTTCGCGCAGTTCGCCCAACCGCCGGGGGTCCACGAGTCGCTCCCGGACGCGCGCGACGCCCCCGGTCGCGCGTACCTCGCCGGCGACTACACCGCGTGGTCGTCGATTCAGGGCGCGATGCGGAGCGGAAAAGAGGCCGCCGACGCCGTCCGCGACGACCTCACGTCGTAGTCTCTGACGCGCTTCACCGACGTTTTTCGACTCGCCGCCCGCCTCGGCTACTCAGAGCAACCGCCGAAGCTTCCCCAGCGGCGGGAACGTGAGGGTCTCCCCGGCGTCCTCGTCTCGCACGAGCGGCCGGAACCGACCCGCGTCGCGCACCAGCGGCGAGTCGAAGTCGGCCGTCCGCATCTCGTTTACTTCGACGCCCGCGGCGAGGCGGGTGAACGCCGGCAACATCAGCACGTCGCCGCCGCGGTAGGCGTCGGGGCCGTAGAGAACGCAGGGCCGCCGCCGGCCCTCGACGGCGAGCGTCGGGTGGTCGTGGCCGACGACGTACCGGTCGGCGTCGGGGTCGGGGTCGCGGTGGCCGTGACAGACGAGCGTCCCGTCGGCGAGGCGGTACTCGTCGTGTACGTCGCCCGACCGGACCTCGTCGAGCATCGTGTCGTGGTTGCCGGCGACGAACACCGGGTCGGAACCGGCGTCGTCGCAGGTCGCCGCGAGGGTGTCGAGGGCCGCGACGTGGCGCTCGGAGACGCGGTCGAACCGGTGGAGCACGTCGCCGGCGAAGACGACTTCGCGGGGGGCGAACTCGACGCAGTAAGCTCGCAGGCGCTCCGCGAGGTCGGTTGCCTCGCCGAGCGGGAACGCGACCGCCGAGGCGTCCGCCCGGCCGACGTGCAGGTCCGCGAGGACGAGCGCGTCGGCGTCGGGGAGGAACACGGCTCGCTCGCGGACGGAGACGCGTGTCACGACCGAGTGGACGGCCCTCGAAGACAAATCTCCACCGACAGCGCGCGTCGCACCGAAGCCACCCGAGAGGGCGGTCGAACCGCGTGGTGGAGCAGGGGCCTTTTTACTCGGTGCGTCCCACGTTCGGCATATGAGCGGCGCACTGGAGGACAAGCGCACCGCGACCCGCTTTCGCATCCTCGCCGAGATAGCCGACCGGCAACCGGCCGTGAGCCAAGGCGAGATTGCCGAGGCGGTCGGGGTGACGAGTCAGGCGGTCTCCGAGTACATCCGCGACCTCGTCGAAGACGGGCTCGTCGACAAGCAGGGCCGGTCGCGCTACCGCGTGACGAAAGAGGGCGTCGACTGGCTGTTTCAGGAGGCTCGCGCCCTCCAGCGCTTCGCCGAACACGTCACCGACGACGTGCTGGAGAGCGTCAACGAGGACGCCGCAATCGTCACCGACGACGTCGCGGCCGGCGACACGGTGACGCTGTCGCTCCGCGACGGTCTGCTCCACGCCACGCCCGGCGACGACGGCCCGGCCATCGGCGTCGCCACCACCGACGCCGAGGCGGGCGACGCGGCCAGCGTCACCGGCTTCGAGGGCGTCATCGAGATGGAACCCGGCTCGGTCCGCGTCCTGCAGGTGCCCCCCGCGCGGGTCGGCGAGGCCGACGCGGTCGATTCGGACGCGCTCGCGGCGGCGTGCGACGACGCCGACATCGTCGTCGCCGCGGGCGTCGAGGCCGTCGTCGCCTGCCGCCACGCGAGAGTCGACGTGCGGACGTGGTTCGCGCCGGGCGAGGTCGCCGCCGACGCCGCGGCCCGCGGCCTCGACGCCGCGGTCGTCGCGAGCACGGACGCCGCCGGGCGCGTGACCGATGCGCTCCGCGACGCCGGCGTGCTGTTCGAAGTGACGGAGCCGTAGCTCCGCGCCGAACTCGGCGCGTTTCGTAGTCCGGTTCGCACTCAGCCCTCGGCGTGTTCCCGCGCCATCGTGTACGCCTCCCGTAGCTCGTGGAACCGCTCTCGGTCGCCGCCGTGGTCAGGATGCACGTCCTTCACTCGCGCTCGATAGGCGTCCTGAACGGCCTCCGTGGACGCGTTCGCGGGGAGGTCGAGCCGGTCGAACGCGGCCGACACGGGGTCGTCGAGGTCGGCCAGTTCGGGCTCGACGTCCGGCACGTCGAACGGGAGGCGACGGCCGAGTTGGCCGCCGGGCATCTCGTGTTCGCAGAGGACGGCGTAGACGCCGGCGCGTTCGAGGCGGAAGAACGCCTGCGCGTCGAAGGTGATGGCGACGCCGCGGTCGGGGAGGAAAAACGCCACCGTCTCGCCGCGGACCGGGCGGTCCTCGACGAACCGCTCGTCGATGGAGGTGAGGTAGTCGCGGATTTCGACGCGGCGGCGGCCCGTCCCGTCGACGCGGGGGCCGCGGGAGACCCGCCGCTCCGGGAACACACGGCCGCCGACGACGAAGACGCCGGCGACGACGACGGAGACGACCGCGCCCGCCGCGAGCCCGACGAGGAGCCACGGCGGGAGCAGAAAGACCCACTCCGGAAGCACGCTAGAAGTCACGGGACGAGCGATTATGAACCCCTCGCTGTGCGTAACGATTTGCCGCCGGCGACCCAAGGGCCGGTATGCGACCGATTCGCTTCGAGGAGGCCGACAGCGCGGAGCGCACCCAAATCGGAGAGGGACTGACCCGGCCGGCCGTCGCCGCCGGACGGCTGGAGACGGGCCGCTCGGAGGGGAAGTACTTCCTCCGCCACGACGACGGCTGTGCCGTCTGTGGGAGGCCGGTCGAAGCCGGGTCGCCGTTCTACCTCAACCCCGACGCCGGCGAAATCCTGTGCGAGGAACACGGCCGGGAGCGCAGAGAGTCCTGAGAGCGGCCGTCTCCCCGCCGAGGCCGCAATTTCATACTCGGCTTCGAGTGAGTTTTCATTCATACTTGTTTCGTTCGCAAACTTCTTTATCGGGGTGCGGGACCATACGAACATCACATGGCTGTAGTCTGGCTGGACGACGTACGGGCCGACGACCTCGACCTGGTCGGCGGGAAAGGCGCGTCGCTGGGTGAACTCACGGGTGCGGGGCTCCCCGTGCCGCCGGGATTCGTCGTGACGGCGAGCACGTACCGCGCGTTCATCGAGGACGCGGGCATCGACGACGAGTTGTTCGCCGCGGTCGAGGTCGACCACGAGGACTCCGCGGCGCTACAGGCGGCCCACGAGACGGCTCACAACCTCATCATGGAGACGCCGATGCCGGACGACGTGCGAGAAGAGATTCTCGACGCCTACCGGAGCGTCGGCGGGGGCGACGCCTTCGTCGCCGTTCGGTCGTCCGCGACGGCCGAGGACCTGCCGGACGCCTCCTTCGCGGGCCAGCAGGAGACGTTCCTCAACATCACCGAGGAAGACCTCCTCGACCGCGTCAAGGAGTGTTGGGCCTCGCTGTTCTCCGAGCGCGCCATCTACTACCGCAACCGAAAGGGGTTCCCCCACGACAAGGTCGACATCGCGGTGGTCGTCCAGCAGATGGTCGACGCCGAGAAGTCCGGCGTGATGTTCACCCGTCACCCCTCGACCGGGAAGAGAGAGCTCATCATCGAGGCGGCGTGGGGCCTCGGCGAGGCCGTCGTCTCCGGCACCGTCTCGCCCGACAACTACGTCGTCAACCGCGAGACCGGCGAGGTCGAGACCGCGACCATCGCGGACAAGAAGACGATGTGCGTCCGCGACGAGGAAAGCGGCGAGACCGTCATGCGCGACGTGCCGAACGACCGCCGCCACGAGCGCGTCCTCACCGACGACGAGGTGTCCCGCCTGCTCGAACTCGGCGAGCTGGTCGAAGACCACTACGAGACGCCGCAGGACGTGGAGTGGGCCGTCTACGAGGGAGAGGTGTACATGCTCCAGTCGCGCCCGATTACGACCATCGCGGAGGGCGACGACGGCGAGGAAGACGAAAGCGAAAGCGGCGGGAGTTCGCGGGCGACCGCGACCGGCGACGACGTGCTCATCCGCGGCCTCGGCGCGAGCCCCGGTATCGCCTCCGGCCGCGCCCGCATCGTCACCAAACTCGACCACCTCGACCAGGTCGCCGAGGGCGACATCATCGTCACCGAGATGACCATGCCGGACATGGTGCCCGCGATGAAGCGCGCCGCCGGCATCGTCACCGACGAGGGCGGGATGACCTCCCACGCGGCCATCGTCTCCCGCGAGCTCGGCGTGCCCGCGGTGGTCGGCACCGGCGACGGGACGAAGACCCTCGAAGACGGCGAGATAATCACTATCGACGGCGACAAGGGCACTATCCGCGAGGGCGAGGAACCCGAGGAGAAACAGCGCCAGCCCGTCGAGGAGGCTCGCCCCAAGACGCCCGTCAAGCCGATGACCGCGACCGAGGTCAAGGTCAACGTCTCCATCCCCGAGGCGGCCGAGCGCGCCGCCGCCACGGGCGCAGACGGCGTCGGCCTGCTCCGCATCGAGCACATGGTCCTGACGCTCGGTAAGACCCCCGAACGGTTCATCGAGCAGAACGGCGAGCGCGCCTACGTCGACGAAATCGTCTCGGGCGTCCGCGAGGCCACAGAGGAGTTCTACCCGCGGCCGGTCCGCGTCCGCACCCTCGACGCGCCGACAGACGAGTTCCGACAGCTGGAGGGCGGCGAGAACGAGCCGCGCGAGCACAACCCGATGCTCGGCTACCGCGGCATCCGCCGCGGCCTCGACAACCCGAGCGTGTTCCGCCTCGAACTGCAGGCGTTCCGCCGCCTGTTCGACATGGGCTACGACAACCTCGAAGTCATGTTCCCGCTCGTCAACGACGCCGAAGACGTGCTCCGGGCGAAAGAGCACATGCGCGAGGCCGGCATCGACCCCGAAAAGCGCGAGTGGGGCGTCATGATAGAGACGCCCGCGGCGGCGCTCTGCATCGAAGAACTCGCCGACGCCGGCATCGACTTCGCCTCCTTCGGCACGAACGACCTGACGCAGTACACCCTCGCGGTGGACCGCAACAACGAGCACGTCGCCGACATCTACGACGAACTGCACCCGGCGGTGCTCAAACTCATCGGCGACACCATCGAGACGTGCCGCGAGGTCGGCGTGAAGACGAGCATCTGCGGGCAGGCCGGCTCGAAGCCCAAGATGGTCCAGTTCCTCGTCGACAAGGGCGTCAGCTCCATCTCGGCCAACATCGACGCCGTCCGCGACGTGCAACACGAGGTCAAGCGCGTCGAACAGCGGCTCCTCCTCGACTCGGTCCGCTGAGGACCGCCGAACGTCGAGGCCCGACCACCCGCGTTCCGGTTTTCTCTTGTCCGCGTAGCGGCCGCTGTCGGCTGGGCGACGCGGCGCACCGGAGCGGAACCGATATACTGGGTGTGGGTATAATGGGATGCATGCAGCGCGCGGCACCGCAGGAGTTCGACCGCGTCCTCTCTTCGATGTGCACCCGACCGCATCCGGCCGCCCGGCAGGCCGCAGAGCGGTTCTTCGCAACCAACCCCGGCGACCCGGCGACCTATCAGGCCGTCGCCGCACTCGAAGAAGACGCACTCTCGTACCTCGGCGATATCACCGGGCTCTCGGCCCCCCACGGCTACGTGACAAGCGGCGGGACCGAGGCCAACATCCAGGCCATCCGGGCCGCGCGAAACCACGCCCGCGACGACGACCCGAACGTCGTCGCCCCCGAGAGCATCCACTTCAGCTTCCAGAAGGCCGCCGACGTGCTCGACGTGGAGCTCCGCGTCGTGCCCGTCGACGACGACTACCGCGCGAACGTCGCGGCCGTCCGCGAGGCCGTCGACGACCACACCGTCCTCGTCGCCGGCGTCGCCGGCACGACCGAGTTCGGCCGCGTCGACCCGATTTCCGAGCTGACCGCGGTCGCCCACGACGCCGGCGCGCTGATGCACGTCGACGCCGCGTGGGGCGGGTTCGTCCTCCCCTTTACCGACCACGAGTGGTCGTTCGCCCACGCGCCAATCGACTCGATGACCATCGACCCCCACAAGTACGGGCAGGCGGTCGTCCCCGCCGGCGGCCTGTTGTTCCGAGACAAGGCGGTCGTCGACTCGCTGGCGGTCGACACGCCGTACCTCGAATCCGCGTCGCAGGCGAGCCTCACCGGCACCCGGAGCGGCGCGGGCGTCGCCTCCGCGGCCGCCGCGATGCGCGAGCTCTGGCCCGACGGCTACCGCGACGCCTACGAGCGCCAGCAGGCGAACGCCGACTGGCTCTACGACGAACTCCGCGCCCGCGGCTACGACGCCGTCGAACCCGAACTCCCGCTCGTCGCCGCGACCGTCCCCGACGGGCAGTTCGAATCGCTCCGCGACCTCGGCTGGCGCATCTCGCGGACCGCGAGCGGCGAACTCCGCATCGTCTGTATGCCGCACGTCTCCCGCGAGTCGCTCCGGGGGTTCCTCTCGGACCTCGACGACCTCCGGTCGGGGCCGGCGCACAACTGAGCCGGTCCGAACCTGAAAACTTACAACCGACTGGCTTCGACCCTCTCGTGTGTCCCTCACCGCGTTCGCATCGCTCGCAGACCTGACGTTCAGTCTGTACCCCGACTTCTCGTGGCTCTCGTCGCTCGTCGAGACGGCCACCGGCTGGGTCGGGCTGGTCATCATCTTCGCCTACTCGTTTCTCATCGCCTTCGCCCTCCCGGGCGTGAGCGAAATCGTCCTCGCCGCGCCGCTCGACCTCGGGCTCCCCTACGGCGCGAAGCTGGCGGTCATCATCCTCGTCAGCGGCGCGGGCAAGGCCGCCGGGAGCGTCTTCGCGTTCCACATCGGCCGCCAGACGCGGGAGTCCGGCTACGTCGAGCGGGCGCTCGAACGGCTTCCCGTGGACGTGATGGGCTGGACCGAGCGCAAGGCCGTCCAAATCGCACAGAACTGGGGGTTCGCCGGGCTCGCGGCCGCGCTCTGCGTGCCGGGCTTCCCCGACACGCTCTCGATTTACGCGTTTTCGGTCCTCGAAGACGACTACCTCAGGTTCGCGGCCGCGACGTTCGTCGGCTCCTGCGGCCGACTCGTCGTGACGGTCATCGGCATCGAGGCCGCGCTGGCGTTCCTCTGAGCGGGTCGAGAGGCGCGCGAGCGCCCCGAACGCCCCGGGCGTCGCCCGAGTAGCCCGACAATTTATACGCGCGCTCGGCGTCAATACCGGTGTGACAGCGACGGGGCTCCCCGACAACATGCGTATGCGCGCTCCCTTTTAGCCGCGGGTGGACCCGCCTCCGGCCGTCGACTCGGTAACGTGAGACGACGGTCGGACCCGGCGAACCTCGGGGCGATATCGCACCGCCAAACAGACGCATCCGAAGCGGCGGGCTTTAGGCCCGCTTCCGAGATACACGACACAGATGAGTCACGAGGACTTCCCCACGGAGAACCCAGCGGTGGTGACGTGTGGACTGCCGTACGCGAACGGCGACCTCCACATCGGTCACCTCAGAACGTACGTCGGCGGCGACATCTACAGTCGCTCGCTACGAACACTCGGCCAGCAGACGGCTTTCGTCAGCGGGTCGGACATGCACGGCACGCCGGTCGCCGTCAACGCCGAGAAGGAGGGCGTCACGCCCGAGGAGTTCGCGCTCCGCCACCACGAGAAGTACGAGGCGACGTTCCCCCGCTTCAACATCGAGTTCGACAACTACGGCCACACCCACGACGAGACGAACACCGAACTGACGCAGGAAATCGTCCGCACGCTCGAAGCCGAGGGCTACGTCTACAAGAAGGAGATTCCGGTCGCCTACGACCCCGACGCGGACCAGTGGCTCCCCGACCGCTTCGTCGAGGGTGCCTGTCCGTACTGCGGCGCGCACGCCCGCGGCGACGAGTGCGACGAGGGCTGTGGTCGTCACCTCGAACCCGGCGAAATCGAAGACCCGACCTCGACGCTCACCGGCAACCCCGCGGAGTACCGCGAGCGCGAGCACAAGTTCTTCGCGGTCTCCGACCTCCAAGACTACCTCCAGGAGTTCATCGACCGCCTCGAAGGCACCGCGAACGCCCGGAACCAGCCCCGCGAGTGGATAGAGGGCGAACTGCAGGACTGGTGTATCACCCGCGACATGGACTGGGGCATCGACTACCCGGGTGACGAGGGCGACGAGTCGGACGGCAGTTCGTCGCCGTCCGACACCTCCGACCTCGTGCTGTACGTCTGGGTCGACGCGCCCATCGAGTACGTCTCCTCCACCAAGCAGTACACGGAGCGCGTCGGACCCGACACGTTCGACTGGGAGGCGGCGTGGAAGGACGCCGGCGACATCGTCCACATCATCGGCCGCGACATCATCCAGCACCACACCGTCTTCTGGCCGGCGATGCTCCGCGGCGCGGGCTACGTCGAGCCGCGCGCGGTCATGGCCTCCGGCTTCATCACGCTCAACGGCAAGGGCTTTTCCACCTCGCGCAACCGCGCCGTCTGGGCCGACGAGTACCTCGACGAGGGCTTCCACCCCGACCTGCTTCGGTACTACCTCGCCACCAACGGCGGGTTCCAGCAGGACGTTGACTTCTCGTGGTCGAAGTTCAAAGACCGCGTGAACAGCGAACTCGTCGGCACGGTCGGCAACTTCCTCTACCGGTCGATGCTCTTCGCGTACCGCAACTTCGAGGGGACGCCGGACACGGAGGTGTCCGAGGAGGTCGAAGCCCGCATCGAGGAGGCCATCGACGACTTCGAGGCCGGCATCAACGACTACTCGGTCCGGCAGTCCGGCAACGCCGCCGTCCGCCTCGCGCAGTTCGGCAACGAGTACATCCAGCGCAACGAGCCGTGGAAGCTCACCGACGAGGACCCCGAGGCCGCGGCGCAGGTCATCCGCGACTGCGTCCAGATTGCGAAGGCCATCGCCGTGCTGTTTTTCCCCGTCGCGCCGGGCAAGATGCAGGCGCTCTGGGAACAGCTCGGCGAGGACGGTTCCGTGACCGACACCCGCGTCGACGCCGCCTTCGAGGCCCCACCGGCGACCTTCGACGAGCCCGAGGCGCTGTTCGAGAAAATCGAAGACGAGCGCGTCGAGGAGCTCAACGAGAAGCTCGAAGCGCGCGTGGCCGAGACGGAATCCGAAAGCGACGAGTCCGACGAGGACGCCGAAGCGGATATGGACGCAGATACCGACTCTGACGCCGACATCGACCTCGAACCCATCGCCGACGACCGCATCAGCTTCGAGGAGTTCCAGGAACTCGACCTGCGCGTGGGCGAAATCGTCGCCGCCGAGGGCATCGACGGCGCGGACAAACTCGCCAAGCTCACCGTCGACATCGGCGTCGAAGAGCGCCAAATCGTCGCCGGAATCAAACAGCTCCACGACCTCGACTCGCTCCCCGGGTCGAAGGTCATCATCGTCGCCAACCTCGAACAGGCCGAACTGTTCGGCGTCGAGTCCAACGGGATGCTGTTGGCCGCGGGCGACGAGGCCGACATCCTGACGACCCATGGCGACGCCGTCCCCGGCACGAAAGTCCAGTAAGCGACCCTTCCGACCCGATACGCGACCGCCTGCGACTGACCGCGGCCGCCAGCGGCCGTCCACAACCCGATTTTTTCGACGCGCTGTGTTCGCCCCACATCGCCCCGTGTCAGACGCGGACCACAGCGCCTAACTGCGCCGCCCCCCGAGCGTCGCCCATGCGAATCGGAAGACGGGAAGCGGTCGGAATCGTCGTCGCGCTCGCGGTGTTCGCGGGCGTCGTCGCCGCGGTCACTGGCGGCGGCGCGGGCACCCTGACCGTCGAACGCGTGGACGACCTCCCGCAGGGACAGGGCGCGGTCGCCTTCGGCAACCTCGACCCCGACCAGCGCGAGACGTTCGCGGAGGCCGTTTCGACCGGCGAGCCGGTGGCGATACCGAACGAGGCGGCGCGAAACGAGTTCGTTGACCCCGGCTACGTCCGGTACGACGGCGGTATCTACCGGACGACTGTCTCCGACTGAGCCGGCGTTCGGCGCTCGAATCCCACGCCGAGACCGGAGCGGCTTTTAACGGTGACACTGGAGCGCCGACCATGCGAGTCAGCGTGTTGCTCGCCGCGGCGCTCGTCCTCTCGACGGGCTGTCTCGGCGGCGGAACCGGGACGGCGAGGCTGAGCGTCACCCGAGTCGACGACCTCCCGCAGGGCGAGGGAGCCGTCTCGTATCAGAACCTCGCGCCGGACCAACAGTCGGCGTTCCGGCAGGCGCTCGGAGGCGAGACCGTGACGCTCCGGAAGAGAACGGACAGAAACGAGTTCCGCGACCCCGGCTACGTCAGATACGACGGAGAAATTTACCAAACAACCATTATAGTTGCGTGAGGTCGAACGAGCGGTCAGTTCGATGGGCGAACTATAGAGGGTACGTATGCGAACCCGTTACTCGGCACCGAGTTTATCATCGGGCTTTTTTACCAGTCACTCGTAGGCGACGCCATGAGAAACGCAAAAATCGTCTGTACGCTCGGTCCCGCGTCGTTCGACCGAGAGACGATTCGCGGGCTCGCCGACGCCGGCATGAGCGTCGCTCGGATGAACGCGAGCCACGGCAACGTCGAACACCGGTCCGACGTCATCGACAGCATCCGCGCCGTCGACGACATGACCGACGAACCGCTCGCGGCCATGCTCGACCTGCAGGGTCCCGAAGTCAGAACCGCCGACATCGACGAGGACATCTACCTCGAAACCGGAAGCGAGGTCCGCTTCTACGAGGGCGACGAGGCCACACCGGAGGCCGTCGGTCTGTCGTACTCCATCACCGCCGCGGAGTCAGGCGACACCATCCTCCTCGACGACGGCCGCATCGAGGCGACCGTCGAGTACGTGGAGGATGACGGGGTCCACGCGACCATCGTCTCCGGCGGGAAGCTCAGTTCGCGCAAGGGCGTGAACGTTCCCGGCGTCAACCTCGACATCGACCTCATCACCGACTCCGACTACGAGAACCTGAAGCTCGCCGCGGAGAAGGAAGTCGACTACGTCGCCGCCTCGTTCATCCGCGACGCGGAGGACGTCTACACCATCAGCGACACCCTCGAAACCCTCGGCGCGGAGATTCCCATCATCGCCAAAATCGAGCGCGCCGGCGCGGTCGAGAACCTCGACGAAATCATCCAGGCGGCCCACGGCGTGATGGTCGCCCGCGGCGACCTCGGCGTCGAGTGCCCCCTCGAAGAGGTGCCCATCATCCAGAAGCGCACCATCCGCAAAGCGCAGGCCGCGGGCGTACCGGTCATCACCGCGACCGAGATGCTCGACTCGATGGTCCGCTCGCGCCGCCCGACCCGCGCGGAGGCGTCCGACGTGGCCAACGCCGTCCTCGACGGCACCGACGCCGTGATGCTCTCCGGCGAGACTGCCGTCGGCGACCACCCCGTCCGCGTCGTCGAGACGATGTCCCGTATCGTCGAGGAAATCGAAGCCAGCCCCGAGTACGACGAGAGCCAAGAACAGCGCGTCCCGACCGCCGACGAGGGCTCCCGAACCGAGGCGCTCGCGCGCTCGGCGCGCTACCTCGCCCGCGACGTGAACGCCGCGGCCGTCGTCGCCGTCTCCGAATCCGGCTACACCGCCCGGAAGACCGCGAAGTTCCGCCCCGGCGTCCCCGTCGTCGCCGTCACGCCGAACGACCGGACGCGCCGCCAACTCGCCGTCTCGTGGGGCGTCTCGGCGCAGTACGCCGACTACAGCCCGAGCGTCGAGGGCGTCATGGACGACGCCGTCACCGCCGCGCTCGACGCCGGCGTCGCGGAGTCCGGCGACACCATCGTCGTCCTCTCCGGCATGATGACGGAGCTCGAAGGGACGAACACGACGAACATGCTCAAGGTCCACGTCGCCGCCGAGCCCGTCGCCACGGGCCGGAAAATCGTCGGCGGCCGCGTCGCCGGCCCGCTCTACCGCACCGAGGACGGCGACCTCACGGACGTCCCCGAGGGCGCGATTCTCGCGCTGTCGGCCGAGTTCGACGGCGAGTTCGACGGCGAGGCCGACAAGCTCGCCGGCATCGTCGACGCCCGCGCGGGCATGACCGGCTACCCGGCGCTCGTCGCGCGCGAGCTCGACATCCCGATGGTGTCGGGCGCGCCACTCCCGAAGACCATCGCGCAGGGCGCGACCGTCACGCTCCACGCCGAGCGCGGCATCGTCTACGAGGGCGACGTCATCAACCACGACCGCGACAGCCGGTAGGAGTGCGGTAGCCCTTTCCCGCCGCGACGCCTACGCACGAATCGATGTCCCGCGCACCCTCTCCCGAGGCCGACGACGACCGCGACGGCGACGCCGACGGCGAGTGGCGCTTCGGCGTCGACGACGTCGGTCCCGACGGCATCATCGACGACCAAGCCGAGGTCGAACGGCTCCCCATCGAACCCGAATCGCCCCGGGCCGAGAACGTCGCGTTCGTCCTGCTCGGCGTCCTGCTCGCGGTCGGGCTCATCGCCGTCACCGTGTTCCCGGGCGCGTTCTGAGCGACCCGCCGGACGCCGACCGCGACTCGTCGCGAACGCCGAGTGCGGCCGCTGTCCCGCCTCCGACTTTCCGTTTTGATAATCGGGACTGTTGATTTATGTGACCCCAAGGGAAACCACCGCCAACCACCCGACCGGGACGAGCGAAGTGAGCTACACAGCGCACCCTCCGCGTCGGTCGCCGCGTCGATTCTTCCCGCGGCGACTCGGGTTCCGACGCCGACGGTCCCGCGCCGGGACGGACGCGACCGCGGCGACGGCCTCCCTCCCGGTCATCGTGCGGCCACCAAAACCGGCCGCCGCCGGGACGAACACCGAGACGACAAGATGACACACGACCGACGACCCGGACACGACCGACGACCCGCCCCACCCGAGCCGGAGGGACGCGAGCAGTGACGAGACTCGTCGAACTCGACCCGGCGAAGTTCGTCCGGTTCCTCGCGGACCGCTGGACCCAGCGGAACTGGCAGACGAACGTCCAGCCCCGCGGCGAGGGGAGATACCTCGTACAGGGCCAGCGCGGCGACGGCACGAAGGGACTCATGCTCGCGCTCCCGGCCGTCGAGATGACAGTCGAGAAACAGCACGTCAAGGGCTTCGTCGCGCACGCGAAAAAGCGCGATATCGACACCGTCGTCGTCGCCACCCAAGGCGAGTTCGCCGACGGCGTCCGCGGATTCGCCACGAACCACGACGTGACGCTTCTCGACCGCGACGAACTCGGCCGGACCGTCGCCGACGAGGGCCTCGAACAGACCGTCAAGCAGTACACCGACGGCGAGGTGTTCGAGACGGCGGAAGTCGAGTTCGGCCTGCCGTTCGACCTGCCCGAACCGGTGGAAGAAGCGCTCGCGTCGCTCCCGTTAGCCGCCGCGCGCGAACGGCTCGCCGGACTCGTCGGTGACCGCGGCGGCGACGGCGGAGGCGGAAGCGGCGGCGGAAGTAGCGGTGACGGCGACGGGGGAGGCCGAAGTAGCGGTGACGACGACGGAAGCGGCGGCTGGAAATCCGTTGGGGACACGCTCCACGACAGACTCCCGTCGTCGGTCGGCGACCTGAAATCGGGGTCGCCGCCGAGCGTCCGCGTCGTCGTGGTCGCCGTGCTGTTGCTCGTGCTCGCGCTCGGCTTCGTTGCCGTGGTCGGACCGGTAGTTGACGGACTCGGCGGACCGACCGGCGACGGCGGCGGAGACGAAGGCGGCGTCGCCGTCTCCGCGCTCTCCAGTGCGAGCGTCGACTCGGCCGACGTGGTCGCCCGGTGGAACGCCCGGACCGCCGACACGCTTCAGGTGGGCAATCGAACGTACGCCGCGCCGGAGGGAGAGCGGTTCGTCGTCATCGGGCTCAACGCCACGGCCGCGGGCGACGCGCCGGGGTCGCTCCCGGAGTCGGCGCTCGCGTTCGAGACCGACGGCGTCAGCTACGGCTACCAACCGCTGTCGAACGCGACCGGCTTCCGCAACGGCGGGCTGTTCGCCCCCGACGAGCGAGCGCACGTCTGGACCGTCTTCTCCGTGCCGACGAACGCGACCACCGGGACCGTCTTCGTCCGGCCGACGAACGGGGACACCGTGGCGTTCGTCCACGACCGTTCGGTCTCGACCGATCCGAACGGCGACGACTGAGCGCGGAGCGACCACCCCTCGCAGAACCCGCGCCGCGTTCGACCCTCAATCCTTAATCGGGCGACGGCCCTAGACCCGGTATGGCATACCCGCCGCTCCCGTTACAGACCGGTCTCGTCAGTCCCGAGACGCTCCCGCTTTTGCTCGTGCTCGCGGGGCTCGGCCTGTCGCTCGCGGAGGCCATCGCCCCCGGCGCGCACTTCGTCGTCCTCGGCGTCGCCCTCCTCGCGGCGGGGCTGGTCGGCCTCTTCATCGCGCCGCTCGCAGGCCCGATAGCCCTCGGCCTGCTCGTGTTGGTCTTCGGTGCGCTCGCGCTCTACGGCTACCGGGAGCTCGACATCTACGGCGGGAAGGGGGAAGGAAAGACGAGCGATTCGGACGCGCTGACGGGCAAGATGGGGCGCGTCACGGAGCGCGTCACGCCGACCAGCGGCGAGGTCAAACTCGACGAGGGCGGGTTCAACCCCTACTACGCCGCCCGGTCTGTCCGCGGGGAGTTGGAGGTCGGAAGCGAGGTCATCGTCGTCGACCCCGGCGGCGGCAACGTCGTGACCGTCGAGGGAGTCGGCCCCGGCGAGGACGAAATCGACCGCGAACTCGCCCGCGAGCGGGCGCGACGACGACGCGAGGAGTCCGCGGAGCGAGACGAAGAACTCGAACGGGAGGGCACGGAAGGCGTCTGACCGGCGGCCGCCGCGCGCGGTCGGCGCTCGGTTCGGGTCGACTGCGTCCCCATCGCCGCCGAAATCGTCCGACGTGACGGTCGGACCACACGAATACTTATCATTCTGCCAACCCAAAGCGGGCTTATGGACCTACTTGCCCTCCAGGCGGGGCTGGGTATCGGAGGCGTCGTCGCCGGCCTCCTCGTGCTCGTCCTCGCCATCGTGACGGTGTATCAGATGGTCGAAATCGTGGACGCCTACGAGAAGAAGGCGCTCACGGTGTTCGGGGAGTTCCGACGGCTCCTCGAACCGGGTATCAACTTCATCCCGCCGTTCGTCTCTCGGACCTACGCGTTCGATATGCGGACCCAGACGCTCGACGTGCCCCGGCAGGAAGCGATTACGCGCGACAACTCGCCGGTCACCGCCGACGCGGTCGTCTACATCAAGGTGATGGACGCCAAGAAGGCGTTCCTCGAAGTCGACGACTACAAGCGCGCCGTCTCCAACCTCGCCCAGACGACCCTCCGGGCCGTCCTCGGCGACATGGAACTCGACGACACGCTCAACAAGCGCCAGGAAATCAACGCGCGCATCCGCAAGGAGCTCGACGAGCCGACCGACGAGTGGGGCGTCCGCGTGGAGTCCGTCGAGGTCCGCGAGGTCAACCCCAGCGCCGACGTCCAGCAGGCGATGGAACAGCAGACCTCCGCCGAGCGCCGCCGCCGCGCCATGATTCTCGAAGCGCAGGGTGAGCGTCGCTCCGCCGTCGAACAGGCGGAGGGTGAAAAGCAGTCGAACATCATCCGCGCGCAGGGCGAAAAGCAGTCGCAGATTCTCGAAGCGCAGGGTGACGCCATCTCGACGGTCCTCCGCGCGAAGTCCGCCGAGTCGATGGGCGAGCGCGCCATCATCGACAAGGGCATGGAGACGCTCGAACGCATCGGACAGGGCGAGTCGACGACGTTCGTCCTCCCGCAGGAACTCACCTCGCTCGTGGGTCGCTACGGCAAACAGCTCACCGGCTCCGACGTACAGGACATGGAGGGGCTGTCGAGCAAGCAGTTCGACGAGGAGACCCGCGAACTCATCGGCCTCGACGACATCGAGGAGATTCTCGGGCAGATAGACCAGGCCGCCGAGATGGACGTCGAACAGCTCGAACAGGAGGCGGAGGCCATCAAGGCCGGCGCGGAGGTCAACGACATCAAGTCGCCCGACGAGATCATCGCCGAGGCCGACGAGGACGAACAACCAATCAAGTCGTCCGACGAGGTCGTCGCCGAAAACGAGGGCGCAGACGGCGCGGCCGACGAATCGGCGGACGCGGCCTCCGCGGGCAACGGCCAACCGACCACCGATGCCGCCAACGAGGGCGACGGCGACGACGACGACGAAAGCGAGATGTCCTTCGAGAAGGACCTCGAATAGTCGCATCGACCGACCGTCCGGGATTTGGACGGGTGTGAATGCCGAAGCCCTTTTCTTCGCGCCGTCTCGTATGTGGTGGTAGATGTCGAATCGCCGGGTAGACGAAGACAAGCGCGCGACGCTCCGCCGGTTCGCCGCGCTCGGGGCCGCCACGCCGCTCGTGGGCCTCGGAGGCGGCGACGACGGCGACGACGACTCGTCGGGGTCGAGCGACGCGCGGGACGCCATCGTCGGCTACGTCGCGTCCACGCCCGGCGCGCACTTCTCGAAGGTCCGCGACGACCTCCAGTTGGGGACCGGCGAGACGCAGTACCACCTCCGGAACCTCGTCGACGACGACACGCTCGAGGTGCGCCGCGACGGCGACTACAAGCGGTTTTTCCCCGCGAGTCGGTTCTCGGAGTTCGAGCAGGTCGCCCTCGGCTATCTGCGCCGCGACACGCCGCGCGGGATGCTCGTCCACCTGCTTCGGGACCCCGACGCGACGGGGAGCGAACTCGCCGACAGACTGGGCGTCTCGCGGGCGACGGTGAGCACCTACGCGAAGGAACTCGACGCCGTGGGCCTCCTCTCGCGGGAGGACGGCTACGCGGTCCGCAACCCCGAGACGGTCATCACGCTCCTGATTCGCTACGCCGACTCCTTCGGCTCCGACGCCGCGGCGTTCGCCGACGACGCGGCCGAACTCATTCGGTTCGACCCCTGACCGGGGCGAGAGTCGGGGAGTCGGTGACGGCGCTTCTCCGTCGGTTCGGAACACTCAGCGGCGGCGCTGAGACGCGAGAAAACCCGAAAAGCGGGATGGAACGACGTGGGGGGGGGAGACGACGGCGTTCCGGGCGGGGTGGCGCGAGGGAGGGCGCGCCGGGGTGCACGCCGGGGACGGGGACGGCGTGCGGCGGGGCCGGAGTGAAGCGTCAGCGGGGACTCAGACGGTCACCTTCCAGGTCGTGCCGGAGGAGTAGCCCCACTTCTCGACGGTCACGTCGAAGTCGCCGTCGAGGATGGGGCGCATGTTCGCGCCGACCTCCTTCGCCGAGAGGTCGAGGTCGTCGGCGATGAGGCGGGACTTGAAGTACGTCTTCGCGCCGGCGTTCGAGCGGAGGTAGTCGAGGATGCGGCGCTGTTTCTCCGAGAGGCTGGGTTTGGTGTCGAGGGCATCGCCCTCGACCGCGGCGGCGGAGGCGGTCGTGCTCATACCTACACAGAGAGACGAGACGCCTATCAGGGGTTTGGTACGGGAGCTTAACACGGCGCTGTCTTGCGGTTTTTGCCAAAAACGAGCCGTCGGGGCGGTCCCACCGCGCCGTCGCAGGTACAGTCGCCTAACACCCACGCGACGCGGACACATCAACGGGGAGACAGTCGGGGGTGACCGGCAAGCCGCCGAACGCCCGAGCGTTCCGAACTGTCCGTCTAAGCGGAGCGTAACGACTCCAAGACAGAAAATTCATACGCGGATAGCGGCCATACGACCACAATGGGTCGCCCGACAGAACGACGCCCGGCCGCCGCGACCGCGGCCGGCGTCGAAGTGAGCGTCGTCCTCCCCGCCTACAACGAGGCGCGGACCATCGAGAACACGGTCCGCGTCACCGTCGAGACGCTCGAATCGTTCCTCCCCGCCGACGCCTTCGAGGTCATCGTGGCCGAAGACGGCTGTGACGACGAGACGCCGGAGATAGCCGACCGACTGGCCGCCGAGGACGACCGGATTCGCCACTACCACAGCGACGCCCGCCTCGGCCGCGGCGGCGCGCTCGAACGCGCCTTCGAGGCCGCCGCCGGCGACACGCTCGTCTACTTCGACACGGACCTCGCGACGGACATGCGCCACCTCGAAGAGCTGGTCGAGCGCGTCCGCTCCGGCGAGTACGACGCCGCCACCGGGTCGCGCTGGATGCCCGACCGCGTCGCCGACCGCCCGCGGAAACGCGGCGTACCGAGTCGCGCCTACAACGGGCTCGTCCGGCTGTTCCTCCGCTCGGACCTCCGCGACCACCAGTGCGGCTTCAAGGCCTTCAGCCGCGAGACGTTCGAGGCGCTCCGCGACGACGTGGAAGACGACCACTGGTTCTGGGACACGGAGATGCTCGTCCGCGCACAGCGCGCGGGCTTTCGAGTCGCCGAGTTCCCCGTCGACTGGGAGCCGAAAGGCGACACGAAAGTCGACCTCGTCCGCGACATCCTCGGGATGGGTAGCCAGATTCTCCGGACGTGGTGGCAACTCACGGTCCGGCCGCGCATCACCCGCCGGGTGACCGTCGCCGCCGGCCTGCTTTTGACCGTCTTCGCGCTCGCGCTGATGACGCTGTACATCGACCCCTCGGAGGTCATTTCGGTGCTCGGCGACGCCGACCCCGCGCTCGTCGCGGCCGCCGCGGTAATCTACGTCGTCTCGTGGCCGCTCCGGGGGATTCGCTACCGCGACATCCTCGGCGAGCTCGGCTACCGCGAGAAGGCGAGTTTCCTCACGGGGGCGATATTCATCAGTCAGACTGGGAACCTCGTGTTCCCCGCCCGCGCGGGCGACGCCGTGCGCGCCTACGTCGTGAAGGCGCGCCGGAACATCCCGTACCCCTCGGGCTTCGCGTCGCTCGCGGTCGAGCGCGTCTTCGACCTGCTCACCATCGCGGGGCTCGCTGGCGTCGTCCTCGTCGGCCTCGCGGCGACCGGCGGCCTCGACGACATCGCCACAGTGCTCGCGACCGGTGTGAGCGGCGGCTCGGTCGACGTGTCGGCCGGCGACGTGCGCACCGTCGCCTCCGTCGCCACCGGCGTCGGCGTCGTCGCCATCCTCGGCGTCCTCGGCATCGCGCTGTCGGCCCGCGCCGACCGGAACGTCGTCCGGGCGTTCGTCGGCCGGTTCTCGTCGGACTCCTACGTCGAACTCGTCGCGGGCGTCATCGAGCAGTTCGTCTCCGACCTCCAGGCGGTCGCCGGCAACCGCGCCGCCTTCGGCCGCGTCGGGCTGACGAGCCTCGCCATCTGGACCGTCGACGTGGTGACCGCGGTCGTCGTCCTGCTCGCGCTCGGCGTCGACATCGACCCGGTCGTCCTCGTCGGCGTCTCGTTTTTCGCCGTGAGCGTCGGCAACCTCGCGAAGGTGCTTCCCCTCTCGCCCGGCGGCGTCGGCCTCTACGAAATCGCGTTCACGGTGTTCATGGCCGCGCTCGCGCCGGTCACGCCCGCCGCCGCGCTCGCCGCGGCGGTCCTCGACCACGCCGTCAAAAACGGCGTCACCGTCGTCGGCGGCGTCGCCTCGATGCTGTCGCTCAACGTCTCGTTGACGACCGCGGTCGAAGAGAGCGCGGACGTGCGCGACCGCGACCGCGAACTCGCCGAGTCCGAGTGAGCGAGCCACTCAGTACAGTTCGCAACAGAACGGCGCGAACGCGCCCGTCACGGCCGATTCGAGCGCGTCGGTGCGGGTGAGCCGGCCGCCGGTGAACACGCCCGCCGCGCCCTCGTTTCTCGCGATGTCGTCGGTGCCGAGCACGTCGTCCATCACCGGGCCGAGCTCCTCGCCCGCGTCGATTCGGTCCCCGATGCGGGCGGGAAGCGGGAGGCTCGGCCCCGCCGCGCGGCCGACGCGCTCGCCGTCGGTCACGGCCGCCCACATCACGAGGTACAGGTCGGTCTCGTCCGTGCCGTCGCCGGCCGAGAAGGTCGCAACGCCGCCTTCGATGCCGACGCCGAGGTCGTAGTCGCCGGCGTCGAGCGCCCGCTCAGCGCGGATGACCGCGCCCGCGATGGTCTCGTCGTGGCCCGTCGGCTGTTCGGAGACGCCGGAGTCGACGGCGACCGCCGCCACGGAGGCGTCGGGACAGGTTCGTTCGACCGTGCGCCGCTTCACCGGGTTGCCGCTTCCGACCGCGATGTCCATGTCGGAAGCGCGTCGCCCGGTTATTTCCCTTCGTCGGATTCGGACGGGGTTGCGGCCGCCCACGGGTCGGGGAGGTCGGCGTCGGGGTGCAACAGCCTCGCGAGGCGGTCGACGCCCGAGACGACGGCGGGACTCGGCTGATTGAGAAGCGAGTCGTCGACGGCGTGGACCGCGGCGTCGAGATTCCACCCGCGGGCCTCGAACGCCTCGGGGTCGCCGCGCTCGCCCTTCCCGCAGGGGTGGAGAATCACGTGGTCCGGGTCGGCGGCCGCGACGACCGCGGGGTCGACTTCGGCGGACCGCTCGCCGGGCGCGACGAACGGGGCGGAGCCGCCGGCGGCGCGGACGAGGTCGGGGACCCAGTTGCCCGCGGCCATCGGGGGGTCGGCCCACTCCTCGCAGTAGACGGTCGGCCGGTCGCGGCCGGCGACCGCGTCGGCGACGCGGCCGAGGTGGTCGCGGCAGTCCTCGGCGAGCGTCGCCCCCGCGCCGGCGTCGCCCGCGGCGTCGCAGACGACGGGAAACGAGTCGAACACCTCGTCGAGCGTCGCGGGCGCGACGTGGACCACGTCGTAGCCGCGGTCGCGGGCCGCCGCCGCGACGTCCGACTGGAGGTCGTCGCAGGTGCAGACGGCGTCGGCGTCGAGTTCGTCGACCCGGTCGAAGTCGGGGTTCAGCCAGCCGCCGACGACCGGCTTGTCGGTCGGCGAGTGAACGGTCGCCCCGACGACGTGGGCGTCGAGACCGGCGGCGTCGAGGACGGCCGTCGCGCTCGGAGCGAGCGAGACGACGCGAGGGTTCGCGGCCATGCGTAGTCGTAGCAACGCCCCTTCGCGAAAAGTATGTATCGCGTCACCGGTCGCCGGTGAGCCACCGATGAATCGGCGATGAGCCGCCGAATCCATCACGAACCTCAATCGTCCGTGCGACAGCCTCACACGTGCAAACGCCGCCGCTCGCCGAAAGCGATACCAAACCATTTATGCGGTCGTCTGCGGTTTCTGGTGTTACGGACAGCATCCGGGTTCTAGCCGCCTCTAACACCCCATCCCGGAGCACCCGCCGTCGTATCCATGAGTGAACGAATCTGGACCCGAAACCCCGGCGCACAGGAGCAGGAACAAACCACGCAGAACGGCCGACAGGAGGCCGAGACCGAGCAGGAAGACACGAAGGGCGACACACTGCAGTGCCCCGAGTGCGGCGGTCACGTCGTCACCGACGACGAACACGGCGAGACAGTCTGTAACGACTGCGGCCTCGTCGTGACCGCCGACTCCGTCGACCGCGGCCCCGAGTGGCGCGCGTTCGACGCCCGCGAGAAAGACGAGAAGTCCCGCGTCGGCGCGCCGACGACCAACACGATGCACGACAAGGGGCTGTCGACGAACATCGACTGGCGCGACCGCGACGCGTACGGCAACTCCCTCGGCGCGCGCCAGCGCCAGAAGATGCAACGGCTCCGCAAGTGGAACGAGCGGTTCCGCACCCGCGACTCCAAGGAGCGCAACCTCAAGCAGGCGCTCGGCGAAATCGACCGCATGGCCTCCGCGCTCGGCCTGCCCGAGAACGTCCGCGAGACCGCGTCTGTCATCTACCGCCGCGCGCTCGACGACGACCTGCTCCCGGGTCGTTCCATCGAGGGCGTCGCCACGTCGTGTACCTACGCCGCCGCCCGTATGGCCGGCGTCCCGCGCTCGCTCGACGAAATCGCGGAGGTCTCGCGCGTCGAGAAGAGCGAGGTCGCCCGCACCTACCGATACATCGCGCGCGAGCTCTCGCTTGAGGTCAAGCCCGCGGACCCCGAGCAGTACGTCCCGCGGTTCGCCAGCGAACTCGGCCTCTCCGACGAGTCGAAGATGCGCGCGCGCCAGCTCCTGAAGAACGCCAAGGAGAAGGGCGTCCACTCCGGTAAGTCGCCGGTCGGCCTCGCCGCCGCCGCCGTCTACGCCGCCGCCCTCCTCACCAACGAGAAGACGACGCAGGCCGCCGTCAGCGACGTGGCCGACATCTCCGAGGTCACCATCCGCAACCGCTACCACGAGCTCCTCGAAGCCGAGGAGAACCTCGGCCTCGTCTGAGCGCGCGCGCCGGACGCCCGCGCCGAGTGAGGGTTCGACCGGACGAAACGACTCGATTTTCGCTTATTCGCCCGCCAGCGGCGGCGCTCGACACGATGTCTCCCCTGAGAGTCACACCGCGTGGCCCGGCGACACCGCGGTGACCGCCCCCGCGCCGAGGCGAAGGGTTTTGTTTCGAGGCGAACACGTCCGTACGATGCGCACGACGCACGCCCTCGCGGTGGGCGACGCCGCCGACACCGGACTCGCCGACGAGAGCGTGAACCTCGTCGTCACGTCGCCGCCCTACCCCATGATAGAGATGTGGGACGACCTCTTTTCGGCGCGCGACGACGCCGTCGCGGCGGCGCTCGACGCGGGCGACGGCGACGCCGCCTTCGAGGCGATGCACGAACAGCTCGACGCCGTCTGGGACGAGGTGGCCCGCGTGCTCGCGCCCGGCGGGATGGCCTGCGTGAACGTCGGCGACGCGACCCGGAGCCTCGACGGCTCGTTTCGGCAGTACGCCAACCACGCCCGCGTGCTCACCGCGCTCGCCGAGCGCGGACTGACGCCGCTCCCGGACGCCATCTGGCGCAAGCCGACCAACAGCCTGACGAAGTTCATGGGGTCGGGGACGCTCCCGCCGAACGCCTACGTCACGCTCGAACACGAGTACGTGCTGGTGGTCCGCAAGGGCGACCCGCGGTCGTTCCCGCCGGGCGACGACCGGCGCTACGAGAGCGCCTTCTTCTGGGAGGAGCGCAACCGCTGGTTCTCCGACCTCTGGGAGTTCGGCGGAACCGACCAGCGCCTCGATTCGGGGGCCAGAGAGCGCTCGGCGGCGTTTCCCGTCGAACTGCCGCTTCGCCTGATTCGGATGTACTCCGTCTACGGCGACACCGTCTTCGACCCCTTCGTCGGCACCGGCACCACGACGCTCGCGGCCATGCTCGCGGGCCGGGACTCCGTCGGCTACGACCTCGACGCCGACCTCGTCTCGGGGTTCGAGCGCCGACTCGACGACCTCCCGGAGCGCTCGCGCGCGGAGGTCGAACGCCGACTCGACGCCCACCGGGAGTTCGTCGCCGACCGCGACGAACGACCCGGTCACGACGCCGAACGCTACGACTTCCCGGTCGTGACGAACCAGGAGCGTCGCATCCGCCTGTATCGCGTGTCGTCGGTCGAGGCGTCGGCCGACGGGGCGAACCGCGAGTTCGTCGTCGAACACGAACCGTTCGACGGGGCAGAGGCGGCCGAGTCGTCGGAGCGGCCCGAACTCTCGGAAGACCCGACGACCGACTGAGTTCGGAACGCTCGAATTCGGGGGTTCAGATACATGCCGGCGTGCTTCGGTACGAGTTAACCGACTGTCCGACAATCCAGACGTTTAAGAGCGCGGACGACGACGCCAACGAACAATGCCCGATGCTCGTCGTCGCGCCGTCGTCGCCGCCCTCGTCGGCGTGGTTGGTGCCTCGCTCGGAATCGCCGGGGCGGGGCACGTCTACCTCCGCGAGTGGCGACGCGCGGTCGCGTGGTTCACCTTCGTCTTCGGCGCGGCGCTGGTGTTGCTCTCGACGTTCGCCGACCCGGCGACCGTGACGGTGGACTCGCTCCCCAGAGAGGTGCTGTTCCCCGTCGTCGGACTGCTGGTTCTGAGCGCGCTCGACGCCTACCGCGTCGGGCGTCGCCCGCGGGGTCGCAACGCGAACGGCGAGCCGACCTGCCCGGTCTGCGGCGGCGAACTCGACCGGAACCTCGACTTCTGTCCGTGGTGTGCGACGGAACTCGAATGGTACACGGTCGACGGATAGAGAAGGGCGACGAACGCCGGCCGCCGCGCGCGACGCTGAGTTCGACTTCGAAAAAACGTTCCTCCGTCGGTTACTTCTCGATGATGCTCTCTTCGACCGCCTCGCCGAAGTGGCGAGCCGTATCTTCGTAGTAGATGAGCATCTCGTCGCCGGGTTCGAGGTCGGTGACCGCGGTCCGGCCCTCGCGGGTGTGGACCTTGATCGTCTCGGCGTTCTGGAGGAGCGTCGTGACGCGGTCGCCCTCGTAGTCCGCGGAGATGCGGAACATCGGCCGCTTTTCGATCTTCACGCGCCCGACGATGGCCTCGCGGGTGTTGCCGTTCGTGTCGATGAGCTGTACCTCGTCGCCGCTTTCGAGTTCGGAGAGATAGACCGTGCCGCCGTCGGGGGTCCGCGCGTAGGCGTGGACCGCGCCGGCGTTGACCCTGAACGGCCGAGACGCGACGTACGGAGACTTCGCCGTCTCGGCGTGGACAAAGAACAGGCCGCGAGCCATCGAGCCGACGAGCATCCCCTCGTCGTGGTTCATGATGGTGCCGGTGTCGACGCAGACGCGGTCGGCCATGCCCGTGCGTTCGACCTCCGTGACCTCGGCCCACACGAGGTCGAGCGACTCGCGTTCGGCCTCGTCGCGGACCTCGACGGTCTTTCGAATCTCGTCGGGGTCGTCGCTGTCGAGGAGGACGCCGTCGGAGCCGAGTTCGAGCGTCTCGAAGGCCGTCTTGGCCTCCTCGGCGGTCGTGACGCCCGCGATGAGGTCGGTCTCCTCGCCGATGCGGGCGATGAGGTTCTCCAGCGGGATGATGGTCCAATCCTCGCCGATGACGATGGTGTAGTCGCCGTCGCGGGCGGCCTCCTCGGCGAACGCCTCGTAGTCCTTGCTCAGGATGCGGACGTACGACCCGTTGGTGTGGTCGTCGCCGCGGCGGAGCGTCGTCAGGTCGGCAGACCCGGAGAAGTCCGAGGGGAGTTCGACGGTCGCGTCGCCCTCGCCGTCCTTGCCGACGATGTAGGCGTCGGCGAGCGCCGCGGGCTCTCCGTCGTCTTCCTCTGCTTCCATCACGTGGACGTCCGCGTCGGTCCGGAACGCGGCGACGTTGACGTCGCCGAGTTCGCGCACCGTCTCAACGTCGGCCTCGTCGACGAGGACCCAGTCGACGCCGGCTTCCAGTCCGGCCGTGATGCGTCGCTTCCGCGTCTCCCAGTCGCCGACCGCGTCGTCGGCTTTGAGCCAGACGCTTCGTGTCATTATCGACTTCACTCGGTGGGCGGGCTTGAACGTGGCGAATGAATCAACGGACGGCGAACGGGTCGCGGCGAGACGGTGCGGACGCGTTCTGCTATTCTGTATCGCGTTATGGTGTTTATTTGGCTGGCGGAGACACGATTCAACCCGGATTCGAGCCTGCCGGCGCGAGTCGAAGGTTCGGCGGGCGAGTGTTCAGTGGGCGAGTGTTCGGCGGCGGGGTCAGCCGCGACGGTCAGTCCGGGAACCGAGCCAACCGTATCGGCCCGGAGTCCGTTCGGCCGGCCGACGCTCTCCGGGTTCGGAAGGCGAACCGACCGGGTCGTCGGGAGGCGGTCGGCTCACGGAACATCGGTCGGGAGTCGCCACGCGCACCCCGGTTTGTCGCACGAAACTCCTTGCGGTGGGAAAGACGCACGTCCGTCAGCCGACATCGACGCGGAGGGTCGCGACCCCCTCGCGTTCCGGGAACGGTACGCCGCCGACACGGGCAACGGGGGCAATCGAACGCGGGGTTCGAGCCCGAACGCTCGGCGAGCGTCGCGCGGAGAGTCGGGTGCGCGGGTCAGCCGAGAGTCGTCGAGAAACACCGACCACCTCCGCGTGGGTCGTCCCTCGACTGAATCCGCAATCGGTAAATCAATTACGGCGATATGAAATCAGTCGCGATACGCGTCCAGCCCCGTTTGGACCGCGCCGCGCTCGTGGTCGAGAAGTGCGCGCTTCAGGTCGACGCCGCCGGCCGCGGAGAAGCCGCCGAGAGAGTCAGCGCCGACGACGCGGTGACACGGGACGACGACCGGGACCGGATTCCGCCCGCAAGCCTGTCCGACGGCGACCGCGTGGCTGTCGAGTTCCGCCGCGACCTCACCGTAGGTGCGCGTCTCGCCGTGCGGAATCGACGCCATGACGCGCATCACCTCGCCGGTAACGGAGTCGGGAAACCGAACCTCGATATCGAACTCGCGGCGCTCCCCGCGTTCGTACTCCGCGAGTTGTTCTCGGAGCGAGTCGGCAGAACACCCGACGAGCCGGTCGTCCACGTCGACCGCGAACCCCCACATCGTGACGCGCATGGGCGGAGTACGGACTCGGCGGGTATCTATCTATAGGCCGTCGAACGAAGCCGAAAAGCGTCGGAACGCCGCGAGCCGCGTTACGCCTCGATGCCGAGTCCGGCGCGTTCGAGCGCGGTGTCCACGTCTGCGTCGTCGTGGATGACGGCGCTCACGGCGCGGGTGATGGCCTCGGGGTTCTCGTGCTGGAAGATAGAGCGACCCATGGAGACGCCGGCCGCGCCGGCGTCCATCGTGCCGCGGACCATCTCGACCGTCTCGCGGTCGGTGCCGCGACTGCCGCCGGCGATGACGACCGGCAGGCGCGTGGCCTCGACGACGCGACCGAAGGAGTCGGGGTCACCGCTGTAGGCGGTCTTCACCACGTCGGCACCGACCTCCTCGGCGAGGCGGACGGCGTGGGCGAGCGCCTCGGGGTCCTGTTCGTCGATGCCGGGGCCCCGAGCGTAGGACATCGCGAGGACGGGAACGCCGAAGTCGGCGGCGCGGGAACAGAGGTCGGCGAGTTGCGTCATCTGGTCGGGCTCGTAGTTCGAGCCGACGTTGATGTGGAATGAGACGGCGTCGGCACCCACGCGGAGGGCGTCTTCGACGGTCCCGGTGAGTCGCTTGTCGTTTTCGTCCGGGCCGATGACCGTCGAGCCGTTTACGTGGACGATGTAGCCTTTGCCGTTCTTGTTCGGGTGGACGCGCGGCGCGGTGCCCTTGTGCGTGAGGACGGCGTCGGCGCCGCCGCGCGTGATGCCGTCGATGGTGGATTCGATGTCGACGAGGCCCGTAACCGGGCCGAGGGTGATGCCGTGGTCCATCGGGACGATGAGGTATCGCCCGTCTGTGGAGATGCGTTCGAGTCGTGCGGAGAGTCCGATATCTGTGTTCATGTATGAGAAAGGGTGGCAGAGTGGTTATGTGCGTTCCGGATGCGGTGGGCGTTGCGACGCGCCCGCCACCGCCCCGTCTTTAAGTTCGCGGGCGAGCGCTTCGAGGCGGTCGGCGACGGTTTTCGCGTCGTCGCCGTTCTCGTGACCCCCGGCGACGTCGTCAGACGCGGTCTGACGAGCTGTCCCTTCGGCAACGATGTCCACGAGCGCGCTCCCGACGATGATGCCGTCTGCGCCGCTCGCGACGATGCGCTCGGCGTGGTCGCCGCTACTGATGCCGAAGCCGACCGCCTTGGGCACGTCGTAGTCTGCGAGTCGTTCGAGCGACGAGCCGGTCTGGTCGGAGACGCTCGACTGCGCGCCCGTCGTGCCGAGGCGCGCCTGCACGTAGACGTAGCCCGAGACCTGTTCCATCATGCGGTCGAGGCGGTCGCCGCGGGTCGTCGGCGCGACGATGAACACGAGGTCGAGGCCGAACTCGTCGCAGGCCTCGCGGAGCGGGCCGGCCTCCTCGGCCGGCAGGTCGGGGACGACGAAGCCCTCGATACCGACCTCGGCGGCCTTCTCGACGAACGGCCGCGGACCGTTACTCACGGTTTCACCGCTCGTATTCGAGGCGCGTTGCGCCTCGCTCTCGTCGCCGTAGCGGTAGATGAGGTTGTAGTAGGTCATACAGACCAGCGGCACCGACACGTCGAGATCCTCGACGAACTCGAAAAAGCGCGTCGGCGTCATCCCGCCTTCGAGCGACCGAACCACCGCGTTCTGGATGGTCGGCCCCTCGGCGATGGGCTCCGAGAACGGAAGCCCGAGTTCGATGATATCCGCGCCGCCGCGGTCGAGCGCCTCGACGTATTCGAGCGAGGACTCGTAGTCGGGGTCGCCGGCGGCGAGGTACGGAATGAACGCCGGCCCGTCGGCGAAGGCGTCTTCGAGCGACATCACAGCCCCCCCGTGAACTCGTCCATGTTCGGTGCGATGTCGATGTCGCGCTCGTAAGTCTCCTCGATGGCCGATTCGAGATCTTTGTCGCCGCGGCCGGAGACGTTGACCACGACGTACTTGCCGAGGTCGTCCGCTTCCTCGGAGTCGGGCGCGTCGGGACCGACGACCGATTCGAGGTAGCCGAACGCGTGAGCCGACTCCAGCGCGGGGATGATGCCCTCCATCTGGGAGAGCCGGTGGAACGCGGTCAGCGCCTCGTCGTCGTCGACGTTGACGGCGGTGACGCGGCCGGTGTCGACGAGGTGCGCGAGTTCGGGGCCGACGCCGGCGTAGTCGAGACCCGATGACACCGAGTGCGACTCCATAATCTGGCCGTCGCGGTCCTGTAGGAGTCGGGTTCGCGCGCCGTGGAGAATGCCTTCCGTCCCGGTCGTGAGCGACGCCGAGTTGGGCGCGACGCCGGCTTCCTCGTCGACTTCGAGCGTCGAGCCGCCGGCCTCGACGGCGTAGAGCGCGGTCTCCTCGTCGTCGACGAACTCGGCGAACGCGCCCATCGTGTTCGAGCCGCCGCCCGCGCAGGCGACGACGGCGTCGGGGAGCCGACCCAGTTTCTCTCTGGCCTGCGTGCGGGCCTCCTCGGAGATGACCGACTGGAAGTCCCGGACCATGCTCGGGAACGGGTGCGGGCCGACGACGGAGCCGATGACGTAGTGGGTGTCCTCGACGTTGGTCGCCCAGTCGCGCATCGTCTCGGAGATGGCCTCCTTGAGCGTGCCGCGGCCGACGGTGACGGGGTTCACCTCCGAGCCGTTGAGCTTCATCCGGAAGACGTTGGGGCGCTGGCGGTTGATGTCGCGTTCGCCCATGTAAATCTCGCAGGGCATATCGAGGTGCGCGCAGGCCATCGCCGTGGCGGTGCCGTGCTGGCCCGCGCCGGTCTCGGCGATGATGCGCTCTTTGCCCATGTACTTCGCCAAGAGGACCTGCCCGAGGGCGTTGTTGAGCTTGTGCGCGCCGCCGTGGAGGAGGTCCTCGCGCTTGAGGTAGACCTCGCGGCCGTAGCGCTCGGAGAGCCGGTCCGCGCGCTGGAGGGGCGTCGGACGCCCGCCGAAGTCCCGCAGTCGCGCGCGGAAGTCGTCCATGAAGCCGTCTTCGTTGTCGAGGACGTACCGCTCGTAAGCGTCGGTCAGTTCCTCGATGGCCGGCATGAGGGCCTCGGGAACGTACTGTCCGCCGTAGTCGCCGAATTTGCCGTCTGCGCTCATTGTGTGAGTGTCTCCGTGTTCTGTCGCACGTCGCCGTCCATGATGGCCGTCCCGACGAGGAGGGCGTCGGCACCGGCCCCGCGCATCCGCCGCGCGTCTTCGACCGTCTTCACGCCGCTTTCGGCCACGAGGAGCACGTCCTCGGGCGCTTCGGGCGCGAGTTCCTCGAACGTTCCGAGGTCGACTTCGAGCCGTCCGAGGTCGCGGTTGTTGATGCCGATGATGTCCGCGCCGGCCGCGAGCGCCGCCGTGAGTTCCTCGCGCGTGTGGACCTCTACGAGCGGCTGGAAGCCGCGGTCGCGGGCCGCCTCGACGAGGTCCGAGAGGTCGTCGCGTTCTCCCGGGCCTCGCTCGCTCGAATCGTCCGCGGAACGCCGTTCCGCGCTATCGACGAACCGCGCGATGAGGAGCACGAGGTCGGACTCGACGACGTCCAGTTGGGCCTCGTGCATGATGAAGTCCTTGCGGAGGACGGGCACGTCGACGGCCTCGCGGATGCGTCGAAGCGACTCGACGGAGCCGCCGAAGTGCTCGGGTTCGGTGAGGACCGACAGCGCCGTCGCGCCGCCGGCGACCATCTCGCGGGCCAGTTCGACCGGGTCGTCCTCGCGGACGCCCTCGGTCGTCGGACTCGTGGGCTTCACCTCGGCGATGACGGGGACCCGGCCCGCGGCCTCCGTTTCGGCCACGGCCTCGGGGAAGGACCGCGCGTCGACCGACACGCGGGTCTCCCCGCCGGGTCGCTCCCGCGCGGCCTCCAGGATGGCGCGCACGTCGGGAGCTAATTCGTCTCCACTAGCGTTCATTAATGTACACTAACGCACGTATCTGTACATAAGACTTGCGTCGGCGGGGACACTCACCGTCTCTCGCGTACTCGCGCTCGCGGGCGAGCGCGGGCTGTTAAAGGGGCGAACCCCCACGCCGTCGCCGGAAGGGTCAAGCCTCCGGCGACGGGAGCCGAACGTATGCCCGTCTCGGGAATCTACGCGCGCGAATCGTCGACGCTCGGCCGCCCCGTGCAGGTCGGCGTGGTCAGCGGGAAGGTCATCGACGTCTCGTTTCCGAACTCAGTGCCGGCGGACGCCGAGTCCGACCACGACCACCTCGACGCCGTGTTGGCCGCCATCGACCGGGGCGAGACGGACCTCTCGTCGGTCCCTATCGGCCTGACCGTCCCGACCGACCAGCGGAGCGTGTTGGAGTCCCTGCGGAACGTCCCGCGGGGTGACACGGTCGACGTGGGCCTGCTCGTCCGTATGGCCGGCCTCGACCCCAAAGACGACGACTCGGAGCGCGTCGTCCGCGAGGCGCTCGCGGCGAACCCGGTCCCGGTCGTCGTCCCCGACCACCGGGTGACAGACGGCCCGAGCGCCGCCCCCGACGACGTGGTCGAGGCGCTCCGGACGTCCGAAGGAATCTGAGTTTCGCTACGTTTCGGCGACACCATCGCCGCCGAGCTCAGAACGGCATCGCGTCGGTCTCGCGGCGGAGCGCGAGGTAGCCGAGCAGGCCGCCGAGGAGGAACAGCGTGCTGGCGAGTCCGACCGACTGGACGCCGGTCGCGAGCTCGGCGAACTGCGAGAGCCCCGCGAGGACGAAGCCGCCGCCGGCGACGTACGTGAGTTTGCTGTCGACCGGCGTCCGGAGCGTGACGACGCCGAGGAGGACCGCCGTCAGCCCGAAGGCGGCGTCGGCGGCGAGTCGGAGCGTCGGGTTCCCCGTGGCGAACGCCGCGACGACGAGCGCCAGATAGCCGATGAGCCCCGCCTGCGTCAACTGCCGCGTGTCGATGTCCATACCGGCTACGCGTGGTGCGGACACTTGAACGCATCCCCGCGCCGCGGCCGCGACGGCGGGTGTTCTGCGGTCGTCGCCGACGCCGACGCGGCGACGCCCCGCTACCAGCCGAACAGCTCGTGGCCCGCGAACTCCAGCGCGTTCACGAGGTAGTGGGCGACGACCACGACCAGCAGGCTCTCGGTGAGGACGAACGCCGCCGCGAGAACGAACCCGAGGAGGCCGGTGACGATGATGCCGAGGCGGCCCTGCGCTCCGTGGCCCGCGCCGAAGGCGGCCGACGACACGGCCGCCATGAGCCACGGCGACACGCCGAAGCCGGCGGCGACCGCTCCCACGAGCGCACCCCGGAACAACAGCTCCTCGAAGCCGGCGATGAGGGGAAGCGCGACCGCGAACAGGAACACCCACCCCGCGGTGGTCCGCGGCGTCAACGACTCGCGGACCGCCTCGTCGGGCGCGATGCCGAATCGCTCGCTGACCGTCGAGCCGACCCGGTTGGCCCCGTAGAGCGCGATGCCGAGCGCAACGCCGAGAGCGAGCTTCGTCGGGAGCGCGTCGACGGCGAAGCCGAGCGCCGCGGCCGGGACGCCAGCGTACCACGCACCGAGACCGAGAAAGCCGCCGAGGAACGCCTGCGAGAGCGCGACGTTAGCGAGCAGGAGGTGCGGCGGAAGGTCCCCGGCGGACGCGGGGCGCTCCGAGGCGGCCGAGACAGGGGCCGCGGTGACGCCGGGCGGGGTCGCCCGGTCGGACTCGGGTTCGGAACCGGCCGTCGCGTCGGGGTCGGCGTCGTCCGCACCGTCGCCCCCGGCGAGCGTCGGCGGCTCGGGTCGCGGCGACGCGTCGGTCGAACCGACCGAAAAAGAGGCCAGCGAAACGGTGTCGGGGTCGGCCGACCCGTCGGAATCGGCCGGTTCGGCGGGAGGCGAAACGGGGTCGTCCGGCGTATCGACTCGGGCGTTTTGGGCGGGGTCGGAGTCAGCGTCGTCGGGCGCGGCGGGCGCGGCGGAGCCGGTCCCCTCAGCGTGCGGGACGCCGCGAGAAAAGTGCGCGAGAGAGAGTAAGACGGCGAGGACGAGGCCGGTGAAGCCCGCAAACGCCGCCCAATCGGTCATCCGGCGTTACTGCGGGCTGGGGCTGGACGGCCCTTTGACGCCCTGACCCTTGTTGAGGGCGGAGCCGGTGATGCTCTTGAGGCGGTCCACGAGCGAGTCCTTCTCGGGTTCGCCTTCGAGGGCGACGTCGAGGACCTCGCTGATGTGCGAGACGGGGATGATGTCGACCATCTCCTTGTACTCGTCTTCGATCATCACGTCCTGCTCGTTGGCGGCGGGGATGATGACCGTCGAACAGCCGGCCTTCGCGGCGGCCTCGATCTTGTGGGTGACGCCGCCGACCGGGAGCACGTCGCCGCGCACCGACAGCGAGCCGGTCATGGCGACCGACTGGTCGATGGGGATGTCCTCCAGCGCGGAGATGACGGCGGTCGCGACCGTGATGGACGCGGAGTCGCCGTCGACGCCCTGCTGGCCGGTCTGGACGAACTGCACGTGCACGTCCATCTCCGAGAGGTCCTGGTTGGAGAACTTCTTGATGATGGCCGAGACGTTCTGGACGGACTCTTCGGCCATCTCCTTGAGCTGGCCGGTCGCGATGACCTGACCGGGGCCCTGCGAGGGCGTGACTTCGGCCATCACGGGGAGCATGATGCCCGAGTCCTCGCCCATGACGGCGAGGCCGTTGACGCGGCCGGTGACGAAGCCGTCGTTGACCGACAGCTCGTAGTCCTTGCGGCGCTCGATGTACTGGTCCGCGATCTGCTGTTCGATGGAGCGCGCGCGGCGCTTGGCCTGGAGCACGTGGTCGCGGGTGGTCAGCTCGGCGTCCTCGCCGCGGGCGATGTCGCCGGCGACGCGGACGAGGCCGCCGAGGTTACGGAACTCGAGGGTGAGGTGGCCCTTGCGGCCGGCGCGGCGGCGGGCTTCGAGGATGAGCTCTTCGACCGCCTCCTCGGTGAAGTGCGGGAGCCGCCCGTCGTTGGTGACCTCTTGGGCCACGAAGCGCGCGTACTTGCGGCGCATCTCGGGGGTGTCCTGGATGGTGTCGTCCATGTACACCTCGTACCCGTACCCCTTGATACGGGAGCGGAGCGCGGGGTGCATGTTCTCCATCGCGTCGAGGTTACCCGCGGCGATCATGATGAAGTCCGTCGGGACGGGTTCGGTCTGGACCATCGCGCCCGAAGAGCGCTCGGACTGGCCCGTGATGGAGAACTCGCCCTCCTGAATGGCCGTCATCAGGTGCTGCTGACTGCGCACGTCGAGGGTGTTGATCTCGTCGACGAACAGGACGCCCTTGTTCGACTTGTGAATCGCGCCGGGTTCGACGCGGTCGTGGCTGGGCGTCTCCATGCCGCCGGACTGGAACGGGTCGTGGCGGACGTCGCCGAGGAGCGCACCCGCGTGAGCGCCCGTCGCGTCTTGGAACGGCGCGGACTTCTGGTCGGCGTTGTTCACGATGAGGTTCGGAATCATCGCGTCGCTTCCGCGCGAGCCGTAGCGGAACGCGAGGTAGATGATACCCGCGGCGAGGATGCCGAGCAGGACCTGCTGGGCGATGATGAGCGAGTAGCCCAGCACGACCGCGATAATAATCCACATGAGGAACGAGCGCATCTGGTTGCGCTTGCGTGCCTCTTCTTTGTGCGCCTCGACGATCTGGTCACCCTTGCCCGCGGGGACCGTGCGGACCTTGGGGCGATTGCCGTCGTCGGGGTTGTGGTAGACGAGCACGTCCTGTAGCTCCTCGCGGGGGAGAAGCTCGGACATCGCCTTGGCGAGCATCGACTTCCCCGTCCCCGGGGAGCCGATCATCATGACGTGGCGGCGCTGTTTGGCCGCCTTCATGATGACGTCGCGGGCGTGCTCCTGCCCGATGACCTGGTCGACGAGGCGGTCCGGGACGGGAATCTCGTCGGTCGTCTCTATCTGGAGACCACCGAGGAGGTCGTCCTCGTCCACGTTCTCGGCCACGTCGGCGTCGATTTCGACATCGCTCCCGAGGTCGTCTATCGTCTTCTTGTCGACCTCTTCGGCCTCGTCGTGCTGGAGCGTCCCCCCGTCGTCGATACCCTCTTCCGAGGGCGCGTCGTCGGGTGAATCCTCCCGCTCGTGGAGGCTGTCGTCGGTGTTCGTATCGTTACTCATAGAACTGTCGTCGCTACTTCTAACGTAGGCCCTGCGACTGATATACTTTCTCCCCGGGTGCATCCGGCGTACCTTGCCGTAACCTCGGGTTTCGACCGCCCTACCACCGGAATACCGTGATTTTCGTGACTCGGCGTATTTATAAGTAATCCGGACTAACGGCCGACGCATGCGGGGGTTCTACATCGGCCGCTTCCAGCCGTACCACAACGGCCACCACCGAATGGTCGAAGAGATTGCCACCGAAGTCGACGAACTCGTCCTCGGCATCGGGTCCGCGGGCGACTCGCACTCGCCGCGGAACCCGTTTACCGCGGGCGAGCGAATCATGATGGTCAACAAGGCCGTCTCCGACTTCGACATCACGACCTACGCGGTCCCCATCGAGGACCTCGACCGCAACTCGGTGTGGGTCAGCCACGTCCAATCGATGTCCCCCGCGTTCGAGGTGGCGTACTCTAACAACCCGCTCGTCATCCAACTGTTCACAGAGGCGGGCGTCGAGGTCCACCAGTCCCCCATGTTCAACCGCGAGGTGCTGGAGGGCACGGAGGTCCGCCAACGCATGATAGAAGACCGCGACTGGGAGTCGCTCGTCCCCGACGAGGTGGCCGACGTGGTCCGCGAAATCGACGGCATCGAGCGCCTCCAGCGCGTCACGGCCACCGACGGCTCGGAACGCGTCGGCGACGACGACCGGGACCCGAACCCCTGTTGAGATGATAACGCTCGCGTCCGACTTCGGGCTCGCCTACCCCGCCGCGATGAAGGGCGTCGTCCTCTCGCGGACCGACGCGAGACTCGTGGACGTGGCCCACGACCTCCCGCGACAGGACGTTCGCGCGGCCGCCTTCTGGCTCCGCGAGACGCTTCCGTACTTCCCGCCGGCGGTCCACCTCGTCGTGGTCGACCCCGGCGTCGGCACCGACCGCCGCGCGGTCGTCCTCCGGGTCGGCGACCACGTCTTCGTCGGCCCCGACAACGGCGTCCTCCGTCCGCCGGCGAGGCGCGTTGCCGCCGAACTCGCCGACGACGCAGGCATCGAGGCGTACGAAATCGACGTTCCGAACCCCGACTCGACGACCTTCCACGGGCGGGACGTGTTCGCGCCCGCGGCCGCCGACGCCCACGTCGCCGGCGCGTCGGCGCTGGCGTCGGTCGACCGGTTCGAGCGGGTTCCCGTCGGCTCGCTCGCCGAGTGCCGCCTCCCCGAGGCGACCGTCTCGGCCGACGGCCGCGAGGCGACCGGCGAGGTGCTCGTCGTCGACGACTTCGGCAACTGCATCACCAACGTTCCGGGCGCGTTCGTGCGCGACGCGGCGGGAGACCACGCGACCGTGAACGGCGAGTCGGTGCCGGTCGGCCGCACCTTCGAGGCCGTCCCGCGCGGCGAGCGACTGGTCACCGTCGGCAGTCACGGCAACGTCGAGTGCGACGTGAACCACGGCCGCGGCGACGAGGCGTTCGACCTCGCGCCCGGCGACCGCGTCGAACTCCGGGTCGACTGATGGGGGTCGCCGCTCTCGCCTCCGGTTCCGTTTCCGGTGCCGTTTCCGTTCCCGCCACGGTCGCCGTCCCCGAAATCGACCCCTTCGCGGTGATGAACGTCGTCGGCCTCGTCGCGTTCGCGGTCGCGGGGGCGCTCAAGGCCGCCGAGGCCGGCCTCGACGTGTTCGGCGTCTCCGTGCTCGGCATCGTGACCGCCCTCGGCGGCGGGACGACCCGCGACGTGCTCGTGGACCGACTACCCGCCTCGCTGGCGGGGACGTGGGACATGAGCGTCGCGCTCGTCGGCGTCGCTCTCGCAATCGTCCTCATCCACTCGATAGAAGGGCGCGTCCGCGACCACCCGGGGTTCCTGACCACCGACGCGGTCGGGCTGTCGGCGTTCGCGGCGACCGGCGCGCTCGTCGGCGTCGACGCCGGCGTCACCGCGTTCGGCGTCGTCATCCTCGCGACCATCACGGCCGTCGGCGGCGGCTCAATCGCCGACATCCTCATCGGGCGCGTGCCGGTCGTCCTCCGCGACGACTTCTACGCGACGCCCGCGGTCGTCGGCGGCCTCGTCTTCCTCGCCGCCCGCGCGGTCGGCGCGCCGACCGGCGTCCCCTCGGGAGTGTGCGCCGCGGTCGTCTTCTCGGTGCGGGTGCTCGCGCTCCGCTACGACTGGCGGCTCCCGCGCGTCTGAGGCCGGGACTGGGAGCGCGCGGAGAACCCCTAAAGCTCGTGTTCCACGCGCCGCTCGGCCGAGCGGACCTCGTCTGCGATGCTCTGGCGCTCGAAGTAGAGCACCTCGACGCCCACGACGACCACCGCGAGCGCGAGGACCGTCCAGAACGTCCCGCGCTCGGCGTCGAACAGGTGCCACAGGAGCGCGGCCGCCGAGCCAATTCCGCCGACGGTCCCGACCGCGGGAATCACGGCCGTCGCGAGCTCCTCGCGCTCCCGGAACGCGAGAAGCGAGAGGCCGCCGAAGATGCTGATGAACGCGAGCGACGCGAACGAGCTGATGGCGTCGAGGCTCCCGAGGAAGGCGAACCCGGCCGCGAGCACGCCGAGCGTCACGAGCGGGCGAATCGGTTCGTCGGCGGACTCGTCGCGGAGTCGACTCGGGAGCAGGTCGTCGGCGACGAGGCGCTTCGAGAGCCGCGCGGAGCTGAACAGCGTGGCGTTGATGGCGCTCCCCGTCGAGAACAGCGCCGCGACCGAGATGAGGACGAACCCGGCCTGCCCGAGAAACGGCCGGGCGGCGACCGCGAGCGCGGTCTCGGCGTGCCGTTGGATGGCGTCGATGCCGGCGAGGTTAGTCGTGACGAGCGCCACCAAGATGTACAGAGCCGTCGCGCCCGCGATGGAGATATAAATCGCCTTCCTGACGGTCTCGCGGGGGTCGGCGATGTTCTCTTGGTCGAACAGCAGGAGCTCCCAGCCCTCGAAGGCGACGAAGGAGACCGCCGCGGCGACGAGCGGGCCGATGCCGAGGTTCGACAGGCCGAAGCCGAGGCCGCCGTGGGTCGCGCCGTAGGCGACGCCGCCGACGCCGAACACGAGCAGGATGGCGACCTTGAGGCCGACCAGCACGTCTTCGGCCCGCCCCGAGGCGTGCGCCCCGAAGACGTTGAGGCTCACGAACGCGGCGACGGTGAGCGCGGAGACGAACGGCTGTACCGAGGCCGACGCGACCGTCGAGACACCGGTGAGTTCGACGAAGTAGCCGCCGAAGGCGTAGGCGTACATCGCCATCGTCCCGACGTAGCCGAAGACGAACGTCCAGCCCACGACGCCCGCGAGCGTGGTGTTATCGTCGGTGAACCGCTCGACGTAGCCGACGGGCGACCGCGGCGACTCGCACAGACTGTTCAGTCGAAGCAATGAGTAGCCGGCACAGACCGCGAGCACGCCGGCGACGACGAACGCCGCCCACGCGAGGGTCCCGGCCGCGCCGGCGACGACGCCGAGCACGGCGAAGATACCCCCGCCGACCATTCCACCAATCGCCATCGACACGGCTTCCGGAAGCCCGACTTCGTCGGACATGGAGTGCAGTTCGACGCTCGCGACGGAAGAACGTAGCGGCCAGTTGATAGCTGTCCGTTCGGCGGCGCGGCTCCGGGGCAATCGTCTGCGGGCGGCACGACCGCGGAAGGCGACACGAAGTGGCCCGGCGACGGAGCGCGTCGCCGGTGGGTGGGGTGTGGGGTGAGGTGTTCTGCGGGCGGGTCGGTTACTTGGCGGCGATGACGTCGTCGATGCGGACGATCATCGTCGCGGCCTCGGTCGCGGACTCGATGGCTTCGCGCTTGACCGCGACGGGGTCGATGACGCCGAGTTCGACGGGGTCGCCGATTTCGCCGGAGCGACCCGACGAGATGATGCCGGCGATGCCCTCCTTCTCGTAGCGGGCGCGGAGGTCGACGAGCGCATCGATGGGGTCCATGCCGGTGTTCTCGGCGAGGGTGCGCGGGAGCGCCTCGACGGCGTCAGCGTAGGCCTCGACGGCCAGTTGCTTGCGGCCCTCGATGCCGGCGGCCTCCGAGCGGATGCGGTCGGCGATGGCGATTTCGGTCGCGCCCGCGCCGGGGACGACGCCGCCCTTGTCGATGGCGGCGACGACCACGTCGACGGCGTCCTCGATGGCGCGTTCGAGCTCGTCGACGACGTGTTCGGTGCCGCCGCGGAGGAACAGCGTGACGGCCTTGGCCGCCGCGCCGCCCTCGACGAACGCGAGGTCGTCGTCGCCGAAGGTGCGGATGCTCACGGAGTCGACGCGGCCGAGGTCGGAGTCGTCGAGCTCCGAAAGCGAGCCGAGGCGCTTCGCGCCGGTCGCGCGGGCGAGGGCGCGAGCGTCGGACTTCTTGACGCTCTTGAACGCGAGGATGCCCGCGTCGGCGAGGAAGCCCGCGACGCGGTCGTCGATGGACTTGGTGCAGAACACCACGTCGACGCCGGCGTCCGAGAGGGCCTTCGCGTAGCCGCGGAGTTCGCTGTCCTCGGCGTCGATGGCCGCGGTGAGCTGGTCGACGGACGTGATGTTGTACTCGGTGTCGACCTCGCTCTTGCGAACGTCGAGTGTCATGTCGAGGACCGCGACGGTCGCGTCGGCGACGGACCGGGGCATGTTCTCGTTGACGGGTTCCTTGTCGAGGACGACGCCCGCGACGAGTTCGGTCGCCGAGGAGGACGCGCCCGTGCGGGTGAGCACGCGAACGTCGTCGCGGTGGAAGGCACCGCTGTCGTCCTCGTGGACCATCCGGACCGCCTTGACGACGTGTTTGGCGAGCACGTCGGCGGTCACGTCGCCGGTTCCCTTGCCGGTCATCGACGATTCGGCGACCTTCCGAAGCAGGTCGTCGTCGAGGGCCGCGTCGAGGACCATGTCGTCGATGGCGTCTTGGGCGATGCGGGCGGCCTCGGTGTAGCCCTCGACGATGACCGTCGGGTGGAGGTCGTCGTCGAGGAGGTCTTCGGCGTGCGCGAGGAGTTCGCCGGTGAGGACGGCCGCGGTGGTCGTGCCGTCGCCGACCTCCTCCTCTTGGGTCTGGGAGACTTCGACGATCATCTGCGCGGCGGGGTGCTCGATGTCCATCTTCTCCAGGATGGTCGCGCCGTCGTTCGTGATGACGACCTCGCCCGAGGAGTCGACGAGCATCTTGTCCATACCGCGCGGGCCGAGCGTGGTCCGTACGGCTTCGGCGACCGCCTTCCCCGCGCGGATGTTGGAGTCCTGTGCGGAGCGGCCGTGCGTTCGGTTCGACCCCTCTGCGAGAATATATAATGGTTGTTGCATTCGTGAAGCCATGTTGAAACCTCAACCGCTATCAACGATTGCAGTTCTATAAATACGTTTCGGCGGGAGTGCGCTACGAAATCGCACGACAGGGCGACGCTTTTCCGAATCCCGGAGGAGACGACCGCGGACCGATTCGGCGGTCGAGCGAGGCTCCGCCGAGCCGGGGGGTGTCGCTACTCGTCGAGGGTGTCGACGGTGAGCGTCCCGTCGCCGAACAGCGAGACGAGGTGGCCCGCGTACTGGAACGAGAACCGTCGAGACGGGTCGTGAGAGGGATGAAAGAGAACGTCGAGCGCTTCGGGGTCGACGCCGATATCGGAGAGCGGCGGGAGTTCGAGTGGGCTGAGTTCCGTGGCCGTCGCGACCGCCGAAGCGATGGCGACCGCCACCTCGTCGTACCGTTCGACGGAGGTAGTTACCACGGACCCTGCTCCATCTTCGAGCGGGTCGTCCATACAGTCCGAATGGGTAGTCGGCGACCTATTCGTGTGGGTTGATTATGTAACCCGTTATTGTGGGGGTCGCTCGTCCCGAATCCGCTCTGCGAGCGTCCGGTACGCGCGTTTCAGTCGGGCGGCGACCGCCTGTCGCGAGATGCCGAGTTCCGCGCCGAGTTCGTCCAGCGACGTGCCCCGGTGTTCGTCGAAGTAGCCGCGTTCGAGCGCGAGAAGCAGGGCTTCGAGTTGCGTGTCTGTCAGCCGCTCGCCCGCCGGTGCCTCTTCGGCCGCGACCGACGTGATGCGGTCGAACTCGGTGTCGATGCCGTGTGCCGCCCACTCGCGTCTGAGATCAGTGAGCACGCGGTGTGACGACACCCGGAGCTTGAGCCACCACGAATCGGCGGTCGAGCGACATTCCAAGAGAACCGCATCGCGCGCCACCAACGCCGCCAAAATAGGCGTCTCGGAGACGTTCCACGTGACGCCGTAGAGCGCCCGGTCCGAGACTGACTCGATGAGCGTGAGGTCGTCGACGCTCGGAAGCGACCCCGCTGGCCTCCCGAACGACGCGGCGTCGGGGCCGCGAACCCAGACGAACGACGCCGCCCGCGAGGCGGTCGGGACGGACCGCTCCAGTTCGAGTTCGACGTCGTGTTCCTCGACTGCGGGACCGAACGGGAGCGCGGACAACGGCGCGACGACCTCGACGATGAGGCACACGAGTGATGGTTCGCGGAGGAGGGCAAAAAACCGCGCTTCAGCGTCTCTCCGTACCGTCGTGAACGAATGAACGTCAGGCGTCGGTGAACGAACGACACGGTACTGTGAACTCGGTGAAACGAGCGCGGCGGATTCTGCAACCTATTTGGCGGCCACCGGAGAGTGACTCCACAATGCTGGAGTTGGAACACGGGTTCAGGGTCGTGGACGTGAACGCCCGTCTCGACCCCGACGAGCGGTCGGTCGCGGCGCGCGGGCGGGAGATAAGCCCCGAGCGACTGGAGCGCGAACTACATCAGGCGGGCGTCGTCCGCGCCGTCGTCTCGCCGGGCACACGGCGGGGCGAGGAGAGCTACCTCCGGCCGAACAACGCGGTCGCGCGGATGAGCGTCGACCGACCGTTTCTGGCGTTCGCCCGCATCAACGGCCCGCGCGACCCGAGCGGCCGGCCCTCGGCGCGACTCCGGAACTTCACGTCGTCGCGGGCGGCCCACCACGCCGACCCCGACGACATCGAGCAGTACGCCTACGACGACCGCTTCCACGGCTTTTCGCTCGCGCCGGCGGTCGACGGGCTCCCGGACGACGAGACGCTCGCGATGCTGGAAGACGTGGGGCTCCCCGTCTTCGTCGAAGGCGGACGGGACTTCGAGCCGAGCGCCGTCGCCGAGTCCCTGCTCGGGCGGTTCCCGGTCATCCTGTCGAGCTTCGGCGGCTTCCCGCTCGACCGCGAGCTGATGGACGAGGCCATCGACCTCCTCGACGACCACGACGGCCTCTATCTCGACACGAGTTTCGTCCGCTATCGGAGCGTGCTCGAACGCGCACTGCTCGAACACCCGGACCGCGTGCTGTTCGGGAGCGGCGCGCCCGAGACCCACCCGAACGTGGGCGTCATGGAGATTCTGACGCTCGACGTGTCGGAAGACGCGCTGGCGAAGGCGTTCTCGAAGAACGCGGCACGGGTCATCGAGGCGCTCGCTCCCGGAGAACAGTGACGCGAGTCAGCGCCAGTCGTAGCGGGCGACGGCGCGGTCGGCGCGCTTCGACCGGCCGTGGGGGTTCCGCGTGCGGGTTCGGTCGCGGGCGCGGGCGACCAACCCGTCGGAGACGCCAGTGGCGATACCGCCGAGCACGTCGCGGCCGGTTCCCGCCCACCCCGACGGCGTCACGTCGCCTTTCACGACGCCGAGGGCGGCTCCGACGCCGTCCGAAATCGCGTGTTTCGCCGTCCGCGTGACGGTCCCGGGTCTGACGCCGTAGTTTTTCACGAGTCGATAGGCCAGAGAGCGGTACTTCCAGCCCCAGTCGCGCTCGGAGACGCCGCCGTCGGCCTCGAACTCACGGCGGACGCACATCTCGGGTGCCCACGCGACCGAGCGGCCGAAGCCGGCGAGGCGGTGGGCCGCGTCGCGCGCGCCGCCTGTCTGGAGGTATTCGTCGAAGCCGTCGAGGGCGTCGATGGCCCCTCGGCGGAACGCGACGTTGCCGCCGTTGAAGTACGTCACCGAGCGGCCGCCGATGGCGTTCCGTTCGAGGGACTCGGTCGTCATGCCGTTGCGGAGCGTCTGGTGCATCGGCCCGGTGACCACGTCGGCGTCTGCGATGCCGTCTTCGAGCGCCGACAGCCACGACGACTCGACGGAGAGGTCGTATCGAAGGAGTGCCACCACGTCACCGTCGGCGACTTCGAGGCCGGCGTTGCGAGCGACGTTGAGGTTGCGGTCGGAGATTTCGACCAGCACGTCCACGTCGTCGCGCTCTCTCACCATCCCGGTCGTGCCGTCGGCGGAGGGGCCGTTGACGACGACGACTTCCGCGTCGGGAGCGTGCTCGGCCAGCGCGTCGAGGCTGGTGGCGAGCCGGTCCCGACCGTTGAGCGTCGGGAGCACAACCGAGAGGTCCATACCCGACAGTTGCGGTGGACGTACTTAAATGTGAATCGAGAACCGTGTTAAAAACTGCCGTGAGAACGCCTCACTCGGCGTCGCTCGCCCGCGTCGCCGCGCGGGACGCCTCGTCTGCGGATTCGGCCCGCGCGTCCCAGTACGACACGGACGCGAGGTCGTCGCCGACCGGCGAGTCGCCGACGGCGAGGTCCAGCGACCGGAAAGGCTGTGCGATGCCGTTGGGGACCTTCCGGTAGAAGCCGAACGGGATGACGAAGTCGTGGTTCGCGCCGGCGAGGTCGAGGCCTGCGTCGCCGAGCAGTCGCCGCACGTCGCCCTCCGAGTAGAGACGCGACCCCATCGGGAGCAACCAGTTGTAGGCCACCCGGAGGCTCCCGTCGTTGAAGGTGTCGAAAAACACCTGCCCTTTCGAGACGCGGGCCATCTCGGCTAAGAACTTCGCCGGGGTGTCCGCGAGGTGGAAAAAGCGCATCGCGAACACCGCGTCGAAGTGGTCGTCCGGGAACGGCAGTCGCGCCGCGTCGCCGCGGAGGAACTCGATGCGGTCGGCGACCCCCGCCCTGCGAGCCTTCTCCCGGCCCTGTACCATCATCGCCCGCGAGATGTCCAGTCCGACGACGTTCGCCCCCTCTTGGGCGAGCATCACCGTGAACCGGCCGGTCCCGCAGGCGATTTCGAGGATGTTCTTGTCCTCGACGGGACCGAGCGCCGCGAGGACCGCCTCTTTCTCTCGCCGGTCGATGAGCCGACCGCCCTTGGAGAACCGCTTCGAGTCGTACTCCTGGGCGACCTCGTCGGCCTGGTACCACTCCTTTCCTTTCACGCTACGCATAGTCGCGGGGGGGACCGTAAAACGGTACTGGATACGCGGTGCGGTAGCGGGGTCCGGCGAGCGATGGGAGTGAGGTGTTCGTCCGCTGAGCGCGTATTGTGCGACATGCCAACATGCAGAAACTGTGGAGAGACCTGCGAGACTGACGTGCTAACACGGCACATCGGCGAGGGGCGGCTCGTCGTCCACTGCCCGGACTGTCACGCGCCGCTCGGGAGCTATCGACTCGGCACTCAGCCGGTCGATACGATTCGAAACACGGAGTGAGACGCCTACTCGCGGTCGATTTTCCAACAAACGCACGATATTAATATGTGTATTATGTGTCTGGATTCTTTTCACACACTTGTAGCTAACTCTTAACACGGAGCAACCGACTGTGACGGGTATGAGCACCACCTCTGCAGAGCCAGATACTGAAGACCTGCTCTCGGAAGCCGAGTTCCGAGAGCGCCTCCGCGAGCTTCCCCCGAGCGCGAAGCTCGTCGCGAAAGTCCTCGAAAGCGACGCGCCCCTCTCGCAGGGCCAACTCGCCGAGGAGTCGCTGCTGCCGGACCGCACCGTCCGCTACGCGCTCAACCGTCTCGAAGAGTCCGACCTCGTCGGCTCGCGCTACTCCTTCAAGGACGCGCGAAAGCAGGTTTACTTTCTCAACACGTAAGCGCGCGGTCCACCGATAGCGCGACAGACCACCGCCCGCGGGGGCGCACTCCCGCAGACCAAGCCACCACTTCTCTCGAACCACCTAACACGCCGGCGAGCGTAGCCGCCGCCATGCACGTCACGCGCATCTCCGTCCCAGTCGCCACCCGCGCGCCGACCGGCGCGACCAACGCCTACCTCGTCGCCGAGGGCGGGGATAGCCTGCTCGTCGACCCCGCGGCCCGCACCGACGACCTCGACGACCTCGTCGCGCGCGAGGACGTCGACCACCTCGCGGTCACCCACACCCACGCGGACCACGTCGGCGCGGTGGCCGCCTACGCCCGCGAGACGGGCGCGACGGTCTGGTGTCGCCGCGGCCGCGAGCGCGCCTTCTCGGCGGCGACCGGAATCGAACCCGACCGGACGTTCGCCGAGGGGACGACCGTCCCCGTCGGCGGGGGCGTCGATGTGCTCGACACGCCGGGGCACGCCCGCGACCACGTGAGTTTCGTCGCCGGCGACGCCCTCATCTGCGGCGACCTCGCGGTGGCCGAGGGGAGCGTCGTCGTCGGTGCGCCCGAGGGCGACGTGCGCGCGTACCTCGTCGCGCTCAGGCGACTCCACGCGCGCGGCCCCGAGCGACTGCTACCGGGCCACGGCCCCGAAATCACGGACCCGCGGGCGACGCTCTCGCGGCTCGTCGCGCACCGAAACGACCGCGAGCGGGCCGTCCTCGACGCGGTGCTCGCCGGGAACGCGACGCCGGACGCCGTGACCGACGCCGCCTACGACAAGGACGTCTCCGCAGTGCGCGACCTCGCCCGCGCGACGGTCGTCGCGCACATCGAGAAACTGGCCGCCGAGCGTCGGGTCCGGTGGGACCCCGAGACCGAGCGGGTGGAACCGCGGTAGCTCGTGCGTCGTCGGCATCGGAGTCGTGGGTAGCCGAGGCTCGCGCTCCCCGAAAACCGCGCCCCTCTTTGGGCTCGCGCTCGCATCGCGGGTATGGACCTCGACGCCGAGCTGGACCGCGCCCGCGACCTCGACGTGTCGGAACTCGCCGACGCAATCGAGTCCATCGGCTTCGAATGCACGCGCTGTGGCGCTTGCTGTAAGGGCTACGACGGTGACGACGGCCCCGAACCGCACACGGCGACCGTCTTCCCCGGCGAGGTGCGCGCCCTGCAGGACGCCGCCGGAGCCGCCGACCCCGACGGCGATGGGGCCGGCGGAGACGACTCGGGCGGCGAGTCGGGAACCCCGATGGAGTGGCGAGACGTGGCCCGTCCGATGCCCTACGGCCTCGCCGAGGGCGACGACGGCCCCGAGGGAGAGACGTTCGAGTGGGCGCTCCAGACGACCGCCTGCGGCGACTGCCGATTCTACGAGGAAGACGACGACGGACGGGGTGGCTGTCGAGTCCACGAAAACCGGCCGCTCATCTGCGAGACCTACCCGTTCAGCGTCGCCCTCGGCGGCACGAGCCAGCCGATGGGCGAAGCCGTCGACGAGGAGGGCGTCGTCCGCGCCCACGAGTGCGAGGGCCTCGGCCGGGACATCTCCCGGGAGGACGCCGAGGAACTGGCGCGGACGCTGAAAGAGCGAGCGATTCGAGAGCTACGCGAGGCGCGGGGCGTCACCGACGCCTACGAACCGGTCGAGACCGGCCCGGGCGAGGTCGTCGTCCACGACTCGGAGGGGGCGAAACGGCCCGACGGGACGCGGGTTCAGTAGTCGAATCCGCTGACTGCGGTACATCTTTAACACTCCGGCCTGACCACATATTGGAGGTCTTACGGTGGAAATCTCAGATAAACTCCTGTGTCTGTTCAATGCTGACGTTCGCACCGAGGACGACCGCTACGTCGTCGAAATTCCGCGCCGCGAGGTCGAGACCGGGACCGTCGAACCCGGCGAGACCTACCGCGTCGCGCTCATCTCCCGCGAGTCGAACGAACCCGCCGAGTCCGAATCGAACGCCGGACCGACGCCCACGAACGAACCGCAACCGCCCGTCGAAGCCGGCGAACTCCGCTACGTCGAAATCGAGGACATCGGCAAGCAGGGCGACGGTATCGCCCGCGTCGAGCGCGGCTACGTCATCATCGTCCCCGGCACCGAAGTCGGCGAGCGCGTGAAAGTCGAAATCACCGAGGTCAAGTCTAACTTCGCCGTCGGCGAAGTCGTCGAAGACGACTTCTGACGGCGCTCTTTTCGCGGTTCGACGCCCCTCGCTCGATGGGACGTCTCCCCCGGGTCGACAGACCACGACTGCAAGTGAACGACGCACCACGCTTGCGAGTGAACGCGCCGGGCGTTTCGAGCGCGAAGGGAGAGCGCGGTTGCAGGTGAAGAGCGGAGTTTCGAGGGCTGAAAACCCTACTGAACGTACTTCGTCACGTCGGCGTCGACGCCCACGTCGGCCGCGTCAGTGTAGGGGCGATTCACCACGATGTCGCCGGCGGTCGAGCGACCGATGCCGGGGATGGCGGTGAGTTCGTCCATCGACGCCTCGTTGAAGTCGAGCGGGTAGGGAACGCCGGTGACGGAGCGGTAGCCGTGGTCGACGACGGCCACGTCGATGGTCTTTCCGAGTTCGCGCTCGCCCGGAATCCCGACCAAAAGCGGGTAGGTTCCGAGCTGACGGCCGAACGTCCGACCGTCTTGGTGGTATTCGAGGTGGACGTTCGGGAGGACCGTCCCCGCGGGGGCGACCCGGCGGAGCATCGGCTGGTCGATTTCCTCGCGGACCTCTTTTTTGTACGTCTTGAACAGCTGTTTGTGGTCGCGGGCGATGTCGGCACCCGTGTCGGACATGTCGGTGCCGTCGAACGCCATCACCTGCCGGATGTTGATGCGGCGGACCATGAGGCCCTCGTCGTAGACGCGCTGGAGGAACCGCTTGTTGTGCTCGAACGTCTCCTCGCGCTCGCCTTTCAGCCCGTGGAGGAGGTTGATGCCGGGGAGGAGCTTCGGTAGGCGGCTCGCGGCGTTCGAGCCGTGAGTCGGCGCGTCCGCGGGGTCGTCGCCGGGCCGCCAGCCGGCGACCTCGTTGACGATTTTGACCGCCTCGAAACACTCGTCGGCGGAGACGTTGAGGTTGTTCTCCTCTTGGACCACGGGGTCGGCGGATTCGAGGCCGAACGCCGCGGTGTCGCCCGCCGTGTTGTGCTCGGCGATGATGCGGAGCGCCTCGCGTGACTTCTCGGGCCAGCCGACGATGGTGATGGGGTTGACGTTGTCGAGGTGGAGCGTGCCGAGGTCCGGCGCGACCTCTCGGATACCGCCGTAGAGGCGGCGGAGCGCGTCGGGGTTCGGGGCCTCGCCGTCGCCGCCGAACGCGAGGATGTCGGCCTGCCGGCCGAGCCGGAAGTGTCGCGCGCCGCGGTCGTAGAGGTTCTCGACCTCCTTGACGACGGAGTCAGCGGTGCGGAACGCCGGGTTGCCGTACAGCGGTTCGGTACAGAACGAACAGCGGTAGGCACAGCCCCGCGAGGTCTCCATCTCGCAGATGAGATGGTCGGGGTGGTTCGGGTGCTGTTCGATCACGAACGCGCCCGTGGCGGCCCAGCGGTCGAGTTCCTCGTTGTCGCGCATGCGGTTGCCGAAGCCTTCGAGCCCGGAGTCGACGAGGTCGTAGGCGGCCGCCTCGATGTCGCCTTTGGCGACGAAGTCGTAGTCGAGGTTCTTGCGCTCCATGTCCTGGCCGCCGGCGTTCTCGTCGCCGACGCCGAAGCGAATCGGCCCGCCCATCAGGGCGGTGCCTTCGGCGACCCACGCGAGTTCGCGCACCTCGTCGGGTTCGGCGGGCGTCCCGCCGACGTACTTGCCGGGGACGGTCATGCCGCCGATGTAAATCATGAGGTCGGCGTCGGCCACGTCGCGCCACTTCTGTCTGTCCTCGCGGAGTTCGTCGATGGTGTGGTAGACGACGTTGGACTCGGGGACGCCCGCGTCGACCACCGCACCCGCGGTGAACCTCGGATACGTCGAGATGTACGGCGGCACGCCGAAATGCGCCGGCTCGTCGACGTATCCGTCGACGATAGTCACGGTGAGGTCGGCGGGGTCGGTCATCGGTCGCGGTTCGGGTTCGACGCGGAAAACCCAACCGGTCGGCGGTCGCGGCCCCGCGCCGCGTCGTGGGGGCGCTTCCGCCTCCCGCGCGTTTATGAGCGTGGGAGCGTAACTGACGGCCATGCCCGCGACCCTCGAAGTCAAGTGCGCCAACGAGGACTGCGAACTCGACATGTTCGAGCTGCACTACACCTACGATATGCCCGACGACGTGACGGTGGCGGAGTTCTCCTGTCCGTACTGCGGCGAGTCCCGCTTCCTGGAGGAGATTCAACTATGAGCGACCTGCGGAAGTTCGGCGAGTCGGCGGCCAACGCCGTCCTCGAACGTGTCGGCCGCGGCGTCAGCCAGATGCAGGAGCGCAAGCCGCTGGCCCACGACCTGCTCGAATCCGAAGACGCCTATCTGGTCGTCTTCGACGCGCCCGGCGCGCGCGCAGAGGACGTGCAGGTCCGCTTCCTCGACGGCGAGGTCGAGATTCGCATCGACCGCTTCCGCGACTTCCACGAGGGCTACGAGATGCGGTTCCCCGGCCGCGGTCTCACGCTCTCGGGGAAGGCGACCATCCCCTCCGACGCCTCGGTCGAGGCCGCCGAGGGGACCGCCACGGTCGGCAAGAACGGCACGCTCCAGATTCGGATTCCCAAGGACGAGCGCGCGAGCGACATCGCCGTGACCGAAGAAGAAAACGAAGGCGACGCGGACGCCGACGACGGGTCCGACGCCGACGACGAGGTCGACTTCGGCGACGTGGACGACCAAGACGCCTGAGTCTCAGTTTCGACCGCGACGACCCCGACGCATCTCCTTTTCGCGTTAGTCGCCGTCGAGCGTCATCCCCTCGACCACCGCGAACTCCTCGTCGCCGTCGAAGCGGCGGGGGTCGAACGCGTCCGGTATCGACGCCTCACCGTCGCCGAGCACCGCCTCCGCGAGTCGCTCGCCGATTGCCGGAGCCCACATGAAGCCGTGGCCGTGCCAGCCGGCGGCGACGAAGATTCTCTCGGTGACTGCGCCGACGAGCGGGTTCCGGTCCGGGGTCGCCCCGCAGAGGCCGGCCCACGCGCGGTCGACCGGTGAGTCGGTCTCGACGGTCGCCTCGTCGAAGCCGCCGATGCCGGTTCGGTGTCGAACCGCGTCGAGGGCGTCGGTGACGAACCAGTCGTCCGCGGTCGGGTCCCAGTCGTCGGGGTCGGGTTCGACCGGTTCGACGCCGTCGCCCGCGAGGACGCCCGCGGGGTGCGGCCGCAGGTACGACTCCGCTGTCGCGTCGTAGACGGTCGGCCCGCGGTAGTCGCAGTCGGCGACGAGCGCCTGCGCCCGGTAGGGTCTGAGCGCGATGGGGTGGCCCGCGTCGGCGAGCAGGCGGCGCGAGTGGACGCCGGCCGCGACGACGACGGCGTCGAAGCGGGCGGTCACCACGTCGTCGGCGGCGACGCCGGGCGGGTCGACCCGGAGCGACACCGCGTCGCCGACGCGGAACTCGACGCCCGCGGACTCGCACTTCTCGACGAACAGGTCCACGTAGGCCGCGGGGTCGACCCAGCCGGCGTTCTCGGCGACGCCCGCGAGGAGCACGTCGTCGGTTCGAATCGGGAACCGGTCGGCCAGTTCGCCGGCGTCGACGAGCGACACCGCGCGGTCGTGGACGCGCATTCGTTCGACCGACTCTTCGAGCGCCGCGGCCGCCGCGTCGTCGCCCTCGCGCGCGAGGAAGACGTACGGCGTCTCGTGGAAGGCGAACTCGCCCTCGCCCGAGAGGCTCCGAAAGCGGTCCATCGCGCGGTCGGCGACGGCCACGTCGATGTCCTCGGCGTAAGCGTCGTAGCAGATGCCGGCGGCGCGGCCCGTCGTCCCACCGCCGGGCGCGTCGCGCTCGAACAGCGTGACCCGCGCCCCGCGCTCGGCGAGGTCGAAGGCGGTCGTCAGGCCGACCGCGCCCGCGCCGACGACCGCGACGCGCGCTGATTCGTTCATGCCCCGTCTCCGTCGGCGACCGACTTGAATGGCGGTTGCTCGCCGGTCGTTCGAGTGGTCGAGAACTGCGCGGTGCAGTCGCTCGGGATGTGTAGAGAGACGGGGTAGGTCGGCCGGCCGTGGCCCGCGTGGAAACCACGTGGGTCCGAAAGGAGCCACCCGACCGTGCCGTCACCTGTCCTCTTCGGCGACCGCGTAAAAGGCCACCGGTGTCGGTGGAGAGGACGCGAGGGGAGAGTACGGAGGTGCGGGCGGTGGACGACTTACTCGGCGAACTCGTCGACGCCGCGAGCGGGGTAGCCGACCACGAGGTCGATACCGGCGTCGCGGAGGTCGTCGACGCGCCGGCGCACGTCGGCCACGGAGCCGATGAGCGCGTAGTCGCGCGCGGCCTTCAGGAGCACCTCGCGGGCGCGCCCCTCGGCCGAGGCGTCGGTCGCGGCGTCGTCGGGGAGCGCGCGAGCGACGGGGCGGCGGCGGGAGACGTACGCGCCGACGGCGTCGAGAATCTCGTCGTCGTCGTCGGTGAGGGCGGTCGGGGCGTAGACCGCGACCTCGCCGTCGAAGCCGGCCGCCCGGAGCGCCCGCACGTCTCCCCGGGTCGACCGCGAGAGGAGTTCGTACTGGGTGCCGCCGGCGGCGAGGGCGATTCGCTCGATGCCCTCGGTACCGACCCACGCGTCGGGCGCGCGCTCTCTCGCGGCGCGGAGACGGGGCGCGACCGCGCGACGCGCCTCGTCGTCGGTCAGGTACGCGCCGTGGCCGGCCACGAGCACCTGCCGAATCCCGTCCGGGAGCCACTCGTACAGCGAATCGTCGCCGAGCGGGTCGAAGCCGTCGGCGCGGACCGGCGTGGTCAGTCGGACCTCTTTTTCGCCCGCGAGTTCGCGCAACACGTCCTCGTCGGGGAGTCGCTCGCGGCCCTCGTAATCGATGGCAACGACGTCGAGCGGGACCGAAAGCGCCTCGCGCACGTCGCACTCGGCGGGCTTGAGTGCGACTGCGTCCAGACCGGCTTTCGAGACCGCGCGCTCGGCGGTCAGCATACTATCACCACAGAAATTTCAGTACCGTCGCGGAACGCGATCCATCGTCTGTGCGACCATGTGAGAACTGATAGCGTAGAGGAGGGCAAAATCCTGTCGATGACGGCGATGCTGGCTCGCCGCGGCGGTGTTTATATGTCTCGGATCGGCCCGACTGCGAGCGCTCCGAAGCTCGTGTCAGCCGGTCTCACTGCGAGAGACCGCCGCGTTCACCCGCGTACCAACACGATTGTATTCAGGACACAATTCTAAGTTCCAATCAGTATTCGAAAGCGAACCGTGACAGGCTCAAACGCCCGTTTTCGGTCATTCCCAGTTCTATGGATTCGGAAATCGCGTCGCCGTTATATGGGGTTCGCGGCCGACGATTCAGATGTAAGGTGAACCGAGATGCCCGCTAACGCACAAATCGAGATGCTGGGGAACAGAATGGACTTCGACTACTCGCGGGGCGTCACGGGCTACGTGCTCGTGTTGACCCGCCTCATCACCGGCTACTGGTTCCTCCACGCGGGTTGGGGGAAGCTGACCGGTGAGGCGTTCAGCGCCGCGGGCTACCTCGCGAACGCCCCCGCCGCCTCGCCCCTTCAGGGCTTCTTCGCGTGGGCCGCCGCGACCCCGTGGCTCCTCGACCTCACGAACGTCATGGTTCCGTGGGGTGAGACGCTCATCGGTCTCGGGCTCCTCGTGGGCGCACTCGTCCGGCTCGCCGCTTTCTTCGGCGGCGTCCTGATGGTGTTCTTCTACCTGGGGAACGCCGACTGGGGCCACGGCGTGGTCAACAGTGACCTGTTCGGGCTGATGATGTTCGCCATCGTCGGGACGCTCGCGGCGGGCCGCATCCTCGGCCTCGACGCCATCATCGAGAAGATGGAGTTCGTCCAACAGCACCCCGCGCTCAAGAACCTCCTCGGCTGAGGGGGTACACGCGGGCTGAAGAAGAGAGGGGAGGGAGTAACGGAAGCGACGTCGACGACGCTGTTTTTCACTGATTCAGATGCCGCCGAGCGACCGCACCCGTGGTCGGCGCGCGCCGAGGGGCACTACACCGGGTAGTCGGCGTCGGGGTCGACCACGCGGTCGACCTCCTCGGGGACGCGCCAGTCGGTCGTGAGTTCGAGCAGTTGCACGAGCATTCGCCCGGTCGCGCCCCAGACGGTGTAGCCGTCGACGTGGAAGAAATGGAGTCGAATCTCGCCGTACTGCGGGTGGTCACGGCGCTCCGACTCGTAGTTCGCGCGGTCGGTCAGGTCGTCGACCGCGAGCACCGCGATTTCGGCCACCTCGCGCTGGTCGGGTTCGTACGCACGGTCGGGCACCGCGGCGACGAACGGCGAGACGGCGTAGTCGGTCACGGTGAGGATGTCGTCGAGTCGGCCGTGAAACGCGGTCTCCTCGGCTCGAAGCCCGATTTCCTCGTTGGACTCGCGGAGCGCGGTCGCCCGCAGGTCGGCGTCGCTCGGTTCGCGCCCGCCGCCGGGGAAGCTCATCTGTCCCGGGTGCTCGCCGAGGTGGTCGGCGCGCTTGGTAAACAGGATGTGCGGCCGCTCGTCGCGGAACAGGACGGGGGCGATGACGGCCGCCCGCCGGCCCGCGTCGACGGTCACCGGTTCGTGTCGGCTGACGCCCGCGAGGTCCATCGTCACGATTCGTAAAGAGATGCCGCGACTTAGGCCTGCCCCTCCGCGTCCAGCGCGGCGTCGAGGCGCTCGCGAATCGACCCCACGTCGGTGTCGGCCCACGCTTCGAGGTCGTACGTGACATCGAGCAGACGCTCGATTTCGTCTTCATCTGCCGACTGCACCGCGCTCGCGGCCGCCGCGCGGAGCCGCGCTTCGACCTGCGTGGCGAGTTCGCCCCGCGGTACCTCGCGGGTCGGGTAGTCGAGGATGTGCGGTAGGTCCTCCGCCCGCTCGGGGAGCGTCGGAAACGCCATCGGGCCGACCGTCAAGAGTTCCGCGTCCGTCTCGTCGTCCTCGTAAGGGACGAGATAGTAGGCGTCGACCGCGTCGGAAATAGTATCGGAGAGGGCGTCTGCGTCCGTCTCGCGGCTCTGTTTGAACGCGAGTTCGCCCAGCGCGGTCGCCAGCTCCTCGCGGGTGAGCGCGCCGAAGAGGTCGACGACGCCCGCGAGGTCGTCGTAGGTCGCCTCGCTCATCGGCCCGCGCCCTCCCGCACGTCGCGGAGGTCGTCGCTCGCGGCGGCGAGCACCTGGTCGGGCGACAGCGACGTGTCCGTCCACGCCGGGAGCCGCGTGTCCTCGCCGGGTTGCGAGATGGCATCGGCGTAGGTGGCGACCTGCTCGCGCTCGTCTCCGCGGTCGTAGTCGAAGCCGTTGAACGCCGCGTCGGCCGCGTACTGCTCGACCAGCCGGTGTCCGGCGTCGCGGTAGCGGTCGGCGAGCGTGTCGAACTCGACGCTCCCGCCGTGTTCGACGACCGCCCGGAGGAGCGTCCGTCCCACCGACTCGCTCATATCCGAGAGGCCGGTCGGCCCGCTCACCGAGCGGTGGTCGTGTTCGTACTCGCCGAGGTCGACCTGCGCGCTCCGGTCGAAGCCGGCGTGGGCGAAGGCGTCGCCGAGAGTGCCGACTTCGAGGCCCCACTTCCGCGGCGACCGCATCCGCACCGCGAGGTCCGAGGTGGCCGCGAACTCCCCGGCCAGCGCGTACCGGAACGAGTCGAGGTACCGGACGACGGGGGCGTCGGTCTCGGCTTCGAGCGCGCGGACGAGCGGGGCGTAAAACAGCCTGAACAGCCGGCCGTAGAGCCGCCCCTCCTCGACGCGGGCGTAGTAACCCTTCGAGAAGTCGTGGCCGTGCGCCAGCGGGAACAGGAGCCGCGGGACGTAGCGCTCGTCGTAGGTTTTCGTGTCCGCGTCGTGGACGACGACGTACTCCTCGCTGGCGGCACAGCCGAGCGCGAGCCACACGTCGCGTCCCTTGCCGCGCTCGCCGTCGAGACCGTGAGAGTCCAGCAGGTCGGCGACGCGGGGGCCGTCGCACCACAGCACGTCGAGCGGCAGGTCGTACTCGTCGAGCCAGTCGGCGAACGGGGCGACCCGGTCGGCGGGCGCGCGAAGGGGGACGACGACCCGCGCCGGCGAGAGCGACTCCAGCGTCGAGAGCACCCGGTCGGCGGCGAGGCCGGCGTACTCCCGCTCTGTCATCGGCACGACCACGGCGGCGCGGTCGGTCGGGGCGTCGGGGACCGAACCGGCGAGGTCGTGGAGCGTCGTGACCCGCTCTTGTACGTACTCCATCGTGTCGGTCGTGGGACCGGGCGAGCAAAAGTGCGGCGAGAGCCGAGTCGTCTGCCGGCTTCGGACTCCCCTCGCCCGGCCCGCTCAGTTCGGGATGCGCCCGGCGCGCTGGAACGCGATGAGGCCCGCGACGACGACCGCCAGCCCGACGGAGAACCAGAAGAACACCTCGTCGAACGCGTAGCCGATGTCGGTCAGGGCCCCGACCGCGCCCGACCCGCTGGCCTGGAATATCATCATGCCGAACGAGTACACCGAGTAGGCGCTCCCGCGGCTCTCGTCGGGGAGCGTGTCGAGCAGGTAGGCGTCGAGCGCCGGAAAGAGGCTGTGGATGACGTAGCCGACGACCGCGGTGACGACGACGAGACCGACGAGGGTCGTCGTCATCGTGAGGACGAACACCGAGACGACAAAGGAGACGAGCACGCCGAGGATGTACGGGATGCGCGGGAGCCTGTCGGCGAGCCGCCCCGAGAGGAAGAACGCCGGCACGCCCGCGCCGAAGATGACCGTCAGCATGTTACGCGCGGTCGTCGCCGGCAGGCCCTTCGACACCATGTACAGCTCGTAGAAGTTGAACAGGCCCTGCCAGACGAAGCCGGTGAACCCGAGGATGACGATGCCGGTGAGGATGACCCGCCACTCCGTGCGGGCCGCGCCGAGGAGGTCGCGGTCGGCCGCGCCCGCGTCCGGGAGGTCCGTCGAGCGGGCCGTGACGAAGAGCGCGAGCGTCACGACGGCGGCGGCGAGACCGACACAGACGAAGACGAGTTGCCACGCCGCGGAGACGAACGGGACGCGGTCGACGAGGTCGGGGCCGACCGCGAGGACGACCGTGACGAAGGGGGCGACGCCGACGGCCGCGAGCTGGCTGGCGGTGCCGTGGATGCCCATCGCGCGGCCGACGCGGTCGGGGAACAGCTCGCTCACGAGTGGGTTGGCGGCGACGAAGTACGCGCCCGAGGCGAGGCCCATCGAGACCGCGCCGACCATCAGCGTCTCGACGGTGGTCGCGCTGGCGGTGACGCCCGAGGCGACGACGAGGACGACGCCGGTTCCGAGCACCACCCGATGTCTCGGAACGCGGGTGAGAAGCCAGCCGGTCGGGACGCGGAGGGCGGCGCTTCCGAGCCAGACGAGGGTGGCGACGATGCCGACGGTGGCGCGGTCGACCTCGAAAAAGAGAATGAACTCCCCGAGAAGCGGTGCGAAGACGACCCGCGCGAGGTTGACGAGCAACACCATCCCGCAGAGCGTTCCGAAGAGGCGGCCACGTGACACGGTCGGAACCGCGCGCCGCGAGGTGACAACAGTTTCGGCTGAACGAGACCGCGGGGCGTCGTGCGGGGTGAAAACGGGGTTGTCGTCGGGTTTTTATGTTCGTTGCACAAACGGGAGCGTATGAAGACAACGCGGAAGGGGCTCCGAGACGGGGAGTTAGAGAAGGATACCTACGGGCGGCTGACGTGTTCCGAGTGCGGCGAGTCGCTGAAGAAGCAAAACGACCCGGACGAGGTGTTCTCGGTCCGCATCTGCGGCGACTGCGGGCGCGAGTGGAAAGAGCTCAGATAACCGCGAACCGACCGCCGACTGCGAGCGCCCGTCGGAGTCTGCGACCGCTCACTCGAAGACCGAATCGAACGCCCGCGCCCCGAGGGGGTCGAACGTGCCGGCCGCGACGTTCTCCGCGACGTGTTCTACCGACGACGCGCCGACGAGCGCCGCGGTCACGCCGGGCGCGCTCCGCGAGAAGTTGAGCGCCCGCTGAACCGCCGTGTCGCCCGCGAGCACCGAGTTCACCGACGCCGGAATCTCGGCGGCGAGGTCGCCCTGTGCGAGGCTGGCGCTCGTGAAGGCGTGCAGGCCGTGTTCGTGGGCGTACCAGAGCGCGCTCATCGCCTCGCCCGCGTCGGTGTCGTGGCTCTCGACTGTGAACGCGTCGGCCATCACGACGTTGAACGGAAGCTGAATCGCTTCGAGCGAGTGGTCGTCGTTGCCGACGGTCTCGGCCGCGCGCTCGGCCCGGCGGACGAGTTCGGGGAGCGACAGGTACGAGTCGTGGTCCGGCGCGACCCGGAGGCACTCCCACGTGGCGACGCCGTACCGACCGATATCGTCGGCCGCGACCCGGCGTTCGAGCACCTCGAAAGCGGCTTCGACGCGGTCGTACACCGTCTCGCGGTCGACGGCGGCCAACTGCGTCTCGGGGTTGTGGAGGTAGTAGCAGTCGATGTGGTCCAGTCCCGTCAGGTCGAGCGACCGGTCGACCATCTCGTCGACGAAGGCGGGCGCGATGGTGTGACTGCCGTGTGCGAGTTCGTCGGGGTCGGCGAGGCCCGCGTCGAGGACCGTCTCGCGGACGTACGCGCCGGGGTCGGCGGGGCGCTCGCGGTCGAAGGGGACGAACCCGGCCTTCGAGGCGACGACGACGGCGTCGCGGTCGACGTCGGCCCTGCGGACCGCGTCGCCGACGACCCGCTCGGAGCGCCCGTGTCGGTAGTTCGACGCCGTGTCGACGAGGTTGACGCCGTGTTCGAGCGCGGAGACGAGCGACTCGCGGTAGCGCTCGTCGACCGCGTCGGTCGGGTCGCCGAGGTAGGTTCCGATGCCGATACTGGAGACGACGCCGGGGCCGAACCGCCGGTAGAAGGTGCGGCCGAAACTGTCGCCGAACCGGTCGCGGTAGGCCCACGTCGCCCGTCCTGTAGCCATGGGCGAGCCTACGGCGGCCGGCTGTTAAGGGCCACCGGTCCGCGTCCGGCGATGGCCGTCAGGTCCGAGGGTCAGATATCGCCCGACAGCGCCTCGAAGATGTGTTCGACGAGTTCGTCGCGGGGGACGGACTCGCCGTCGCCGCCGTCGGTGACGGCGTCGGGACGGATTATCTGTCCGCCGCCCATCCGGGCGTGGCCGCCGGCGCTCGCCCCGCGGTAGTGGTCGAGCACGGACTCCAGCGTCCGGCCCATGTGGACCCGGTCGTCGCGGGAGCGCCCCGAGAGGTAGACGTTGCTCTCGCGTTCGCCGCAGACGACCGCCGCGGTAACGCCTTCGAGTTGGATGAGTTCGTCGGCCGCCTGCGGGATGGCGTCGACGTTCGAGATGGTGCCGATGTCGGCGACGGCGAAGGGGCCGCGCACGTCGCGGCCGGCGATGGCGCGGGCTTTCGCCTCCAGCACCTCGCGGGAGACCTCGGGGTTGGCGATGCGGTCGAGGTGGTCCTCGTTGACGCCGGGAAAGAGGAAGCCGGCGGCGGCGAAGTCCGCGGCCGAACAGCCCGCAGTGAGGTGTTTGGTGTCCGTGAGAATCCCGTAGACGAGGCCCGTGGCGACCTGCGAGGGGACGGTGTAGGAGGCGTTCACCTCGCTTGCGTGCATGTCCGGCGGGACGGGTTTCGCGCCCACGTCGCGGAAGTACTCGGCCACGATGCTCGAACACGCGCCGTAGTCGGTCCGCACGTCGGTGAACGCCTCGCCGGTCCCGTCGCCGGGGTGGTGGTCGACGACGGCGTAGGGGAGGATTCCCTCCGCGCCCGCGAAGCCGCGGGGTTCGTTGTGGTCGACGAGGACGACCGCTTCGGCGGCGAGGTCGCTCACGTGGTCGATTGGGTCTAAGTCGAGTTCAAGAACGGTTCGGAACGCGCGATTTTCTTGGTGTCGAATCTGGCCGGCGAACTGGATGGTCGGTGTGGTCCCGACCTGCTCTGCGAGACAGGCCACGCCGATTGCCGCGGCCATGGCGTCGGGGTCCGGGTTCGGATGCATGAGGACGGCGATTTCGTCGACGTCCGCCAACGCCTCGGCGAAGCGCGTGCCCATCGGCCGCTTGAACCGAATCGCGGCGTAGACGACGAGCGCGAGGGCACCGAGCGCGACGACGAGCGCCGCCGCAACCTCGGGGTGAGTGCGCACGAACGAGTCGAGAGACTCGAAGATAGCACCCGTGTCGAACTGCCCCACCGGACCCAACATACACAACACGACCGGGGCCTACCGTATGAATATTCCCCCTAATCGAGTTATCCCGAGCGACAGAATTTCGGCGGCTCGAACCTGTCGAGCCGTGAATACGCTCAGTCGCCGCCCGCCCGATACGCGTCGATTGCCGCTCGGTAGCCCTCCCGATAGGTCGGATACGCGAACGAATAGCCGAGTTCGCGGAGGTGGTCGTTCGAACAGCGCTTGCTCGTCAGGATGCGGCGGCGGGCGGCCGCAGAGAGGTCGCCGTCGGCGAGGCGCTCTTGCTTGGTGCGCTTTTCGGGGCGCGGGACGCCACATTCGTCGGCCAGCCAGTCGGCGAACTCGTGTTTCGAGACGGGTTCGTCGTCGACGACGAGGACGGTGTCGTCGCGGGCGCGGTCGGTTTCGAGGAGGGACGCGACGACGCCCGCGGCGTCGTCCCGGTGGACCATGTTGAGGTAGCCCGCCGTGACCGGGCCGTGCAGATAGCGGTCGAGTCGATAGCGGTCGGGACCGTAGAGCCCGGCGAACCGGGTGACGGTCCCTTCGATTCCGCGCTCTGCGGCGTGCTCGCGGGCGACGCGCTCGGCCTCCGCGAGAACGCGCGTCTTGTCGGTCGTCGGGTCCAGCGGCGTCGACTCGTCGACGAAGTCGCCGCCGTGGTCGCCGTAGACGCCCGTGCTCGACGTGTAGACGAGTCGCTCGGGCGGCGAATCGCGGGCGGCGAACTGGTCGATTGCCGTTCGGAGTCCCTCGACGAAGACGGTGCGGGCGGCGTCGGCCCCGCGGCCGCCGGAACTCGCGGCGAAGACGACGTGGTCCACGTCGGGGACCGCCCCGAGGGAGTCGGCGTCGGTCACGTCGGCGCGAACCGCTTCCGCGCCGGTCGCTTCGACGGCGGCGAGACCCTCGTCGGAGCGGCGGACGCCCCACACGTCGTGGCCGTCGGCGACGAGCGTGCGGGCGAGTTCGAGGCCGACGTAGCCACAGCCGAGGACGGCGACTCTCATCGCTCGTTTCGGACGGCGATGACGTGGTGGATGGCGGCCAGTTCGTTCAGCGTGGCGGCGGTGCGGCCCTCGATGGCCTGCTGAATCTCCTGTCCGGAGAGGTCGAGGTCGACCTCGGCGGCGAGCGTGTCAACGTCGAGGATGCCGCTCGTCATGCCCATGAGGAGGTGGTCGCGGAATTCCCAGACGATGGCGTCAGCGTCGGGATTGCCGTCGGCGAGTTCGAGGACGGCCGCGGCCTGTTCGAGCGTGAGGTCCAACACGCCGTTCGAGAGCGCGGCCTCCGAGACACCGGCGGCCTCGGCGGCCGTCTCCGGCCCTGCGGCGTCGACTGCGCGGCGAATCTCGTCCTCGTAGGCGGCCCGCAACTCGTCGGCCGAGAGGGTTCCGGGCTCCGCGGCGGCGTCGTGCAACATACACCGCGGGTTCGGCGTTCCGACGGCAAAACGGTTGCCACTCGGGTCGTATTGACGGCTACTCGTCGAGGGGGCAGTCGGCCGCGACGGTACAGCCCGGTCCTCCCTGCCAGCCCTCGGAGCGCTCGTCCGCGTTGCCGTCGATGTCGCCGACGCCGACGCCAGACGGAGGCACCGCGACGACGATTGTCGTCTCCACGTCGAACGAGACGCGGTCGCCGCGGCCGACCGTCTCGGCGGCGCCGTCGTCGTCCCAGTCGAGCGCGACCGTCGAGCCGTCGCGGGCGTACGTCAGCGACTCGGCGTCGCCGCGGGCGTGGACGCGGAACTGCGCGAACTCGCCGGCGACCGCCACGTCCCAGACGTTGACCGTCGCGTACCAGTACCCCGGGACGGGCGCGACCGGCATCCCGGCGGGGACGCGCTTGAACGACGTGTCGAACCGCGAGTCGAGCGTGTCGTTCAGGCGGTCTGCGACCGCGTCCTCGGTGGCGTTCATCGCCGCGTCGGTCGCCACGTCGGCGACGGCCTGCTGACGGGCGGTTCGCGTGGGTTCGACCGTCCGGTTCGTGAGCCGCTGTGGGACCGTCGTCGAGCGGTCTCGGCGGACGGTTCTGAACGCCACGTCGAGGCGGCGTTCGAGGAGGTCGGCCTCGACGGTTCCCGGGGCGGCCACCTCGACGGCGATTGCGCGCGCCGCGGAGCCGTTCGTAATCGCCAGCGCCCGGTGAGCAGGGTCGTCCCACGCGCCGAGCGAGCGCTCCAGAATCCGCTGGCGCTCCGTCACGGAGTGGTTGGTGTGTTCGCGAAGCGTGTGTCGGGCGGCCTCCTCCGCGGGAACGACCGACCGGTCGACCGCGGTTTCGAGCCTGTCGCGGCGGTCGGCAATCGTCTCGTTCGTCCCGTTCATGTTCGCGAGGACCGAGTCGGCCGCGAGGAGCGCGCGAGCCGCGACGCGAAGCGGGACGCGGCGGTTCGCGCCGAACACCGGTTCGAGAACGGTGTCGGCGGCGTCGCCGTAGGGGAGCGTAAACAGGTTGGTATTGCGGGCGACGAGCGGGTGATAGGTACCGCCGCGGGCGACCGTCGGGACCGCGGCACCATCGAGCCCGCCGAGCGAGAGGTACATCGGGTCCGCGTCGGGGACGAATCTGACGCCGCCGGCCCGGGCGGTCCCGTTCGTGCCGTCCGCCCGCGTCTCGCCGAGCGCCGCGCGGGCGACCTCCTCGGCGCGGACCGCATCCGAGAGCGACCCGAGGTTCGCGTCCCTGGTCGCGTTGTCGGCCGCGCCGGTCGCCGCCGCGCTCCGGTTCGCCCGGCGGTCGAGCGCCGCCAGCACGCGGTCGAGGTAGGTCGCGCGAACCGCGACGCGCGTCCGGTCCGCGACACCGTCGTAGGCGGCCGGTGCGCCCACGAGGTCCCGGCGGTCTGCGCGGAGGTCGGCCGCGAGTTCCGCGGCGAGGTTCACCTCGCCCGCGGCGACTCGCCGTGCGGACGCCGTCACGCGTCGGTCTCTGACCCGGTCGGCGAGCGCGACGAGGTCCGAGCGAACCCAGCGGTCGAGGCCGGCGGCCGACGGCGCGGTCGCCTGCCGCGGCTCGGGCGGGTTGCCGGTCGCAACGTCGCAGGCGATGTCGTCGAATCCGCCGCGCGTCACGACCGCGTCCGCCGCCGCGTCGGCGGCCGCGGCGAAGTTCTCGCCGTCGAGCGCGCCGCCGGGGGTACTCGCGGGGTCGATGGGGCGCACGGGGGCGGAGACGGTCGCCGGGTCGACGACGGCCGCGAGGTCGACGCGCGTCCTCGTCTCCGTCCGCGCTTCGGTCTGGAGCGTTTCGTTGCCCCGACGGAACGTTCGAGTGGTCGTCTCGACCGTCGTCACGATGCGAGAGCCGGCGTCGACGACGACAGTGTCGGCTTCGACCGCCGGAGTTCTCGTCGGCACCGTCTCGGCCGACGACGACGTGTCGGTCGAGATGCTGACGAGTGTCCACCCGCGTCCGGAGTTCTCCGGCGGGTCTTCGGTCCGGGAGAGAACGTCCGTCTCCGCGTCGATTTCGACCGCGGCGCGGTGGGCGTCCGCGACCACGCCGTCGTAGGTCGGCGCGTCGCCGCGACCGTCAAGGAGGCCGACAAGCGCGTGGTCGGCGGCGGAGCCGACGGAGGCGTTGATGGTCCGGTTCGTCGGTATCTCGCTCGCGGCCGACTCCGCGGACGGGTTCGGGGCGGGAAGCGCGTTCGCCAGTTCGGGCGCGGCCGGAGCGCCGGTCTGCGAAAGCAGGCTCTGGGCACCGACGCGGACGGCGGCGCGACCGGTCGCACCGCGGCCGTCGGCGTCCGTCGCCCCGAACGCCTGCTGTTCGGCGAGGAGGACGCCGGCGTTCGTCGCCAGCGCGGCGTGGTCGTTCGAGACGACGTTGTCCACGGGCGCGCCGGCGTACTGACTCCAGCCGCGGGTCCACGCCGAGGCCCACAGCGCGGTCGTCACCGTCGCGTCGAGCGTCCCGCCGTCCAGCGCGTTCGCGTCGAGGCGGCGCTCGAAGGATTCGGTCCGGTCGTGGAGCGCGAGGACGGGCGTCCGAACGCCGACCGTCGCGGTGACAGACTCCGCGGCGACGGTGCGGCCGCCGCGGGCGACTTCGACCGAGACGTTCTCGACGGTCGCGACGAGGACGGTCCCGTTCTCGCGACTCGAAATGGAGACGCGGTCCATCGCGTCTCGCAGGCTCGACTCGTTCGTCGGTCGCGGCAGGGTCGCAGTCGCGTTCACGTCGCCGCGGGCGACCGAGACGGCGCGGAGTCGCTCCGTCGCGGCCAGCGCGATGCGGAGCCGGAGATAGTCGCGGAAGGGGCGCTCGTCGGAGAGCAGTCGTCCGACGGTCGTGTTCGCGGGCGAAGTGACGGGGTTCGCCGCGGCCGCGCGCGCCGCGTCGCCGACGGCCGCGCGGATGGCGGCGTCGGATTGCGCAGTTGCGCGGTCCATCGCGTCGTCGACGCGCCGGTCGGCCACGGGGTCGTGGCCGGCGAGCGCGCCGGAGAACGTCGCGCTCCCGACGAGCAGTAACACGCCGAGCAGGGCGAAGGGAACCCGGCCCCGGTCGTCGTCGGCGAGTCTCACGGCGACCACGTCCTGACGACGACGGTGACGCGCCCAACGGAGACGGCCTCGGCGGCGGCGCGCGGGGTGTCGTACCGGTCGCGCATCGTCTCGGCGAACCGCGGGTTCAGCGCCGCCGCGAGGTCGGCGTTGGCGGCGCGGGTCTCCTCGCGGGCGACCTCGGGCGCGACGGACGCCCCCGCCAGCGCGCCGGCCCGCTCGTACCGATGGGCCATCAGAGTCGAAACCGGTTCGTCGCCACGGAGCGCGAGCCGGGCGAGCGCCGGCGGGAACAGCCCGGCGACGGTCCGGTCTGCGACGAGTCGAGCGACGGCGTCGAAGCCGTCGGTGCTGGCGGCGACCGCGTCCTCGCGCGCCGCGGGGAACCCGCTCGGCACGTCGAGCGTCGCGGAGTGAACCGTCGCCGAGGACGGCGGCTCGGGACCCAGTGTGTCGCTCGCGCGGACCGACGAGCCGGGAAACGGCGTCCACGAGACGGCGACGGAGACGCCGCGGGTCGGGAGTTCGGAGGCGACGCGGGCGGCGGTCCGCTTGCGGAAGTCGTCGTGAGCGCGGCTCAGGCGAGCGCCGTCGACGGTGACCGCACCGAGCGTTGCCCGGGCGAGGAGACCGGCGAGACTGCCGTGGGCGGTGCGTTCGAGCTCGCGGGGGTCGACGCCGTCGGCATCGAGCAACGACGGGTCGGCCGCGTCGACGCCGGGGGCGAGCGAATAGTTGACCGTCGCGGTGCTCGTCGCCAGCGACGAGGCGACCCCGTCGGCGTCGACCGCGGCATCGCCGCCGAGGCCGGTGTTCGCGCCGGCGTCCGCGGTGACGACGAGGCCGATACTCGCGCTCACGAGTAGCAGACACACCGTCACGTCGAAGACGAGGTCCGTCATCGCCACACCTCGACGCGGAGCGTTCCGAAGCCGACGCGTCCGGGTTCGACGCGGGCGGTGATCCGAGTCGAGTCGGCGTCGGCGTCGGCGGGCGCGTCGGGACCGACGGTGCGGCGGTCGTCGTCGATTGCGACGACGACGCGACAAGAAAAGCCGTCAGGACAGGCGTCGCGGGCGTCCGAGAGCCGCGAGACGACGACGACGCCCGAGTCGTCCGCGAGCGTGGACTCGACGTTCGACAGCGCGGCGGGTGCGAGGTCGCGGTCGGCGGTCGGCAAGGAGTCGTCGAGTACCGTCGCGTAGCACGAAATCGCCGCGCAGACGACGACCAAGGCGGTGAGTGCGGCGACGGGCGAAGTCTGGGCCCTACGCCGAGACGACGGTGACATCCGTTCCCTCCCAGTTGACGTGGCGGACGACGAGCAGTTCGCTGGCGGGGCGCCACGAGGCGTCCCGGTCGCGTGCGGTCTCGGCCGCGGCGGCGAACGCGGCGGGCGAGTCGAAGACGGCGCTCGGCGGTGTGCCGGCGGCGACCGACCCGAGTCGAGAATCGGGCGTCGCCGGCGTGACCGGCCCGAAGCCGAACGTGGCGTGCGCCGCGCCGCCGTCGTTTCGGAGCCCGATGCGGTGCGGGCCGAGGCGGACGGCGTCGGCGTCGAGGTGGTGTTCGGCTGTCGCGTCGTACTCGGCGACGGCCACGGTGTCGACGGCGTCGGCGACTCCCGAGGCGTCGGGCGCGGGCGTGGTCGGAAGCCCGGCGACCGTCCCGACGAGAACGGTCGCGGCCACCGAGAGCGCGGCCCACGTGTAGAGCGTATCGAGCGGTGCGTCGAGCATAGCCCGGGGTGGTCCCGTCCGAGTATATAAACCTCAGCACGGACTCGCGGCGGCTCAGACGAGCGCCCCCGCGGCGGCGAACGCGACGGCGAACGTCGTCGTCGCCGACACGAGCGCGCGGCCGACGCGAGAGGCCACGAGGTGGCGGTCGAGGCCGTGTTCGACGCCGACCGAGAGCGTCGTCAGGATGACCGCCGAGAGGAGGACGTACGCGCCGACGGCCAGTCCGAGGTCACCGGTCGAAAGCGGCGCGCCGATGGCCGTCTGGTCGAGCGTCTTCGCGGGGGCCATCCCGTCGGCCAGCGCGACGGTCGCGCCGGCGACGAGCGGCCCGAAGACGGCGGCCGTGTTCGACAGCGTCTCCGTGACCGACGCGAGTTCGCGGCGGGCCTCGGCGTCGAGTCGGGACAGGGCCGAGAGCTGGTCGGCCATTGAGACGATGGCGCGGCCGGCGGGGCGACCCTCGCTGGCGGCGAGGCCGAGGAGCGTCGCCACGCCCGCGACGCGGGGGCTCGGGGTCGATTCGAGGACGCCGTACTCGCCGCGGAAGGATTCGACGACGCCCACGCGGAGGCGGCGCTGGACGCCGACCGCTTCTTCGAGCAGGTCGCCGGTTTCGCCCGGGATGGAGGTCGCCGCGCGGGCGAGTGCGGATTCGACGGCCTCGCCCTCGCCGACGGCGCGGCCGACGAGATAGAGCGCGTCGGGGAGACCGTCTTCGACCGCGCGGACGCGCGCTCTGAGCGCCACGACCGGACGGGCCGCGACGAACAGCGCGGTCCCGGTTCCGAGACCGACGGCCGCGAGCGGTGCGAGCCACGGCGCGACGAGCGCGTCGGCGGCGACGAAGCCGACGACGCCGGCGACCGCGCCGCCGGCGACGCCGGGGAGCCGGTGGTCGTCGACCGCGGGGTGGGAGGCGGCGACCGAGAGCGGCGCGAACGCGACCGGCCGGCGGACGAGCACCCACCCGACCGCGGCGAGGAGGCAGACGGGAAGCACCGCGTCGTAGACGAATGCGACGTGCGCGGCGGTGACGCCGACGCCGGCGACGCCGGCGGCGGGGAGCGCGCCGACCAGCGCGAGCGGGAGTAGGACGCCGAAGGCGTAGACCGCCGTCACCGGTCCGCGGACGGAGCCGACGAAGTCGGCGAGTCGGTCGCGGGTCCCCTCGCGGACGACCTCGTGGGCGCGGTCGAGCGCCCGGTCGCGCTCGCCGGCGGGAACGTCCGCGGCGGTCTGCAGGAGCGCGGTCGAGCGGTCGAGCGCCGGGAACCACGCGCGCCACGCGTCGGCGAACTCCGAAAGCCCCGCGGTCGGCGTTCCGCGGGCGCGGTCGGTGTGCGCGGCGAGCGAGGCCGAAAGCGGGTCGTCGCCGCCGCGTGCGGCGAACGCGCTGGCCCGCTCGACCGACGGCTCGATGCGCATCCGAAGCGCGATGCGGCCGACGAGTTCCGGCGCGTTCCCGAGCGCCCGCGTCCGGCGGAGCGTCGCCAGCCAGACGGGGAGCGTGTGAACCGCGTGGGTCGCGCCGAGCGCGGCCGCGAGCGCGACGAAGACGACCGTGACGGTCGGGAGTCGAGCGACGAGGGCGACGAGTCCGCCGAGCACTCCGGCGGGGAGCGCCGCGCCGTAGCCCGCGGCGACGACCGTCTCAGGGGCGAGGCCGGCGTCGAGAAACGCCAGCGAGCGGCGGAGCTCGTCGCTCGGCTCGGCGTCGATGGAATCGGGTGAGAGCCGTGCGAGCGTCGTCGCGGCCGCGTGGGCCAACCGGGACATATCGGAGTCAGCGCCCGCGTTCGTGGCCGTTTCCGGGTCCGGGTTCAGCATCCCGAACCACGCTCCGCGCGGGCCGCGGCGAGGTCGTCCGGTGTCGTCTGCCCAGTTTCGGCGAGCGAGGCGAGGCGACCGGCGCGGGCGTCGAGCGCGTCGAGCACGTCCGCGTACGACTCGCCGGGGCGCGCGAGCGACTCGACCGCGAGGCTGTCGCCGCGCGCGACCGACCCCGTGGGTTCGAGGGCGCGACCGTCGTGTTCGAACAGCGTCTCGAACGCCGCGTCGTCGCCGACGGGACGGACCTCCTCGACCCGGCCGACGCGGTGTGCGTCAGCGCGTTCGCAGGTGACCACGAGGTCGGTCGCGGCGAACGACGACGCCGGGACGCCGAGGTCGGAGACGACGCGTTCGCGCACGTCGGCGGCTCCGTCGCCGTGGATAGTTCCGAGGACCGCGTTGGCGTTCGCGCCGACGCGCATCGCCTCGTAGAGGACGGCGGCCTCCTCGCCCCGGACTTCCCCGAGTGCGAGCGCGCCGTCGCCCAGTCGGAGCGCCGCGTGAAGCGCCTCCTGCGGCGTCGGCTCCGGGCCGCCGGTCGTGTCGGTTCGGAGTGTCTGCACGTCGCGGTCGGCGTTCAGCAGGCTCGACGCCGGGAGCTCCGGCGTGTCCTCGATGAGCACCGTGCGAACGTCGCGCGGGAGTTCCCACAGGAGCGAGCCGAGAAACGTCGTCTTGCCGGCCCCGCGCGAGCCGGCGACGAGGACCGAGGCTCCGCGTTCGACCGCGAGGGAGCAGAGCGCCGCGGCGTCGGCCGACAGCGTCCCGTTGGCGACGAGCGCGGGGAGCGTCAGCGGCGTCTCGTCGTGGCGGCGGAACGCGAAACCGAGGCCATCGCTGGCGGGCGCGGTCACACCCGCGACTCGGACGTTCGCGCCGCCGGCTTCGACGACAGTGTCGAGCGTCGGGTCGGCGCGGGAGAACGACGCGCCGCTCACGCGACGCAGGCGGGAGGCGAGCGACTCCGCGCCGCCGGGCGCGAGGCGGATATTCGTCGGCATCGAGACGCCGTCGACGACGACGCGAATCGGGTTCTCCTCGGCGGGCGTCGAGACGTACACGTCCGAGACCGCGGGGTCCGAAAACAGGTCGTCGAGGACGCCGTTGCCCGCGGTATGCTTCGCCAGAATCGCCGCGAGCGTCTCGACTGGGGCGTCCGCGTCCGCGGCGAGTCGGACGGCGCGCCCCGGTGCGCGCGGCCCGGCGTCGACGGTGCCGCGGGCGAGTCGGTCGTGGGCGGCTTCGAGCGTCCGCGCGGCGCGCTGGTCGAGCGTCGATTCGGGCGGCGTGAGGTGGTAGACGGGACCGCGCGGGCGCTCGTACTGGCGGGCGACCGCGCCGGTGTCGAGGTCGGTCGTCCCGACGAGTCGCCCATCGGCCGGCGGACGGGGGTCGACGCGAGAGCGCGCGAGCGTCGGCCCGACGACCGCCCGGAGGGCGTCGCCGTAATCGGCGCTCCGAGATGCGCCTTCCGCGAGCCCGGTCTCGACGGCCGCGCGGCGGACCGGCCCCGCGCGACCCGTCGCCTCGTGGGCGGCTCCGAGCGGGTCCTCGCGGGCGCGGTCGGCGAGGCGGTCATCGCGGAACCGGACGCGCTCTGCGAACCGGCCGGCGGCGACGAGCAGGCCGGTCGCGTCGGCGTCGTACCGGCGTTCGAGTCCGTCGGCGCGGACGACGAGCCGGTCGGCGTCGCGGGCTTCGAGCGCCTCGACGACCGCCGCGCGACAGGCGGCCGAGGTCGAAAGCGACCCGCGGTGCGGGCAGTCGCCGGCGTCGACCGCGAGCGTCACGGTGTCGTCGTCGGGGCGGTCAGTAGGCGTCGAGAAGGTGGGTTCACAGCCGCAGTCGGCGGCGGAATCGCGGGACGCGTTCCGACTGCCGGTCGCGTCGGCGAGTCGGTCGCCGAGCGCGTCCGGGAGCGCCGCGGCGACGGTTTCTGAGAGGGAGCCGATGGAAGGTGAGCCGAGGGGCATACAGGGGCGTGGTCCCGTCCGGGTATTTGAACCTACGCCGCCGACGAGTTGGCCGTCGCGGGGGCGATGACGACGACCGAACCGCCCGCGTCGGCTTCGAGCGTCAGTCTGAGCCGGTGTTCGCCCGGTTCGAGGACGAGGCGGTCGCCGGCGACGCGAGTTCGAGGGCCGCCGACGCGACGGACGACGGTCGGGCCGCCGGCGACACCCGCCGCCAGTTCGACGCCGTCGCCGCCGCGAACCGTGAGGTTGGAGACGCCGGCGGCCCGCCACGACCCGGCGGGAACGTCGAGGACGACGTGCCGTCGCGCGCCCGCGACGCCGGCCGGCGTCGGGTCTTCCGCCGCCGCGAGCGCCGTCGCGGCGTGCGCGATGTCGTCGGCCATCGAGCCGACTTTCACGGTCGTCGCGTCCGCTCGGGCCGCGTCGGCCGCCGGGAAGACGACGCCCGCGATGGCGACCGCGAGCAGACACGTGAGGACGACGCGAATCACAGCGCGTCGCGGAGGCGAGCGGCCAGTCCGCGGTCGGCGGAGTCGTCGCGGGAATCGGTGGGTGCGCGAGAGTCGGTGGATGTCCGGGAATCGAGCGCGGCGCGAGACTCGGGTGCGGGGCCGGTGGCAGTGCTGGTCCCCTCGGCGCGCTGGGAGTCACCGCCGTCTCCGCCATCCGACCGGCCGACGTGCGACGCCGCTTCCGTGGCGAGCGCGTCAGCCGACCGCGACCCCACGGGCGACGCCGTCTCGTCGATGAGTTCCGATTCGAGCGACTCGGCCTTGGCGAGCGCGGCGTTCGCCCGGCGTTCGACGTCCTCGTTGACCGCGCGGACGCCGCCGAGGTAGCCGCGCATCGCCTGCGTCGCGGCGTCCATCTCGTCGAGGCGCTCGGTGAGCGATTCGACCGACGATTCGAGGTCGGAGACCCGGCGCTCGACGGCCGCGAGGTCTTCGAGCGACGAGAAGTCGGCGTCGCCGTCGGTGATGGTGCGTTCGACCGCGTCGAGTCGCGCGGCGAGGTCGGCGGTGCGGGCGGCCGTGCGGTCCGCCGCGGGCGGGGCGCTGGAAGCGGGCGAACCGAGTTCGGCGTCGATAGCGGCGTCGGAGCGAGTCGGGTCAGTCGTCATGGAGCGGCGTGGTCCCGCCATCCGTCATAAAGCTCCGGGTCATCGCCCGCGTCGAACAGTCGCGTGCTAACCGTTTGCACGTGAGGAATGTTCAAGGCGGCCGCCCGAGTGAATCATGTATGAAAACCGTCCTGATTGGTGTGGGGCAGGCGGGTGGGAAGCTCGCGTCGGCTCTCCAGTCGTTCGACCGGGAGATGGGGTTCGGTGCGGTGCTCGACGCGGTCGCGGTGAACACCGCGAAAGCGGACCTCCAGTCGCTTCCAGTCGAGACCGTACTCATCGGCCAAGACCGCGTCAACGGCCACGGCGTCGGCGGCGACAACGAACTCGGCGCCGAGGTCATGGAAGCCGACCAGACAGAGGTCATGTCCGCCCTCGACGGCCGCGTGACGGCCGAGGCGGAGTCGGTTTTCGTCGTCGCCGGACTCGGCGGCGGCTCCGGCTCGGGCGGCGCGCCCGTCCTCGCGAAGGCGCTTCGCCGCGTCTACGACGTGCCGGTGTACGTCCTCGGCATCCTGCCCGGAGAGGACGAAGGGGCGCTGTATCAGGTGAACGCCGGCCGGTCGCTCAAGACCGTCGCCCGCGAGTCCGACGCCGTCCTCCTCGTCGACAACGACGCGTTCCGCTCTGCCGGCGAATCGATGAGCGAGGGCTACGACGCCATCAACGAGGCCATCGCTCGCCGCGTCGGACTGCTCCTCGCGGCCGGCGAAGCCACCGAGGGCGTCGGTGAGAGCGTCGTCGACAGTTCCGAGGTCATCAACACCCTCCGTTCCGGGGGCATCGCCGCGCTCGGCTACGCGAGCGCCGAGGCTTCCCCGAGCGCCGAGGACAACATCAACGCGGTCATGAGCACGACCCGCCGCGCCGTCCTGACGGGCACGAGCCTGCCGGATGCGAGCGACGCGGACTCCGCGCTCGTCGTCGTCGCCGGCGAACCCGGCACCATTCCGCGGAAGGGCGTCGAGCGGGCGCGCCGCTGGGTCGAAGAGGAGACCGGCAGTATGCAGGTCCGCGGCGGCGACTTCCCGCTGGAAAGCGGCCGACTCGCGTCGCTCGTCCTCCTCGGCGGCGTCGAACGCTCCGAGCGGGTCGAGGCGTTCATGGAGCGCGCCCGCGAGGCCATCGACCGGGCGAAGACCGACACGCGAGCGGACTCCACGGAGCTGTGGCGCAACGACGACCTCGACGACCTGCTGTGAGAACGACCGAGGCCTCTAACGGGGAAAGCGACCACCGAAATCCACGTTTCCAGAACGTTCGTCCACCGATTCGGCGAACAGCGTTTGGTCTGCGAATACTTTTTTAGTAGGGACACACATGCGCGTCATGTGTTAACTATGCTCGTAGAAGGAGGAACAAAGCGATGAGTCTGATTGTCAACTCGGCGCGACGCCGGAATCGTCATGTCTGAGTCGACCTCGGACCCGCTCCGGCGAAGTGTCGAAGTCGAGTACTGGGTCGTCGAGGAGGACGGGTCGCTCACCGAACCGGGCGAGCTCGTCGACGCCTCGCCGGGGGCCGAACGGGAGTTCGTCGAGCCGGTGTTGGAGGTGAAGACGACGCCGTGCGACTCGCCGGCCGAGTTGCGAGCGGAGCTGTACGAACGGCTCGGCGACGTCCTCTCGCGGGCCGAGGACGTCGGAAAGCGACTCGTCCCGCTCGCCACGCCGGTCAGCGACGAGGCGGTGACAGAACTGAAGAGCGACCGGACGCGCATCCAGAACCGCGTCGTCGGGTCGGACTTCCAGTACGCGCGACACTGCGTGGGGACGCACGTCCACGTCGAACAGCGCCCCGGCCGCGAAATCGACCAGTACAACGCGCTCGTGGCGCTGGACCCCGCGCTGGCGCTCGTGAACTCCTCGCCGTACTTCGACGGTCGTCGGCTGGCGGCGGGCGCGCGGTCGAAGCTGTACCGCCGGATGACCTACGACGACGTGCCGCATCAGGGTCGGCTGTGGCGCTACGCCGACGACACGCGGGAGTGGTCGCGCCGCCTCGAACGCCGGTTCGAGGAGTTCGTCGTGCGCGCCGAACGGAAGGGCGTCGACCGGGCGACCATCGAGGCGAGCTTCGACCCCGAGAGCGCGGTCTGGACGCCGGTGCAACTCAGAGCCGAGTTCGGCACGGTCGAGTGGCGCTCGCCGGACTGCGCCCTCCCGAGCGACGTGGTCAGACTGGCGAACAGCGTCGCGGGCGTGGTGAAACACCTCGACGACGCGACCCTCAGAATCGACGGCGACGGCGGGCGCGTGACGGACGACCACGTCGTCCTCCCCGAGTTCGACGCGGTGCTCCGGTACGTCAACGCCGCCATCGAGGACGGACTGGACTCCGCGGAGGTGCGGTCGTACCTCGACCGGATGGGGTTCGACGTGGACGCCTACAGCCCGGTGTCGCACGAGATAGAGGGCCGCGAGACGGTCACGGCCGCGGACGCGCGAGAACTGCGACTGACTCACGCCGACCGGCTCGAACGGGACGTTCGGAGCGCGGTCCGGCAGTGAGAGTGAGAGACCGCAGACCGCTTACTGCTGGATGAGGCTCGCGCCGTCGAGGTCGGTGCGGCTGTACTCGACGTCCATCAGGTCGAGGATGGTCGGCGCGATGTCGTAGAGGTCGGCGTCCTCGATGACTGCGCCGGGGTCGTCGACGTACAGCGTCGCGTTGTCGAACGAGTGCATGCCGTTGCGGGGGCCGACGCCGAAGACGTCGTCGTGGCCCTTGAAGCCGGACTTCAGGTCGAAGCCGTGGTTCGGGATGACGACGAGGTCCGGGGCGATGTCGTCGTGGTCGCCGCGGAAGGCGTCTTCCTTGATGACGACGCGGTCTGCGACCTTGTTGCCGTCGGGGCCTTCGAGCGCTTCGAGTTCGGCCTTGAGCTCGTCGCGGACGTCCTCGTACTCCGACTGCGGGACCGACCCGCGGGGCTCGCGCCCTTCGAGGTTGATGAAGAACCGACCGGGGATGAGCGAGTACGCCTTCGAGTCCTCGTCGATGTCCGAAAGCGAGTCGTGGTCGTCGTCCTCGTAGGAGAGCCAGCCGTTCTCTTCGAGCCACGTGTTGCAGTGGACCTCGTAGTCGAGGGAGGTAAAGCCGTGGTCGGACGCGACGATGAGCGTCACGTCCTCGGGGAGGGCGTCGCGGATGCGACCGAGGTAGTCGTCGACGGTGCGGTAGAACTCCATGAAGGCGTCTTTGTTCTGCTCGTCGCGCTCGTAGTCCTTGAACAGGAAGTGGTTGACGCGGTCGGTCGTCATGAAGACGCCGAAAAAGAGGTCCCAGTCGTCTTGGTCGATGTAGCGCTCGAACGCCTCGTAGCGCCGGTCGAGCGTCTTCCGGGCGTCCTCCATGAACGCGGTCTTGTCGTCGTCGTGACCGAGTTTCGCGTTCACGTCGATCTTGTAGTTCATCTCGGAGAGCGCGTCGCGGAAGTCGTCGGGGTAGGCGGCCTTGTCGACGCCGGGCGAGAGGAACCCCGAGACCATGCGCTGGACGTTGCGCTGGGGCGGGAACGTCACGGGGACGTTCATCACGGTGGCCTTGCGACCGGCGTCGGTGACGCGGTCCCAGACGCGGGTGGCCTGCACGTCGCGGCCCATCGGGACGTACGTGTCGTAGGAGCCGACCTCGCGGTCCTGGAAGCCGTAGACGCCGGTCTCGCCGGGGTTGACGCCGGTCGTCAGCGCCGGCCAACACGCCGAGGACTCCGGCGGGACGATGCTGTCGATGTCGCCCGCCGAGCCCTCGTCGGCCAGCGCCGCGAAGTTGGGGAACTCGTCGGGGTGCTCAGAGAGGAGAGTGAACGGGACCCCGTCGATGCCGATGAAGGCGACGCGGGGGTGGTCTTTGCCGCGGAGACGGTCGAACAAACCCATACCTCACGGTATCCGAGACGAACCATAAGAAGGTTCGTCTCTCCGCCGGGGCTTGCGACGAGAGACGACGGAGACGCGGCCGCTGTCGGAGAAAGCGGCGAATCTCTCCGGGCGACCGTGGGATGCTGACCCGTCGAGGACCTGTCAGACGCGAACCAGGCCATCGACACCCGGCGACGGCGTGAACCTCGCCGGTCGCTTGCAGGTCGAACTGGTTGGCCGCGAACGCGCGCACCGGAAGCGCCCGAAACGCCACACTATTAAGAGTGTTGTTACCGATTAATAAATTTCAGGAGAGAGTACGACAGCCGAGAGAATACCCGCTATTCGGGGGCTTCGGACCTGTTTCTCGGTGGAACGCTCAATTCGACGGGGGGGTTGCACCGCGTCGGGCGAAGGAGCGAAGTGCCGTGCGGGACAACGACAGGGCGTGAAGGAGTTCGAGCGTAAACAGCTCTTGGAGCGCGTCAATCGGGAGGGTGCGACCGTCGGCACGCAGATTCCCGACCGCATCGAGGTCCAAGGCGAGGAGATAGACCTCAGGGAGTTCGTCTTCGAGATAAAGCGCCGCGACACCGTCCCGTCGGGCGAGAAAGAGCGCGTCGACCAGGCGAAGCGGAACCTCCGCCGCGAGCGCCTCGAACGGCTCCAGCGAATCGAGGATAACGAGGTGAGCTACGACGAGGGCCAGCGACTGGCAGAGGACATCGTCGGCATCGACCGGGCGCTGAACGCCCTCGAACAGCTTCGGCCGGTCGACCTCGAACAGGAAGAGAACCTCCAGAACGCCGCGGACCAGAAGCGCTGGATGAACTTCCTGAAGAAGGCGCTGGGGCGCGACGGTGGCAAAGGCAAACGGGGCGGTCGATGAGCCGAAACGACGAGATAGCGAGCCTGCTGGAGGAGTTCGCCGACCTGCTGGAGGCGAAAGACGTGGCCTACAAGCCGTCGAGCTACCGCCGCGCCGCCGAGAACGTCCGCGAGCACCCGACGCCGGTCGAGGGACTCGCCGAGGACGGCGAGGACGCGGTGCAGGAAATCGACCGCGTCGGCGACGCCATCGCCTCGAAAATCGTCGAGTACGTCGAGACGGGTCGCATCGAGGAGTTGGCCGAACTCCGCGAGGAGTTGCCGGCCGACATGGCCGGGCTGACGAGCGTCGAGGGCGTCGGCCCGAAGACGGTCGGCAAACTGTACGAGGCGCTGGGCGTCGCCGACCTCGACGACCTCGAAGCGGCCGCCCGCGAGGGAAAGATACAGGAGGTCAAGGGGTTCGGCGCGAAGACGGAGGCGAACATCCTCGACGGCATCGAGTTCGCCCGCGAGGCGACCGGCCGCGAACTGCTCGGGAAGGCGCGGCCCGTCGCCGACGACCTGCTCGCGTATCTCGGCGACCACGACGCCGTCGGGCGGGTCGAACCCGCGGGGTCGATGCGGCGGTGGCGCGAGACGGTCGGCGACATCGACGTGCTCGCCGAGAGCGCCGACGCCGACGCCGTCATCGACCGCTTCCTCGCGTGGGACCTCGTCGGCGACACCATCGAGGCGGGCGAGCAGAAGGCGAGCGTCCGGGTGAACGGGATGCGGGTCGACCTCCGCGTCGTCGACCCCGCGGAGTACGGCGCGGCGCTCCAGTATTTCACCGGGAGCAAGGACCACAACGTCCACCTCCGCAACATCGCCATCGACCGCGGCCGCAAGATGAACGAGTACGGGATGTTCGACGTCTCGGACGTGGCCGACCCCGACGACGGCCCGCGGGCCGGAACGCGCGTCGCCGGCGACACCGAGGCGTCGATGTACGCCGCGCTCGACCTCCCGCTCGTCCCGCCGGAGATGCGCGAGGACACCGGCGAAATCGAGCGCGCCGCCGACGGTGACCTCCCGGACCTCCTCGCGGAGGGCGACCTCCGCGGCGACCTCCACACCCACACCGACTGGTCCGACGGCGACAACACGGTCGCCGAGATGGTCGCGGCCGCCGCGGAGCGCGGCTACGACTACCACGCCGTCACCGACCACGCCACCGGTCCCGGCATGGTCGGCGGCGTCGGCGTCGAGGACGACGACCTGCTCGACCAGATTGCCGAGGTGCGCGCCGTCGCCGAAGACGCCGACGTCGCGGTGTTCACCGGCGTCGAGGCCAACATCGACGCCGAGGGCGGCATCTCCGTCGCCGACGACGTACTCGACCAACTCGACGTGGTCGTCGCCTCGCCTCACAGCGCGCTCGACCAGGACCGCGAGACGGCCACCGAACGGCTCGTCACCGCGATGGAACACCCCGCGGTGAACGTCCTCGGTCACCCGACCGGCCGACTCATCAACCGGCGACCCGGCCTGCCCCTCGACTACGAGCGACTCGCCGAGGCCGCCGTCGAACACGGTGTCGCGCTCGAACTCAACGCCAGCCCGTACCGCCTCGACCTGAACGGCGAGGCGCTCAAAGTCGCCGTCGAGGCGGGTGCGACCGTCGCCATCGACACCGACGCCCACCGACCGGGCGAACTCGACCACGCCCGCTACGGGGTCCACACGGCCCGTCGCGGCTGGGTAGAGACCGCGGACGTGCTGAACGCGCGGTCGGTCGAAGAGCTGTCCGACTTCCTCCGTGACTGACGACGTTGGGGCCGACCACCCCGGCACGGTCGCCTCGGGCGTCGACCGCGCCGCCCCCGGCGACACCGCGCTCCTCGCGGACGTGATGCTCGGAAAGCTCACAACGTACCTGCGGATGTGCGGCTACGACGCCGCGTACGCGCTCGACCGCGGCGGCGCGGCGGAGGACTCCGACGGGGCCCGCGACGCCCGAGCCGACCCCGGCGACGACGGACTGCTCGCGCGAGCGGACGCCGAGGAGCGCGTCCTCCTCACTCGCGACGTGCGACTGGCCGAGCGAGCGCCGCGGAGCGTCCTCCTCGCCGAACGGGAGCCAATCGCGCAACTCCGCGAACTCGAATCGGTCGGCTTCGCGGTCTCGCTGGACGAGGAGCCGTCGCGCTGTGGGGTCTGTAACGGCCGCGTCGAGGCGGTCGACCGCGGCGAGTCGGTTCCCGACTACGCGCCCGACCCGGCGGAGACGGCGCTGTGGCGGTGTCGGGACTGCGGACAGGTGTTCTGGCGCGGGAGCCACTGGCGCGACGTGGAAGCGAGATTGAACGGCGAAGAACGGTAACGGTCTGCAGTGTGCCGGCACCCCGCCGGCGGTGCACCGACGGGACTACTCGCGGCGGCGCGGGAACCACTCGTCGCAGGCTTCCATGTCCTGCATCATCTCGTCGTGGGCCGCGCAGTAGGGTTTGAGTCCGTCCGAGGTGCGAACGTACTCGAAGTACGTGCAGTTGCCGCAGTAGCGGTCGCCGACCGTGGCGTTCGCGGGGCGGTCCGCGTCGGGGTGGTCGGCCGCGCCGGCCGGCGAGCGCGCGGACTCGGTCGACTGGACGGTGTCGACGCCGGAGCGGTTCGTCGCCGCGCCCGTCGAACCCGGCGACCGAGTCGCGTCCGCCCCGTCGGACGAGGGCGACGCCGAGGGTTCGACGTCGAGCGGGGTGATGTCCTGCGTCGACGCGCCGCCGTCGGTCGCGCCGGCGCTCGCGGTCGCCCCCGACCCGGCGGTCGAGGTCGACTGGTTCGTCTGCGTCTGGACGTCGCCGTCGGGCGTGCCGCCGAGGAAGCCGATGCCGCCGAGTCCGCCGCCGCCGGCGTTCTCGACTTCGACGACGCGGGTCTCGCCTTTCTTCGTCACCTGCACCGTGGCCGTGCCGCCGGGGTCGTTCCGCGTCTTGAAGTTGGCGACGCCGACGAACAGACACCAGAACGTCGTGACCGTGCCGAAGAAGTAGACGGCGATGGTTTCGAGCGTGAGGTCGGGGAGGCCGGCCCCGCAGGTCGCGCCGGTCCACTGGCAGGGGTACGCGTGCGAGAAGAGCGCGACGCCGAGGACGGCGATGCTCGCGCCGATGAGGGACGCGGCGCGGGTTCGACGGCTCGCGGGGAGGACCGCGAGGACGCCGAGGAAGACGGCGGGAACGCCGATGCCTCCGAGGATGCCCCCGAGTTCGCGCGCTTCGCCGAGGCTCGCCCCGCCGGACGTGTACACGTCGGTGGTCGCGACGACGATACCCGCGACGACGAGCAACACGCCGAGGAGGAACCCCCCGAAGCCCAGGGACAGCCGTCGGAGACTCGGCCCGCCCCGGCCACCGTGGTACGCCTCCGAAAGACTAGTCATGGCCCCGACTACGAAACCAGTCCCTAAAACGATGCGTCAGACGAGTATCTACTTCTCGACACGTCGCAGGGCGTCGACACGCGCACGGCGACCCGATACGCCGCCGGCGGCGCGACGGCGACACATGCGAATCTCGAAGGGATTATCATGCGCGGTGGCTAATCCCCGCGCATGGCTGACGAGGAAGCAGACGAGGCACCCGCCGTCGAACTCGGCACGGGCGCGTCCGTCGAAGGTGCGCCTCTCGCGCGCGTCGCCTCCCGACTGACGTGGCCGCAAGAAAAGAGCAGTATCCTGAACAAAGAGGGCGACGCGGTCATCCGCACGCCCGACGGTCCCCAGAGCCTCGACGACGTGCTCGCCGAGGCCGACGAGACGTACTTCGAGACGCGACAGGCCTTCGTCGACGACGTGCTCGACATCGTCGGTCGCGGCCCGGTTCAGACGGACTAACGGTGTTACGCCGCCGGCTCGCCAGACTTTCGTGGCTCTCCCGCGCCCTCCTCGTCGGGGGCGTCGTCGGGGCCGCGTGGAGCCTCTGGCCGCTTCCCGCCGGCGACCTCACCTACCGCGCGGTCCACGACGCCCTCCTGTTCATCCTCGTACCCGGAGCGCTCGCGCTCGCCCACGGCCGCAACCTCGGCTGGAACGTCGACCGCGCGGCGCTCCGAAACACGCTTTTGCTCGCGCTGTTCGTCCTCCCCTTCTACCTCGTCGGGTCGAGCCTGCCGTCGATTCGGGCGTACTATCCGATGTGGCACACCTCGACCGCGCTCGCGGACTTTCTCCCGCACGCCGCTCAGCAACTGCTCGTCGTCGTCGCCGCCGAGACGTACTACCGCGGCCTGCTCTGCGTCGGCGTCCGCGAAATCGGTCGGAAGAGCGCGCTTATCAGTCCGATTCTCTACGCCTTTCACCACGTCGGCAAACCCCCGATAGAGATTCTCCTATCGGCCCCGACGGACGTGCTGTTCGGCCTCGTCGACTACGAGAGCGACTCCATTCTTCCCTCCATCGTCGCCCACGGCGGCGGCCTCGTCCTCTTGGACTGGCTCGTGCTCCGCCCGCCGCTGTTCCCGCCCGACCGGGTCGCCGCGGCGCTCCAGTGGCTCCCGATTCCGCTATGAGCGACGGCGACGGCGAGGACCGGCCCGCGGAGGACGGCGAACGATATCCGTCGCTCGGCCTCGCCCGCGGCACCGTCGGACTCGCCGTGCACGACCCGCGCTGGCACGAGGCGTACGAGCGCGAGGTCGAGCGTCTTCGACCGCGACTCTATGCCGACAACGAGAGCGGTGGTGACGCCGACGGCGACGACGGGGGCAATGGCGGCGACGGGTGCGATGGGGGTGAGGGCGTCCGATTCGAACACGTCGGGAGCACCGCGGTTCCGGGGCTAGCCGCGAAACCCATCGTCGACCTGCTCGTCCTCGTCTCCGACCTCGACGACGCCGAGGGCGTCGCGCGGGCACTCGAAGCCGCGGGCTACGAGGAGCGCCCCGACGACGACGTTCCCGACCGCCGATTTTTCGTTCGCGGCCCGCCCGAGCGGCGGACGCACTATCTCTCCGTGACCGAGGTTGGGAGCGACTGCCACCGCGAGCAGGTCACCTTCCGCGACGCCCTCCGCGCAGACGGCGACCTCGCGGCCGAGTACGAGCGACACAAGCGTAGGCTCGCCGAGGCGCACCCGGACGAGCGGAGTCAGTACACGAACGCGAAGGCTTCGTTCGTCGAATCCGTGCTCGACGACGCCGCGTCGTGGGAAGACGACGACTCGCTCGTGTAGGACAAGCACACTACCATACCTTTTCCCCGCCGGGGAGTCAAGGGAGATGCATGGCACTCCCAATCGACCCCAGCGCCATCAAACCGGAAGACATCGGCGAGGAACGCGTCGTCCTCGAGATGGAACACGAAGCGGCAATCGAGCGCGTCCGCGAGGCGTTCACCGACGCCGGGTTCGGTGTCGCCACCGAATTTTCGCCCTCCGAGATGCTCAACGAGAAGGTCGACGCCGGCCGCGACCCCTACTACGTCCTCGGCGCGTGTAACCCGAACATGGCGGACCGCGCGCTCGACGCCACCGACAAGAAGATGGGCGGACTGTTCCCGTGCAACGTGGTCATCTGGGAGGAAGAGCCGGGCACGCAGGTCGTCTACCACCTGAGCATCATGCGCGTCGCTCGCCTCATCGGCATCGCGCCCGACAACGACGAGATGGCCGACATCATCGCCGACACGGGCGAACTCGTCGAACAGGCGCTCGCCAACCTCGACGCGGCCGAGGCGTAGTCGGGTACCGAGCTGAATCGGGCGTTTCGAGTTATACCCCGTCTCGCGCGTCGAGCGCGTCCGCGATGCGTTTCACGTCGCCGCGAATCTTGTACAGCAGGTAGAGCGCGACGAGCGCCGCGACCACGGGGAGGAGCGCGAAGATACCGTAGATGAGGATGATGATGAGCAGTTCGGGACCGCCGGGGACCTGTAACGGGACCATACGAAAACGTATCGTCCGGCTGTCAAAAGTACGTTGCTCAGGCGAAGTCGAAGATGTCGGTCTGGAGGCCCGCGGCCATCGTGGACTTCCGGCGGAGGTCCGCGAGCGACACCGGGAGGTACTCCGTCACGTCGCGGACGGCGTCGCCGAACGTCTCGGCGGCGGCCACCTCGCCCTCGAAGGCGTGGCGGATGGACTCGCGTATCTGCCAGACGCCGACCGGGCCCCAGTAGTCGTCGGAGACGTGTCTGATGACCAGCGCCTTCGCTTGTCGGCCGCGCTCTTGGAGGTGTTCGAGGACGCCGAGCCGGGAGGCGTGGTACGCGCCGGCCGTCTCGTTCACGTAGCCGGTCCGGCCCTCGTAGCCCTCGCGGTCGGCCGCGAGGTACATCCCCGCTTCGGGGTCGGGGTTCCAGACGCTCCCCGGCGCTTTCAGCTCAATCAGTTCGAACTCCCAACGCCCCGGCGCGAGGATGACCCAGAAGGCGTTGCCGATGAACTCGTTGCGGTAGATTTCGACGCTGTCGACGCTCTCTGCGTGTTTGACCTGCCCGCGGAGGTACTGGCCGAGGGTGTCGTCGACGGCGGTGATGGACCACCGCGTCGGGACGAGCCGGCGCTGTTCGGTCTGGCCGAGCGCGCCCGCCGAGAGGATGGTGTTGATGTCGTACACGTCGAAGCCGCGGCGGTAGAGGTACGTCATCGCGCCCTCGGCGTTCCAGTCGTCGTCTTCGAGCGTCTTTTTCACCAGTTTGGGGACGTGCGGGTTCTCCGCGAGGTCGGCCGAGCGGGCGCGGGCCCGCGGGCCGACGGGCGTCGCTACGTCGTCGGCGCGGGCGTCGAGGTCGAGCGAGGGCGTCCCGTCGAGGCCGATTTCGACCGTGACGGGGCGGTCGGCGATGGCGACCTCGCGTTGCGTCCCGAGGAAGCCGTCCCACGAGTCGGCGACGTTCGTCACCTTCGTCCCGCGGTTGGAGTTCAGAAGCGAGGTGCGCCGCTGGAACACGTCGTCGATGCTCACGCCCTCGTCGTACCACGCCGCGCTCGTCTCGAAGGAGGCGGCGTTCTCGTCGTGGCCGACCGGCGAGAGGATGCCCGTCGAGACGTTCGGGTAGTTCGACCGCCCGACGAAGATAGACGGGGAGACGCCACCGTACAGCGAGTCTCCCTGAACCGTCTCCTCGAACCGGTCTTGGAACGTTTCGAGGTGGTCGAGGATGCCGTAGGACTTCTCCTCGGCGAGTCGCCGCCGCTCGGCGTTCTCGTCCCGCTCGATGTCCATGTACTCGTCGAGCCGCATTCACCGGATGTGGGTCGTCCGCGGGTATGAACCTTCGGCGACGCGTCCGGAGTCAGACCGGGGGGTCAGAACGGGATGCGACTCGCGCGGACGGAGTTCAGGTGTGGATTCCCATCGCTTCGATCTGTTCCTGGTAGCGGTTCCGGATGGTGACTTCTGTCACCTGTGCGACCTCCGCGACCTCGCGCTGGGTCTTCTTCTCGTTGCAGAGAAGCGACGCGGCGTAGATTGCGGCGGCGGCGAAGCCGGTCGGCGACTTGCCCGAAAGCAGGCCCTGTTCCGCGGTCGTCTCGATAATCTCGTTGGCCTTCGACTGGACCTCCTTCGAGAGGTCGAGTTCGGACGAAAAGCGCGGGACGTACTTCTTCGGGTCCACCGGCCGCATCTCCAGGCCGAGTTCCTGGGAGATGTAGCGGTACGTGCGGCCGATTTCCTTGCGCTCGACGCGCGACACCTCGGAAATCTCTTCGAGGGAACGTGGGATTCCCTCCTTCCGGCAGGCGGCGTACAGCGCCGACGTGGCGACGCCCTCGATGGAGCGGCCGCGAATCAGGTCCTCGCTGAGCGCCCGTCGGTAGATGACCGACGCGACCTCGCGGACCGACCGCGGGACGCCGAGCGCCGACGCCATGCGGTCGATTTCGCTGAGCGCGAACTGGAGGTTGCGCTCGCCGGCGTCCTTCGTCCGGATACGCTCTTGCCACTTGCGGAGGCGGTGCATCTGCGACCGCTTCTTCGAGGAGATAGAGCGGCCGTAGGCGTCTTTGTCCTTCCAGTCGATGGTCGTCGTCAGCCCCTTGTCGTGCATCGTCTGCGTGGTCGGCGCGCCCACGCGAGACTTCGACTGGCGCTCGGAGTGGTTGAACGCCCGCCACTCCGGGCCGGGGTCGATGCGCTCTTCTTCGATGATGATGCCGGTCTCCTCGTGAATCAACTCGCCGTCGCCGGTCCGAACGACTTCCTCGGGGTCGAGGTCGTCGAGGTCCAACTCCTCTTCGGATGTCTCGTCGTCCTGTGACTCGTCTCCCCATCGAGTCCGGTCGTGCTCACGCTCCCGCTGGCGGGTAGGCCGTTTCATCGCATTTATATATTGTCTATTTCCTTGCACTTCAACCTTTGGCGGCGTTCGTCGGAGTGTCACCGCGGCCGCAACGACGAACGGAGCGCCTTTACCGAATCACCGGTGAGGTGACGGTATGCCGACCGTCGAGTGCGACCCCGACGAAGCCCGACGACGACTCGAAGCCGCGGGCGTGTCCGTCTCGCCCGGAAACACCGACCACGAGCGCTGGCGCGCCGAACGCGGCGACGCCAGCGCGGTCGCCTACGACGGGAAGGTCGTCGTGCAGGGGTCGAGACCGACCGACCTGCTCGCGCTCATCCGGCCGACGGGCGGCCGCGCGCACGTCTACTTCGACGGCGCGAGCCGGGGAAATCCCGGCCCCGCCGCCATCGGGTGGGCCATCGTGACCAGCGACGGCATCGTCGCCGAGGGCTCGAAGCGAATCGGCGAGACCACCAACAACCGCGCGGAGTACGAGGCGCTCGTGGAGGCGCTGTCGGCCGCAGAGGAGTACGGCTACGACGAGGTGGACGTCCGCGGCGACTCGCAGTTGATCGTCAAGCAGGTCCGCGGCGAGTGGAACACGAACGACCCCGGTCTGAGAGAGCGCCGCGTGAAGGCCCGAGAGCTCCTATCGGCGTTCGACCGCTGGTCGCTGGAGCACGTACCGCGAGAGATAAACGACCGCGCCGACTCCCTAGCCAACGAGGCCCTCGACGATGCCTGAGTCTGAACTCCCCGAAGACGTGCTTTCCGAAGCCGAGCGGCTGACGCGACTGGCCCGCGACGCCGTCGACCCCGACGAGGCCAAGGCGTATCGGTCCGTCCGCGACGACATCGTGGGCGAGTACGAGTTCCGCGCGCGACACCGCGAGGAGGACGACGTGTTGGTGCTCCACCCCGACGAGTGGGTCGACGACGGCGGCGTCGTCGACCCCGCGGAGATAGACGATGTCGACCGCGGAATCGAACGCCCGCTGTCGGGAACCGGCGAGGGCCACGAGTGGAGCGCGGTCGAAGAACACAACGCGTCGTGCGTGGCGGCCGTCGCCGAGGAACACGGTGCGGACCACGCGGCGAACGCCCGGGCGTTCGCGGACTTCCTCGGGAATCACTACGTCCGGCGAATCGAGACGGCCGGCGCTCCCGAGGTGCGCGAGTTCGTCGAAGAATATTATCCACGCAATGCGTGGCCGACCGCTGAACAGCAGTCGTTGTTGCCGGAGTCGCTCGAGTTGCTCTTCGACGCCGCAGACGCCGAAGTGCCCGAATACAACTGAGCGAACCCCGCGGTTCGTGCGGTGTGTCCTGCCGATTACAGCTTGTTTTCGACGAGCTCCGAGACCATCTCGGCGCGCTCGTCGTCGGTGACGAACTTCGAGAGCATCCAGTCGAAGCGGTCGAGGACCGCCTGGAGGCCGTCGTCGGTCAGTTCGTACTGGTTCGTCCGCTTGTCGAGTTCGCTCTTTTCGACCAGCCCCATCTCGACGAGGTCGTCGAGGTTGGGGTACAGACGCCCGTGGTTGACCTCGGTGTCGTAGTACGATTCGAGGTGACGCTTGATAGCCAGGCCGTACATCGGCTCCTCGGCGAGAATGACGAGGATATTCTGTTGGAACGCGGTGAGGTCCCGAGCCACACCGGACTTGGTGCCAATTGTTTGTGCCTCTGACATGCATATGGAAATGTCATCGGTCTATTTAAACTTTGTCAACGAGCAGTCCGTTTCGCCGCCGAATGTGGGGGCATTATACGATGGATTTGGGGCGGAGCGGACATGAGTGCCGGGTATTGCACAGAGGCGGGCCGTGGCGTCGAACGCGAGACCGCGCGTGGTGGCCGAGTGGTCATACCCGGGGAATATCTCAGGCGCATAGGAGTACTGTCTGGGGATTCTATGGAGAATACCTCTACATATAGAGGGGTTCGAAGCGGCCGACGAGACTCGAGTGGTACTCGTAGGAGACCAATCCCGAAAGGACTTTTGCCCGTATCGAGGATGGGTTCGGTATGGTGAACCTCTGGGAAGACATGGAGACCGGACCGAACGCGCCGGACGAAATCTACGCAGTCGTCGAATGTCTCAAAGGCGAGCGCAACAAGTACGAGTACGACAAGGACATCCCCGGCGTCGTCCTCGACCGCGTGCTTCACTCCAACGTCCACTACCCGTCGGACTACGGCTTCATGCCGCGGACGTACTACGACGACGAGGACCCCTTCGACGTGCTCGTCCTCGTCGAGGACCAGACGTTCCCCGGCTGTGTCATCGAGGCCCGTCCGGTCGCGCTCATGAAGATGGACGACGACGGCGAGCAGGACGACAAGGTCATCGCCGTCCCCATCGAGGACCCCCGCTACGACCACATCGAGGACCTCGAAGACATCCCCCAGCAGACGCTCGACGAAATCGACGAGTTCTTCTCGACCTACAAGAACCTCGAAGCCGGCAAGGAAGTCGAAACGCTGGGCTGGGAGGACAAGCAGGCCGCCAAGGACGCCATCGAACACGCGATGGACCTCTACGAAGAGAACTTCGCGTAAGCGACTCCGCCGCGCGTTTTTTCGGACGCTGAACCGAACCGACAGTGTCGACCGCGGCGATGACGCCGAGAGCTCCGCCGGCCCGAAACCGACTGCCGTCGGCGACCCGGATACCCGACAGTTATCGCCGACGCGCCCGCCGATGAATTATGCGCATGGGTAATTTTTAGTCCCTCTGTCCGGTAGCTTGAGACACGAATGGCAGCCAAGCAACCCCGCCTCGGGCTTCAGCACCCGACCGTCGTTCCCACGAACTTCACGCCCGCCGACGAGGCGGACGAAGACGCGGACGAGCCGTCCGTCGAAGACGCGTAACACCGAATTTCTCGCGTGACGACCGTCGAGAGCGGCGGCGTCGCCGACGCGGATACACAGACTCGCACTCGAGCTATGCGTTCACACACCGCATTCGTGAGGGAACCCCTTTTTATCTCGCCGCTGTAAGGCGTTGGTAATGCCTATCTGCGACGTGTGCGGCAAAGACGAGAGTCTGCCGTACCGCTGTTCGCGGTGTGGCGGGACGTTCTGTTCCGAACACCGCCTCCCCGAGAACCACGACTGCGCGGGGCTCTCCGAGTGGGACGACCCCGCGGGCGTCTTCGATAGCTCCTTCGACGATTCGGTGAACAATCAGGGCGGCCGCGGCGGCGGACTGCTGAGCTCGCTCACGGGCGCTGGCGGCGTGCTCGGCTACTTCCGCGGGAACGTCAGCTACCTGTTCCTCGCGCTGATGTGGCTCACGTTCTTCGCCCAGCTCGTCTTAGAGCGGTTCCTCGGACTGCCCAACCTCTCGATTAACGTCTTCTACCTCACGAGCATCCACCCCGAGTACGTCTGGACGTGGGTCACCTCGATATTCGCCCACGGCGGCTTCTACCACATCGTCGGCAACTCCATCGTGCTGTTCTTCTTCGGCCCGCTGGTGGAGCGCTACGTCGGCTCGCGGAAGTTCGCGGCGCTGTTCCTCGTCAGCGGGATGCTCGCCGGGCTGGCGCAGGTCGGCTCGTCGATGCTCCTGTCGCCCGGAAGCCTGAGCGCCGTCGTCGGCGCGAGCGGTGCCATCATGGCCGTCCTCGGCGTCCTGACCGTCCTCAACCCGGGGCTCCGCATCTATCTGTACTTCATCATCCCCGTCCCGCTGTGGCTGTTCACGCTCGGTTTCGCCGGCATCTCGGTGTTCTTCTTCGTCAGCCAGAGCGCCGACGGCATCGCCCACTTCGCGCACCTCATCGGCCTCGTCATCGGCCTCGCCTACGGCCAGCGCGTGAAGGGCCGCCGAAGCGTCCCCTCCCAGCTCTCGCTCGGCGGACGCGGCCCCGGTGGTCCCGGCGGCCCCGGCCGCGGTCGGTTCTGAGATGCGACCGGCCCGCCCCGACCTCGCGCCGCGCCCCGGGCTCTCGCGCGACGAGATGGAGTCGCTCCAGCGCCGCGTCGCCGAGACCGCCGTCTTCGAGGACGACCTCCCGTTCGACCCGGCGCGCGTCTCGCTCGACACCCCAGAAACGGAGAACCGGACGCTCACGGAGGCGACGGCGCTCGGCGGCGACGCCGACGGCGACTCGCCGCCGCTCGTCGCCGGTATCGACCAGTCGTTTCTGGACGACCGCGCGCTGAGCGCCGTCGTCGTCCTCCGCGGCGGCGAGGTGGTCGAGCGCGTCCACGCCGTCTCGGACCTCGATTTGCCGTACATCCCCGGCCTGCTCTCGTTCCGCGAGGGTGGCCCCATCCTCGACGCGCTGGCCGAACTCGACTGCGACCCCGACCTGCTCGTCTTCGACGGCTCCGGGCGCATCCACTTCCGACAGGCGGGCCTCGCCACGCACCTCGGCGTCGTCTGCGACGCCCCGAGCATCGGCGTCGCCAAGTCCCTCCTCTGCGGGACGCCGGACGAGGACGTGGACGGTCGGCCGGAGGGCTGGCGAACCCCGATTCGCGCCGACGACTCGGTCGACGCCGTCGGCGGCCACCCCGCCGACCCGGAGACGACCATCGGCTACGCCTTCCAGTCGCGGCAGTACGACTCGCGGCCCATCGTGAACCCGCTGTACGTCAGCCCCGGCCACCGCCTCTCGGCGGCGACGACCGTCGACCTCGTCTCCCGACTCTCGGGGTCGTACAAGCTCCCCGAGCCGACCCGGCTGGCCGACGCCTACGCCGACGAGGCGAAGGCCCAGTACGAGTGAGGGCGAATTCGACCGACGTTCCCCGTCTGGCCTTGTGGCGAACCGAGTACACTTAACAGCGCGCGGTTCGACCTACCGACGTGCATCAAAAGACGGTCCTCATCACCGGTTGCTCCTCGGGAATCGGGCGCGCGACGGCGCTCGACTTCCTCGACGAGGAGTGGGAGGTCTACGCCACCGCCCGGAACCCGGCAGACATCGAGACGCTGGGGGAACGCGGCGCGAACATCGCGACGCTCGACGTGACCGACCAGGGGGACGTCGACCGCGTCGTCGACCGCATCGTCGACGAGCAGGGACGCATCGACTGCCTCGTCAACAACGCCGGCTACGGCCAGATGGGTCCCGTCGAGGACGTGCCGACCGAGAAGGTCCACGACCAGTTCGACGTGAACGTCTACGGCCCGCACCGACTCGTCCGCGCCGTACTCCCTCACATGCGCTCGCAGGGCGACGGCACCATCGTCAGCGTCTCCAGCGTCGTCGGCCGCGTCGCCTTCCCCGGCACCGGCGTCTACGCCGGCTCGAAGTTCGCCCTCGAAGCGATGACCGACGCGCTCCGCACCGAGGTCGAGGAGTACGGCATCGACGCCGTCCTCATCGAACCGGGGCCGGTCGAGACGCAGTTTTCGAACCGCGTGGACGACGAGGTCAACGGCAACGGCGAGGACGCCGACGGACTCGACCGCTCGGGCGCGTACGAGACGCTCTACAAGCTGTTCGACGACTCGCAGGCGCTCGGCGGGAGCGGCCCCGGCGCGATTCCGCCCGAGCGGGTCGCAGAAGACGTCCTCAACGCCGCGAGTTCGACAAAGCCGCGGGCGCGCTACCAGCCCGGAACCGTCGCCCGCGTCGGCGTCCTCGCCCGGTTCCTGCCCGACGCGTGGCGCGACGCGCTCTACGGCTTCGCGCGAAAGCTCCCCTGAGCACGTCGCCGGTGGCCTTCGAAATCGTTCGTCTCGGCGTCAGTCGAGACAGGTCGCGACGACCCGAAGGGCGTCTTCGCCCTGTACCTGTTCTGCGAGTAGTGGCACTCGCTTGACGTCGCGGCCGCGGAAGAGATTCGTCGCCGAGCGGAGCGCGTCCTGCTGGACCTGCCAGCGACGCTGGCAGAAGCCGCAGTTCTCCAAGTCGGGCGACTCTATCCACTCGGGGTCCACGTTTGCCACGTCCTCGACGGACTCCATCACGCGGTTGACGACGAGCGTCTGGACGGGGATGCCGAACTCGTCGAGCCGCGAGACGAGCCGCTTGGACTCCACGACGCTCATCTCCTCGGGTATCATGACGACCCGGAAGTCGGTCCGCGTCGGGTCCCGAAGGACCGCGCGCAGGCGCTCGATGCGCTCGCGGAGGTCGTCGAGGTCCGCCATCCCGGCCTGCGGGTCGTCGGGGCCGCCGCCGAACATCCCCTTGAGGTTGTCCATCATTCCGGAGAAGCGCTGGCGCATGCGGGCGATGCGGCCGAGCATGGAGTCCATCAGCTCGGGGAGTTCGAGCAGGCGGAGCGTGTGGCCCGTGGGTGCGGTGTCGACGACGACGCGGTCGAACCGCGGGTCATCCATGTATTCGAGGAGCTGTTGCATCGCCGCGGCCTCGTCCGCACCGGGCATCGGCCCGCCCATCCCCATCGGCCCGTCGCCGCCGAGGAGGTCTTCGAAGCCGCCCATCCCACCGCCCATGCCGCCGAGCGGGGAGTCCGCGTCGCCGTCGGCGAAGGGGTTGTCGTCCCCGTACTCGCCGGTCTCGAAGTCGGTCTCGTCGTCGAAGCCCTCGCCCGCGCCGTCGCCGCCGGCGAACGGGCCTTCCATGACCGCGTCGGGGTCGATTTCGGCCGCGTAGAGGGGAATCTCCTCGCGGATGCGACTCGGCTTGTCCGGGACCGGCACGCCGAGCGTGTCGGACAGGGAGTGTGCGGGGTCCGTGGAGACGACGAGCGTCGCGGTGCCGTCGGCCGCGCTGGCGAGCGCAGTCGCCGCGGCCATCGTGGTCTTCCCGACGCCGCCTTTCCCGCCGTAGAGGACGTAGTCTGGGGCGTCGATTCCCTCAGGGAGGTCCTCGGTGTCGGTCGAGGTGACCTCGTCGGGGTCGGTGACTTCCACCTCGATTTCGGCCGGCCCATCGTCGCCGGCGTCGTCGTCGTCTTCGTCGGCGTCGGGTCGCTCCGTCGGCTCAACGTCGATGTCCATGTCGGACTCGACACCGCGGGGCTTTGTGTACTTCTCGGTCTCGGAACCGCCGGAGGACTTTTGCCCGGTCGCGTCGGTGCCGACCGCGACGACACCCCCGCCGCTCGCCTGCCCGTCAGCTTTTGTCCCGACCGCCCGTGGTCGGTCGTATGCGCGAGTTCGCATCCGACCCGCCCGAGGAGGTCCGCGTCGGCGACGCCCTCCGCGAGGCGGGCCACACCGTCGCCGTCGCGGAGTCCTGTACCGGCGGTCTCATCGGGTCGCTCCTGACCGACGTGCCCGGCTCTAGCGACTACTTCGACCGCTCGCTCGTCACCTACTCCTACGACGCCAAGCGCCACGAACTGGCGGTCTCGCGGGAGTCGCTGGACGAACACGGGGCCGTCTCCGAGCCCGTCGCCCGCGAGATGGCCGCCGGCGTCCGCGACGTGGCCGACGCGACGTGGGGACTGGCGACGACGGGCATCGCCGGGCCGGACGGCGGCCTCCCCGGCAAGCCGGTCGGCACCGTCTTCGTCGGCGTCGCCTTCGCCGCGCCGTGGGGGTCAGGCGACTCCTACGCCCGCGTCGAGCGCGTCGAATACGACGGGTCGCGGACGCAGGTGAAAGAACGGATCGCGCGCGGGGCGCTGGCGCTCCTCCGCGGGGAAATCGAGTCCGCGACGACCGACTGAATCGGCCGGAGGGCCGCCGTCTGTCGGTTCCGTGGGAAAGCTTTGTATCCCGGCGGACCAGTCTGCATCCATGAACAAGAAGGGACACGTGCTCAACGCCATCCTGTTGGCGCTCGGGCTCGGCGTCATCCTCACCGTGGACCCGCGGTCGTTCGAACCGACGGTCGACTCGGCGTTCCTCCTCGCCCAGAAAATCGGTCAGCTGTCGCTTCCGGTCGTGCTCGGCGCACTGTTTCCCGACGTCGACACCGCCTTCGGCAAGCACCGGAAGACGCTCCACAACCTCCCGGTGTTGGCGATATTCCTCGCGTTCCCGCCCGTCTTCGGCAACCTCCAGTTCGTCTGGATCGGCGTCGCCACCCACTACGTCCTCGACATGGTCGGCTCGAAGCGCGGCATCGCGCTGTTCTACCCGCTTTCGCCACAGGAGTACAACCTGCCGACCGGCGTGGCGACGAGTTCGAAACACGCCGACGCGGTGACCGTCATCGTCACAGTCGCCGAACTCGGCGTCCTCGCGGGCGTCCACTACTACCTCTTTTCGCTCGACGTGTCCCTCGCGGACGCCGCGGCGTCGTTCAGCGCGGTGCTCTGAGGGCTTCGGAGCGCGGGCGCGTTCGGTCGGAGCGTTCGACTGCCCGCGAACTCAGTAGACGCTCACGTCGTCGAATCGGCCGTCGTAGGCGATGTGGTTCGGGTGCGTCGGCTCCATCCCCGAAAGCAGGAGTCGGTCGACCTTCCCCCACGAGTTCTCGTAGCCGAGGTGGGCGAACTCGACCGCGCCGCGGAGCGCGTGGGAGCCCCCGGTGCGGCGGACGACCCGGCGGTCTGCCCCCTCGCGGAGCGCGGCGACGAGGGCCGCCTCGGAGTCGATGTCGCGGTCGAACTCGGTCCACGCCTCGCCGACGGTGCCGCGGAGGTGCGCGTAGGACGACCCGAACCCCGGAAGCCCCGTCTCACGGGCGATGTCGCGGGCGCGCCGGTTGTCCCGCGGGAGGGCCTTCGTGTTGTACGTCTCGACGGCGTCGATGTCGTCGCGGCGGGCGGCCACGTCCTCGGCGGTGAGGCTCACCGTCAGGAACTCGGGGTGGGGGACGAGCGTCGCCGCGCCCTGCCGGTCGAACTCCGCGAAGGCCCCGTCGAGGGTGATGAAGTCGGGGACGGGGTCCGAGATGCCGACCGCGAGGACGTGTTTCCGGTCGCGCCACGACCCCGTGAACACCTCGCGGGCGGGGACGACGAGCAGGTCGTCGTCGGAGAATCGCGCCGCGCGGGCGCGGATGTCGGGCAGGCGGACGAAGTGCGGCGCGTAGACGAGCACGTCGATGCCGCGGGCTTTCGCCCGCGAGACGACCCGCTCGTCGAGAATCTTCACGTGCATATCGACCCGCGTCGTCGTGGTCGCGCTCACACGGTACGGTCGGGTCAGCGACCAGTTAGTGGTTGCTATTTGTCGAACGGCGGCCGGTCGAAGAAACGGTTTTGTGGCTCACGGCCGTCGGGGGGAACATGTCCCGGTGGAAGTGCGGAATCGAAGGGTGTGACGGTCGGTTCGAAGACGTGGAAAACGCGGTCATCCACCAGACGGTGGACCACGAGCGCCACGAGTGCAAAGTGTGTGGGACCGTCGTTCCGGAGGGCTACTTCGCGATTCGACACGCCTTCGACGAGCACACCCGCGCCGAGTTCGTCCGCGCGTACGACGCCGATTCCTCGGCGGTCCGCATCCGCGAGGACGTGAAAGACGCCGTCGAGGCGGACGCGGACCTCAACAGCGTCGTCGAGACGCTCCGCGAGCAGGGCGCGCTGTAGGCCCACGCGAGACGGGGGGTTGCAGTCGCGATGGGGCGCGACGCGGCTCGCCCGAGACGGCGCTCCTCGGGGACTGTCGGGGGACATGGGAGTCACCGAGGGCGCGCGGCTCGTCGCGCGCGTCGAGTCGAGTCGAAACTGAGAGAGAAGAAACCCTCGTCGGGGCGGACGCTTACCGCTCTTCGGAGTCGAGGACGCGAATCTGGTCGCCGCGGACGGTGACCGGAATCGGGACCGTCGCCTCGTAGAGTTCGACGGTGACCTGGTCTTTCGTCTCGTCGATGCGCTGGACGCGCGCCTTCTCGCCTTTGAACGGGCCGGCGATGAGTTCGACGATGTCGCCCTCCGCGATGCCCTCGACGTCCGGCGTCGGAGAGAGGAAGTGCTCGACTTCGGCCATGCTGGAGGTGCCGACCGCGCCGCCGCTCTCGACGAGACCGCGAGCGTGGGGAATCTCTTCGAGGACGCGCGTGACGATGCCGTCGTCGTCGGCCTCGACCATCACGTAACTCGTGAGCGAGTCGGGCGCGAGGACGGCGTGAATCTCGGCGAACTCCTTCGTCGCGATCATGTCCGCAACCGTCTGCTCCTGCCGAGCGGTGGTCTTTACGGCGAAGATGGGCATCTCAGACTCCCCCGGGGAGGAAGCTCATAACCGCGAAGATGATGAAACCGAGCAGTCCGACGAGGAAGATACCCGCGCCGGCGATTTTGGAGATCTGGGAGAACTCCTGCCACGACGGGGTGCTCGCGAGTTTCAACACGCGAACGTAGCTGTTCAGGTCGTACTTGACGTCCATGTTGCTGGGGGCTAAGGCGTCGGGCTTTTTCTATCTATTGATGCATCGACGGGGAGAGCGGGCGCTCGCGAACGGGGTGACCCCGACGAGTTCGGCCCGGTGCCGCCGCTTGACGGGAACGAGCGGGAACGAGCGGGAACGAGCGGGAAGCGAGACGCGGCGGGCAATCGAACCCGCGAGGGCGCGGGAGCGAAAGCGAGTCCCCCGCGGCCGACGGGGCGGCGACGCCGACTACTCGACGTAATCGATGTCTTCGAGACGCTCTTCGGCCTGCGCCTGCACCTCGCCGTTGCGGCCGTAGATTTGGGGCGACTCGACGCCGGTGACGACGATCATCGTCCGCATCATGCCTTCGAGTTCGTCGTCGACGGAGGTCCCCCAGATGATGCGCGCGTCGGGGTCGATGCGGTCGTAAATCTCTTCGACGACGCCCTCGGCCTCCTCGATGCTCATGTCGGAGCCCCCGGTGACGTTGACGAGCGCGGAGTTCGCGCCGGAGATGTCCACGTCGAGAAGCGGCGAGCGGAGGGCGGACTTGACGGACTCTTGGGCCTTGGACTCGGAGTCGGACTCGCCGAGACCGATCATGGCGACGCCGCCGCGCTCCATGACGGTCTTCACGTCGGCGAAGTCGAGGTTGACGAGACCGGGCTTGGTGATGAGTTCGGTGATGCCCTTGACCGAGCGCATCAACACCTCGTCGGAGACCTTGAACGCCTGCCGGACGGGGAGCTTGCCCACGGCGTCGAGCAGGCGGTCGTTCGGGACGACGATGACCGTGTCAGAGACGTCGCGGAGCCGTTCGAGACCGGCCTCGGCGTTCGTTCGTCGCACCTCGCCTTCGGCCGTAAAGGGCGTCGTGACGATGGCGATGGTGAGCGCGCCCGACTCGCGGGCGGCCTTGGCGACCACGGGGGCCGAGCCGGTGCCGGTGCCGCCGCCGAGACCGGCGGTGACGAACACCATGTCGGAGCCCTCGATGGCGTCGTAGATCTCCTCTTGGGATTCGAGGGCGGCCTCCTCGCCGACCTGCGGGAGCGAGCCCGCGCCGCGGCCCTGGGTCTTCTGTTCGCCCATGAGAATCTTCGTGTCGGCCCCGATTTCCACGAGGTGTTGCACGTCGGTGTTGGCGGCGACGAGCTTCGCCCCCTTGATTCCCTCCTCGTGCATCCGGTTGACGGTGTTGCCGCCGGCACCGCCGCACCCGACCACCGTGATGTTGGTTTGGAGGTCTTTGAGAACCGCTTTCAGTTCGTCGTCAGTCATCGTCCCGGACCGGTTGATGTTGGTCGAGCCGTCGACCTGAGCCGACCCGTCCCCCACGTCCTTGGCCTCGGCCTCGGCCTCGTCAATTGCGTCACCGACGATAGAGTCCATATTTATGGAGACGGTTTACGGAGGACGACTAATTATCTTTCCCCCTTCCGTCAGACATCTGTCTGACGAGCCGCCGATCCGTGGCGAAACGTGACATGTGAGCCCGCGGCACAGACCGTCTCTCGGGGCGAAACCGGTCGGGCGCGTCTCGATGGCGACTACACGACGAACTCGACGAGTCGCTCTTTCGACACGTCTTCGGGCGCGACGGTCTCGCCGTCGACTTCGACGGACTGTCCGGCCGAGAGCGTGCCGAACGCCGGGCCCTCGGGGACGCCGAACTCGCGCGCGGCGGCGGGGTCGAAGGCGCGCGTCGTCGCCGTGACCGCCCCGTCGTCGCGGACGACGCTGTCGTATTTCTCGCGGAGCACGTCGCAGAGCCGCGACACGAGTTCGTCGTAGCCGTCGCCCGCGACGGCGGCGCGGCCCACCGCGCGCGTCCCGCCTTCGGTCGTGTGGAAGGCGACGGTGGTCTCGCGGACGGCGTCGAGCGCGGCGTCGAGGTCGATGCCCTGCGCCTCGCCGAGCAGGCCGTCGGGAAGCGAGACGACCTCGTAGTCGTCGGCACCGATTCGCGCGCCGAAGCGGAGGCCCTCGTCGATAGTCGTGACGTCGGCTTCGAGGGCGGCGACGCGGTCGAGGGGGACGCCCGTGGTCTCGCGGACCCACGTCTCGGAGACGACCCGGAACCCCTCGGCTTCGAGGGCGGCCGCGAGGTCGTCGCGGTCGCCGTCGACCAGCGCGAGGTCGGCCGCGGAGGCCTCGAACGCCCGCCGAAGCACGTCGCGGTTCGTCTCGGGGCCGCCCATCGCCTTGAGTTGCCAGTCGGCGGCGATGTGGCCGACGCGCCAGTCGGTCTCGCGGAGGACGCGCTCGAACCGCGGGGCGTAGTGGCCGCCGCCGAAGCCGACGAGCTGGCGGTCCGCGTCGGCCGCGACCCCCTCGATGTCGAGGACGGCCGCCGCGACGGCGCGGGCTCCCTCGGGGTCGTCCCACTGCTCGTCGTCGCTCCCGAGTTCGACGAACATCGAGGGGACCGTCGGCTCGGTCGGGCCGTGGTGGGTCGCCTCGATGCCGACTTCGTAGTCGTCGGGCGCGCGGTCGCGGAGCGCCTCGACGACGGCGCGCTGGGCGTTGGGGCACGCGCGGGCGAATCGCCCCGGCTCGCCGCCGTAGTCGGCGGGACCGAAGTTCCCGGTGAAGTGCGCGGTCAGGAGCGCGCCGGTCTCGCCGGCGTGCCGGGAGACGACGACGAGAAAGTCGAGGTCGGCGTCGAACGCCGCGGCCGGGTCGTCGAGGTCGATGTGCAGGGCATCGAACTCGCGGAGTTCGAAGCCGTCGCGGGCGAAGACGGTGCCGCCGCCGTCGGCGTCGGGTCGGTCCCCGTCGGTTCGTTCGTCCCAGTCGGCGAGTTCGAGCAGGCGCTCGCCGATGTGAACCGATGCGCTGTCGGCGCGGCTGACGACGATTCCGATCACGATACGAGGGTAGCCGAGGTCGGCGAAAAGGGCGTCGGAAGCGGCGAGGGGAGCCGGTCAGTCCTCGACCGCGGCCGAGACCTCGGTCGCGCCGTGGTCGCCGCGGACGCGCCGGGCAGAGAGCTTGACGACCGCGGCGAGTTGCCTGCGCCGCCGGACGAAAAGCGCCGTCCCGATGACCAGATAGACGACCGAGAAGCCGACGAGCGAGGTCGGGCCGTCGAAGGTGACCGCCCCGAGGCCCGGAACCGGGAGCGTGACCGCCAGTCCGGTGACGGAGTAGACGAACTGCGCCAAGAACAGGCCGAGCAGGGCGACCGCCTCGCGGAGGCTGATGGAGAACGTGACGAGGATGGCGATGGCGAAGTAGCTCTGAGCGGCCGTCAGCCAGAGTTCGCCCATCTGGTGCGTGTCGAGCGGGAGCGGCGCGTAGGTGCCGACAGAGAGGCTGTAGACGAGGACGAGCGTCCCGATGAGGAGCGTCCACTGGTTGAGCTTCGAGGAGATGAGCGCGTTGAAGCCGGCGGTCGCCCGCGCCTTGTTGACGAGGTAGGCCACGACGATGAGTTCGGGGCTCTCGCTCGCCAGCGGCGCGACCCACTGAATCATCAGGAACGAGGGGATGCCGACCGACTCCCCCAGCGCTTCGAGGCCGTGGGCGAACGGCTCGACCGCGGCGAGGATGACGACGCCGGAGAAGACGAACAGCGCGAGCGTCGTGGCGATGCGCTTGGGTCTCCGGTACGACTGGAGGTACGCGGGCACGCCGATCTGTTCTTCGTCCTCGTGCGGCGAGTTCATCGCCACGAAGATGTACGCGGCGTAGAGGCCGACGAGGACGACCATATCGACCGCGCCGATGCCCGCGCCGAGCGGGACGAAGAAGGCGAACACGGTCGCGGCGAAGAGGAACAGAATCTCGGTGGCGATGCCGTGGTCGAGGCGGACCACGTCCGCGAGGAAGCCGGGTCGAGACTCGACCGCCTCGTCGCCGGTGTCGCGGGCGCGGTAGACGGTGAAAAGCGCGATTGCGGACCAGCCGATGCCGATGAGGATGCGGTTCGCCCCGGTCATGTTGGCGACGGCGAGGCTCGCGGCCTCGGCGGACTCGGGCGAGCCGGGGTTGATGCCGGCCTCCCACGCGTAGAGCGCGTCCACCGCGTACTCGGGGGCGACCGCGAGCACCGCGAGGATGGCGAGCGCGAACGCTCGCGGCACGTCGGCCTCGGCGGTTTCGGCCCCCCACGCGAGGAGGAACGAGGCACCGAGGACGGCGATACCGCTGAGGGCGACGGTGACGCCGGTCGCGAGGTCAACGCCGAACACCGTGTGGAGGGCCAGCCACGGGACCGTCAGGAGCGCGGCCCCGAACACCGCGGTCAGCGGGTGGCCGAGTCGTCGTAGCATCGTCACTACAAGCGCGAAGCCGAAGCCGGTAGCTCTTGTGCTTCGAACTCCGGGGCGACCGACTGACTGGGGGCCGAACGCTCCCGGGAGGGGACCGTCAGGGGAGGATGAGCCAGAAGAAGACGAGATAGCCGCCGACGAGGATGCCGCCGTCGAGACGGGACACGTCGCGGTTGCGGAGCATCAGGGCAATGACCCCGAAGGTGAACACGAGGAGCGCCGGGAAGTCCAGCGAGATGGTGCTCGCGGGGACGTTCACTGGGACCATGATGGCGAGGATACCGAGGACGGCGACGACGTTGTAGATGTTCGAGCCGACGACGTTGCCGATGCTGAACTCCGACTCGCCGCGGACCGCGCTGATGACCGACGCCGCGAGTTCGGGCAGTGAGGTGCCGAACGCGAGGACCGTCAGCCCGATGAACCGCGGACCGAACCCGAAGGATTCGAGCAGTCCCTGTCCGCCCTGAATGAGCCAGTTCGAGCCGACGAACAGGAGGAGGAGACCGAGACCGAGGTAGACCACGTCTCTGAGTTGCGCCGACACCTCGTCTTCGTCCTCGATGTCGATTTCGTCCGTGCCGAGAGCGTCGGCCGTCGCCGACCGCGCGCGGTACAGCAGGTAGCCCGTGAACGCGACGAGGATGACCAAGAGGACGCCGCCGTCGACGGCGCTGAGGTTTCCGTCCATCCCGAGCGCGACGAGCGCGACCGCCGCGGCGATCATGAACGGGACGTGTCGTCGGAGCGTCGTCGTCGAGACGCCCATCGGCCGGATGAGCGCCGAGATGCCGAGAACGAGGCCGATGTTGGCGATGTTCGAGCCGACGATTGCGCCGAGACCGAGGTCGGCGCTGTAGCCCAACCCGCTCAGCACCGCGACGAACAGTTCGGGGGTGGTCGTCGCGAACGCGACGATGGTCACACCGACGATGGCCGCCCGGAGGCCGAGACCGATGGCGAGCCGAGACGCGCCCTCGACGAGGGCTTCGGCCCCGAGGTAGAGCGCGACGATACCCGCCACGAGGAGCGCGGTATCGAAGGAAAGCAGGGTTGCGAGTGCCGACATACGCGGGAGTAGACCAACGGGAGACCAAAAGCGCGCCGGTACACAGCGAGTCCCCGACAATCGCGGGCGCGATACGGGGCGACCCCGCGCGGGGGCCGTCGGGTCCCGGCGGAATCCGACGCGGACGGGCGAGTTATATCGACGGCAAAACACCACCCGCCCATGCAAGTGTACGGTCTCGTCGGCAACCCGGTCGGCCACTCGCTGTCGCCGCCGATGCACGAGGCGGCCTACGGGGAAACCGGCCTCGACGCGCGGTACGTCACGTTCGAACCCGCCCGCGACGACATCGCGGCCGCCGTCGACGGCGCGGACGCCCTCGGCGTCTCGGGGCTGAACGTCACCATCCCGTTCAAACAGGACGTGCTCGAACTGGTCGACCCCGACCCGCTGGCCGAGCGCATCGGCGCTGTCAACACCATCGACTTCGGCGCGGAGACGCCGACGGGCTACAACACCGACGCGGCGGGCGTCACGCGGGCGTTCGACCGCCACGGCGTCGACCTCGACGGAGCGGACGCCGTGGTGGTCGGTGCCGGCGGGGCGGGCCGCGCCGCCGCGTTCGCCCTCGCCGACGCCGGCGCGTCGGTTCACGTCGCCAACCGGACCGCCGAGAGCGCGGTCGAACTCGCCGCGGCCGTCCCCGGCGCGACCGGCGGCGGACTCGACACGCGCGACCGGATTCGGGAGGCGGACGTCCTCGTCAACGCGACGAGCGTCGGGATGGAATCGCCCGACGAGACGCCTGTCCCGGCTGACTATCTCCACGGCGGCCTCGCCGTGCTCGACGCGGTCTACACGCCGCTGGAGACCCGACTCCTCCGCGAGGCGGCCGCGACCGGCGCGGTCACCATCGACGGCGCGTGGATGCTCCTCCTGCAGGGCGTCGAAGCGTTCGAGCTGTGGACCGGCCGCGACGCGCCCGTCGAGGCGATGAACGCCGCGCTCCGGAGCCACCTCGAGAGCGACTGAGGCCGCCGGTTTTTAAATAACGGGATTGCATAGGAGAAGGTAACATGGGCTTGCTTGACACTATTTCGTCGCTCTGGGAATCCCTCGTTGGTGGCACCTCGTCGTCGTCCTCGACAGACGGACGTGACGACACGGCGACCGTTACGGTCGAACGCGACACCAGAACCGAGCGCGAGGAACCGAACGTCGAGGCCGAGGCCGCGGTGAAGGAACCTGTCGACGAGGCGGAATCGGCGGACGAACCGGCCGAAGAAGCCGAAGAAGCGGCCGACGATGCGGTCGAACCCGAGGCCGACGCCGAGTCCCACACGGACGACGAGGACACCCGCGACGACGCCGAAGTAGCGGCCGACGCCATCGAGGAGGCCGAACCGGAGGTCGAAGCAGAGACCGAAGCGGAAGCCGAAGACGGGGGCGACGACGGCGAAACCGAGGACGAAGCCGAGCCAGCACTCGACGAATCCGAGGACGAAGCCGAGCCAGCACTCGACGAACCCGAAGCCGAAGAGACCGACGACGAAGACGAGGAAGCAGAATCCGAAGACGGAGATGCGCCGACCGTCGACACGGTTCGCGGCATCGGCCCGGCGTACGCCGAGCGCCTCTCCGAGATCGGCATCGAGACCGTCGCGGACCTCGCCGCGGCCGACGCCGACGAGGTCGGCGACGAAATCGATGTCTCGCCGAAGCGGGTCCAGCGCTGGATCGACCGCGCCGGCGAGGCGTAACCGACGCGCGTTCGGAAGCGACCGAGACGAGTTCTCTCCCGGCCGGCGACCGCGCTCGATGCTCCGGTGACGCGTCACGAAACCGTTTACCCGGCGGACGGACTGGTGTGGGTAATGACCGCACCGACCGTCGTCACCGACCGCGACGACTTTCGCGCGACCGCCGCGGTCGCGCCCGCCGGCGCGCGCGTCCCCGTCGAGGTCCGTGTCGCCGTCTCGGACCCTTTCGACGCGTACCGACGCGCCCGTCGGGACTCCGGCGGCTTCTTCTACGAGACGACCGGCGGGCAACCCGGCTGGGGCGCGTTCGGCGTCGACCCCGCGGAGCGCCTGACCGCTGACGACCCGACCGACGACGACTGGGGCGACCCCGGCGACGACGCCGCGCCGAGTCTCGCCGCGCTCGAATCGCTCGCCGACTCGGAGACGCTCGCTCGCGGCGACTGCGACGTGCCGTACCCCTGCGGCCTGTTCGGCTGGCTCTCGTACGACGCGGCCCGCGAGCTCGAATCACTCCCCGAGCACACGACCGATGACCGGGGACTCCCGCACCTGCAACTCGGCCTGTACGACCTCGTGGCGTCGTGGGCGGAACCCCGGCCCGACGACGGCGAGACGACGCTCCGCGTCACCTGCTGTCCCGCCGTCGAGGACGGCGCTGACCTCGACGCCGTCTACGACGAGGCGCGGGGTCGGGCGACCGACCTCGCCGTCGAAGCCGTCGAGGGCGACCCCGAACTCGTCTCTGCGCCCGTCGAGGCCGACGAGGCGACGTTCGAGAGCGCCCCCGGCCGCGAGGCGTTCGCCGACCGAGTCCGCGCCGCGAAGCGGTACATCCGCGACGGCGACACGTTTCAGGCGAACCTCTCACAGCGACTCGTCGCCCCCGCCGCGGTCCACCCGGTCGACGCCTACGCGGCGCTCCGGGAGGTCAACCCCGCGCCGTACTCGGGACTGCTCGAACGCCCCGGCGTCGACCTCGTGAGCGCCAGCCCCGAACTCCTCTTGCGCGTCGAGGGCGACCGCCTCGTCACCGAACCCATCGCCGGCACCCGCCCGCGGGGGGCGACGCCCGAGGAGGACGACGCGCTGGAGGTCGACCTGACGACCGACGAGAAAGAGCGCGCCGAGCACGCGATGCTCGTCGACCTCGAACGCAACGACCTCGGGAAGGTCTCCGAATACGGGTCGGTCGAGGTGACGGAGTACCGCCGGGTGGACCGCTACTCCGAGGTGATGCACCTCGTCTCGCTGGTCGAGGGAACCCGACGCGAGGGGACCTCGCTGGCCGATGCCGTCGCCGCCGTCTTCCCCGGGGGGACCATCACGGGCGCGCCGAAGCCCCGGACGATGGAGATTATCGACGAACTCGAAGCCACCCGGCGCGGCCCCTACACCGGGAGCATGTTCGCCGTCGGCTTCGACGACCGCGCCGTGCTGAACATCGTCATCCGGACGCTCGTCCGCTTCGGAGACGAGTACCACCTCCGCGTCGGCGCGGGCATCGTCCACGATTCGGACCCCGAAGACGAGTACGACGAGACGCTGGCGAAGGCGCGGGCGCTCGTCACCGCCATCGACGAGGCGCTCGGCGAGCGCGCGAGCATGGCCGTGGAGGCCGAACGATGACGCGCATCCTCGTCGTCGACAACTACGACTCGTTCGCCTACAACCTCGTGCAGTACGTCGGCGAGGCGGTCGCCGAGGCGCGGGACGAAAGCGCGGACGGGAGGGGAGACGGGTCGGACGACGTGCTCGTCTATCGCAACGACGCGGTCTCGGCCGACGACATCCGCGACATCGACCCCGACGGGGTCGTCGTCTCGCCCGGCCCCGGCACCCCCGCGGAGGCCGGCGTCTCGGTCTCTGTCTTCCGCGACCTCGACTACCCGACGCTCGGCGTCTGTCTCGGCCACCAGTCGCTGTGTGCCGCCCTCGGAAGCCCCGTCGGGCACGCGCCCCACGTCGTCCACGGGAAGCCCTCGCTCGTCGAACACGACGGCGCGGGCGTCTTCTCCGGGCTTCCAGACCGAATCGAGGTCGGCCGCTACCACTCGCTCGCGGTCGAACACGAGGACGTGCCCGCCGAGTTGGCGGTGACCGCCTACACGGTCGCAGAAGGGTTCGAAGCCGGGGGTTCGGACGACGACAGAGGTCCCGAGGACGACGACCCCGCGGTCGTGATGGGCGTCCGCCACCGCGAGAAGCCCCACGTCGGCGTGCAGTTCCACCCCGAGAGCATCCTCACCGATTCGGGGAAGGACATCGTCCGCAACTTCGTCGCGCTCGCCGCGGGTGACGGCCCGGCGGCGGAGGCGTGGGAGGGCGAGCGATGAGCGACGACGGCGACGGAGACGCCGGTGGGCGGTCGCTTCGCTACCACGTCGACGGCGAGCTCGTCCCCGCCGAGTCGGCGTCGATTCCGGTCACGGACCGCGGCTTCCTCTACGGCGACGCGGCCTTCGAGACGCTCCGCGCCTACGGCGGCGAGGTGTTCCACTGGGATGCCCACGCCGACCGACTCGCCGAAACGTGCGACGCGCTCGGGATGGACCACGGCCTGTCCGACGCCGACCTGCGCGCGCGAATCGACGAGACGCTGGCGGCGAACGGCCTCGACGAGGCGTACGTCAGGCTCTCCGTCACCCGCGGCAGTCAGGGCGGCCGCCTCACGCCGGCCGAGGCGGTCGACCCCCGCGTCGTCGTCATCGCGGAGCCACTCGCCCGCGGCGGCCGCGGCTCCGACCCCGTGTGGGACGGCCCCGCGTCGGTCCAGACGGTCAAGACCCGGCGCACTCCCGACCGGTCGCTCCCCGCGGGGGCGAAGACGCACAACTACCTCAACGGCATCCTCGCCCGCGTCGAAACCCGCGTCACCGGCGCGGACGAAGCGCTCATGCTCGACGCCGACGGCTACGTCACCGAGGGCGCGACGAGCAACCTCTTTTTCGTCGACGACGACGCGCTCTGCACCCCGAGTCTCGACGGGCCGGTCCTCCCGGGCATCACCCGCCGCGTCGTCCTCGACCTCGCCCGACAGGAGGGTATCCCGATTCGGGAGCGGCGCTTCACGCCCGACGATGTGCGCGGCGCGAACGAAGCGTTCCTCACGAACTCGACGTGGGAGCTCCGACCCGTCGAGACGGTCGACGGCATCGAGGTCGGCGACGGCCCGGTGACGAAACTCCTCTCGCGGCTCTACGACGACTACGTGGAGCGACGCCACTACGGGGGCGAGGGGGACGACAACGACGACAGCGACGACAACCAGAACTGAGTCGTTCCGCCGCGCTCGGCCTCAGAACTCGACGTTCGAAGTCGAACTCCGGTCGGCGGGGTCGGTCTCGATTTCGCCCTGTCCGACGTAGTCGAACTCGTCGTCCGAGAGGAAGACGTGGTCGCCGTCGACCGTGAGTTCGAGGTCGTCGAGCACCGCGCCCTCGCAGGGGCCGTAGTTGCAGTAGCCCGTGTCGGCCTCGAAGTACGCGCCGTGGTTCTGGCAGATGACCTCGCCGTTGCGCATCGGCGCGCCCGAGCCCTTGTCGAGTTTGATGTGCGTCAGGTGCATGCAGTAGTTCAGCCACCCTTGGACGCCGTCGTCGGTGCGGACGAGGATGGCCTCGCGCTCCTCGGCATCGGCGTCGGCGGCCGGACGGACCCGAAAGAGAAAGGTCGTGTCGTCGGGCACGTCGCCGACCGCGCAGATTCGTTCGAGGTCGCTCATTGTGCTCTCGTTGGCTCGGGGGCGAAAATCTCCTTCGAAAGCGGTCAACTGGTGGCAGTCGCTCCTGCTGTGAGAACGGGCGGTAGAGTTGAACGACGCGAATCTCGCTTCGCTCGATTCTCTCGTTCAAACTACCTGTTGCAATTGCCACAGAACACGGGCCGCCGCAGTGCGATAAACCGCACTGCTTGGGGTGTAGGTTTCAGGAGAATAGCGGGAGGTAGATTTGAACCCCGGTCGCTGACGCTCCCCGGTTCAAATCTACTGTGCTATGAGGCCGACCTCGTGGGTCGCGCCGAGCCGAGACTCGGCGCTCAGGAGTTGAGGTCGGCAAAACCATAGCGGGAGGTAGATTTGAACTACCGATCTCCGGGTTATGAGCCCGGCGGAATCTCCTGGCTATCCCATCCCGCTGAATCAACAAACGAGTCTGCTATTGTTAAGACTTCTGTTTCGGGAGCCGTGTGTCAATTTTCACCGTGAGTCGCCCTGACTCGAACGGGCCGCGATGCGCCACGTGAACAGGCTTTCTGCGACGTAGTTCAGGAGCATCGACGCGCCGATAGCGAGGGGGAGCGGGATGAGTTCCCAGAGGTCGAGACCGGCGACCGGAATCGACAGCGGAACCTCGCCGAGCGCCCGGACGACGAGCACCTGCACGAGGAGGCCGCCGCTCCGCACGAGGTTCGACTTCACGAAGCGACGCACCTTCGCGGTGAGCAGGTCCGAGCCGGCCCCCGCGAACGTCCAGCGGTCGTTGATGACGAACATGACGACGATTGCGAGCTCCGCGCCGGCGAGCTTCGCGAGTTCGTTGGCGACGCCGAACGAGACGATGAGGAGACTGCTCAGAGAGAGGTCGAACACCGCGCCGATTGCACCCACGGAGGCGAACTTCCCGAACCGGACGCCGGAAGCGAGTTCCGAGAGGCGGTCAGTCATCCGTGACCTCCGCCGAGAACCGCTCGACGAGGCTCCGCTCGTCGCTCCGAGCGTCGAGGAGCTCGTGGAGGCGGTCCTCGCGAATCGTCCGGGCGCGGTGGCGCGACCGGAGGAGCCCGCGGGCCATCTTGACCGTCGTGTCGACCGGCGAGACCGTCGAGTTGGGCTGGTCCTCCCAGACGACCGGCACCTCGGCCACGCGGTGGCCGAACGCGCCCGAGACGGCGATGAGTTCGATATCCCACGCGAACCCCGACTCGTACAGGTGGGTCCGAACGTCGTTCCACGCCGCGGCGGTGACAGCCTTCGCGCCGCACTGGTAGTCGTACAGCGGGACCTCGGTCAGGTGGCGGGCCAGCCACGCGAAGCCGTCGCCGAGGTAGCGCCGGGCGACCGTCTGGTGGGAGGCGACAGTCGCCTTCGGGTGGCGGCGCGACCCCACGGCGAGGTCGGCACCGTCGCGGACGGCGGCGACGACGTCGGCCATCGACGCGGCCGGCGTGCTCCCGTCGGCGTCGGCGAACGCGAGGACGTCCGTGCGGAGCGACTCGAACCCGGCGGTGATGGCCGCGCCCTTGCCACGGCGGGCGTCGACGGCGTTCACGTCGGCGACGGCGGGGAGGGCGTCGAGGGCGTCGAGCGTCTCGGACCGCGGCGCGTCGAGTTCGACGCGGACCGCATCCGGGTCCAGCGCCTCGACGAGGGCGTGGACGTAGGGGACCAGACGCTCGGGGTCGGGCCGATAGGCGGGGACCACCACCCCGACAGACTGCGACATGCACGACCATTCACTCAATGGGGTAAAAAGCGAACCGCTCTGTGACGCACCGGCCATCACAAAACGTATTGCACCTGCGGCGCAGTCATCGGACAGATGGAGTACGCCCTCGTCGTCCGGTGGTTACTGCTGTTCGCGGCCCTCTGGGCGGTCGGCCTTCCACTCTCTGCCCGCCTGTTCCGACGGCTTCCGGGTCGCGGTGCCGGATTCGCCCTCCCCGTCTCGCTCGTCGCGTTGACCCTCCCGGCCTACTACGTCGGCCACCTCTCGTTCGGTCCCGCCGCCCTCGTCGCCGGCGTCGGGACGCTCCTCGTCGCGTCCGCGGTCGCCGGCCTCGAACGCGGCGCGCTCCGCCGCGGCGACCTCCGGCTCGCGCCCGGCCTCGACGTCGACCGGCGCGCCGTGGCCGGGGCGGCCGCGGTGTTCCTCGTCGCCTTCCTGTTCGCGGTCTCGCTCCGCGCGCTCGACCCGGCGGTCCACGCCGGCGGCGGCGAGAAGTTCCTCGACTTCGGCCTCCTCCAGTCGCTCGCCCGCGCGTCGGTCCTCCCGCCGGAGGACATGTGGTTCGCCGGCGAGCCGGTCCGCTACTACTACGGCGGCCACCTCGTGTCGATTCTCCTCGCGCGGCTCACCGGCACCGACCCGGCGTTCGCCTACAACCTCGCGCTCGCCGGCTTCTTCGGCCTCCTCGTCACCGCGGCGTTCGAACTCGGACGCGGCGTCGCGGCCGCCTCGGGCGCGAACGGTCGGCTCGCCGGCCTGCTTTCGGCGTTCTTCGTCGGCTTCGCCAGCAACCTCGTCACCGCGGGGCGCTTTCTCCTCGCCGCGCTCCCCGAGGGGCTCCGCCGCCCCGTCGCGCAGGCCGTCGCCGAGCGCTCGCAGTACACCGTCTCGCAGGTGCTCGGGGGCACGTCGAGTTTCTCGTACTGGGACGCAAGCCGCGTGATTCCGGGCACTATCAACGAGTTCCCGCTTTTCGCGTGGCTCAACGGCGACCTCCACGCCCACATGATGGGCACGCCATTTCTGCTCCTCGCGGCCGGCCTCGCCTTCGCGTACTTCCGGTCGCCGGAGGAGGCCGTCGGCGAGCGCCGGCTCCTCGTCGCCGCGACGACGCTCGTCGGCGCGCTCCAGGTCGTCGTCGACACGTGGAGCTTCCCGTCGGTGTTCGGCGTGCTGTTCCTCGGGATGGTCTTTGCACCCGCGCGCCCGTGGACGTTATTTCCCGGTCGGGAGCGCGTTCGCTCGGTCGTCGGCGACAGCCCAGTCGCCGGTGAAGTGGCCCGCCTCGTCGGCACGGTCGCGGCGGTCGGGCTCGCGGGCGTCGCCGCCGCCGCCCTCGCGAGTCCGTTCCTCCTCGGCGCGGTCGCGGGCGGGGGAAGCGCCCGGACGGTCGAGCTTCTGTCGCCCGACCAGCGAAGCGGGTTCGGCGCGCTGGCGCTCGTCCACGGGGCGTTTCTCGCGGCCTTCGCGGGCTACTACGTCCGCCGCCTCGGCTCCCGAGACGGACTCGGCGGGCGCGAGTGGGCCGTCCTCATCGGGAGCTTCGCGGCGCTGACCGTCGTCGCGGCCGTCCAGTCGTTCGCCGCGCTCGCGCTCGTCGCGCCCCTCGTCGCCGTCGGCTGGGTGCTCCTCCGATTCGCCGACGACCCGCGGTTCGAGACGGTGCTCGTCGTCGCCGGCGCGGGCCTCGTGACGCTCGTCGAACTCGTCTACGTGAACGAGCAGGCCGGCCCCGGCCGGATGAACACGGTGTTCAAGACGTACATGCAGGTGTGGGTGCTCTGGGGGAGCGCGATGGGGGCCGTGCTGGCCGGCTTCGTCGGCGACGCGGTCGCCGCGAGCGACACGTCGCTCCCGAGCGTCGACCTCGGCGTCCGCGGGGGCGCGGTCCGCGCCGTCGGCGTCGGCTTCGTCGTCCTTCTCGTCGCCTCCACGTCGGTGTACGGGGGGCTGGCCGTCGCCGACCACACCGGCTCGCCCAGAGAGGCGGCGACGCTGGACGCGACGGCCTTCGCGGAGTGGCGGCACGGAAACGAGTCGGCGGCCATCGCGTGGCTCGACGAGACCGTCGAGGGCAATCCGACGATGCTCACCGCGCCGGGGACGACGTGGTCCGAGACGGTGACAGACGACCGCGAGACCGTCATGTACGGTTGGCGCGGGAACCCCGAATCGAGCTTGACGGGCGTGCCGACGGTCGCCGGCTGGGCGCACGAAATCGGCTATCGCGGCCCCGACGCATATTACGACCGCGTGCGCGATGTGGACGCGATGTACGTCGGCGACGAGTCGACGCGAGCGCGGCTCGTAGAGCAGTACGACGTGCAGTACGTGTGGGTCGGGCCGGGCGAGCGCACCCGCTATGGGGAGATAGAGACGGACGTGGCGTGGCTGACGCCGGTCCACCAGTCGGGGTCGGTCGCGGTCTACGAGGTAGAAGAAGCGAGACTACCTTAGGCCGCGCCGCGCTCGCGGACGACCTCGACGGCCTCGGCCTCGACGCCCTCGGTGTCGAGCCAGTGCGGGACGAACTCGCGCTTTTCGAACGCCTCGCGCTCGTCTTCCGTGCCGACGGTACACCACAGCTGGACGCGGTCGGGGCCGTGCCAGTCGCCCTGTCGGTCGACCGAAAACAGGACGTACTCCTCGCCGTCGTACTCGATGACGCCGTCGCGCCGGACGCCGGGGTCGCCGTGGATGATGAGCTTCTTCATGTGCCGGGATTGGCACAGTCACCGCTTAATCGCTTCGGCTTCGGGCGTGCCCCGCGAGACGAACGCCTCGCGGTCGCCCTCACCGTGGCCTGCCCACACGTGACACGGCAAACGCCCGGTCCCGGCGGGTTCAGGGGCCGCGTCGAACCAAACGGGTTTTAACGGGCCACACCAAAACCCACCACAAGGTCGATATCTATGCAGATGCCACGCCGTTTCAACACGTACTGCCCGAACTGCAAGGGTCACCACGAACACGAAGTGGAGAAAGTCCGGACGGGACGCCCGACCGGGATGAAGTGGAACGCCCGTCAGACGCGACGCGGCAAGGCCACTATCGGTAACGCCGGGAAGTTCTCCAAGGTTCCCGGTGGCGACAAGCCGACGAAGAAGACCCACCTGAAGTACATCTGTTCCGACTGCGGCAAGGCCCACATGCGCGAGGGCTGGCGCGCCGGTCGCCTGGAGTTCCAGGAGTAAATCATGGCAGGAAACTTCTACAAGGTCGCGTGCAGCGACTGCGAGAACGAACAGGTCGTCTTCGGAAAGGCCTCCTCGGTCGTCAACTGCGCCGTCTGCGGGACGACCCTCGCCACGCCGACCGGCGGCAACGCCGAGTTCCACGGCGAGGTCCTCGAGACGGTCGAGCGTCGCGACAGCGACGAACTTGAGGCGTAACTCCCCGGAGGACCTCGTATGAAGTACAGCGGATGGCCTGACCCCGGCGAACTCGTCGTCGGAAAGGTAGACGATATCGCGGACTTCGGCGTCTTCGTCGACCTCGAGGAGTACGAAGACAAACGCGGCCTCTGCCACATCAGCGAGGTCGCCAGCGGATGGATCAAGAACGTTCGCGACCACGTCCGCGAGGGACAGACAGTCGTCGCTAAAGTGCTCGAAGTCAACGAGAGTTCCCAGCAGATTGACCTCTCGATCAAGGACGTCAACGAGCACCAGCGCAAAGAGAAGATTCAGGAGTGGAAAAACGAGCAGAAGGCCGACAAGTGGATGGCGCTGGCGTTCGGCGAGGACATCGCCGACGACCGCTACCAGTCCATCGCCAACGCCCTGCTCGCCGAGTTCGAGTCGCTCTACGACGGCTTCGAGCAGGCCGCGATTCACGGTCTCGAGGCGCTCGAAGGCGTCGAACTCGGCGACGACGAGCTCGAAGCCATCGTCGAGACCGCGCGTCAGAACGTGTCGGTGCCCTACGTCAACGTCACCGGCTACGTCGACCTGCGCTCGCCCGCGGGCGACGGCGTCGACGACGTGAAGGAAGCCCTGAAAGCCGCCGAAGGCGACGGCGAAATCGGCGACGAAATCGAGCTGTCTGTCACGTACGTCGGCGCGCCCGAGTACCGCGTCAAGGTCAAAGCGCCCGACTACAAGACCGCCGAGACGGAGCTCGAATCGAGCGTCGCTCGCGCCCGCGAGGTCATCGAGGCCGCGGGCGGGACCGCGGAGTACCACCGCGAACGCAGCGGCGACGAAGAGTAATCGCATGAAATCGGACATCCGGGTGTGTAGCGCGTGGCGCGGCCGCCACGACCGCCCGGTGTACTCGCTTTCCGAGACCTGTCCGGAGTGCGGCGCACCCACGGAGAACAGCGCGCCCGCCCCCTACAATCCCGAAGACCCCTACGGCGAGTACCGCCGCGCGCGGAAGCGCCACCTCGCCGAGAAGTAGCCGGCTCCGGCTACCGACGCTCTCTTAACCGGCGCGTCCGCCACTACGTGCATGGACGATATCGAAATCGAGGCTGTCGAGGAGGTCGACCTCACCGACCCCGTGCTCATCGAGGGGCTACCGGGCGTCGGGAACGTCGGCAAACTCGCCGTCGAGCACCTGCTGGAGGAGTTCGAGGCGGCCACGCTGGTCCGCCGCGTCTACGCCGACGTGTTCCCGCCGCAGGTGACCATCGACGAGGGCGTCGCCGAGCTGACCCACGTCGCGATTCACGCCGTCGAGACGCCCGGCGAGGGGCCGGACCTCCTCCTCCTCACGGGCGACCACCAGGCCCAGTCGAACGAGGGTCACTACCACCTCACCGACGCCTTTCTCGACATCGCCGAGGAGTTCGGCGTCGAGCGCCTGTTCGCGCTGGGCGGCGTCCCGACCGGCGAACTCGTCGACGAGCCCTCGGTGCTCGGGGCCGTCGCCGACGAGTCCCGTCTCGACGAACTCGAAGACGCCGGCATCGAGTTCCGCGAGGACGAACCCGCCGGCGGCGTCGTCGGCGTCTCCGGGTTGCTTCTCGGCCTCGGCGGCCGCCGCGGGCTCGACGCGACCTGTCTGATGGGCGAGACGAGCGGCTACCTCGTCGACCCCCAGAGCGCGCAGGTCGTTATCGAAGTCTTACAGGACCTCCTCCAGTTCAGCGTCGACTTCGAGTCGCTCGAAGAGCGCGCGGAGGAGATGAAGGAGGTCGCCGCGAAGATTCAGGAGATGCAACAGCAACAGCAGGGAACCATCGCCAGCGACGACGACCTCCGCTACATCGGCTGAGGCCCCCACCGTCGCGGGCCGTCGAATCTCGACTCCTCTCGTCTCGTCTCGCACCGACTCGTTTTCAGACCGGCAGTTCAGGCTTCGATGATGTCGTCGTCTGCGAACTCCGGAACGACGATTTCGCCGTCGAGCGACTGCACCGCCCGGCCGCCGACGCGTATCTCCGCGCCGACCCGCACGCGGACGGTTCCCGGCCGGTCCACGAAGTGACCCTGTTCGATGCGGAGTTCGTCCGGCACGGAGTCGAACGCGCCGACTTGCCGGAGGTACGCGCCGCAGGCACCGGCGGCGGTGCCGGTCGCGGGGTCCTCGGAGATACCGATACCGGGCGCGAAACACCGCGCGTGGAGCGTGGAGTCGCCGTCGATGGCGTCGAACGTGAAGGCGTAGACGCCCGCCGCGTCGTGGTCTGCGGCGAGGTCGGCGATGGCGGCGTCGTCGGGGTCCGCACCCGAGAGGTGTTCGAGGAAGTTGACCGGGACGATGAGGAAGGGAAGCCCGGTGGAGGCGACCGCGACGGGGAGGTCCGCGCCAACGTCGCGGAGGGCGGCGTCGTCGACGCCGAGCGCCGCCGCGAGGCGGTCGTAGTCGGTTTCGAGCGGGCGCACCGTCGGGGCGTTCTGCGTCATCCACACTTCGCCGAGGTCGCCGAGTTCGATGTCGAGGGTGCCGACGTTCGTCTCCAGCGTGTGCGTGCCCGGTTCGAGGTCGCGCTCGGCCGCGAGGTGGGCGTGGGCCGCGACGGTCGCGTGCCCGCAGAGGTCGACTTCCTGTTGCGGCGTGAAATAGCGGATACGGCGGTCCGCGGCGGCCGACGAGCAGACGAACGCCGTCTCGCTCGCGCCGAGTTCGGCGGCGATGGCGCGCATCTGTTTCGCGTCGAGGCCGTCGGCGTCGGGGACGACCCCGGCCGCGTTGCCGGACAGCGGTTCGGTCGTGAAAGCGTCGACGAGGAGGGCGCGTCGGCTATCCATGGGAAGGCGCACTACACGACGATGTATCAAACCAGCGGGTCGGCGGTCGGGTCGTGTGAGAAGGGAGGAGGGCGATACGAGCGGGCGCGGTTCGGGCGCGAGTTGGTCGACCGCGACCGATTCACGCGCGGGTCCACCGGACGCGGCCGCTCGTTTGAGCCGCACCGTCGCCCTGCATCACTTCGCGCATGTTCATACAGCTGGGACACCCGACGACCTCGTCCATGTCGTTGCCGAAGACGCGAACGAAGTCGCGGGAGACGAACTCACCACAGTTACCACACGTGTGCATTCTGTTTCACCTACAAATCCGCATACTCCGGCACTCGACATAACTATGCCCCTCGTTAACACACGTTACTGTCTGCCTGAACGAGAGGTCGTCCGGTTAGTCGCCGAATAACCCCGGTTCGAGCGGTTTTGGCACGCCGACACACGGGCGGGGCGAGTCGTACAGATTAAAGGGCGTCAGGCGCGGCAGTACGCACGGTGAACAGAAGATATGGGCGACCTCCCCGACGAGTTTAACTGTACTATCACGAACTGGGAGTACATCTACGGCCTCTGCCGCGACGTTTCGGACGAGGTCAAGACATCCGAGTTCGAACCCGACGTCATCGTCGCGTTGGCCCGCGGCGGCTGGTTCGCGGGCCGGTGTATCTGTGACTTCCTCGGGCTGGACGACCTGACGAGCCTGAAGATGGAACACTACGTCGGGACGGCCCAGAAGTCGAACGAGCCGGAGGTCCGCTACCCGATGCCGGAGGGTAGTGTCGAGGGCAAAGACGTCCTCATCATCGACGACATCGCCGACACCGGCGGCTCCATCAAGCGCGCACACGAGTACGTCAACGAGCGCAACGCGGGTGAGGTCCGGACCGCGACGCTCCAACTCCTCCAGACCAGCGAGTTCGAACCCGACTACGTCGGCGAGCGCCTCGAGGAGTGGGCGTGGGTCGTCTACCCGTGGAACTTCATCGAGGACATGATAGACCTCACCTCGGGCGTCATGGCGAAAGCCGACGACGACACCTTCGAACTCGACGACGTCCGTCACTACCTCGCCGAGTTCCACGACGTGGACCGCATCGAGATGGAGATCGCCCAACCCGACCGGATGCCGGAAGTCATGTCCGAAATGGAGCGCCGCGGCTACGTCGAGTCCACCGGCGACGGCGCGTGGCGACTCCTCGAAAACGACGGCGTCGGGGCCTGAACGCGGACTCGTTCGGTCCGCCCGACGGTCGTCGGTTGCTTCGGCGTCGTTCGACTTCGCGCTCGTTCGGGCGGTCGGCTTCGACCCCCAGTCTCGGCTTTCTCTCCGAGCGCCCGCGTCCGACTGCCGTCCGGACCCACTCGAAGCGAAACGTTCGTTTGCGTGACGCTCGTCGGCACGCGCATGTCGCTGTTTTCTATCTTCGTCAGCGCACTTCTCCCGATTCTCGCCATCGGGGCGGTCGGCTTTCTCCTCGGGCGCGTCCGCGACGTGGACCCCGAACCGCTCAACACGGTGACGGTGTACGTCCTCGCGCCGGTGCTCGTGTTCTACAGCCTCGCGACGACCGAACTCGCCGGCAAGACGCTCGCGACCATCACCGCCGGCGTCGTTGCCTACCACGTCGCCATGCTCCTCGTCGCGGGCGGCGTCGCCCGACTCGCCGGCGTCTCCGAACCCCTCCTCGGCGCGCTCGTCCTCGTCGCCGCCTTTCCGAACTCCGGGAACTACGGCATCCCCGTCAGCTCGTTCGCCTTCGGCGACACCGGCCGCTCGACGGCCGTCGTCTATCTCGCCGTCCAGAGCGTCCTCGTCTACACGTTAGGCGTGTACATCGCCGGTCGCGGGGCCGATCGCGACGGCGGCGCGCCGGGGTGGCGCGTCGGCCTCGAACGCATCGTCCGCATCCCGCTCGTCTACGCCGTCGTCGCCGCGCTCGCGGCCCGCTGGCTCGGCGTCGTCCCGCCGACGGGCGTCCCCGCGATGGAGACGCTCAGGCTCGTCGGCGACTCGTCGATTCCGATGATGCTCCTCATTCTCGGCATCCAGCTCGCGGGGGCCGACCTCGGCTCGACGCTCTCGGAGGTCGGCGTCGTCGCCGCGCTCAAGATCGTCGTCGCGCCCGCGGTCGCGGTCGGCGTCGCGCTCGTCGCCGGCTTCGGCGACCCGACAGTCGCGCGGACGTTCGTCCTCGAATCCGCGATGCCCGCCGCGGTCACACCGCTCATCCTCGTCGCGGAGTTCGGCGACGCCTCGGGGACCGGTTCGGCCACCTCGCTCGCCGAGTTCGTCTCCGCGGCCGTCTTCGCGACGACGCTCCTCAGCGTGCCCGCGCTGTCGGTGCTCATCTACCTCTTGGACCACGGCGTCGTGGTGTAGCCCCGGATTCGCCACGATTTTGTGCGCCCTGCCCGACCTTCGAGTATGAAAATCGGATTTATCGGTGGTAGCGGTATCTACGAGGCGCTCCCGCTGGAGAACACCCGCGAGGAACCCGTCGAGACACCGTTCGGCGAGCCCTCGACGACGCCCGTCGTCGGCGAGTTCGGCGACACCGGCCGCGAGGTCGTCTTCCTCCCGCGACACGGCCCGGACCACCAGCACTCGCCGACGACGCTCCCCTACCGCGCGAACATCTTCGCGCTGAAGCAACTCGGCGTCACCCACGTCCTCGCCAGCAACGCCGTCGGGAGCCTCAAAGAGGACCTGCCGCCCCAGACGCTGGTCGTCCCCGACCAGATTTACGACCGCACGAAACACCGCCCCCTGACGTTCTTCGACGAGGGCATCGTCGTCCACCAGCCCTTCGCGATGCCGTACGACGAGGAACTCGTCTCCATCCTCGCCGAGGCCGCCGCGGAGGCGACCGACGCACAGGTCCAAGCGGGCGGCACGTACGTCTGCATCGAGGGCCCGTCGTACTCCACGAAGGCCGAAAGCGAGCACTACCGCGCGCAGGGCTGGGACGTCATCGGCATGACGACCATCCCGGAAGCCAAACTCGCCCGCGAGGCCGAGATGGCCTACGCGACCATCACCGGCGTCACCGACTACGACGTCTGGAAAGAAGACAGCGAAGTCACCCTCGACGAGGTGCTGAAGAACGCCGCCGCCAACGAGGAGGCCATCAAGGAGACCGTCGAGGCCGCCATCCGCAAGATTCCCGACGGCCACGAGACCGACAGCCACACCGCGCTCGACGGGACCATCAACACCCCCGACGAGGCCATCCCCGCCGAGACGAAAGCAAAACTCGCGCCGCTCATCGACGAGTACGTCGACTGAACCGACTTCAGCCGTTCAGTTCTGCGGATTCCCCCGGGCCGCCCTCCGACTCCGCGACCTCGCGTTCGCCACGCGCCGCCTCGTCGGTCGGCGAGAACTCGACCGCGTGACAGCGCGTGCAGTACTCGTTTTCCCCGCGGTCGGTCGTCGAAAGCGGGACGCCCGCGACGACGAACTGCGTGCTGAACGCCCGGACGACGCCCCGGTCGTCGGCCTCGCCGCAGACGACACAGTCGCGGACCGCCCCCGGCGACGTGACCACCTCGCGGACGCGACCGAACGAGGTCGGACTGTACGAGACGTAGCCGGGGACGTAACAGTGCACCCAGAAGATGGGCAGGAAAAACAGGAGCGCCCACGTCCAGATGGCCGACTGGGGAAACAGAATCGCCGCCGCGAGTGCCGCGAACAGCGTCGACGTGACGAGCGAGACCGCGACCGTCAGCCGTCGGAGCGTGCTGGAGAGCAGGGTCGGGTGAGGCACGTCCGAGACTGACGGCGGGTCCGATAAAATAGCTAGTCGTCGGCGACGGCCTCGGCTTCGAGTTCGGGGTCGTCGGAGCCGTCAACGTCGTCAGCGGCGTCAGCGGCGTCGTCGGAACCGCGGTCGTCGACCGTCTCCGTCTCGGCGTCCGCTCTCTCGGCGTCCGCCGCGTCCGAGTCCACTTCCGACCCCGCGCCGGGGTCGGCGTCGAACACCTCGGGGTTCCGAATCCAGAGGTCGCCGAACAGGTCGTCCTGTTTGAGATAGACCGCGCTCCGGTGGGACAGAAACAGGAGCGCGAGGTAGGTCGTCATCACGGTGTCGGCCACATCGCGTATCTCGGCGAACAGCACCTCGTCGCGGCCCTTCTCGTAGTGGGTGGCGAGCACGTCGCCGACGGCTTCGACGACCGCCTCGATGTCCTCGTTGTGGGCGGTCCCCGTCACGTCGTCTTCGGTGGGTTCGCCCGCGCCGCGCATCTCGCCGGGCGTGTGGTAGTCGAGCGTCTGCGTCCCGCGGGAGAAGCCGCGAGGCGACTGGGAGGTGTCGTACTCGCGGCGGCGCTTCCACCACGACCCGCGTTCGACCTCCCGGAGTTCGCGCACGAGCTCGTCCAGCGTCTCCGGCGACCCGCGAGCCTGCTTGCGTTCGAGCCGGCGGTCCATCTCGTCTTCCAGCGCGTCGATGGGGTCGAACCCGGGCGGCCCGTCGCCGTCGTCGCCGGGATGGCCCTCCTCGCCGCCGCCCTGTAAGGCGAGTTCCCACGGTTCGAGTTCCTCCTCGTCGGGGTCGTCCGGCGCGAGGAGTTCGTCCGATTTCATTCGGAGGAGGACGCTCGCGTAGAACAGCGCCCGGCCGGTCGTCCGGAGGTCCATCGCGTCGAGGCGGTTCAGGAAGGCGTCTGTGACCTCCACGATGTCGATATCCCACGGGTCGATGGTCCCCTCTCTGGCGAGTTGAACGAGGAGTTCGACGGGTTCGACCTCGTCGTCGTCGGTCTCGGACACGTCTTCCGGGAGCACCTCGTCCACCGCGCCGGGTTCAGTCGGAGCAGGGGCTGGGGAGTCGTTGGGGGCGGTGCCGGTCACGGAACCCGAATCGGCGTCGTCGCCGGCGAACGAGAAGACCGCGTCGTCACCGTCGGCTTCTCGTTCCTCGCTGTCGCGGCCGCGAGAGAGGTTCAGTTCGGGGATGTCGTCAGTCATCCGCCGGAACCTCCGCTTCCATGTCCGCGTCGTCGTCGCCCGAACCGTCCGCGTCGGTTCCGTCGCCGTCGGCCTCGCCGTCGCCGAACTGGATGCCCGTGACGGCGCTGACGTTGTCGCCCTGCATCGTCACGCCGATGGCGCGCTCGGCGCGTTCGAGGAGCGCCGAGCGGTGCGAGACGACGACGAACTGGGCGTCGCCCGCGAGGTCGTCGACCATCTGGCCGACGCGCTCGGCGTTCGCGGCGTCGAGGAAGGCGTCCACCTCGTCGAGCGCGTAGAACGGCGCGGGGTTGTGCCGCTGGATGGCGAAGATAAAGGCGAGCGCCGTCAGCGACTTCTCGCCGCCGGACATGGCGTCGAGACGCTGGATGGGTTTGTCTCCCGGCTGGGCCTTCATCGTCAGCCCCTCCTCGAAGGGGTCTTCGGGGTTCTCCAACTGGAGGTGCCCCGTCCCGTTCGACAGGCGCTCGAAGATGTCGGTGAAGTTCTCGGCGATGGCGTCGAACGACTCCATGAACGTCGCCTGCTTCTGGGACTCGTACTGGTCGATGCGGTCGGCGATGGCGTCGCGCTCTTCGACCAGCACGTCGCGGCGCTCCCGGAGGGCTTCGAGGTCGGCCTTCACGTCGTCGTACTCGTCGATGGCGAGCATGTTGACCGGTTCGAGCGCGTCCATCTCCGCTGTGAGTCGCTCGATTTCCGACTCGACCGTGTCGTGGTCGGGAATCTCGTCGGGGTCGTACTCGCCGACCTGCGACTGGAGTTCGTCGATTTCCCACTCGAGCCGTTCGGCGGCCGAGCGCATGCTTTCGAGCTTGGATTCGACCGCGTTCACCCGGTCTTTCTTCTCGTCGCGGGCGTTCCGGGCCTCGCGGAGCTCGCCCTGGAGCTCCGTGCGGTCCTCCTTGAGGTCGACCAGTTCCGCCTCGAGTTCGGCGACCGCCTCGCGCTTGGCTTCGAGGTCGTCCTCGCGCTCCTCGATGTTCGACTCCGCCTCGGATATTGACTCCCGAGCTTCAGCCTTGCGGTTCTGGGCGGCCTCGACCGTGTCGTGGAGGTCGTCGACCGCGTCCTCGGCGTACTCCTTTTCGAGCTGAATCTCGTTGAGCCGGCCGTCGAGCGTCGACATCCGGTCTTCGAGGTCGTCGATGTCCGCGCGAATCTCGTCGGCGCGGGCGGTGAGTTCCGGAATCTCTGAGTCCGCGAGCTCGGTCTCGATGTCTTCGATTTCGGCCTCGACCGTCTCGATTTCGTCGTCGAAGTCGGCGATTTCGTCGTCGAGGTCGGACATCTGTTCGTCCACCGACTCGCGTTCGGACTGGAGTTCGTCGAGGCGGTCGTTCAGCCGGTCGATTTCGGCTTCGGCGTCCTCGATGTCCCCCTCGGCGTCCTCGATTTCGCGCTCGATGGTCCGGACGCGGTCGGCGGCGTCGGAGGCCCGCCCGCGGGCGTCGTCAAGGTCGTCGTCGATGTCCCGAATCTCCTCGTTGAGCGAGCGGCGGCGGTCTTCGAGCTTCGTAATCTCCTTGGCGAGGCGGTCGAGTTTTCCCTCGCCGGACTTCGAAAACGAGTAGCGAGAGCCGCCGCCGGAGCCGCCGGTCATCGCGCCGGAGCGCTCCACGAGGTCGCCGTCAAGGGTGACCATGCGGTAATCGCCCATCAGGTCGCGGGCGGTCTCCATGTCCTCGACGACGAGCGTCGACCCGAGGACGTACGAGAAGACCGACTCGTACTGCGAATCGTAGTCGACGAGGTTGCGCGCGAAGTCGACGACGCCGGGGGCGTTGGGCTTGCGCGGCAGGCTTCGGTTGTCCATCTTCGTGATGGGCAGGAACGTCGCGCGGCCCGCGTTGCGGGACTTCAGGTGGTCGATACACGACGAGCCGACGCCGTCGTCGTCGACGACGACGTTGGCGAGGCGGCCGCCGGCGGCCGTCTCACAGGCTTTCGCGTACTCGCCGTCGACGGAGGCGAGTTGACCGACCGCGCCGTGGACGCCGGAGATGCCGGCGTTGAGGATGGTCGTGACGGCTCGGGGCCACGAGTTGTCGCCGTCCTTCCCGGCGCGGGCTTCGAGGCGGGCGTACTCGGACTGCTTGGTCTGGAGTTCGTCCGTGACCGCCGAAAGCTCGTCGTTCAGGTCGGCCTTCTCGGCCTGCAGATCCTCGATGACGCCGTCTATCTTCGCCTCGTTTTTCTCGGCGGTGTCGAGTTCGCTGTGCAGGTCGGAGATCGTCGCCTTCAGTTCGGGGATGCGCTCGCGGGCGCGTTCGAGTTCGTCCCGCGTCTCCGAAATCTGGTTCGAGCGGCGGCGCGCGTCGTCGAGCAGGCGGTCCTTGGCGCGCTGGCGGTCGTTCTTCTCGTCTTTGAGCTCGTCGAGCGTCTCCTTTCGCGCCGCGAGTTCGGACTTCAGCTCGTCGAACTCGGTGTCGACCGAGTCGATTTCGGCCTGCACTTCGGACAGTTCGACCCGCTTGGACTGGATGTCGCTTTTGACCGACGCCTTCTCGACTTTGACCTCGCGGATGTCGTCTTCGAGGTCGTCTATCTGCTCTTGCTTGCGGTCGATGTCGACGAACGCCTTTCGGCGCTCGGCCTCGGCGTCGTCGCGCTTTTCCTCGGCGGCCTCGATGGCGTTCTCCAGCCGGGAGATATCGCCTTTTATCTCCTCCATCTCCGACTTGATGCGGAGCTGTTCGTCCTCGCCCTTGCGCTCTATCTCGCGGGTGAGGTCTTCGAGGTCCTCTTCGAGACGGGTGACCTTGCCCTGTCGCTCGTCGAGTTCGGCCTGTAACTCTTCGAGGTCGGCCTCGGTGGACTCGATGCGCGATTCGGTCCGCGAGAGGTCGTCGCGCTTGTCTTCGAGTTCCGCGGCCTTCAGGTAGCCCTCGTACTCTTGTTTCTCCTCGCGGAGTCCCTTGTAGGTGAGCGCCGTCTCGCGCTCGTCGGCGAGCTGGTCGAGGCGCGTCTCCTTTTCCTCGATGCGGAGGTCCGCCTCGTCGACGCGCTCTTCGACCGCCTCCAACTCCTCGAAAGCGGCGTCTTTCTTCTCGTCGAACTCGGCGACGCCCGCGATTTCGTCGATGATGCCCCGCCGCTGGTAGGGCGTCATGTTGATTATCTCAGTCACGTCGCCCTGCATGACGACGTTGTAGCCCTCGGGGGTGATGCCCGCCTGCGCGAGCAGGTCCTTGATGTCCGAGAGGTTGACCGAGCGCTCGTTGAGGTAGTAGTAGGAGTAGTAGTTATCCGGGGTCTCCTTGACCCGGCGCTTGATGGTTATCTCCTCGACGTCGCCGACCTTGTCGGTCCCGGCGGCGTTGACGACCTGCGACCGGTCGAGCGTCCCCTCGGAGTTGTCGAGGACGACCGTGACGCTGGCCTCGTTGGGCTGTGTGGCGGCCTCGTCGCTGTCGTCGGCGTGACCGGGGTTGTAGATGAGGTCCGTCAGCTTCTCGGCGCGAATCCCGCGGGTGCGGGCGAGGCCGAGCGCGAAGAGGACGCCGTCGATGATGTTCGATTTGCCGGAACCGTTTGGGCCCGTAACGACCGTGAAATCCTCGTAGAACGGGATGCGAGTCGGCCGCCCGAAGCTCTTGAAACCGTCAAGGACGAGCTCTTTGATGTGCATGGGTTGGTGTTCACGCGGGCGACGCCCGCAGGTGGAGCGCGCCGCATGAACACGGGGCGCGCTCGCTCGGACGGCGCGCCCGATTACGCGACGATGATGTCGTCGTCGGGCGTCTCGCCGTCGCCTTCGTCAGTCTCGTCGGTCTCGTCCGGTTTAGTCTCATCGCCGTCGGCCGACGCCACCTCGTCGGCTTCGGCGGTCTCCGCAGTGGCGGCCGCGGCAGCGTCGTCTTCGGTTTCCCAGTCGCCGCGACGGGTCGCGGCCCGCGAGGGGACTTCCACGTCGTTGGCGTCTTCGAGCTGGCGAAGCCGTTCTTTGGTCTCGACGAGCTCCTCGGTGAGTCCGTTCACGGCGGCCTGCAGTTCTGCGACTTTGGATTCGAGTTCCTCCACCCGGTTACTCATGGGTAACATAGCCCCCCGCGTGAGACATAAATGTGCGTCAGACAATCACCGAAAATGTGATACGTGTGCGAGTAGTCCCGCTCTCGGGGCCGCGCCGCCGGTCGCTCTGCTGTCGCCGGTGGCTCTGCCGTTGCCGGTCGCTCAGTCGCGGTACGATTCAGTCGTCGTCGCCCGGAGCGACCGGACCGCGTCGAGGTACTCCTCGCGGCCGCGCTTTTCGGCTTTCGCCTCGCGAACCGCCGCCATCGCCTCGGGGCTGGTGAGCAGGTCGACCAGCGTGCAGGCGGTGAGTTTCGCGGGGATGACGTAGGCCATCTCCTCGTCGACGACGCGGAAGTCGCGGGCGTGGACCGCGCCCTCGAAGCCGCCGGTCCACGGGTGGATGCCGGGGACGAGTTGCGTGATGTCGCCCATATCGGTCGACCCCGAGAGGTGCGGCGTTCCCGCCGTGACCGCGTCGGGGCCGACGATGTCGCGGGCGTTGTCGTCGTAGAACGCGACTATCGTCTCGTCGGTCCGAAGCGGCATGTAGCCGGGGTAATCCTCGATTTCCACGTCGCCGCCGACGCCCATCGCGCCGGCGGCGAGCGCCCGGTTGACCGACTCGTTGGCGTCCGAGACCGCTTCGACCGAGGCCGCGCGGACGTACGACTCCATCGTCACCTCGGCGGGGACGACGTTGACGCCGTCGCCGCCGCGGGTGATGATGGGGTGGACGCGGACGTGGTCCTCGTCGCGGAAGCGCTCGCGCTGGGCGTGGACCGCGTTCATCCCGAGCATCGCGGCGTTGAGCGCGTTGACGCCCTCTTCGGGGGCCGCGCCGGCGTGCGCCTCGGTCCCGCGGTAGGTGACGAACTTGCCCACGAAGCCGTTGGTCGAGAAGTCGCTCGTTATCGTTCGCTCGGGCGTGTCACTGCCGGCGTGCATCATCGCGGCGGCGTCCCAGTCGTCGACGTAGCCGCGGCGGATGAGCTCCTGCTTGCCGCCGAAGAACTCGATGTCGCCGGCTTCGAGCAGGTCGCGCCGGTAGTCGAGGTCGAGGTACTCCTCGGCCGGCACGGCGACGAACTCGACCGCGCCATCGAGGTCGTCGATGACGCCGCTTCCGACGAGGCCGAAGGCGGTCCCCACGAGGTTCGCGAGTTGGGCGTTGTGGCCGCAGGCGTGGACCGCGCCGGTCTCGGGGTCCGCCATCGGGTGGTCCGGGTTGACGAGCGCGTCGAGTTCGCCGAGCACGGCCGCGACGAAGTCGCCCGACCCCGCCCGGGCGCGAGCGCCGGTAATCGCCAGTTCCGTCTCCACGTCGAGGTCGAGGTCCTCGAAGAGCGAGACGACCTTCTCGGTCGTCTTCACCTCCTTGTAGCCGAGTTCCGGCTCCGCCTGCACGTCCTTCGCGAAGGCGATAATCTCGTCCGCGCGGTCGTCGATGGCGTCGCAGACGCGGGCTTTGAGGGCCGCGGTGCGGTCGTCGCCGGTCATCGCGTCTCACCCCGGCGCGCGCGGCGGTCGTTCGCGGGGGTCGCGGTCGCGGAGGTTGCGGAGGTTGCGGAGGTCGTCATCAGATAATCCCCTGTGCGGAGAGCACGGCCTGTGAGATGAGCGCCGAGCCGAAGAACGTCCCGAAGAAGACGAACACCGCCACGACGACGAGCTTCCAGCTGACCTCCTTCATCTTCCCGGTCTGGAGGCCGATAGAGAGACCCGCGTAGGCGAGAATCGGCGTCGTCGTCGCGAGGAAGTCGACCTCGCCGACGGCGGCGAGAAACGGCGCTTGCACCGGCGAAAACGGCAGTGCGAGCGCGAAGGCGAGAATCATCGCGTAGGCGAACGCCGGCAGGTCGAGGGGAATCAGCCGCCCCATGAGCAGGGCGACGAGGCCGATGAGGACGATGAGCGCCATACCGGGGAGCGCGGCGACGAAGCCGGTGCCGGTGGCGATGAGGTTGGCCGTCAGCGTCAGGAACGCGACCACGAGCAACATCTTCAGCGACTCGACGGAGAACTCCGGCGTGGACATCGACATCTCACTCACCTCCGTCGGTCGCGGCGGTGTCGCGGCCGAACACGGGCGCGAGGAACGCGTACAGGCGCGTGATGACCGGGAGGCCGACGAGGATGACCATGTAGAGCCCCGTGATGCCGGTCAGGAGGTTGCTCGTCGCGGCGAAGCTCAGAATCTGGTCCTCAGCGACGCCCGCGCCGCCGGCGGCCGCCGCCAGCGACGTGGAACAGGCGGTCATCATGCTCGCAGAGCCCATGCCGCAGGCCATCGAGAGCGCGAGCGGGTGAAGCCCCGTCGCGGGGGCGAAGCCGCCGAGCAGACCGAAGAAGACGGTTCCGAGGACCGTCCCGGTCACGTAGGTACCGAGGACGCCGCGGCCCTCGGGCGACTCGATGCCGTACTTGTCGGTGATGACGCCGAGAGTCGGTTCCCGGGCGATGCTGACCGCGGCCCCGATTGACTCGCGCTTGAGGCCCAAAAGCAAGGCAAGCGGAAGCGCGATGAGAATCGTGCCGAGGTTGCCGAACTCCTGTAAGACGAACGCCGGCCCGGCCGCCACGAGGTCGTAGAACGACGGCGCGACGAGCGTCCCGTACTTGACGCCGAGCGGCATCAGCGCGATGACGAGAAGCGGCGAGGCGATGCGGCTCACGTCCTCGTCGACGACCGACCGGAGGGGTTCGATGACCGACCCGAGGACGCTGTAACTGAGGCCGAGGCCGAGAACGACCGCGTACAGAAGCGGCAGGAGCACGACCTGTCCCGGTCCGAGCGGGAACGTTATCGTGCCGATGAGTTCCGCGACGACGACGATGAGAAGGACCGTCAGATGCGTCCGGAGATGTGCCGAGAGCCGGCCGCCGGTCCGAATCGGTGCCCATCTATCAGAGGTGGTGTCGTTTGTCATATGTGAACAGACTCTGTGAACTATACAGATGGAACACCCATATAAAACCATTGACAGAGATTATCAACCGTGTGTGACGACCGCGCGCCGGGACGCCACCCGCGGCCGAGCGGCTCTGCGACCGGTCCCGTTAGTCTTTAGCCCACCGCCGTCGAAGCGCGGCCAATGACTGCGCAAGCGCTCGAACAGCGCGAACTCGCGGTCGTCATCGGGTTGGAAGTCCACGTCCAACTCGAGACGGCCACGAAGATTTTCTGTAGCTGTTCGACCGAGCCTGCCGAGGACGAAGCGCCGAACACCCGCGTGTGCCCCGTCTGTCTCGGACTACCGGGCGCGCTCCCGGTGCTCAACGAGGCGGCGGTGGAGTCGGCGGTCAAAATCGGCAAGGCGCTGAACGCCGACATCGCCGAGGACACCCGCTTCCACCGGAAGAACTACTACTACCCCGACCTGCCCAAGAACTTCCAAATCACCCAGTACGACGCGCCCATCTGTGCCGACGGGACGCTGGAGGTGTCCGTCGAGGGCACCCGCCGCGACATCGGCATCACGCGCGCCCACCTCGAAGAGGACCCCGGGAGCCTCCAGCACAAAGGGGGCAGTATCGACACGGCGGACTACACGCTCGTCAACTACAACCGCGCCGGAACGCCGCTGGTCGAAATCGTCACCGAACCCGACTTCCGGAGCCCCCAAGAGACCCGCGCGTTCCTCGCCAAGCTCGAAGAGGTGCTCGAATACCTCGGCGTGTTCGACGCCACCCGCGACGGCTCGCTCCGCATCGACGCCAACATCTCGCTCGTCGCCGCCGACGAGGTCGACGACGACGGCGCGGTTTCCGACGAGGCGCTCGAAGCGGCCAACCGCACCGAAGTCAAGAACATCTCCAGCCACAAGGGCGCAGAGAAGGCGCTGGCCTACGAGGTCACCCGCCAGAAGAACGCCATCAAGCGCGGTCGCGCCGTCGAACAGGAGACCCGCCACTGGGACGAGTCCCGTGGCATCACCGTCTCGATGCGCTCGAAGGAAGAAGAAAAGGACTACCGCTACTTCCGCGAAGCCGACCTCCCACCGCTCCAGGTCGCCCACTGGAAAGAAGAGATTCCGATTCCGGAGCTACCCGACGCCCGCCGCGAGCGCTTCCACACCGAGTACGGCATCGACGAGGAGTCCGCCTCGAAGCTCACCTCGACCAAGGAAGTCGCGGACTTCTTCGAGGACGTGGCCGCCGAGTTCGACGCCGACCTCGCCGCGACGTGGGTCGCCGACAACCTGCTCGGCGAACTCAACTACCGCGACATGCAGATCACGGACGTGTCGGACCGCCTCGACGAGTTCACGCGGCTCGTCGAGCTCGTCGACGCCGACGAGGTGACGACGAAGAACGCCGAGGAGATCGTCCTCCGCGAGATGCTCGACGAGGGCAAAGACCCCGACACCGTCGTCGACGAGGCGGGACTCGGCAAGGCCGACGACGACGAAATCGGCGGCTTCGTCCAAGCGGCAATCGACGAGAACCCCGACGCCGTCGAGGACTACCACGACGGCGAGGGCGGCGCGCTGAACTTCCTCGTCGGGCAGGTCATGCAGAAGTCCAAGGGGAGCGCCGACCCCGGCACGGTGAACCAGTTGCTCCGCGAGCGACTTGACGAGTAACGCGAACGACCGCAGTGAAGCGACGCCGCACCGACGCGGCGCGCGTCAGGTCCGTTCCGACTTTCCACCCTCGATTCGTCGCGCCGCTTCAGCCGAGCACGTGGTTCACGTACTGGTCGAATTGAACGAACTCCGTCGAGTCGCAGGCGGCGCACTCGTCGGGGGCGCTGTAGTGGTACAGTCCGTCTTCGTGCGTTACCGACCCGACGTAGACGGCGTGACAGTCGGTGCAGACGTATCGGTCCGGTAACTCAGGCGTGTGTGCCATACGTCCCTATTGTACCCGGTCATACATGATTCTACCTTGCCAAAAGGTGACGGCTGTGGCTACGAGTCCGCGGCGTCGAGTCGCAGAGCGAATCCGCGAATTCAGACGGGAGACGCGGCGTGTCGCGGACGCGTCGGCAGACACACACCTTCGCGCGCGAGAGCGCTCACCCGCACGCCCGTATCCGCGCGCGTCGGGGTCGCTACTGCACGAATTCGGCACGAAAGGTTTAGGACAACCCACATCATATCGCCGCTCAATGAGCAGGGGTCCGGAACTCATCATCACGGAGAAGGACAACGCCGCGAGGCGAATCGCCGACATCCTGAGCGGCGAGACCGCCTCCGCGGAGCGGATGAACGGCGTGAACGTCTACAAGTGGGGCGGCAAGCGCTGTATCGGGCTGTCGGGCCACGTTGTCGGCGTTGACTTCCCGCCGGAGTACAACGACTGGCGCGACGTGGAGCCGGTCGAACTCATCGGCGCGCCCGTCGAGAAACACCCCACGCAGGAGAACATCGTCGCCGCGCTCCGCCGACTCGCCCGCCGCGCGGGGAAGGTCACCATCGCGACCGACTACGACCGCGAGGGCGAACTCATCGGCAAGGAGGCGTACGAACTCGTCCGCGACGTCAACGAGGACGTGCCCGTCGACCGCGTGCGGTTTTCCTCCATCACGAAGCGCGAGGTGACGGAGGCGTTCGAGAACCCCGACGACCTCGACTTCAACCTCGCCGCCGCGGGCGAGGCCCGACAGATTATCGACCTCGTCTGGGGCGCGGCGCTCACGCGGTTCCTCTCGCTTTCGGCCCGCCAGCTCGGCAACGACTTCATCTCGGTCGGCCGCGTGCAGGGGCCGACGCTGAAGCTCATCGTCGACCGCGAGCGCGAAATCGAGGCGTTCGACCCCGAGGACTACTGGGAGCTGTTCTCCAAGCTGACGAAGGACGCCGACGGGGACGCCGAGTCCTTCGAAGCGCAGTACTTCTACCTCGACGACGACGGCACCGAAGCCGAGCGCATCTGGGACGAAGAGTCCGCCGAGTCGGCCTACCAGACGCTCCTCGGCGTCGAGGCCGCGGAAGTCGCGTCGGTCAACCGCCGCACGCGGACCGACACGCCGCCCGCGCCGTTCAACACCACGCAGTTCATCCGCGCCGCCGGCTCTATCGGCTACTCCGCACAGCGGGCGATGAGCATCGCCGAAGACCTCTACACGGCCGGCTACATCACTTACCCGCGGACCGACAACACGGTGTACCCCGACGACCTCGACCCCCGCGAACTGCTCGGCGCGTTCGAGGGCGACCGCCGGTTCAAGGAGGACGCCGAATCCCTCCTCGAACAGGAGGAAATCGAACCCACCGAGGGCGACAACGAGACGACCGACCACCCGCCGATTCACCCGACCGGCGAGCTCCCCTCCGCGTCCGACCTCTCAGACGACGAGTGGGACGTGTACGAACTCGTCGTCCGGCGCTTCTTCGCCACGGTCGCCGAGGACGCCGTCTGGGAGCACCTCCGCGTCGTCGCCGAGGTCGAGGGACTCTCGCTGAAGGCTAACGGCAAGCGCCTGCTCGAAGCCGGCTACCACGACGTCTACCCGTACTTCAACTCCACCGAGTCGTTCGTGCCGGACGTCGAGGAAGGCGAGTCGCTCGCGCTGTCCGACACGCACCTCGACGCCAAGCAGACCCAGCCACCGCGGCGCTACGGCCAGTCACGGCTCATCGAGACGATGGAACAGATGGGCATCGGGACGAAGGCGACCCGCCACGACGTGATTCAGAAGCTCTACGACCGCGGCTACATCGAGAGCGACCCGCCGCGGCCGACCCGGCTCGCGCGGGCGGTCGTGGAGGCCTCCGAGGACTTCGCGAAGCTCATCGTCAGCGAGGAGATGACCTCGCAACTCGAATCCGACATGCTGGCTATCGCCCGCGGCGAGGCCACCCTCGAAGACGTGACCGAGGAGTCCAAAGAGATGCTCGAAGACGTGTTCGAGGGGCTGATGGAGTCCCGCGAGGAGCTCGGTACGCAACTGCAGGACTCGCTGAAGGCCGACAAGACGGTCGGCACCTGCCCCGACTGCGGCGGCGACCTCGTCGTCAGAAAGAGTCGTCGCGGCTCGTACTTCATCGGCTGTGACTCCTACCCCGACTGCACTTACACCCTGCCGCTTCCCTCCACGGGCAAGCCGCTCATCATGGAAAACTCCTGTGAGGACCACGACCTCCACCACATCAAGATGCTCGCCGGCCGCAAGACGTTCGTCCACGGCTGTCCGCTCTGTAAGGCCGAGGAGGCCGACGAGGAAGACGACCTCGTTATCGGGGCGTGTCCGGAGTGCGGTGAGGGTGCGACGTCGGAGACGTCGCAAGGCGAAGGCGGTGAAACCGCCGAAGCGGGCGGGAAACTCGCTATCAAGCGGCTCCGCTCCGGCTCCCGGCTCGTCGGCTGTACCCGCTACCCCGACTGCGACTACTCGCTCCCGCTCCCCCGCCGCGGCGACATCGAGGTGACCGACGAGTCCTGCGAGGAACACGGCCTCCCGGAGCTCCGGATTACCTACGAGGGCGACCGCGAGCCGTGGGAACTCGGCTGTCCCATCTGCAACTACCGCGAGTACCAAGCCCAGCAGAACGGCGAGGGCGACTCCGAGTTAGAGAGCATCAGCGGCATCGGCGCGAAGACCGCCGAGAAACTGAAAGACGCCGGTATCGAGGACGTGAAGACGCTGAAGGCGTCCGAACCCGACGACATCGCGGCGAAAGTCGAGGGTGTGGGGGCCGATACGGTTCGGAAGTGGCAGACGGCGGCGGATTAACTACGACGTTTTGCGCTGCGTTCGGCGCGGTACAACCGCGCCTCACTCGGCAAAACCTCGACTAAAAGCACTCCTCCCTCACTTCGGCCTGTCGGCCTCCGTTCGGTCGTCGGCCGAAAATCGCGGCGCGATTTTCGTATAGTACAGAAATCCGACGCCGAAATCGAGAACGCGAAACTCCAGCGGAAGTTCAGTTCCCGACCGACTCCTCGACGATTGCGATCTCCTCGTCGGTCAGGCCGTACAGTTCGTAGACGATTTCGTCGATGAGTTCGTCGGTTCGCTCGATCTTCTCCTCCAGTTCATCCGCTCGTTCCTTCGTCTCCAGATACTGCGCCAGTCCGTCGCGCACGTCGTCAACCGCGGGAAGCGTCAACTTCTCCAGTCTGTCGAGGGGCGAATTGGTTTTCGTCGCGTTCGTACGGAAGTTCGCGAACCCACCCGCCTCGTCGACGGCGACGGGGACGAATGCCTCTATCAAGTCCGCTTCCGTCTCCGTGAGGTCAGTGATACGGAACGCGGGTTGTGGGTCGACGTAGTGGTAATCGTACTGGTCGGTTTCGTACTCTTCGGGGTTATCGGGTTTGTACCGGACACCGACAGAGACTGTGAGTGAGGTTGGGTTCTCACGCTCGAACACGACGTCCGTGATGCCGAGTTTGGTCTTGTCTTCGGTGGTGTCGTGGAGAATCGAGTCGGCGGAGCTTTGAGCCGGCTGCTGGAAACCGATTTCGCCGAGGGTGTCGCCGTCCGAGTAGTTGCCGAGGTAGTCGAGGAGGGAGAGGTTGAGATCATTCCTCGACTCATGAAATGATACAGCGTGATCAGCCATATGTGATATCACGCCATGAGCACTTTCGATATTTGACGATATCTTCGAGACAGGCACAGAGCCGATTTTGGTATTCGAGCGTACGAAAGAGAGACACGTCTCAATATCAGTTTGGTCTGCAGCAGTATCAGTAGTAGCGGGTAGCTCAGGGACGGGTAGAGATTCGATATGTGATTTTTGTACGTGAGGGAACTTGACTTCGTCATTTTGGAAGGCGTTGAAATACCAAAAGTTCAGTAACTTTGACGATAGAAGCCCACTCAAGAACTCAACATGGCCATCACATTGAACGTGGTAGACCAAGTTAGTGGATACGTACCCTGTATCATCAATTGCTACTCGAAGATCTGGTGCTAAAAACCGGACCAACAATTTGGGGACCGTCTTATAGATGTCAATTGACTTGAGAACAGAATCATCAATCCGATTAGTGTCAATTTGTTGTCCGGAGTAATTCACCGCATATGGACCAACATCAAGGTGATCAACAATTGGCAAAGAAGACTCAGTAGGTTCGTTAGAGATCGACTCATGATTCATACCACATTCTGCCCCGCGCTCAATAGAGACGGATCGACCTAGCGAAGTACCCGAATTTGTGACTTTTTTCACAACATCTATCTCTGACGAGCTACTATTGACAGGAATAATATTGAACGGGAGAAGCTTGGATATGTCTGAAGGCACACTCCACAATTTAAATTGGGTCCGATCTACACGCTCACCAAATACGGATTCGTCGTTATCTGTCTGACCAATTATGATCACTAACGCATCATTGTTTACGCCTTCAAACGCGACACCCAGATCAATAGCTGAGAGAATGTTTCTATCAATAGTTAGTCCACGTCGAAGGTCTTCGTACGATTCGTTGGTCGCGATTCGTTTAGGAACAACGAACCCAACAGACTGGTCAGAGCTAACCAAAGAGACACCTTGGTCTAAGAAAACTGCAGCAAGATCGAATTGGCCTGTTGCAGAAATATATTCCTCTCTTAGATATTCGACTAGTCCCTCAGCCATTATTCCAGTCCTAGTTCCCAACCAAGGCGGATTCCCAACAACCGCGTCGAATCCCGCGTCCTCGGCCATTTCTCCGTCGTCTCCGAAGAACACCTCAGGGAACTCCAGTTCCCAGTGGAAGAACTGCTCGCGGGAGGCCATCGCCTGTGCTTCCGCGAACCACGGCTTCTCCGCAACCTCTTCCCACTCGGCTTCGTCTTCGACCGCGCCGGCCATCGTCTCGTAGACGCCTGGCGGCACGTCGAGGCCGAACTGCTCGGCCGTGTGGACGTTCGCGAGTTCGAACAAGCGGTGGTACAGGGGGTCGTCTCGAATCTCGCCGTACAGTTCCTCCATCGACTTGATGTCGTCCAGCGTCTCGTTGTCGATGGCGAGGAGTTCCTGAAACAGCTCCATGACGTGTTCGAGGGTGTGCTGTCGGACGCGGGCGAACGACTGGGTGAGCGTGAGCTGGCCGCCGTTTTCTTCGGTATCGTCCGTCAGCACCTCGGTGATGTCAGAGCCGACGAGCGAGTTCCCGGCCTTGAGGTGGTGGTCCAAGAAGGCGAGCGGCTGGTCGGCCGCGAGCGTCTCTAACCACATCGAGAGCTTGGCGAGTTCGACGGCCATCCCGTTGAGGTCCACGCCGTAGATGCACTCCCGCGAGACGCGGCGGCGGATATCCTGTTCGTCGAATACGCCGGCCGCTTCTTCGACCTCGCGGACGCGTTCCATGACTTGCTCTGCGAGGTAGCCCGTCGCTTTCGTGAGGAAGTGTCCGCTCCCCATTGCAGGGTCCAATACCTTGAGCGAAAGCACCTCGTCGGCGAAGCGAAAGACGTACTCCTGGCTCCCGCGTTCGAGCCCCGATTCTTCGAGCGTGTCGTCGATATCCTCAATAAGGGGATCGACCGTCTCCTCGACGATGTAGGTCACGACGTAGTCGGGCGTGTAGTACGCTCCCGTCGCCTTGCGCTCGCCGTCGTCGTTGACGACGTAGAGCCCGCCCGCTTCAACAGTCTCGACTGACTCCGCGACGCTTACTTCGGCCGCGTCTTTCCAGATCTGACCGCCATCTTCGGTGACCGCCGCGTACTGCGTCGGTGCGATTCGGAACTCGTGTTCGAGGAGCCCTTCGTAAATCGTTCCGAGGTGCCGAGTATCGAGATCGGCGTAGTCCGCGGGGACGAACCCGTCTGCCGTCTCAGTCGTCGAAAGGCGGTAGATCACCTCCGCGAGATATCGGTCCGCGACATCGTTGTCCGCGAGGAATTCGTGGCTCTCCTCGTCGAACAGACCGCCGTTGTACGGCGGGATTCCGAGCGACTCCTGACCGGCGTCGATGAGCGAAAAGAGGTTCTGGAGCCGGCTCCACATCGACGTCGAAAACTCGCTGTACGAGTCATCGAACGTCTTCGACGACCCGACCTCACCGACCGTATCCAGGATGTCGAGGCGAAGTTGATCGAGGCTGAAGTTCTCTTCGTACTCCTGTTTTCGGTCCGCGTCGTCGGGGTCGATGAGATGCCGCGACTCGGCGTACAAGATGAACATCAGTCGATACAGAAGAACGAGCGACTGCTCTTTCAGTTCGTTCCGTGCGATGGTATCGTCGGGGTCGATATCGAGGTTGTTCGTCTCGACGAAGCCCTTTCCGAGCACGCGGAGTGCGGTGAAGACGTTATCCTGTAAGTCCTCGCCGAGTTCCTGAGCCGCGGTTTCGCTCTCGTTCCAAACCCTATCGAGGAACGTCGTTCCCGAGGTCTCATGGAACGCGGCGGGACGGAAAAACAGATAGAAATATTTGAACCGCGCTAAATTGCCGGACTCCAGAATCTCCGGCAGGTCGACCTCGTAAAACGTCTCGGTTTCGTAATCCTTCGTACCGTACAGTCGCCACTTTCGGCCGTCAGTCAGGATGCCCCACTGAACCGAGTCGGGCGTTCGTTCGAGGTAGTACTTGATCTGGTGCGACGCGTCCCGATATGACCGACGCTCGTTGAACCGCTTCGTGAAGTCAGCGTCCCACTGCTTAGCTTCGAGAACTGCCGAAGCGAGGCCGTACATCGCCTCCGAGCGATTGTCTTTCTTTTCGAACGCGGCTTCACGGCGCTTGTCCGCCGATTCGAACAGGAGGCGGTCGTTGTATCCGCCCCCCCCCCCCACCCAGAAGCGTGGTTTCCGAGAGCGTCCCGAAGCCAAGAATATCGAGAACTTCGTCGACCCACGAATCGAGCAGTTCGTCTTCTTTGTACGAGTCGACGAGTTCACGTTCGAGATCGTAGAGGCTCCGGAGCTCCTCGAAAACCCGCCGTGCCTCCTCGTCGCATTCCCATTCGTCGAGATCGTCAACTCGCTCGTCAAGATAGTACCCCGAGAACAGATTAGAGTTCAGATAGGGCGTCTGCGAGAGCGTCGCTTGGCTCATTGATAATTGATTTGGCCCGCGCAATTGACAAAAGGGTATGGTCTTCATCGTTTAGCAGAGCCGACACTACGACGCAGGAACCCCCAGTCCATCCGCACGCTTTTTACGCCCCCTCAAGCATAGAGCGACCAATGAGCTATCCGTGGGAAGACTGGGACCATATCACCAAAATCGACCCGGACAAGGACCTCGCCGACGGCGAGACGTTCGAAGACGTGTGTGAGACGGGCACCGACGCCCTCGAAATCGGCGGCACGCTCGACATCACAGAGGAGAAGATGGAACGCGTCATCGAGGCCACCGGGAAGTACGACGTGCCCATCTATCAGGAGCCGTCGAACCCCGGCGTCGTCATCGACGACGACGCGCTGGACGGCTACCTCATCCCGACGGTGTTCAACGCGAGCGACTCGTTTTGGATCACCGGCGCGCACAAAGAGTGGGTCCGCATCGAAGACGGCCTCGACTGGGACCGCACCCACACCGAGGCGTACATCGTGTTGAACCCCGAGTCGTCCGTCGCCGAGTACACCGACGCCGACACCGACCAGTCCGCCGAGGACGTGGCTTCGTTCGCCCGCGTCGCCGAGAAGATGTTCGGGCAGAAAATCATCTACGTCGAGTACTCGGGCACCTACGGCGACCCGGAGAAGGTCGGCGCGGCCCACGACGCACTCACCGACGCGACGCTGTTCTACGGCGGCGGCATCCACGACTACGAGTCGGCCTACGAGATGGGCCAGCACGCCGACGCGGTCGTCGTCGGCAACCTCCTGCACGACGAGGGCGTCGACGCGGTGCGCGAGACGGTCGAGGGCGCGAAAGACGCGACGGCCGAACTCCTCGCCGAGTAATCCCACGGGCGCGGTTTCGCATCCCCGACGCTGACCTGTCTTCTTCTACGCCGATTCCGGGCTTGCGCCGCCAGCGTGCGAATCGCGAGGAGCGTCGACGCCGAGCGACGGCGCATCCGGCGCGCCGCGACCGAGGAGCGTCGCCGACACGACCAAAAAGAGGAACGACGCGGTCGCGGCGAGGACGGTCCCGGCGACGGGCACCGAAGCGCAAAGGAAGACGAACAGGCGGGCGACGAAGACGACGAGCGCGACGGCGGAGGCGACGCGAACGAACGAGCGGTCGAACGCCAGGTCGCGCGCGACCGGGACCGCCGCGGCGAGCGACCCCTCGCGGGCGAGGGCGACCGTCGCCACAAGCGAGAGATACGAAGCCGCCAGCGCGGCGAGGCCGGCCGCGGCGAGCGTGGCGGTGTCGAGCGCGGTGAGACCGAGAAGCCCGAGCATCGTTGGGTCGGCCGCGTACGAGAGCATCGCAATCGACGGCCCGGAACCCGGGAGGGCGGCGGTCGCGAGCCCGACCGCGGGGAGTTGGAGCGCGACGAGCGCGGCCGAGAAACGAGCGCCGTCGACGGCCATGCCGGTGAGGTCGTCGAACGACGGGAGCGCGGCCGCCTCGCGGTCGCCGGCGCGAACGAGGCGGACGACGTAGCCCGCGAGCAAGACGCCCGCGAGCGGCGTGGCGAGCGACGCGAGTGTCGAGACGATGCCGATGACGGCCGTGTCGGCCGAGCTGTCTTCGGCGAGCGGGAGTGCGAACGCGGCTTCGAGGTCTGAAACGTCCATGTCCGAGGCGGAATGGCCGCGGGTTCGTATATAAATCTCAGCGCCGGAGCCGTCGCCGTGACCCGGCGCGTGGGCGAGTCACTCCTCGGTCGTCGGTTCGTCCTCCCAGTAGCCGACTTCGGCGTCTCGTGGAAAGTAGCCGTGGAGCGTCCGCGCGCTTGTGTCGCCGCCGGGGGGCGCGCCGCAGAACACCCCGACTTTGTCGGAGTCCGGGTAGACGGTCACGTCGGGGTGATTCATGGTCGAGAGCGCGAGGTACCGGAGCGGTTCGTCGCCGTCGTTCTCGATTTGCCTGACGTAGTCTTCCCCCGCGGGGAGCGCGACGTAGGTGTCCGGTTCGAGGTCGAGGTCGGCCGCGCCCTCGCGCGTCAGGAGCGTGCCCGACCCCGAGAGCACGTACAGCGCCTCCTCGTTGCCCTCGTGGTAGTGCGTCGGCCACGGCCGCTTGCCGGGCGGGACTTCGTAGAGCGAACAGCCGAGGTCGCGGCCGCCGGCGCGGTCCGCGAGTCGCTTCCGGCGGAACGCGAAGCGGTCGCCCCGCCCGCTTTCGGACCAGTCGAGGTCGGCGGCGCGAGCGGCGTTCGGTGCCGGGTCGGACTCCGAGGGCGCGTCCGGTGAGTCGGGAGCCATACCGGGGCCACGCGCGCCGCGGACTAAGTACCGCGGGACCGACTGCCACGAGAAATCGTGACCCGCCTTCGACCCACCGTGGGCGAGACTGGACGGTCGAACGCCTCAGAGCGAGGCGAAGACACGATGTTTAAGACGAACGGTCGGGAACCACGTCGTATGCGAAACCGAACGTACACGGCCGACGCCGAGCCCGGTGACACGGTCACCGTCGCCGGCTGGGTCCACGAAGTCCGTGACCTCGGCGGCATCGCGTTTCTGATTCTCCGGGACACCTCCGGCAAGATTCAGGTCAAGTTCGAGAAAGACGAGATGGACGACGACCTCGTCGAGACGGGTCTCGGCGTCCACCGCGAGAGCGTCATCTCCGTGACCGGCGAGGTCGCCGAAGAGCCGCGCGCGCCGACGGGCGTCGAAATCACGCCCGAGAGCCTCGACGTCATCGCCGAGGCCGAGGCACAGCTCCCGCTCGACCCCTCCGGTAAGGTCGACGCCGAGCTCTCGACGCGCCTCGACAACCGCACGCTCGACCTCCGTAAGGACGAAGTGAAGGCAATCTTCGAGATTCGCGCCGAGGTCCAGCGCGCCGTCCGCGAACAGTTCCGCGACCTCCGCGCGACCGAAATCAACACGCCGAAAATCGTCGCCACGGGGACCGAGGGCGGCACCGAACTCTTCCCCATCACGTACTTCGGCAAAGAGGCGTTCATGAACCAGTCGCCCCAGCTGTTCAAACAGCTGATGGTCGGCTCCGGTCTGGAGCGCGTCTTCGAGGTCGGCCCCATCTTCCGCGCCGAAGAGCACAACACGCCCCGCCACCTCAACGAGGCGACCTCCATCGACTTCGAGTCGGCGTTCATCGACCACACCGAAGCGATGGACGTCTGTGAGGCGGTCGTCACGGCCGCCTACGAGGCCGTCGCGGAGAACTGTCAGGACGAACTCGAAGCGCTCGGTCTCGCCGAGGAGTTCGAAGCGCCGTCCGGCGAGTTCCCGCGGCTCACCTACGAGGAGGCCATCCAGCGCATCAACGCGACCGGCAAGCTCGACGAACAGCTCGTCTGGGGCGACGACCTCCCCACGGAGGGCGAGAAGGCGCTCGGCGAGGACGTCGGCGAGCACTACTTCATCACCGACTGGCCCAGCGAGATCAAGCCGTTCTACATCAAGGACCACGACGACGACGAGACGCTCTCGACGGGCTTCGACATGATGCACCCGAACATGGAGCTCGTCTCGGGCGGCCAGCGTGAACACCGCTTCGACAACCTCGTCGCCGGCTTCGAACAGCAGGGTCTCGACCCCGACGCGTTCGAGTACTACACGAAGATGTTCAAGTACGGCATGCCCCCGCACGCCGGCTTCGGGCTCGGCGGCGAGCGGCTCATCATGACGATGCTCGGACTGGAGAACATCCGGGAAGCGGTTCTGTTCCCGCGTGATCGCCAGCGTCTCTCTCCGTAGAGACGCACCTGACGAGCGGGAACAGGGAGCAACGCGAAGCGTCGCGAGTGAGTTCCCGCGTGATCGCCAGCGTCTGAGCCCGTAAGGGCGAAGACGTGGCGAGCCAACGAGACGAGCGCACGCGGGTCACGTCAGCCCGCCAGCCCTGTCGCCCGAGGCGACGGCGCACTACCGACGCGCCTCACTGTTTGCGAAACAGTCGTTAGCTCCCGGACGCGTTAGACCACCATGCACGAACGTCGTCGCGGGGGGAACCGATGACCGACCCGAAGCGAATCGTCGACGAGGCCGTTGAAGACGCGGGCGACGACGAGGATTCGGCGCTCGAACAGTTGGTCACCGGCGTCGTCGTGGCGCTCATTTTTCTGGTCGGCTTCGGCCTGCTCGCGCTCGGGGAGTGGTGGTTCTGGGTCGTCTTCCCGGTCGGCTTCGCGGGCGTGCTCCCCGCCGCGATAGCCCTCGTTCGCATCTACGAGTCCCGTCGCGGCGACGACGCGGACGAGTCGCTGACGAGCGAGACCGAAGACGCGCTCGAAACGCTCCGGCGGCGCTACGCGACCGGCGAGCTCTCAGAGGAGGCGTTCGAGGCGAAAGTCGAGCGGCTGTTGGAGACGGAGACGGTCGCGGACGCTCGGGAGTCAGCCGCGGCGCGTCGGCCCGAGGGCGACGCGAGCGAGGCGAAGCGAGAGGCGGAGTTCGACCGCGAGTGAGCGCGAACCGCGAACGAGGCGCGTGGGGTTCGGACGCGACGAAACGCAACACCGTTAACCGACCCCCGTCGTAGAACCACCGATGAGCGACGACGCGACGGCGTTCGTGCCCGGGCACGTGACGGGGTTTTTCAGCGCCCACCCCGCCGACGACCCGGCGGTCGCCGGCTCTCGCGGCGCGGGACTGACGCTCTCGCACGGCGTCACCGTGACGGTCGAACCGGCACCGGAGACCACCGTCAGCCTCGACGGCGAGGCGGTCGAGATGCCGCCCGTCGCGGACGTGCTTCGGGCGCTCGGCGTGACGGCCGCCGTCGACGCCGAAAGCGACCTCCCGTTGGGTGCGGGCTTCGGCGTCTCGGGCGCGATGGCGCTCGGGACGGCGCTCGCGGCGAACGCGCTGTACTCCTGCGGTCGGTCGGAGAACGAACTCGTCACCCTCGCCCACGTGGCCGAGGTCCGCGCGGGGACCGGCCTCGGCGACGTGGTCGCGCAGGCCCGCGGCGGAATGCCCGTCCGGGTCGAACCCGGCGCGCCGGAGTACGGCCGGATGGACGGCATCCCCGCGCGCCCCGAAATCGAGTACGTCGCGTTCGGCGGTCTCTCGACGGCCGACGTGCTGTCCGGGGACACGAGCGCACTCACGGCGGCCGGGGAGACGGCCCTCGAAGAACTGCGCGCAGAGCCGACGCTCGACCGATTCATCGCCGAGTCGCGGCGGTTCGCCCGCGACGCCGGCCTCCTGACCGACCGGGTCGAAACCGCTATCGACGACGTGCGCGCGGCCGGCGGCGACGGCTCGATGGCGATGCTCGGCGAGACGGTGTTCGCGGTCGGGTCGGGGCTGTCGGACGCCGGCTACGACCCGGAGCGCTGTCGCGTCCACCCCGCCGGCGCGACGCTTCGGAGCGAGTAGGCGGCAACCGGGGCGGCGACCGGGACCGGCGGCGGACAGGGGAGTCTGCCCGCCCGTTCCGATGAGAAAACGTGTTACTGCCGCGGCGACGACCCACCACCAATGAGCGACATCGAGATTCCCGAGAGCCACCCGAGATACCAGTCGCTTCTCACCCGCCACCGCATCGAGGAGGGCGTCGAGAAGGGTATCACGAGCCGGCAGGGACTCATCGCGCAGGGGCGCGGCGAGGCGTTCGACTACCTCCTCGGCGAGCGGACGATTCCGAGCGCGGACGAGGCGGCGCGGGCGGCCGCGGCGCACCTCCTGCTCGCGGACCACCCGGTCATCTCGGTCAACGGGAACGTCGCGGCGCTCTGCCCCGGCGAAATCGTCGACCTCGCCGAGGCCGTCGACGCCGACATCGAGGTGAACCTGTTCAACCGCACCGACGAGCGCATGCGGGCCATCGTGGACCACCTGCGCGACCACGGCGCGGACGAGGTGAAAGGACTCACCGCCGACGGGCGGATTCCGGGTATCGACCACGAGCGCGCGAAGGTCGACGCCGACGGCATCGGAAGCGCCGACGTGGTCGTCGTCCCGTTGGAGGACGGCGACCGGGCGGAGGCGCTCGGCGCGATGGACAAAGTCGAAATCGTCGTCGACCTCAACCCGATGTCGCGGTCGGCGCGGGTCGCCACGGTCCCCATCGTGGACAACATCGTGCGCGCGGTGCCGAACGTCGCGACTCACGCCCGCGACCTTCGGGACGCCGGCGCGACGCGCGAGGAACTGGAAGCCATCGTCGCCGACTTCGACGCCGACGCCGCCCTCGACGCCGCCGAGCGGACGATTCGCGCGGGCGGAGACGACGAGTAGGCGACCGACGAACCCGCGACGGAGACGCCGAGCGCGGCCGACGATTCTGGACCGCCTCGTCGACGTGCTGTGGATGCTCCCGTGGTGAGCGCCGCTATCCGAACCCGCTCACCAGCACCGCGAGCCACTGCGCCGGGTCGCGTCGCCGGCGCACCTCGACCGTATCGACCCACTTGACCCACTGGAACCCGCGTCGGTTCGGCGCGACCAGTCGGAGCGGCGCGCCGTGGCCGTGGGAGAGCGGGTCGCCGCCGACGCGCGTCGCCAACAGCATCTCGCGGGCCTCAGCGATGGGAAACGACCACCGAAAACCCGTCACCGACCGGACCGTCACCCACCGCGCCGACGAGTGAAAACCCGCGGTATCGAGCGCGTCGCCGAGTCTGACGCCGGTCCAGTCCTGTTCGGTGTACCAACCGCTCGTGCAGTCCAAGAGGGCCGACCACGTCTCGTCGGGCGCGAGGTCGCCCCGGTCGAGTTCGAGCGGGCGGTCGACCAGCCCCGCGACCGAAAGCGACCACGAGTCGGGGTCGACGGGGTCGGGGTCGTCGGCGACCCAACTCGTCACCGGAAAGGCGTCGTTGCCCTCACCGGGCGGGAGCGGCCGCGACCCGGTGAACCGCCGGCCGACACCGCGGAGCGACCCGACCGTCTCGGTCGCCCGGTAGGTCGCCGCGCCGAAGACGAGTATCGCGCCGTACTGGAGCGCCCGGCGTCGGTCCGCGAAGTCGACCCTGCGGGGCGGGCGGAAGCGCGCCCGGAGGTGGACGAAAAGCACCGGGAGGACGAGCAGGCCGAAGCCGATGTGGACGTTGAGGAGCGTCCAGAAAGCGATTCGGACCTCGACGCCGAGCACCCACGCGACGCCGGTGCCGAGCGCCGCGAGCGCGACGACCGCGAGGAGGACCGAGAGCGCGGTGTGGCGGTCGCGGAGCCGCGAATCGAGCACGCGGTGGCGGACCCGATAGAGTTTGAAGCCGACGAGAAGGATGAGCGAGAGGCCGGCGACGCCGTGGGCGACGAACAGGACCCCGTTGGCCGGGTGGCCGGCCCCGAGGCTCAGCACGCCCGAGAGCGTCTCGAAGACGACGAGCGCGAAGATGGACCAGTCGACCGCCCGCGGCGGCGGTTCGAACCGCCGGAGCGCGCGGGCCGCGCGGCTTGCCATGAGAAATAATAGCGTTTCGAACGGCAATAGGGTGTCGCGGAAGGCGACGAGAGCGGAGACGGGACGGAGACGAGTGCGAAAACCGAGTGGCGGCTCAGTCGTCGACCGTCAGCGCCGCGGGGAGGGCAACCGGGAGGCGGTCGCGGTCGTGTTCCGCGTCGAAGTCAAGGTCGGGGCCGACGCCGTAGATGCGCTTGGGGTTGATGTCGCCGTGACTGACGAAGTAGTGCCGGACGATGTGGTCCATGTTGACCGTCTTTGCGACCCCCGGAAGCTGGTAGAGCTCCTTCGTGTAGTTCCAGAGATTGTCGTACTCGTGGACGGCCTTCTTGTTGCATTTGAAGTGCGTGTGGTAGACGTGGTCGAAGCGAATCAGCGTCGCGAACATCGCGATGTCCGCCTCGGTGAGCACGTCGCCGGCGAGGAACCGACGGTCGTCGAGCACCTCGTCCCAGTGGTCCAGCGCGTCGAACAGTTCCTCGACGGCTTCTTCGTAGGCCGCTTGGGTGGTTGCGAACCCGGCGCGGTAGACGCCGTTGTTGACCGGCTCGTAAATCTCGTCGATGAGGCGGTCGACCTCCTCCTCGTAGCCGTCGGGGTTGAGGTCCACGTCGTTGTCGGCGAGGGGGTCGAACGCCTCGTCGAGCATCCGCATTATCTCGCGGGACTCGTTGTTGACGACGGTCTCGCGCTGTTTGTCCCACAGCACGGGGACGGTGACGCGCCCGGTGAACTCGTCGTCGGCGCGGAGGTAGATGTCGCGGAGGAACGCCTCGCCGTACAGCGGGTCCGGGAGGTCCTCGGAGAACTCCCAGCCGTCGTCGATGCGGACGGGTTCGACGAGCGACAGCGAAATCGCGTCTTCGAGGCCCTTCAGCGCGCGCGTCATCGCGGTGCGGTGGGCCCACGGACACGCGCGGCAGATGTAGAGGTGGTACCGCCCGGCCTCGACCGGGAACCGCTCGTCCTCGCCGACCCAGTTGCGGAAGTCGGTCGTCTGGCGCTCGAACTCGCCGTCCTCGTTGTTGGCGACGAACTTGTCGGTTCGCCACTCGCCTTCGTAGAGCATGTTCATGCTACCACGACCTGGAGTGCTTGCATAGCCGTCCGTTGGGACGTGACCACCAAAAGTTGGGAGGCGACATCGGTGTAACCGGGCGTCGAACGGGATTGCCATCTCGCAATCGCCAACTCGTGACAGTAATCTGTTAAGATTGACCCGTGCTGACGTGGTTCGGTTACACAGTCTTCGTCGCCTGACTAACCTAGTGGCTGTCAGTTTGAGTAAAAGTCATCATAGTTCATGGTAATTGTTGGGACGTCACATGGTGGTACTAGACATCGAGACGGAGGATGGACAGCGCGAGGCGCTTCGTCGGATGCTCACGATTCGGGCGTTCGACACGAAGGCGGCCGACCTATTCAGCGACGGCGAACTCCCCGGGTTCGTCCACCTCTACGTCGGTGAGGAAGCGGTCGGGGTCGGCGCGTGTTCGGCCCTCGAATCGGACGACTACATCACGAGCACCCACAGGGGTCACGGTCACTGTATCGCGAAGGGGCTCGACCCGGACCTGATGATGGCCGAGCTGTTCGGGAAGGCCAACGGCTACTGCAACGGCAAAGGCGGGTCGATGCACATCGCGGACGTCGACGCGGGGATGCTCGGGGCGAACGGCATCGTCGGCGCGGGACCGCCGCTGGCGACGGGTGCCGCGCTCACGTCGCACCTGAAAGGCGAAGACACCGTCTCGCTGGCGTTCTTCGGCGACGGCGCGGTCGCACAGGGACAGGTCCACGAGGCCATCAACCTCGCGTCGACGTGGGGCCTCCCGGCGGTGTTCCTCGTCGAGAACAACCAGTACGGCGAGGCGACGCCCGTCGAGAAACAGCACAACGTCCAGAACCTCAGCGAGACCGCGGAGGCGTACAACATCCCCGGCTTCACCGTCGACGGGATGGACATCACCGCCGTCTACGAGGCCGTCAAGGAGGCGCGCAAGCGGGCCGTCGACGGCGAGGGGCCGACGTTCATCGAGGCCGAGACGTATCGGTACCACGGCCACTTCGAGGGCGACCAACAGCCGTATCGGACCGAGGAGGACGTGGCGATTTGGAAGGACCGCGACGCCATCGAGACGTTCAAGCGACGGCTCGTGGACGCGGGGACGATAACCGAAGACGAGTTCGACGAGATGAAAGCCGAAATCGACCAGCAGATCGAAGACGCCGTCGGGAAGGCAAAGGACACGGCGTACCCGGACCCGAGCGAGGCGTACGAGGACATGTTCAACGCGGCCGTCCCGGAGATTAGCGACTTCTCCAGCGGGATGCGGGCCGACGGAGGTGAGGACCGATGAGCACCGAGACCAGCAGTGGGACGGGCCCGGATCAGACGAAGGAGATGACCATCCGAGAGGCGATTCGGCTCGCCCTCCGCGAGGAACTCGAACGCGACGACGACGTGTTCGTCATGGGCGAGGACGTCGGGGAGTTCGGCGGCGTCTACGAGGTCACGGGCGACCTCGTCGAGCAGTTCGGCGAGAAGCGCGTCCGCGACACACCCATCAGCGAGGCCGGCTTCATGGGCGCGGCGGTCGGCGCGGCGGCGACCGGGACGCGGCCGGTCGTCGAAATCATGTTCTCGGACTTCATGGGCGTCTGCTCCGAGCAGATAATCAACCAGATGGCGAAGAACCGCTACATGTTCGGCGGCAAGACGGAGATGCCCGTCACCGTCCGAACGACGGAAGGCGGCGGGAGCGGTGCGGCCAGCCAGCACTCCGGGACGATTCACACGTGGTTCGCCCACTTCCCCGGCGTGATGGCCGTCGCGCCCGCGACGCCGGCGTCCGCCAAGGGACTCCTGAAGTCGGCAATCCGGTCGGACGACCCAGTCATCGTCTTCGAGAACAAGCAGATATACGAACAGCAGGGCGAGGTGCCGCTCGACGATGACTTCACCATCCCAATCGGCACCGCGAGCGTCGAGCGCGAGGGCGAGGACGTGACCGTCGTCGCCACCCAGCGCATGGTCGGCGAGTCGCTCGAACTCGCCGAGGACCTCGCGGGCCAGACGAGCGTCGAGGTCATCGATCTCCGGTCGCTCTACCCGATGGACACCGAGACGCTGGTCGAGAGCGTCAAGAAGACCGGTCGCCTCGTCATCGCCGACGAGAGCCCGCTGTCGTACGGGACCCACGCCGAGGTCGCGACGCGCGTCATGGAGAACGCGTTCTACAGCCTCGACGCCCCCATCCAGCGGGTCGGCGTCGCCGACGTCCACATTCCCTTCAGCCCCGCGCTCGAAGAGGAGGTGCTCCCCCACGGCTCCGACGTGGAAGCCGCAATCAACCGCATCGTGTGAGTGACGACCACAATCGGTCTCGTCGTCAACCCCGCCGCCGGCCGCGACATCCGCAGGCTCACCGGCGGCGCGAGCGTCAGTAACAACTACGCCAAACGCCGCACCGCGGGTTGCGTCCTCGCGGGGCTGACGCTCGTCGACGACGTGGAGGTGCTGGTCATGCCGGACAACACGGGTCTCGCCGACCGCATCGTCGACGACGCGCCCGACCGAATCGGCATCGACTTCGTGGACATGACGGTCACCGCGTCGGGACAGGACAGCCGAGCGGCCGCGGCCCACTTCGCGGACCACGCCGACGCCGTCGTCGTCCTCGGGGGCGACGGCACGACGCGAGACGTGGCCCAGACCATCGGCGACGTGCCGGTCGTGAGCATCTCGACGGGGACGAACAACGTCGTCCCGACGCCCGTCGACGGCACCGTCGCGGGCGCGGCCGCCGCGCTCGTCGGAAGCGGTGCGGTACCCGCGGCCGAGACAACCACGCGCCACGGGACCGTCAAGGTCGACGTCGTCCGGTCCGAGGAGACGACGGTCATCCGCGGACTCGCCACCGTCGGCATCCTCGACCGCCCCTTCGTCGGCACGCGGGCGATTCTCGACCCGAGCGACATCGTCGGCGGCGTCGTCTCGCGCTCGTCGCCCGCGGAAATCGGGCTCTCGGGCATCGCCGGCGGTCTCGTCACACACCGACCGGACGACCCCGGCGGCGTCGGCTTCCGACTGGCCCGCGACGGGGCTGACGGGACAGACGCGCCGGATGCGGCGGACGCGGCGACCGGCCCGGCCACGACGGTCAGAGCGATTACCGTCCCCGGAAACCTCTCGACGGTCGACGTGGCCGAACACCGCGTCCTCGACGACGGCGAGGACTACGCGTTCGAGGTCGACCGCGGGGTCATAAGCGTCGACGGCGAGCGCGAACACGAGGTGCGAAACGGGACCGTCCACCTCCGACCGGTGAGCGACGGCCCGCGACTGGTCGACGTCGAGGCGGTCCTCGAACGGGCGGCCGACGACGGGCGCTTCAGGCTCGAGTGAGCCTTTTTCACCGCCCGCCGGCGGCGATGACGAGCGACCACGGGTTCTCGACGTGTTCGACGAGCGTGCCGAGCATGCGGGCGGCGTCCGCCCCGTCGACGATGCGGTGGTCGAACGACAGCGAAAAGGAGATGACCCGCCGGACGGCCACGTCGCCGTCGTCGGTCGGCACGGCCTCCCGGCGAATCGCGTTGACGCCGAGGATGGCGACCTGCGGCGGGTTGATGACCGGGTCGAACGACTCGACGCCGAGGACGCCGAGGTTCGAGACGGTGAACGTCCCCCCCGAGAGGTCGTCCATCGTGAAATCACCCGACAGCGCCCGCTGAGTAGTCTCGGCGCGGGTCTCGGCGAGTTCGGCGAGCGACAGCGAGGCCACGTCGCGGACGACCGGCGCGATGAGTCCCTCGTCGATGTCGACCGCGACACAGACGTTGTGCTCCTCGTGGAGCCTGTGGACGCCGTCCTCGAAGGTCGCGTTGAACTCGGGGTGTTCGTCGAGCGACGCCGAAAGTGCGAGGAGCAGGACGTCCGTTATCGACACGTCCACGCCGAGGGCGTCGTCGGCGGCGTTCGCCGCGGCGAGCAGTTCCTCCGCGTCCGCGCGGCGGTCGACCGTGACGTGGACTGCCTCGCGGTAGCTCTCGCCGAGGCGGTCGGCGATGGTGCGGCGCATCCCGGATAGCGGGCGTTCGGTCTCGACCGGCTCGCTCGCGGCGGTCGCCTCGGCTCCGGCGGCCGCCGCGGAGTCGGTTGCCGCCGCGCTCGCGCCGCCCGCCGCCCGCACGTCGGACTCGGTGATGCGACCGTTCTGTCCCGTGCCCTCGACCGCCGCGATGTCGACGCCGAGCTCGCGGGCGAGGCGGCGGGCGCTCGGCGGGGCGAACACGCGCTTGTCCGCCGTGTCGGCGGTCCCGGCGGCGGCCCCCCCATCGTCGGTCTCCGCGGCCGTCCCGGATTCGGCCGCGGCTTCCACGTCGCGTTCGGTGATTGCGCCCTGCGGCCCGGAGCCCTCGACGGTCGTGAGGTCGACCCCGAGGTCGTCCGCGAGCCGCTTCGCGCGCGGCGACGCGCGGACCTCGCCGTTCCCCGACGGGCCATCCGACCCGCTCGGGCGTTGCTTCGCGACAGACGAGGCGTCTCCGGTCGCCGCCGCCGTCTCGGTCGTCTCGGCCGCGCCCGAGTCCGCCGCGGAGTCGTCGGTCGCGGCGGGTTCGTCGCCGCCCGCACCGACGCCCGCGTCCGCCTCCAACCCGGAGATGTCCTCGTCCGCCCCGGCGACGATGGCCAACGCGCCGCCGGGCGCTATCGACTCGCCCTCGGCGAGCACGACGCGCCGCAGAACGCCGTCTTCCTTGGCGTCAATCTCCGCGGTCGTCTTCTCCGACTCGATTTCGGCGATTGGCTCGCCCTCGGTGACCTCGTCGCCCTCCGAGACGAGCCACGCCGAGAGCTCACCCGACTTCATCTCCAGTCCCAGTTTGGGCATCTTGACTACGTACGCCATGACAGTAACATACACAATAGACCGTGATATAGCTAGGTCGCCGCGGCCGCGACCACCAGACTTTACTACTAGGTGGTATCGCTAGGTAGTATGCCGTTCGACGGATTCACCGACGCGACGGAAGCACAGGTCACGCGCGCGATTTCGGACTCGTGGATGGAGGAGTTCCGCGAGCGCACCGACACCGAGGTCATCGTCGTCGGCGGCGGCCCCTCCGGGCTCGTCGCGGCCAAGGAACTCACCGAACGCGGCGTCGACGTGACCATCGTGGAGAAGAACAACTACCTCGGCGGCGGCTTCTGGCTGGGCGGCTTCCTGATGAACAAGGTGACCGTCCGCGACCCGGCCCAGCGCGTCCTCGACGAACTCGGCGTCCCCTACGAGGAGAGCGACGAGGCCGAGGGGCTGTACGTCGCCGACGGCCCGCACGCCTGTTCCGCGCTCATCAAGGCCGCCTGCGACGCCGGCGCGAAAATCCAGAACATGACGGAGTTCACCGACGTCGTCCTCCGCGAGGGCGACCGCGTCGGCGGCATCGTCATGAACTGGACGCCGGTCCACGCGCTCCCGCGGGAACTCACCTGCGTCGACCCCATCGCGGTCGAGTCCGACCTCGTCCTCGACGCGACCGGCCACGACGCGGTCGTCCTCTCGAAGCTCTCCGAGCGCGGCGTCCTCGACGTGAGCGGCATCGAACACGCCAAGGAACACAACACGGGCATGGACAACACCGCCGACGGCGAGTACGGCGCGCCCGGCCACGACTCGCCGGGCCACGACTCGATGTGGGTCGCAGAGAGCGAAGACAGCATCGTCGACGCGACGGGCGTCGTCCACCCCGGCGTCGTCGCCTCCGGCATGGCCGTCGCCACCGCGCACCACCTGCCGCGCATGGGGCCGACGTTCGGTGCCATGTTGCTCTCCGGTCGTCAGGCGGCGCAGTCCTGTCTCGACGAACTCGGCCGCGATGCACCTGAAGTGAGCATCTCCGGGCCCGCTCCGGCCGACGACTGACGCCCGCCTGCGGTCCGATTGTCGGCACCCCCGACGCCTCTGACACTTTTTCGGGTCGCTCCCGGCCCGTTTTCGCTCGTATCGAAGACTCCCGAAACGTAGCGACAGCGCGGCTCCCGAATCTGTTCCTTACTCCACCACGCCCGCACGAACCCGCGCGAAGCCGAGCGCGTGGGTCGTCCGGTGGGTCACCCGACACCGCGACTCGAGCGCCCGGTGGGCCGCGACGAGCCGCCGGTTCAACAGCTTCGTCGGCGACGCGCGCATCGTGCGCGACCCCGGCGGCGCGGTGACGCGGACGAGCGCCCGAAACACCGGATTGAGCGGTCGCCAGCGCGGGTCGGTCGTCGCCGCGAGGTCGACGAGACAGAGTCGCCCGCCGGGGCCGACGAGGTCCGCCCACGACGAGACCACGGTCGCGGGGTCGCCGAACATCCCCGAGACGAAGGTGGCGAGGACGGCGTCCGGCGACTCGGCGAGTTCGGGGGCGACCGGCGGCCGGGTCGCGTCGGCGCGAACGAGGTGGACGTTCGGGTACTCGCGGGTTCGCTCGCGGGCCACGTCGAGGACGCCCGGAGAGAAGTCGACGCCGACGACGGTCCCCGCGGGGCCGACGCGCTCGGCGAGATACGGGAGATTCGCACCCGTCCCACAGCCCATCTCGACGACCGTCTCGCCCGGGTCGAGCGCGAGCGCATCGGCGGCTTCGGTTCTGACGCTCCCGACGCCGGGCGCGCGGCGGGCGAGCGCGTCGTAGAGCGTCGCCCAGCGGGTGTAGAACGACTGGGCGACAGACGACGGGGAGCGGGGGCGAGAACCAGAGGTGGACTGTTCGGCTGTCATGGGACGGGAGCCTCAGAGCAGGACGCGGACCACGTCGGCGACGGCGGGCGCGTCGGGGCCGAGGATGTACGTGATGGGTTCGATACCGTAGCCGCCGCTCTGGTAGACGACGAACGTCTCCGGGAGGTCGCGGGCGGTGAGGAGTTCGCGGACCGGGTCGGTCGGCGCGTCGGGGTCGAACTCGATGCACTCGTAGCCCGCGGCTTCGAGGTCCGCGATGACGCCCGCGTCGTAGACGATGTTGAGCGCGGCGTTCACGTCGGCCCCGGCGGCGCGGGCCGAAAGCAGGACGCCCGCGACGTGGCCGCTGACGCCGAACTCTGGTTCGCCGGGGACGGTCGCCTGTCCCTTCACGTCGAAGATGCGGCCGGGGATGGCCGCCACGTCGTCCACGCTGTCGGCGTCCGGAAGCGACTCCACGAGGTTGGAGCCGACGTTCGGGATGAGCCCCGCGAAGCCGGAGGTGTTCGTGAGCATGCGGAGGCCGCGGCGGACCGACGAGCGGACCTGCTCGACGGTTCGGAGGCGGCCCTCGGGGTCGTGAATGCTCCGGAAGCCGTCGTGGGAGGCGAGTTCGGGCATCTCCTCCTCGTGGAGGTCGGACAGCAGGTCGCCCTCCTCCAGTTGGCGGATGAGGACCTCGGCCTCGACGAGCGCCTGCACGGGCGTCATATCGCCCGTGGCGAGGCCGTCGCCGACGCGGGAGACGAGGTCGACGACGCGGGGGTCGGCGGCGACCCGCTCGTTCGTGCTGACCTCGCCGTGGGCGTACTTCGAGACGGCGCTCTGGCTGATGCCGAGCGCCTCGGCGACCTCCGACTGGGTGAACCCGCGGTCGCGGAGGTCCTCCGCGAGGAGCGCGCGGAACGTCGGGAGGAACGCGTCCACGACGATTTCCTCGATGAACTTCATTCGTCACCACCGAACTCGGGGTCGGAACTGAGCCGCGACGCCTGCGGCCCGCGCTGGCCCTGATACTTCGAGCCGCGTTCGACCCCGTAGGGGCGGTCCGCGGGCGACTTCATCTCCGTGAACACGAGTTGCGAGATACGCATACCGGGGGTGAGCGCGACCGGCGCGGTGCCGAGATTCGACAGTTCGAGCGTGATTTGGCCCTCGTAGCCGGGGTCGACGATGCCCGCGGTGGCGTGGATGACGACCGCGAGGCGGCCGAGTGACGACCGGCCCTCGACGGTCGCCAGCAGGTCGGCGGGAATCTCCACGCGCTCTTTGGTCGTGCCGAGGACGAAGTCGCCGGGATGGAGGATGAAGTCGTCGCCCTCCGGGACGTGGGTTTCGCGGACGTACTCGGAGACCTCGCTCTCGCGGTTCGGGTGGATACAGGAGATGTTCGTGCGCTGGAACTCCAAGAATTCGGTGCCGAGACGGAGGTCGACGCTCGCGGGCTGGACCTGCATGTCCACGTCGTCTATCGGGTCGACCACGAGGTCACCCTCGGCGAGGCGGGCGAGGATGTCCGAGTCGGAGAGTATCATACTCGAAGGGAGGGCGTCGCGGACAAGTAAATCCACCTTCTCGGCGGGGCGACAGCGCCCCCGCCTCGACGGAGCGACGCCCCCACCCCGCGCGGCTCAGAGGAGTTCGAACAGGAGGCCGACGAGGCTCAGGCCGACGGTGACGACGGCGGCCGACCCCACGTCGAGGTCGCGGGCGCGGGCCATCCCGTAGGTGCGGACGTACGTCGCCCACGCGACCGTGACGACCACGACGGCCCCGCTGACGAGGCCGAAGCCGGAGAGCGCCGACTGCATCGCGGCGACCGCGGCGTCGGGCGTCGACGGGAGGTCGATTCGCGGGAGGACGTAGGCGAGGGAGCCGGCGAGCGCGAGAGCGCGGGCCGCGCTCGGGACCATTCCCCACGCGGCGACCGTCAGCGTCTCGGCGAACCCGCCCTCGCCGCCGACGAGCGACGTGCCGAGGTGGAGCACCGCCGCCTCGAACAGCCAGAACAGCGGCACGCCGACGAGCATCGCCCACGGGACCCACGAGAGTTCGTCCCAGACGAGGTCGCCGAGGCGCTCGTCGAGCTGTTCGGGCACGGACGGGTCACAGCCCGCTGGCGCGTCCATGTCGGCGAACGGGCCGCCCTCCTCGTAGTTCTCGCACATCCAATCCGGCGCGTGTGCGGGGTTGTCGACGCTGACTCGCTGGTCGAGCTGTTGGGTGAACGTGACGAGGATGCCGCCGGTGGCGGCCGCGACGACGAGCGTCACGAGCCCGACGACGGCGAGTGCGCGCCCGGTGTCGAGCGGTCGCGGCCGCGACGCGAAGTACTCGCGCGGCTTGCGGAGGGGCGTTCGGGGACCTGTCATCGGTCGAACCACGGAGATGTCGGGGAAATGTCTTCTGCCCGCCGGCGTGACGCCCGCGATGGGAGGACATTTACCGCGTCGGCGGGGAGTAGCGGGCATGAAACAGGCCATCGTCGCACGCGCCGACCTCGGCATGGGCCGGGGAAAGCTCGCCGCGCAGGTCGCCCACGCCTCGCTGTCCGCCTACGAGGACACCGACTCGCAGACGCGGAAGCGCTGGAAGGGCGGCGGACAGAAGAAGGTCGTCCTCAAGGCCAACGGCGAGTCCGAACTGTTCGCACTCGCCGACAAGGCCGAGCGGGCGGGCATCCCCCACGCCATCATCCGCGACGCGGGGCACACGCAACTCGACCCCGGCACGGTGACGGCGCTCGCCGTCGGCCCCGCCGATGACGACGAAATCGACCGCGTGACCGGCGACCTCTCGCTGTACTGATGCGCGAGGCACACCCGCTGGAGCGCGCGGTCGGCATCGACAGCTACGTGAGCGACGCCGACGGCGTCGGCGGCCGCCTCCGCGTCGCCCCCGAGGACTTCCGCGTGCGCGAACTCGAACTCGACTCGCTGAACGTCCGCCCGCCGGACGCGCCGACCGGCGACTTCCCGAACCTCGTGCTCCGCGTCACCCTCCGCGGCTGGGACACCAACGACTTCGCCGGGCGGCTCTCCGACGAACTCGGCGCGAGCAGAGAGCGCGTCGCGTGGGCCGGCACGAAAGACAAACACGCCGTGACGACCCAACTGTTCACCGTCAACGGCGGTGACGCCGCCGCCGTGCCCGAGATTCCGAACGCGGACATCGAGGTGGTCGGCCGCCTCGGCCGCACGCTGAACTTCGGCGACCTCGCGGGCAACGGCTTCCGCATCCGCGTCCGCGACCCCGAAAGCCCCGAGCACGCCGCGGCCGTCACCGACGCGCTCGCCGAGTTCGGCGGCCGCGAGGGCCGCGTCGGCGTCCCGAACGTCTTCGGCCACCAGCGGTTCGGTAGTATCCGCCCGATTACCCACACAGTCGGCCTCCACGTCGTCCGCGGCGAGTGGCGCGAGGCCGTGTTGGCGTACTGCGGCGGGCCGACCGAGGACGAACCCGAGGAGACTCAGGAGGGTCGCGCCGTCGTCGACGAGGAAGCCGCGTCGGGCCACCCCGACTGGCACCGCGCGCTCGACCGGATACCGGGCTACCTCGGCTACGAGCGCGGCATGCTCCACCGCCTCGCCGAGGACGGCGCGGAGACCGACGAGGACTGGCGCAACGCGCTCGAATCGGTCCCGTCGAACCTCCAGCGCCTGTTCGTCAACGCCGCGCAGTCCTACGCGTTCAACCGGATGCTCTCGGAGCGCCTCGACCGCGGCCTCCCGTTCGACGAACCCGTCGAGGGCGACGTGGTCTGCTTCGCCGACCGCGACGCGCCCGAGGGGTTGGAGCTCCCCGACGTGAGCCGTCTCCAGACCGCGACGGGCCGCCGCGTCGACGTCATGAGCCGCCACATCGAACGCGGCCGCGCGTTCGTCACGGCCCCGCTCGTCGGCACCGACACCGAACTCGCCGAGGGCGAACAGGGCGACATCGAGCGGGCCGTCCTCGACGACCTCGACCTCGAGCCGGGCGACTTCGACCTCCCCGGCAACTTCCGGTCGACCGGGACGCGACGGGCGATTCTCGTCCGCACCGACCTCGACGTGGACCGCGAGGGCGACGCCGACGGCGCTGATGACCTCGTCTTCGACTTCGCGCTCCCCCACGGCTCGTACGCGACGGCCGTGATGCGCGAGTACCTGAAGGCCGGGCCGCTCGACCTCTGAAAATCGAATCGAGACGCGAACCTACTGTTCTACGGCGCTCGCGGCGGGACCCGTTCCGGCCCGTCGCGTCGCGTCCGCGGTGCGCGTGGTCGCGTAGCCGATGGCCGCGAAGGGAAGCGAGAGGAGCGTCGCGGCGACCGCGAAGCCGACCGCGAGGCCGACCGACTCCGGGTCGAAGCCGGTGGCCTCCGCGGCCGGCGGGAAGTACGACCACGCGGGGACGGCGAACGCGAGCGCGGAGACGGTCGCGGCGAGGCGGAATCGGCCGCGGGCACTGGCGACGCCGAGCACGTAGCCGATGGCCAGCGGGAGCGCCAGCGTGGCGGTTCGGGCGACCGTGGGCCCCGCGGCGAGCGACGCGACGACACTGGCGAGGGCGACGGGTGCCATCGCGTACAGCGACCCGGTGACGACGCCCTCGGCGTTCGAGCGGCCGGCGAAGACGGCTCCGGCGGCGGCGAGGAGCGCGACGCCCACGCCGGCGACGACGACGGGCCTGTCTCGGGCGAAGACGGCCACGAGCGGGACGGTCGCCGAGGCGACGAGCGCGAACGCGTGTTCGGCGGTCGTCCGCGTGTCCGAGGGGTCGCGGTGGGCGACGAAGGCGCGGAAGCTCCCGGCGGCGACCCACGCGAGGGCGGCGAACAGCGCGGTCGAAAGCGGTGCGGCCCGACTGAGATACGAGGCGACCCCCCGGGCCGTGTCGAGCGCCGACCGGCCCAGTTGCGTCGCGAGGCGGACGGTCGTCTCGGGGTCCGCCGCGAGCGCGACCAGTCCGACGAGGCCGGCGAGCGCGAGCGGCGACAGCGACGCGAGAAGGGCGCGGCGGCGCATACGGAGTGGAGTCTCGGACACGGGGACGAATATGTTTCGCCGGTCGGGTCCCGGGTCGGGGCGGAGGCCCGCTCGAATCGCATAAACGACCTTTTGTACGCGCACACCCGACAGTCGATATGCACTGTCGGCGGTGTGGAAACCCGTTAGAGAAGCCGGGAGACTACTGTCTCACCTGCAACACCGCCAACTGCGACGCCGTTGTGGCCGTCTTCGCGGCCGACCGCGCGACGCTGACGTTCCTCGACGAAGAAGGCGTGCTCGGCGAGACGACGGTCACGACGATACCCGAGTCGGACGACGAGACGAAGGTGGTCCAACTCCGCAACTTCGCCGGCCTCGTCGCCGACGAGATTCGGCGCAAGCGCCCCGAAACCGTGTACGCCGCGGGCGAGCGCGACCCGTTGCGCGAGACGCGCGCGCAACTCCACCACGAGTTCTACCGCGTCTCCGACGACGACCCCGTCCAGCGCGTCCTCGATACCCGCGGCGAGCGGACGCTGGAGGTCGTCGACATCCCGCCCGCGGAGAAACTGGGCGGGAGCCACAGCACGCTCATCGGCGGGCGACGGGGCCGCCGGGCAATCGGCGTCGTCGCCGGCCACCCGCACGTCAAGAAGGTCATCCCCGGCCCCATCGACGCCGGCGGCACCGGGTCGCGGACGGGGCTCCGGGCGAAGGTCACCCGCGCCGACGGCAACGGCAACGTCAGGCTCCTGCTCCGCGACGGGTCGAGCGTCCAAGAAAACCGCATCGTCACCACGGCGATGAACCGCGAGACGGGCGAGCGCGTCCGCGACGACCTGAACGAGGCACTGCGCGAAGACGGGTTACAAGACGAGTAGCGGCGGAAAACACGCCGAGCCGGAATCGAGTGAGCGACTCAGGCCGACTCGGCGGCCCCCTCCGGAAGCGTCTCGATTCGAATCGGTTCGGCGTCGGCTTCGTCGCGTTGTGACTCGTACCACGCGACCGTCTCAGCGACGGCGTCTCGCAGGGGAGTCGGTTCGACGGCGTCGCCGAACGCCTCGCGGAACTTCGCGTCGCGGACGACGTACGGCTCCTCGAAGGCGTATCGCATCTCCGCGAGCCCCTTCAGCGGTGCGCTCAGGTAGCCGCCGAGAGTCAGCGCGACCCCCGGCGCGGCGATGATGTGCGGGAAGCCGGGGTCGATGTCGGCGGCCTCGTAGACGAGGTCGACGAAGCGGCGCGTCGACACCGTCTCGGGGTTCGGGACGTGCCAGACCTCGCCGAGCGCCTCGTCACGCTCGCCGAGGAGGACGAGCGCCCGCGCGAAGTCGGGGACGTAGGTGTAGGTGTGGGCGAGTCGCGGGTCGCCGAACACCTTCGCGCGCTTGCCGGCGACGGCGGCCCCGAACACCTGCTCGCCGACGGCCGACTCGCGGACGCGCGGGCCGAAGAAATCGCTGGCCCGGCCGATGGTGGCCTCGATGCGGCCCGCCTCGTGGGCGTCGAGGACGATGTCGGCGCACTCGGCTCTGGTCTGTCCCTTCGGACCGGTGGCGGCATAGGGGAGGTCCTCGGTGAGACGGACCTGCGCCGGGCCGTACATGTAGAGGTTCTCGGCGACGACGAGGCGCGCGCCGGCGGCTTCGGCCCCCGCGACGACGCCGCGGGTGAGGTCGGGGAACAGTTCGGGCCACTCGTCGTACGGCGGTTGAGCGCAGTGGTAGACGACGTCCGCGCCCGCGAAGGCGGCGACGGCGCGGTCGGGGTAGAGCACGTCCGCGAGGCGGCTCTCGACGCCCTCGGGAAGGAACTCCGGCTCGTGACGGGTCACCGCGGCCACGTCCTCCCCGCGTTCTCGGAGCTGTTCCATCACCGCGAGTCCGACGGGACCGGCACCCACCACTATGTGTCGTGTCATAACCTCCCGTACGCGCGCCGGCGACAAAGCGGTGTCTAGGCCCGTCACATCCCGAGACGACTCGTAGGGTTTATCCATACCGGCGAGGTAGTTCGCGGTACTATGGCCGAAAAGAAGGCACGATCCGTCGGTAGTTCCGGGCGCTTCGGCGCGCGGTACGGCCGCGTCGCTCGGCGCCGCGTCAAGGAAATCGAAGCAGAGATGCGCAACTCCAAGGTCGACGGCGACGACGTCACCCGCGTCGAAACCGGTGTCTGGAAGAACGAGGAGACCGGCGAGATTTTCACCGGCGGCACCTACCGCCCGCAGACCCCCGCCGGCAAGCAGGTCCGTCGTTCCATCCGCGCCGCGCTCACCGGCGAGGACGAATAACTCCCAAGTAGCCTCGACGCTTTACATCTTCACAATGAGCTACAAGTGTTCCCGGTGCAAGCGCGATGTCGAACTGGACGAGTTCGGTGGCGTCCGCTGTCCGTACTGCGGCCACCGCGTCCTGCTGAAAGAGCGGTCGCCCGACGTCAAAGAAGTCGCCGTCGAGTAGCGTGCGCCCAGCGCACAGCGCTTCGCTCGAATTCGACTATTCTACCGAGCGGCGCGCACGCGTCGTCGAGCGAAGCGTCGCCGTCGAAAAGGGCGAGATAGACGACGCTCGGTCGGGTGCGCGCGTCGCCCGCGAGGGGCGGACCGTCATCGTCACCGTCGAGGCCGGCGACCTCGTCGCGCTCCGCGCGGGCGTGAACTCGTGGATACGCCTCGTAGAGACCGCAGAGCGCGTCGCTTCGACGGGGAGCGCGCTGTCGGAGTCCGCGTAGGAGACCGCGGGTGTTTTAGGGCCGGCGTCCCGTCGGTTCGGGTATGCAGGGAAGTCTACCGCCGGAAGCCCAAGAGAAGCTCGAAGAACTGCAGAACCTTCAGGAGACCGCACAGAACGTCTCCGAGCAGAAGCAGTCCTCCGAGACCGCGCTCAACGAGGCACAGACGGCGCTCACGACGCTCGAAGAGACCGACGCGGACTCGAAGATGTACCGCGAGGTCGGCGAACTCCTCATCGAGACCGACTACGAGTCGGCCAAAGACGACCTCGAAGAGAAAGTCGAGAACCTCGAAGTGCGCGTCGAACAGCTCACGAAGCAGGAGACGCGCGTGCAGGAGAAGTTCGAGAGCCTGCAGGAAGAGCTCCAGCAGATGCTCCAGGGCGGCGCGGGCGGCGCGGGTCCGATGGGCCCCGGCGGCGCGTAAATGCCACAGCCGACGGACGAAGAGGTGGTCGAGACCGCCGCGGAGGCGGCTGAAGGCCTCATCTTCGCCCGCTTCAAGCAGTCTCGCGTCAAGGACTTCGACGTCACCGTGACGTTCGAAGACGGCGTCCTCGACGTGGACGTATACATCAACGCGCCCGACGACGCCGACGACGCGGAGGCGGTCGCCGAGGAGGCGGCGCTGACGGCGCAGGAGGCCGTGGACGAGTTGTTCGCGGCCGCCGACGAGGAGTAAGGGACGTTCTCGCGGGCACCCCCCGCACTCGGTTTCTCCCGCCGAGCGGCCGCGCTGTCGCGGCCGTCGCGCGGAACGAACGCGAAGCGATTCGCTCACAAAATTTTGGATTCCGCAAGTATCACCACTGGCCGGTGTGAAACCACCCGACACAATTAAACATGATAGTGATGTATGTTACCTCATGTCAATTAGACGGACGCCGAGAGGAACGACGGCGTTGGACCGGTTACGAGAGCGATACAGCGAGGCCGACCTCACCTGTTCGAAGTGCGGCTTCACCGACGACGACGGCGAGTGGTCGGCCAAGACGACCGGGTCGAGCGTGTTCTACCGGCGCGTCTGTCCGAGTTGCGGCGCTATCGAGACGCGAACGCTCTCACTGAGGTAGTGCGGCGGGCGGTCACTCGTCGCTTGAATCGACCCGCGAGTGGCGACGCCGGAACCGCAGAGAACGAGAGGTGAGAGAGCGCCGGACGAAGAGAGCTCAGTGGGAGCGCCGGACGAATACGAGCCGCCGGCGTGGCCTACGCGAGGAAGAACACGAGCAGGCTGACGGCCATCGCCGCGAGGATGAGCGCGATTGCGAGCGCCCCGCCCATCGAGACGACGACGTTGGCGTGGCTGGCGAGCGTCTCGGTGCGGTCGTTGCCGAAGATGGTCACCTCGGCGCGCTCGGTCGCCATGCCGGCGACGACGGGTTCGGTGTCCGCGAGCGCGTCGTCGACGAGGCGCTCGATGGTCTCCCGGAGTTCGTCGGCGTCGATGGCCGCACCGACCTGATTTTCCGCTTCGACGGTGTTGACGATGTGGGTGTCCGTCGTCATCACCTCGGCCACGTCGGCTCTCGCCTCCGGGCCGGTCGTCAGCCCCTCGACGATGCGGTCGCGCAGGCCCGGTTCCATGTTGTTGCCGTCGATGAGGACGTACGCGGTCGTCTGGTCGCCGATGGTCGTCGCGGCCACGCGGATGCCCAGCGGGCCGATTCCCTCCCGCGTCGTCCAGTCGGTCGGGTCGAACGCCGTTCCCAGCGAGAGCGACCCGGACGGCGACGCCGAGAGTTCCTCCCCCGCGAGTCCGGCGGCAGTAATCATGTCGAACGACCGCTTGCTCCCCGGCGTGACGTGGCCGAGGTCGGGGCCCTGAAGCCCGTTGTTGCAGTTGTGGGCGTCGACGAGAAGCACGTCGTGCAGTCCCGTCGTGCGGGCCTCTGCGGACGCCGAGAGGCCGACCGCGTACTCGACGTCGTCGGCGAACTGCGGGGCGTACGTCGAGACGAGAAGCGCGTCGTCGCCGAAGCGCTGACCGAGCATCTTCGCGTCGCCGGACTGGACGCGAACGCTCTCGGTCACGTCGGAGCTGTACTCGATGCGCTCGTAGGCGTCGTCGGCCGCGTCGAGGACCACGTCCACCTCGCGTTCGGTCACGAGGTTGAAGTCGTGGCCCGCGGTCGCGTGGGGCGGGAACACGAGTCCCTCGGCCCGGCGGGCGACGCGCTCGGGGAAGTTGCCGCCGCCGATTTCGCCCATCGGACCGGGGTGAATCATCGGGAGGACGAACCGGGCCTTCTCGGTGCCGTCCTCGCGCTCGAACGAGAGCACGGTGACGGGGACGATGGCCTCCTGTCCGAGCTGTTCGAAGAAGTCCTCCAGTTCGCGGGTGCCCTCGGCGATGTGGCCGATGAAACCGCGGATGAAGTCGAGGACGGACACGCCGAGCCCGCGACGCCACGGACGGTCGACGATACGGAGGAAGACGTAGACGCCGAGGGCGTACATCACGCAGGTGATGGCGAGGAGTTGGAAGTGGCTCAGCGCGATGGCCGACAGCTCAGGCGGTGCCCGGTCGGGGCGGGCGAGGTAGGGCATCAGATAGGCGTCGAGGATGGGGCCGCCGACCTCGAAGAAGCGGAGCGTCCCGCTGTAGACGAACAGGAGGGCGGCTGACGTGAGCGTCTGGATGCTCGCCGGGACCGCCGCGATGAGCAACGACGACCGGGAGACGGCCATCACGATGAGCAGGCGGAAGGCGAACACCGACGCGAGGGCGACCACGAGCGCGTCGAAGATGAACGTCTGGCCGAGGCCCGTGAAGACGGAGACGATGGCGGCCCCGGTGAGGAACGTGACGATGATCACCTCGCCGGCGAGCGCGAGGAGCGACGAGCGGTTGTGCGTCAGTTTCCCGCCGACGAACCGGTCGACGCCGGTGGTGCCGAACGCCGCGACGACGGTCGGAATCCCGATGAAGAAGATGCCTTCCCAAGCGTCCCGGCCGAGGAAGAAGATACCCCGCCACGACCCGGCGAGGTCCCCGGAGTCGAACGCGCCGATACCCGCCATCGCGGCGACGAGCAGGGCGAACCCGAGACTCGTGTACCAGCTGGGCGCGCGGAAGATGAACCGCGAGAGCCCAGCGAGGTCGCTCTGGGTGGAGGTCATTTCCCGAACAGACAGAACGGAGGCCAGTAAATGTCTCGGCTTGCTTCCGATAAACGACCGTGGAAGACGACGCGTCGCGTCGCCGGTGTGCGGTTTTCCGCGACGGCGACAGGGAGAGAGCTGGGCCGCGACGACAGGAGAGAACGCGGCGAGTCACAGCAGAGAACGCGGCGAGTCACAGCAGAGAACGCGGTCGCGGTCGAACGCGGTCGCCGCGGTCGCGGTCGAAGACGGCCGACCGCTCGCAGATGTCGACTACCGCTCGCAGATGTCGATGAAGTTCTCGAACACTTCTTCGCCCTCGTCGGTGTGGGCGACCTCGGGGTGCCACTGGACGCCGTAGAGGTCCCGGTCGGCGTCGCTCATGGCCTCGATGGTGCACACGTCGCTCGTGGCAGTGTGGGTGAAGCCCTCGGGGACTTCTTTGACCTCGTCGGCGTGGCTGGCCCAGACGCGGGTCTCGGGGGCGAGCGAGCCGATAAGGGGGTCGTCCTCGTCGAGGATTTCCACGTCCACGTCGGCGTAGCCGCCGTAGTCGCCGGAGCCGACGCGACCGTCGAGTTCTTCCGCGAGAATCTGCATGCCGAGACAGATGCCGAGGACGGGCACGTCGAGGTCGAGATAGTCGGGACTGCGACCGATGCGGTCCATGTCGGGGCCGCCGGAGAGGACGATGCCATCCGCGTCGATGTCCGCGGGGTCGGTGTCGTTGTCGACGAGTTCCGTGTCGACGCCGAGGTCGCGGAGCGCGCGTCGTTCGAGGTGGGTGAACTGCCCGTGGTTGTCGATGACGACGATGCGGGTCATGCCCCGGATTGGACCACCGTGCCTAAAAGTCAATCGAAGAACGCCCGATATGCGCGTATCCGTGCATCAGATTGGCACGTCGAGGCGGCTGGGCCGCGGGAGTTCGCTTCAGTGTTTGGTGGGGTCGTCGCCGCTGGTCGCCTCGTCCGCTTCCGCAACTCACTCGTCGCCGGCGCGGTCCCGCGCCGTCTGGAACCCGAGTTCGTCGAGTTCCTTCGTCCGGCGGCCCTCTCGCTCGGCGAGTGCCTCGACGTCGGGTGAGGCGTCGTCGTCGATGCGGGCGAACGACTTGTGGACCTTCGTGTGGCACCACCGACACAGCGCGACCGTGATTTCGTGGGCGGGTTCGTCGCCGTCGCCGTCGCCATCGCGGCCCCCGTACGAGAGGTGGTGTGCTTCGAGTAACGGACGGGCGGTCGAGTCGTGGGCCATGCGGACCTCTTCGAGCCCGCACCGAACGCACTCGCGGCCGCTCGTCGTCGAGGCGTAGTGCGGGCAGTCGCGGAAGTCACAGCCCTCGGCGGCCGCGACGCAGTCGTAGTCCGCTCGGGCACGCTCGCGGGCGAACGCCGGGTCGCGGTCGGCGTACTCGCGGGCGAGGCGGCACGTGCCGTCGCTCGTGAGGTGGTCGCAACGGCCGGCGTGGTCGTAGGGGTCGTCGACCCCCACGGGCGTCCCTGTCGGCGTCCGCTCCATGGGGCGCGTTCGGGGCGGGGCAAGCCTAAACGTTGCTCTCGGCGGCGGACGGCCCGCCGTCTCGACGGTGGTTTCATCACGTCCGCCGTCGAAGCCGGCGACGTGAGACTCGTTCACCGACGGAACGGAGACCAATCGACTCTCGCGTCGAACCTCGAGACGGCCGACTCGTTCCTCTCGCAGGCGCGCGGGCTGATGTTCCGCGGCTCCGTGCCGGACGACTACGCCCTCGTCTTCCGGTTCGACGACGCCGACCGCCACAGCCTCCACATGGTGTTCGTCCCGTTCGACATCGACGCGCTCTGGCTCGTCGGCGACGAGGTGACGAAGAAAAAGCGGCTGTCGGCGTGGACGGGTATCGGCTTCGGGATGGCCGACACCATCGTCGAACTCCCCGCGGGCGCGGCCGACGGCGTCGAACCCGGCGACTTGGTCGAGATTTCGGAGTGACTCGTCGGCCTCGAATCGACGCCCGTCCAGCGCGGTCCCCGGCGAGATACCAATTTCTGTCGGAACCATCTCTTTTATCCCTTCATCGACAAATGTGTTCAACTACTATGTCGGAACCTACCACACCGACGGAGGATAGAGTAAGTCGTCGCGAGACGGCTGGCTGTGAAATTCGACGGTTCTAACCCACAAGGACACGATTCTACCGTGAACGAACGATTCGGGAAGACCCCCGAGCTACGCACTTCTGATTCAGTACAGCTCTTAGACACCACGCTCCGCGACGGCGAGCAGGCCCCCGGCGTCTCGCTGACGCCGGCCCAGAAGGCCGACATCGCCCGCGCGCTCGACCGCGCCGAAGTCGATTACATCGAGGCCGGAAGCGCCTGCACCGGCCCCGGTGAGCGCGAGACGATAAAGCGCGTCACGTCGCTCGGCCTCGACGCGACGGTGACGAGTTTCGCCCGCGGCGTCAAGAACGACGTCGACCTCGCGCTCGACTGCGACGTCGACGGCGTCACGCTCGTCGTCCCAGCGAGCGACCGGCACGTCGAGTCGAAAGTCGGGACGACCCGCGAGGGCGTCGTCGAGACCACCGACGAGCTCGTCGCCTACGCAAAGGACCACGGCCTCTGGGTCGAGGTCATCGGCGAGGACGGCTCGCGGGCCGCCCCGGAGTTCCTCGAATCGCTCGCTCGCGCCAGCCACGACGCCGGAGCCGACCGCTTCTGTTTCGCCGACACGGTCGGCCACACGAGCCCCGAACACACCTACGAGGTCGTCTCCCGACTCGCCGAACTCGGTCCGACCTCGACGCACACCCACGACGACCTCGGCCTCGCGATGGCGAACGTCCACGCCAGTCTCGCCGCGGGTGCCGACCTCGTCCACACCACGGTCAACGGCATCGGCGAGCGCGCCGGCAACGTCGCGCTCGAAGAGGTCGCCATCGCGCTCGACCACTGCTACGACGTGGAGTCGGTGAAGCTCGACGAGCTGTACGCACTCGCCCAGAAAGTCGCGCAGGCCACGGGCGTCTCGCTCCCGCCGAACAAGGCGGTCGTCGGCCAGAACGCGTTCACCCACGAGAGCGGCATCCACACCGACGGGACGCTCAAGGACGACGCGATGTACGAGCCGTACCCGCCGGAGACGGTCGGCCGCGAGCGCCGCCTCGTCCTCGGAAAGCACGCCGGTCGCGCCGGCGTCAAGGCCGCACTGGAGGAACACGGCGTCGACGCCACCGACGAGGAGGTCGCGGCCGTCGTCGAGCGCGTGAAGGAACTCGGCGACCGCGGCAAGCGCGTCACCGACGCCGACCTCCTCGCGTTCGCAGAAGACGTACAGGGCCGCGAGCGCGCCCGACAGGTCGAACTGCTCGACCTCACGGCCGCCTCGGGCGGCGGCACGCCGACCGCGAGCGTCCGCCTCCGCGTCGAGGGCGAGGAACGCGTCGCCTCCGGCACCGGCTCCGGCCCGGTCGACGCCGCGGTGAAGGCCGTCCGCGAAGCGCTCGGTCCCGACGCCGACGCCCAACTCGACGAGTACCACGTCGACGCCATCACCGGCGGCACCGATGCCGTCGTGACCGTCGAGGTGACCATGTCGCTCGGCGACCGAAGCGTCACCGTCGCGGCGTCGCACGCCGACATCACGCGGGCGAGCGTTCAGGCGATGGTGGACGCGCTCGACCGACTGCTCGCGCCGAACCACACGTCGCCGACGCCCGCCTCTGCCGACGACTAAAGAAACCGAAATCAAGACTGTCGCGTTCGCGTCCGCTACGTTTCTCGCGGACGACCAACTCCAACTCCGTACAGCGGCCGCGAGGGCTCCGGCTTACTGCGTTTCTGTCGCGACGAGGCAGGTCCAGCCGCCGCGGCGCTCGAACCCGATAGCGGCGTCGCCGAGTTCCGTCTCAGCGAAGTCGGCGACGCGGCCGGTTCGGACCGTCGTCACGTCGATGCGTCGCGTCCCGCCCCGTTCGCTCGTGTCCGCGCTTGCTACGTTCGCACTCATACTTGCGCTGACGCGGGCAGGGGATATGTATCGAATCCTAGGAGAGTGAACGTGAAATCGAGGGACTGCGCGGGGATGCCCTCCCACGGCGAGAACGCGACTCAGGACGAACTCGGCTCCGAGCCCACTCCGTAGGTGAAGACGACGCCGAGAATGATGACGAGTGTGGCCCCGAAGTAGCCGGCTACCCGATAGCTCTCGATGAGTAGGAGCAAAAATAGGAGGGCGATGATGATGTCCAGTTTGCGTTCGAGCGCGGTGTCCATACGGACACCATTCGTATCTGATTGGTAACGTTTTCGAGGGTGAAGAGCGCTCAGTCGGGCGTATCAGAACCGATTTGCAAGCCAGTCTGGACTATCGCAACGATGGTTGGATTCACGGAGCGCGAGCGGTCGGGAGTGTACAAGTCGATATACGCGCGGCGGGACATCCGGCGGTTCGGCGACGACCCGGTGTCCGAGGAGACGCTGGTGCGACTGCTCGACGCCGCGCATCACGCCCCGAGCGTCGGCTTCTCGCAACCGTGGGACTTCGTCGTCATCGAAGACGACGAGACGAAGGCCCCAGTCGCGTCCATCGCGGAGCGGGCCATTGCCGCGGCCCGCGAGGGCTATCGAGCGCCCCGAAAATCGGAGTTCGGCCGGCTGAAGTTGGAGGGCATCACCGACGCGCCGGTGAACATCTGCGTCACGTGCGACCCGACGCGGGACGCGCCGCACGTCCTCGGGCGCAACACGATGCAGGCGATGGACGCCTACTCGACGTGTCTCGCCGTGCAGAACCTCTGGCTGGCCGCGCGGGCCGAGGGCGTCGGCGTCGGCTGGGTGTCGTTTCTCTACCCGCACGAGGTCCGCGAGGTGCTGGGTATTCCACACCACGTCGAGCCGATTGCGTATCTCTGTGTCGGCTATCCCGAAGACGGCTTTCCGGAGGAGCCGGTGCTTCAGCGGGAGGGCTGGCGCGAGCGCATCGACACGAGCGAACTCGTTCACTGGGGAGAGTGGGAGTCGAGAGAAGGCATCGAGGAGTGAGACGGTGGCGCGACGAGACGCGCGGCTCAGAGTGTTGTGGCCGCCAGAAGCGCCGAGGGTGAGATTTGAACCTCACTCGCTCACTGCGTTCGCTCGCTGGTTCAAATCTCGGGCCATCGCACATCCTCGTCACGCGGGGGGAGAGAGATAAACGTCTCTCGCGAGGTGACGTTCGGAAGAAGCGCCGAGGGTGAGATTTGAACTCACGTGTCCGAATGGACAGTAGATTTCGAATCTACCGCCTTGGCCGGGCTAGGCTACCTCGGCTTCCATCGTCTTCTCTCTCGCGGATAGTTTAATCCGTTTCGATTTCCGGGGGCCGCGGCGGAGAGTCACACGGGTGCGGTCGGCGGGTCTGCGCCGGGAGGAACCGGAGGGAGTTGGCGAGGTCGACAACGGGCGACGGACGACGGGCGACCGGCCGGCCCGATTCCCGCCGACCAACGGGAATAAGTCGCACGCAGACCCGAGAGATGTATGGACATCGACACGGCCAGCGAGACGTGCGCCGAGGTGCTCGACGCCATCTCGGAGGCCGTCATCGCCGACCGAGCCTTCCTCGAAACCGTCCTGACGGGCGTCCTCGCCCGTGGCCACGTCCTCCTCGAAGACGTTCCGGGAACCGGAAAGACACTCACCGCGCGGAGCGTCGCCACCGCGCTCGGGCTGTCGTTTTCCCGCGTGCAGTTCACCCCGGACCTGCTTCCCGCCGACGTGACCGGGACGAACATCTACGACGAACGCGAGCGGACCTTCGAGTTCTCCCCGGGGCCAATCTTCGCCAACGTCGTCCTCGCCGACGAGATAAACCGCGCGCCGCCGAAGACGCAGGCCGCGCTCCTCGAAGCGATGGAAGAGGGGCAGGTGACCGTCGACGGCGAGACCCATCAGCTTCCGAGCCCCTTTTTCGTCATCGCCACGCAGAACCCCGTCGAACAGGAGGGGACGTTCACCCTGCCCGAGGCGCAGGTCGACCGGTTCGTCGTGAAGTCGGCCATCGGCTACCCCGACCTCGACGGCGAGGTCGAACTCCTCCACCGGCGCGCCGGCCGGAGCGAACAGAGCCCGAGCGTCGAGCGCGTCCTCGACCGCGACGCCGTCGCCGCCATCCGCCGCGCGCCCGAGTCGGTCCGCGTCGAGGACGACCTGCTCGAATACATGGCGAAGCTCGCGCGGGAGACGCGCACCGACCGCCGGGTCCGCATCGGCGTCTCCCCCCGCGGGACCCAGCGGCTGTTCGAGGCGACCCGCGCCCGCGCCGTCATCGAGGGCCGCGAGTTCGTCACGCCCGACGACGTAAAGCGCGTCGCGCAGTCCGTGCTCGCCCACCGCCTCGTTCTGACGCCGGACGCGCGGGTCGAAGACGTGCGGAAATCGGACGTCGTCGACGACGTGCTCGGCCGGGTGACCGTACCGACGCTGGAATAAGGCGGGAACCGAGAGGAACCGAGACGGCCTCAGGCGGCGATTTCAACGCCTCAACGCGCGACGACCGCCACGAGCGCGACGACGCCGACCAACAGTAAGACGACGGCCGTGATTGGCTGGCCGCCGGCGGCCGCCCGGTCCGCGCCGTAGACGACGGCCGCGCCGACCGCGAGCACGACGAGCGTCGCCGCCGCGTGGACGAGTTCGAGCCGGAGCGTGTCGGTCTCGCGACCGAGGTGTTCGCCGACCGAGCGCGCGTTGTCGGCGAGGTCCCACGCGAGTATCGACCCGACCGCGGCGAGCAACAGCGCCTCCGTCTCGGCCCCGCTCGCTCCCGCGAAGAGGAGCGAGAGGAAGAACAGCCCGCCGGCGGCGTCGACGACGCGCCGCGACCCCCGGAACAGTCCGGCGGCGAGCGCGACCGTCGCGGCGAGGCCGCCGACCCCCGCCGTCGACGTGGTGAACCCGAGCGCGAGCGTCGCGAAGCCGGCGACCGACAATGCCATGGCGGTCCCCGTGCGGGTCGGCTCGCGGGTGATTTCGCTCACCGCGACCACCCCGCTTCGGCCCGCGCGAGCGCGACGCCGAGGGGTTCGTCACCCCAGTCCACGACGCGGATGCCGCTCCGCCGGAGTTCGCGGAGCCGCAGGTCGCGCTCGATGCGGGCGAGTCGCGCGCCGACGGTCGCGGTCGCCGTCGGGTCGGGCGAGACGACCGTCACGGCGTGGCCGTAGGCCTCCAACCGACGGGCGACCGACACCGCGTAGTCGTCCACGAGCGGCGAGCAGAAGACGACCTGCGCGTCGCTGGCGAGCCGACGACGGAGCCGTCGGAGGGCGACGGAGGCGAAGAACGACCCGTCCGGCGGCGTCGGCGCGAACGCCGGGTGCGTCGCGAACAACCGGCGGGCGCGGGCGCGGTGGTCGACGCCCGACGAGGGGGCGAGCCAGCACTCGTCGGGACCGAACGCCGCGACGCCGACGCTGTCGCCGCTGTCGAGAAGCGCCGAGAAGGCGACGCTCGCGGCGTCGACGGAGCGTTCGACCGCGGTCTCGGTCTCGTCGTCGGGGGCGACGTGCGCCTCCACGCGGGTGTCGACGACGAGGACGACGGCCGCCGCGCGCTCCTCTCTGAACTCCACCGTGGCGAGTTCGCCCGTGCGGGCGCGGCGGTTCCAGTCGATGCGCCGAATTGGGTCGCCGTGGCGGTACTCGCGGATGGAGGCGAACTCGAGCCCTGACCCCGGCACGTCAGTCTCGACGCGCCCGGCGTACTTCGAGGTGAGTCCCCGAAGCGGCAGGTCGGCGGTCGCGGCGAGTTCGGGCTCACAGCGGAGCGTCGTCTCGGCGTCGACCGTCTCGCGGGACTCGACGGCACCGCTCGGGTCGCGGACGACGACGACCGTCTCCTCCCACGCGTGCTCGCCGCGGACGGCCGTGACCGTGTAGGTCGCGGTGGCGGTGGCCCCCGGCCGGAGCGCCGTTCCCAGTCGGGCGGAACCGTCGTCGACGCCGAGCGCCGGCGGCACGCCGTCGACGACGCGGAGGTCGAACAGTGTCCGAGACCCCTCGTTGGTGACGTGGAGCGTGACTTCGACCTCGTCGTCGGGGTCGGGCGTCGCGTCGGAGAGGTCGCGCTCGATGCGGAGCGACACCTCGGGAATCGACGCGACCCGGACGTAGGCGAGGACGACGACGCCGAGACCGGCCGCGAGGAGGAGCGACGGCTCGCGGGTGAACACGCCGGCGGCGGCCGCGACGAGGACGAGACCATCGAGGCCGGTCCAGCGCTCGGTGTCGAAGCCGCCGCTCATCGGCGCTCACCCGCGGGGGCGTCGGCGGTGCCGACTCGCTCTATCGCGGCGACGGTGCGCTCGACGCGGTCGGCGAGCGACGACTGCCCGGACAGGAAGAGGCGGACGCGCTGTCGGAGCGGAATCGAGACGGACGCGCCGAGGAACCGCGCGGCGACCGGGTCGTCGGTCCACCCGCCGGTGTCGAGGAGTGCGGCCGCTTCCTCGGGAGCGCGGCCGCCCCGAGCGACGAGCGCCGCCTTGGCCCGCGCTTTGAGGCGGTCGACGACCCGTTCGCGGGCGGCCCAGCGAGTTCGCCGACCCGCCGCCGACACGAGGTCGTCGTCGAAGTCGGAGCCGGGTGTCGGGACCGTGACCCGCGCTTCCGGGTCCCCGGTGACCGTGGGGTTCGGGGTCGTGTCGCGGCGGCGCTGGACGTACCGAAGCCCCTGAATCGCCGCCAGCACCGCGACGAGGCCGAGGAAGACGTCCGTCAGTTCGAGGCCGAGCGAGACGCCGGCGACGACGGCGAACCCCGCGACGGTGGCGACGACGCCGACGAGCAGGAACAGCCGACGCGTCAGCGTCATCGGTCGGCCTCCGTCGAGTCGGCGTAGGCGTCTTCGATGTTCCTGAGCGCGTCGACCGCCCGGCGCTCGCGCTCCGACGTCGCCTCGAAGCCGCCGTAGCGGACTTCCTCGAACAGCGTCGTCAGGGCGCTCACGTCGTCGCGGTCCATGCCGGCGGCGACGGCCGAGTCCGCGAACTCGGCGGGCGTCGCGGCGCGGCGGTTCGGCACGTCGAGGAGCGCGGTCATCTCCCCCCACGCCCGGAACACCTCGTTTTCCACGTCTGCGTCACCGTCCTCGATGCGCCGGGCCGCGGCCCCGGCGGCGCGGCCGACGGCGGCGACGTTCGACCCCTCGTCCTCGACGGCCGGCGCGACTTCGTCGTCGGCCTCGGGCGAATCGCCGGTCCCCGTCACGAGCATGAACACCGCGACGACGAGCGCGACCGCGAGCAGGAGACCGAACAGGAGCGTCGGCGGCGAGACGCTCTGGGCCGCGCCACCGCCGCCGAGACTGCCACCGCCGCCGGCAGGGAGAAACGAGACGTTCCGCGCGGCGGCCGCGGCGCGAGACGAAAACGAGAACTCGCGGCGACACGCCGTGAGGAGGGCGAACAGGAGGACGACCGGCGGCCCGAGCGCCGTGAAGATGGCGAGTGGCGGGAGCACCGAACCGGTCTCCCGATAGGCGTACGCGCCGAGGAGGACGAAGATGAGGGCGACGACCGCGAGGATTCCGGGCGAGAGCAACCACGGGAGACACGGCGTCGGGAGGCTGAGATTGCCGGACGAATCGCCGGTCGGTCGGACGCCGGTCTCGTCTGTATCACCAGCGACTGCACCGCCGGTCTCGCCGCCACCGAAGCCTATCGAGCCGCCGCTGGTGACGACGGTCGAGTCGATGGTGGCGGCGACGACGGAGAGGGCGACGACCGCGAGGAGGGCCAGTGCGAGCGCGCGGAGGGCGGAACGGTCCACGGTAGAAGATAACAGTATCCGGGGTAAAGACATTTCGAGGGACGGAGCGGTCGTCAGAGGGACGAACGAAAGTCAACCGACCGGCCAAATCAAGCGGGATTCCTGCCGTTCGGCCCGCAAATGACGCGGCCGGACAGACCACCCGTGCAAGTGAACCATCCGCGGGTACGGCGGACGAAAGCCGAGTCTCGACACTCACACACCACGGTTGCAAGTGAATTTGCGCTGGGAGGGAGGGGGAGGGGACACACACAGACACCACCGTTGCACGTGAAGAGCGGTGACGCCACAAAGGGGGTGGCACGGGCGGCTACTCGGAGAGAGCACCGATGCAAGTGAACCTCGGTCGCGACTCGAACGCCCGTCACCCACCACCGTTGCAGGTGATTTGGGGCGTTTCAGGCCGGTTAAGCGTCGTTCACAGCAGACACGTCACACAGAGACTCGCATTGTGAGCACCAATACATATCAAAGCTTTAGTTGAAAGCGTGCTCTGTTGTTCTACTAGTCACTCTCGCGTACCCCTCTTCACTTGTAATAGTAGTGTGTGTCTGTTCAAACGAGTTCACACAGACCACAGTATGAGTAAGCAAACAACAAGGAAAGGAGGGCGGCAGGAGATACCGACAGAGTGGTCAATCACGCTCCGACCTCACGACGACACCGCCGCCCCAATTCACATGAATCAGATGAAATCGGGGTTTTAAATAAGGAGACGCCACAACGGACCGACGCTAATGCGCCGGTTCGAGCGAAAACAAAACGTCTTCACCAATAAGGACGCCCTCGGGGAGTCCTACAAGCCCGAGCGCATCGAGGAGCGCGACGACGAGATTTCGGAGTACATGGACGCGCTCCAACCCGTCGTCGACGGCTGGGAGCCGAACAACGTCTTCCTGTACGGCAACACCGGCGTGGGGAAGACCGCGGTCACCGAGTTCCTCCTCGAGATGCTCCTCGAAGACGTCTCGCAGTACGACGACGTCGACCTCAGCGTCATCTCCATCAACTGCAAGACGCTCAACTCCTCGTATCAGGTGGCGGTCGAACTCGTCAACGAGCTTCGACCGCCGGGCGCGGAGATCAGCTCGACCGGCTACCCCCAACAGACCGTCTTCAAAAAGCTGTTTCAGGAGTTGGACGACGTGGGCGGGACGGTCCTCATCGTCCTCGACGAAGTCGACTCCATCGGCGACCGCGACGAACTCCTCTACGAACTCCCGCGGGCGCGTTCGAACGGGAAGCTCGAAGACGCCAAGGTCGGCCTCATCGGCATCTCGAACGACTTCAAGTTCCACGACCAGCTCGACCCGCGCGTGCAGGACACCCTCTGCGAGCGCGAACTCCACTTCCCGCCGTACCAAGCGCCCGAACTCCAGAACATCCTCGAATCGCGCGCGACGGTCGCCATCGCCGAGGACGCCTGCGAGGAGGGCGTGCTCAACCTCTGTGCGGCGCTCGCCGCCCGCGACAGCGGGAGCGCGCGACAGGCGCTGGACCTCCTGCGGCTGGCGGGCGAACACGCCGAGAACAAAGACGACGAGCGAATCACGCTCGACCACGTCGACATCGCCCGGCAGAAACTCGAACAGGAGCGCGTCGTCGAGGGGATGCGCGAACTCACCGAGAACGGCCACTTCGCGCTCCTCGCGGTCGTCTCGAAGGCCGCCCACGACGAGACGCCGTGTCGGATGCGCGACCTCTATCAGGAGTATCTCCGGCTGTGTAACTCCGCCGGCATCGACCCACTCGCCCAGCGGTCGGTCCACAACCACCTCTCGGACCTCCGGATGCTCGGTATCCTCTCGGCCGAGGAGAACCGCACCGGCTCGCGCGGAAACTACTACAGCTACGCGCTCGACGTGCCCTTCTCCAGCGCGATGGAGGCGCTGTCCGACGTGCTCGCTCTCGACTCGGTCCTCGACGAGATTCGAAAGACCGCGACGCAGGCGGAGGCCGCCTGAGTCTCATCGGGCGTCACCACCCCACCGACCGAACGCCACCGCTCTCGTTCCGACACCCCCGACTGAGATGTGCTGTTCCGAAGCGTGACAGACCGAGACGGTGGTAGTTTCTTAGTGCGCCGGACAGATATATACAGCATGACGACTCTCCCTCCACGACTCTCTACGGGAATATCCGGGCTCGACGCGGTATTAGACGGCGGACTGGTGCCGAACCGGACGTACATGGTCCGCGGGGAATCGGGGGCGGGAAAGACCATCGTCGGCTACCACTTCATGGCCGCCGGACGCGAAAACGACGAGGACGTGCTGTTCATCTCTTTCGAGGAGTCGAGCGCCGACCTCCGGGCGAACGCCGAGACGCTCGGGTTCGACCTCTCCGAGGTGCCGATTCTCGACTTGGGGCCGTCGCCCGAGGCGTTCCTCGACGACGAGGCCTACACGATGCTGTCGCCGGGCGAGGTCGAGGGGAAGTCGACGGCGAACGAACTCCGGGAGGCAATCGAGGAACACGACCCCGACAGGGTCGTCATCGATCCGCTGAGCCAACTCGGTCGGCTCTCGTCGGACAGATACCAGTTCCGCCGGCTCGTCTCGTCGCTTCTGAGCTACCTCAAGCGGTCGGGTACGACGACGCTGTTTACGAGCCAGCCGTCGAGTGGTGACACCGACGAGACGCTCGCGTACCTCTGTGACGGCTCGATGTCGCTGTCTCGGTCCGATTGGGGCCGGTCGGTCCGCATCGAGAAGTTCCGCGGGTCGGACTCTCAGACGGGGCCGCACGCCATGCGAATCGACGGCGGTCGCGGGATGCGCGTCTTCCCGCGGCTCGTCCCCGACTCGCACCACCGCGAGTTCACTATCGAGCCGCTCTCGTCGGGTATCGACGACCTCGACGCCCTGCTCGGCGGCGGCATCGAGCGGGGGAGCATCACGCTCGTCAGCGGCCCGAGCGGCGTCGGCAAGTCCACCACTGGGGCCGCGTTCGCGCGGGCGAGCGCCGACCGTGGCGAGCGCGCCGCCATCTACCTGTTCGAAGAGAGCAAACAGAGCTTCCGACACCGCACTGAGTCCATCGGCATCCCGATAGACGACCGCGTCGATTCGGGGGACCTCCGGGTCGACGCCGTCGAACCGCTCTCGCTTTCGACCGACGAGTTCGCCCAGCGGGTGCGCGCCGAGGTCGAGGCCAACGACACCAAATTCGTGCTGATAGACGGCACCGCCGGCTACCAACTCAGCCTCACCGACGAGCGAAGCGACATCCGCCGCGAACTCCACGCACTGGCGCGGTACCTCAAGAACATGGGCGTCACCGTCCTGTTGACCGAGGAGGTACAGCAGGTCACCGGCGCGTTCCACGTCTCGGACAACCACGTGAGCTACCTCGCGGACAACATCCTGTTCATTCGCTACATCGAGGTTCGCGGCGAGATTCGTAAGGCCGTCGGCGTCCTCAAAAAGCGGTTCGGGGGCTTCGAACCGACGCTCCGGTCGTTCGAAATCGGGACGGACGGCATCACCGTTGGCGAACCGCTCGACGAGCTTCGAGGCATCCTCACGGGGACGCCGACGTGGAACGAGGCTGAGTGACTGTGAGCGAAGACGCGTCTCGGAACGGAGCACGTTCCGCGCGTGGCGCGTCCGGAGACGAACGGATACTCCTCGCGGTTCGCGGCGCTCGCGACCGCGAGCTACTGGCGGACCTCCTCGACGCGTACGAGGTCGTCGTCTGGGAGCGCGGCCGTGAGGACGGACCCCCACTCCCGGAGTTCGACCTCTGTATCGTCGACATGGCGACCTACCCCGCCGTCGCCGACGCCCTCGAAGCGCGCAAATCGGACGCGGGCGACCGCTTCGTGCCAGTCGTGTTGACGGTCGAACAAGACGAACAGCGCGTCGCCGCGCGACGCCTCGAGGACGTCCCCGACGACGTGCTCGCGGTTCCCGCGCCGAGCGCGGTCATCCGGTCGCGGGTCGAGTCGCTCCTCCAGACCCGACGCCAGTCGCTCCAGCTCGCGCTGTACCGCCGCGCGATGGACAGCGCGACCGTCGGTATCACTATCACCGAGGCCGACGACGACCACCCGCTCACGTACGTCAACGACGCATTCGAGGAGATGACCGGCTACGACCGCTCGGAGGTCGTCGGCCGGAACTGCCGGTTCCTGCAGGGAGCCGAAACCGACTCCGAGCCGGTCGAGACGCTTCACGAGGCGGTCGAGTCGGGTGAAAAGGCCGCTGTCAGCCTCACTAACTACCGGAAGGACGGGACGCCCTTCTGGAACGAACTGAAGATATCGCCGGTCTACGAGGACGACGAACTCACTCACTTCGTCGGGTTCCAGACCGACGCGACCGTCCGTCACGCGCTCAGGAACCAACTCGTCCACGAGACGCAGACGCTCAAACAGCTCTTCGAGACGAGTCCGGTCGGCATCGCGGTCCTCAACGAGAACGAGGTTATCATACGCGCCAACGAGGCGGCCCAGAGGATTCTCGGTCTGCGGCGGTCGGTCGTACTCGGACAGCCGTACGACGCGCCCGAGTGGGACCTCGTCGACGGGGACGGAGAGCCGCTCAACCCCGATGACCTCCCCTTCGACCGAGTGCGAGAGACCGGCGAGATGGTCAGAGGCTACGAACACGGCATCGACGTCGCCGACGAGCGCCGATGGCTCGTCGTCAACGCCGCCCCCCTGACCGGAAGCGACGGGGAGCGAATCGGCGTGATTGCCGCCATCGAGGACGTGACAGCACAGAAGCAACAGGACCGCGAGCGCGAGCGATTGCTCGACCTGTTCGACCAGAGCCAGCGAATCGCCTCGGTCGGCGCGTGGGAGGTCGACACCCGGACTGATTCGGTGCTGTTCACGAGCGGCCTCGCAGAACTCGTCGGCGTCGACGACCAGACCACGTTCACCCTCTCGGAGGCGTTTGCTTTCTATCACCCCGAAGACGAACCCGTGGTCCGAGCGGCGTTCGAGCGCCTCGTCGAGACCGGCGAAGAGCAGTCCGTCGAGTGTCGACTGGAGACGACGAGTGGCGAGACGCGCTGGGTACACGTCCGCGGCGTCACGACGCCGGAAACCGACGGCCCCGTCTTCCGGGGAACCGTCCAAGACATCACCGAGCGGAAGGCTCGCTCGAAGGAACTGGAGCGCTACGAGCGCATCGTCGAGACGACCGCCGACTCGATTTACACGCTGGACGACAACCTCCGGTTCGTCCTCGCGAACAGCGCGACCGCCGACCTACTGGGCCGCGACCCCGACGACCTCGTCGGCAAACACGTTTCGGCGGTGTTCGGCGAGCGACACTCCCAAGCGCTCTTGGAGACCATCGCGTCGCTTTTCGCCGGAGAGAGCGTCGAAGAGAGTATCGAGACGGTCGTCGTCGACCAAACCGGTGCCGAACGGCAGTTCCAGACGACCATCGCGTCGAAATCGTCGGGCGGCGAGTTCGATGGCATCGTCTGTGTCGGCCGCGACGTGACCGATATCCAAGAGCGCGAACGGCGGCTCTCCGTCCTCGACCGCGTCATCAGACACAATCTCCGGAACAAGATGAACATCGCGCAGGCGCATGCGACGATGGTGCTGGAGCGGACCGACGACGACGACGTGCGCGAGTCGGCGGCGGCCATCGAGCGGGCGACGAGCGAACTCCTCTCGCTCGCCGAGACGGCTCGGAGGTTCAGTTCCGCGCTGGACCCCAACGTGGCGGAGCGAGTGCAACTGCAGAACATCGCCGACTGCGTTCGCAACGTCGTCGAGGGCGCGCGCCTCAGCTATCCCGAGGCGACCATCACCGTCGACGCGCCGGAAGTCGCGAACGCACGAGCCCACACGACGTTCGAACTCGTGGTGAACGAACTCGTCGACAACGCCGTCGTGTACGGCGGCGACGAGATCCAAATCGAACTCTCAGTCACCGACGACGACGGTCCGGAGCAGGTGGTCGTCCGCGTCGCCGACAACGGCCCGGGGATGCCGTCGCTCGAACGCGAACCGCTTAACTCCGGTCGGGAGTCGCCGCTTCGGCACACGAACGGGCTCGGGCTCTGGTTCGTCCGCTGGGCCGTGACGAACAGCAACGGCTCGATGGAAATCGTGGACAACGAGCCGCACGGGACGATTATCGAGCTTCGACTGCCGAAGGCCTGACTCCGAGTTTCCGTTCGGCCGACTCAGGAGGCGGCGGCGACGAACACGGAGACGGCAGAGCCGACCGCCGTCGCCCCGAGCATCACGCCGAGTCCGAACCCGAGAATCCGGGCCATCGCCCGCCGAGCGTCCGCTTCCGTCCAGTCCGTGTCGGTGTCGAGGTGCGTCTGCATCGACTCGATACCGCGGCCGACCGCGACCGCCCCGGACCACCCGAGGAGGCCGAACCCGAACGCGAGCGAGCCGAGCGCGAACGTCGTCTCGACGCTCCCCGCGAAGTCACCGACGACCGGCTGAGCGGCCAGCCAGACGGCGGCGACGAGCGCGCCCACGAGGGCCGCGGTGCCGACGAGGCGGAACCGAACCGCCGCCCGTTCGAGTGCGGGACGCGCGTCCGCGTCCCCCGGTTCCGGTGGCGCTGACACGGTCGGTCAGTCGACCGCTTCGCGCATCCGCGGGTCGAGCGCGTCGCGCATGCCGTCGCCGAGGAGGTTGAACCCCAGCACCGTGAGCGCGAGGAAGAATCCGGGGAAGAACGACCACCACCAGACGCCGGTGAGCAGGCCCTGACTCACGCCGTTCGAGAGCATGAGGCCCCACGAGGGCGTGCCGGCCGCGGCACCGAAGCCGAGGAACGACAGCGCCGCGAGGTCGATGATGGCCAGCCCGAAGTTGAGCGTGCTCTGGACCGTGATGGGCGCGAGGCAGTTCGGCAGGACGTGCCGAACTAGCACCCGCGGGTCGGCCGCGCCGAGCGCGACCGTCGCGTCGATGTACTCGTTTTCGAGTACGGTCAGCGCGGCCCCGCGGACGACGCGGGCGAACCGCGGCGTGTAGACGAGCGTCAGCGCGGCGACCGCCCGCCACAGCCCGAGGTCGTCGGGGAAGATGGCGACGAGCGCCAGCGCCAAGAGGAGCGACGGGAACGCGAGCAGCACGTCCATCGTCCGCATGATGACGTTGTCGGTCACGTCGCCGTAGTAGGCCGCGATGATGCCGAGACCGACGCCGAGGACGGTCGAGGCGGCGACCGTGACGGTGCCGAACAGCATCGCGTACCACGCGCCGTACGCCACCCGCGGCAGGAGGCTCCGGGCCTGTCCGTCGGTCCCGAAGAGGAAGTCGAGACTCGGCGCGGCGCGGTTCGGGTTCGTCCCGAGTTGCGACTGCGTGATGACGTCGAGGTCCAAAAACAGCCGCGCGTACAGCGCGATGACCACCATCGCGACGATGATGGCGATGCCCGCGAGCGCGAGGCGGTTCGACAGCAGGCGGGAGACGAACGGCGACGCCGTGACGCGGTCGACGAGCCCGCGCTGGTCGACGTCGGTCGACGTCTCGTTCGTGGTCGTGGTTTCCGTGCTCATTGTTCGATCCTCGGGTCAAGGACGGAGTAGGTGATGTCGACGCCGAGGTTGACCAGCGTGAACAGGAACGCGAACGTCAGGACCGTCCCCTGCACGATGGGGTAGTCGCCGACCTTGATGGCCTCGACCAGGAGCGTCCCGATGCCGCCGATGGCGAACACCGTCTCCGTGAGTACTGCGCCGCCGAGCAGGCCACCGAACTGGATGCCGATGACCGTGATGACGGGAATCATCGCGTTGCGGAAGCCGTGTTTCAGGACCGTTATCTTCGCGCCTTGGCCCTTCGCGCGGGCGGTCCGCATGTAGTCCTGCCGGATGACCTCCAGCATCGACGAGCGCATCATCCGGGAGATGAGCGCCATCGAGTAGACGCCGATGACCGACGCCGGGAGAATCATGTGGCGGACCGCGGAGACGAACATGTCCCAGTTGCCCGCGATGAGGGTGTCGACCGTGACGAGTCCCGTCACCCGGATGGCCTCGACGTTGTAGAGGACCGAGATACGGCCGCTCGTCGGGAGCCACCCGAGCATCTGCGCGAACAGCAGGATGAGAAGCGGACCGCTCCAGAAGATGGGCACGCTGATGCCGGCGAGCGCGCCGATGCGGGTCAGGTGGTCCGTGATGGTGTCCTGTTTGACGGCGCTCAGAATGCCGAGCGGGATGCCCAGCGAGATACCGATGAGCTGGCCGTAGATGGCGAGTTCGAGCGTGACCGGCAGTTTGTTCGTGAGCACCTCGCGGACCGCGGTGTTCCGCTGGATGATGAAGGACTCGCCGAACTGGAACTGCGCGGCGTCGACGAGGAACCTCCCGTACTGCACCCAGATTGGGTCGTTCAGGCCGAGGCTCTCTTCGACCTGCCGGACGAACTCCTCGCTGGCGCGCTCGCCCGCGATGGTGAGCGCCGGGTCGCCCGGCGAGAGATGCAGGATGGAGAAGACGAGCGACGCCACTCCCACCAGCACGGGGACGAGCAACAGCAGCCGCTTGAGTACGAATCGTGTGGAAATCATGAAAGTCGAAGGCGCGGTCAGTTCCTCAGTTCAGGCTGACGAGGTTGAGGTACGGACCGCTGATAGCGGCGACCTGGAACCCGCTGACGCGGTTGGAGACGCCGCGAAGCTCGTCCGCGTAGTCGAGGTAGACCCACGGGGCCTCGTCGTGTGCAATCTGGTTCGCCTCGTTGTACAGCGACTCGCGCTCGGCCTCGTCGTAGGTGCTCTGACCCTGTTCGACGAGGTCCATGTAGTCGCGGTTCGCCCACGCCGAGCGGTTACTGGTGTTGTAGCCTTCGGCGTCGAAGCTGACCCAGTCCTGTCCCTCCGTGAGTTCGCCCTCCTCTACCTGCGGGTGCAGGAGGACGTACATGAAGTTGTCCGGGTCGGCGTTGTCGGTGTACCAGCCGAGGAAACACGCGTCGTGGCGGCCCTGAGCGGTGTATTCGAGGAACGGCCCGAACGACTGCTGGTTGATGTCGACCTCGATACCGATTTCGCCGAGGTTGGACGCGACGGTTTCGGCGGTCTGAATCGGCGACGGGTTGTAACCGCGGGGGTTCTGGAACGTCGCCAGTTCGAACGAGAAGCCGTCGCCGTAGCCGGCCTCTTCGAGGAGGCGCTGGGCCTCTTCGGGGTCGTACGGGTACGGGTCGATGTCGTCGTTGTGACCGAGGACGTTCGGCGGGAGCGGCTGGCTCGCCTGCGTCGCGAAGCCCGAGTAAATCTCGTTGACGATGGCTTCGGTGTTGATGGCGTGGCTGACGGCCTGCCGGACGCGGCGGTCGCGGAACTCCTCGCGGCTCGCCATGTTGAACGCCATGTAGCCGATGTTGATACCCTCGGTGCGGACGAGGTTCGCGTTGCTGGCGTTCTCGACCTGGACGGACGACTGCGCGCCGAGCCCGTCGATGATGTCGAGTTCGCCCGACGCGAGCGACTGGGCGCGCGTCGAGTTCTGGCCGATGGTGACGAAGACGGCCTCGTCCACGTTCGGCCCGTCGCCCCAGTAGTCGGGGTTGGCTTCGAGGCGGATGATCTCGTTCGCGTCGTCGAGATTGCTCAGCTGGAACGGGCCCGTTCCCACGGCGTTCGAACTGAGGTCCGTGCCGTACTCCTCGATTGCGGCGCGGGAGTGGACCGCCGCCGCGAACATCGCCAGGTTACGCAGGAACGGCGCGTACGACTGGGTCAGTTGAATCGTCATCGAGTAGTCGCCGTCGACCTGAATCTCGTCGATCCACGAGCCGAGGGTGAACGGCCCGTACGCCGAGACGTAGTCGTCGCCGGCGTAGTACTCGTAGTCGCTGTCGACGAAGCGGCGATACGTCGCCACGAAGTCCTCCGCCGTGAACTCCTCACCGTTGTGGAACATCACGCCCTCGCGGAGCGTGATGGAGGCCGACTGGCCCTCAAGGGAGTACTCGGTGGCGAGCCCCTGCGTCAGCGTGGACTGCCCCGGCTCGAAGTTGATGAGCGTGTCGTAGATCTGTTCGGTCACCTTGGCGACCTCGCCGCTCGTGCTGTTCTGGAAGTCGAGCGTCGGCGAGTGGCTGCCGCGACCGTAGCGAAGGACCGAGTTCGAACCGTCGTCTTCGGTCTGTTCGGTCTGGTCCGTCTCTCCCTCGCCGGTCGTCTCGCCGGATTCGGTGGTGGTGTCCTCGCCGCCGCCGCCGGAACAACCCGCGAGTGCGGCCGTCGCTGCAGCGGTCCCCGCGGCCGTCAGGAACCGACGCCGCGAGACGTTATTGCCATCTTGTGACATACCTGTACCTATCGATGTACCCCTATAAAAATAACGAAGGTAAATCCACGGGAACGAGCGACACAACCGACCTGTTCCGGTAAAAATACGAGACAATCAAAAAACGTCGGACACGTGACGAACGGCCGTTTCGGCCCCCAATCGCCGCCTATTCGTCGACGAGGTGACACGCCGCGGGGTGCGTCTGTTCGCCCAACTCGGGTGCGTCGCGCTCGCAGACGCTCTCGAATCGCTCGCGGAGAATCTCGCCCGCCTCTTCCCAGTCGTCGGCGACGACGCGTTCGAGCGCGCGGTCGACGACGCCCCGGAGTTCGGCCGACAGCGAGTGCGACAGGTGGGACTCGCGGAGCTCGTCCACGACGGCGTCGGCGTCGGCGGTGCCGCCGTCGGCGCTCACCGTCGCCTCGGCGCTCGGGTCGCCCGCATCGAGCGCCGCGTCGCGGGCGCTCTCGACGTCCAGCGCCTCGCGTTCGACGCGCTGGCGGAGGTCCATCACCTCGCGGTAGGCCGCCTGCTCGATGTCGAGGTCCGCCGGCGGGATGACCTGCGGACACCGCGTCCGGAAGTGACAGCCCGACGGGGGATTGATGGGGCTCGGCACGTCGCCTTCGAGGATGATGCGGTCGCCGGTCTCGGCGGCCGGGTCGGGCTCCGGAATCGCCGACAGCAACGCCTGCGTGTAGGGGTGTCTCGGGTCGTCGAACAGCTCGTCGGTCGCCGCCACCTCGACGATTTCGCCGAGGTACATCACGGCGACGCGGTCGGAGATGTGTCGGACCACGGAGAGGTCGTGCGCGATGAACAGATACGTCAGGCCGAAGCGCTCTTGGAGGTCTTCGAGCAGGTTGAGAATCTGCGCCTGCACGGACACGTCGAGCGCCGACACCGGCTCGTCGGCGACGATGAAGTCCGGGTCGACAGCGAGCGCGCGGGCGATGCCGACGCGCTGGCGCTGGCCGCCGGAGAGTTCGTGCGGGTAGCGGTCGTACTGGCCGACTTCGAGGCCGACCGCGTCGAGCAGTTGGTGGACCCGGCGACGGCGGCGCTCGCTCGTGGAATCGCCCGGCGTGACGCGAACGGTGACGCCCGAGACGACGTCTCCCTCGCGCTCGACTTCGACCTCGGCGCGGAGGCGCTCTTCGACGGCCACATCGACCTCGCTGTCAGCGACGGTCACGGTCACGGTGGCGGTGGCGACGCCGTTCGAGGAGCCGACGATGGCGTCGATTTCGTCGCTCGCGGTGACCGAGACGCGGTCGGCGTCGATACCGGTCACGGTGACGTCGGCCTCGCCGCGCACGTCCGGGTCGGACTCGGGGAGGTCGTGGACGTCGAGCGGCTCGCGGATGGTCTGGCCGACGGTCATCCGGGGGTCGAGCGACGACATCGGGTCTTGGAAAATCATCTGCATGTCGCGGCGCATCGCCCGGAGTTCGTCGCTGTCGAGCCCCGAGAGGTCCGTCCCCGAGAAGACGACGCGCCCGCCGGTCGGCGGCGTCAGATGCAGGAGGCTCCGCCCGGCGGTGGACTTCCCACAGCCCGACTCGCCGACCAGCCCGAGCGTCTCGCCCTCGTAGACGGTGAAGTCGATGCCGTCGACCGCCTTCACGCTCCGGTCGTCGGCCCCGAGGAACCGGTCGAGGATGCCGTCGGCCTGCTCGTAGTACTTCTGCATCCCGTCGACTTCGAGAAGCGGCGTGTCGGTCGGCTCGGTACCCGTCGATGACTCGATGGCGTCGCCGCCGTACTCGTTGGTGTCGAAGTCGTCGAGGACGCACTTCGAGCGGTGGTTCACGTCATCGCCGCCGTGTTGCTTGTACGGTATCTCACCCGAGGTGCACTCCGGCTGAGCCCACGGGCATCGGGGCGCGAAGTGACAGCCCTCGGGCATGTCGATGAGGTCCGGCACGTTGCCCTCGATGGGCGTCAGGCGCTCTTTTTCCTCGCTCGGGAGCGATTCGAGGAGCGTGTACGTGTAGGGGTGCGAGGGGTTGTGGAAAATCTCTTCGACCGGCCCCTCCTCGACGATTTCGCCGGCGTACATGACCGCGACCCGGTCGCAGGTCTCGGCGACGACGCCGAGGTCGTGGGTAATCATGAGCACCGACATGCCGAGGTCCTCCTGCAGGTCGTCGATGAGGTCGAGAATCTGGGCCTGAATGGTCACGTCGAGCGCCGTCGTGGGTTCGTCGGCGACGAGCACGCGCGGCTGGCAGGCGAGCGCGATGGCGATGAGGACGCGCTGGCGCATCCCGCCGGAGAACTCGTGGGGGAACTCGTCGACCCGCGCGCCGGGTTCGGGGATGCCGACCGATTCGAGCACCTCGATGGTCCGCTCGACGATTTCGTCGTCGATGTCGCGGCTGATTCGGGGGAGCAGTTCGCGGACCGCGTTGAACCACGAGTCCTTGCGGCGGCCGCCGTACTGGTGGAGCCGAAGGCTCTCTGCGACCTGCTCGCCCACCGTCAGCGAGGGGTTCAGCGAGGTCATCGGGTCCTGAAAAATCATCCCGAGTTCGCGCCCGCGGACGGCCCGAAGCGCCTCCTCGGGCGCGTCGACGAGGTTGACCACGTCACCGTCGACGAAGGCAGGGTTGTTGTACTCCGCGCGGAACTCGTCTGCGAGCCGGGCGCTTTCGAGTTCGACCGACCCCGAGACGATTTCGCCGGGGTCGTCGACGAGCCCCATCGCCGACAGCGCCGTCACGCTCTTTCCGGACCCCGACTCACCGACCAGTCCGACCGTCTCGCCCTCACCGACCGTGAGGTCGAGACCGTCGACGGCCTTGACCCGACCGCGGCCGGTCGAGAACTGGGTTCGGAGGTCCGAAAGAGAGAGTAGATTCCTCATTGAATGGGAATGACCTGCATGGGGTGAAATAGCTTTTCAATTTTTGCCAGTTGATGGGCGGCTGTTGACAAGTCTCAGGGGACCCGCCATCGCCCGCGTGACGCGCGAACGCGAGCGACAGCGGCGAGAGAAGCCAAAGTTTAGGTAGCGGACTCCGACACCATGCCGCATGGAAGAACATCCGCTCTCGGACGAGTCGGGCACGTGGGAGACGGTGGTCGCAGAGTGCGAGTCGCTCGCCGACGACTATCGGGAGCGAGACTGGACCGTCGTCGTCGCCCTCCCGGGGGACGTGGTTCCGGTTCCCGGCACGGGCGACGAAGTGGTCGAACACGTCGGTCTCGATGTGGTCGTCGGCGACGACGTCTACCCCGACCTCGAAGCCGCGGTCGAGGGCGCGACGTTCGACGAGTACGAGGCGTTCCGCGCGGTCTCCGGCGGTCTCGTCTACCTCGCGCTCGTCGTCCGCGCCACCGACGACGAAGTCGCCGTCTGCCTCCCCCTGTACTACCGGCTCGCGGAGTCCGAACGCATGTTCTCGCTCCTCGACGCGGGCGAGACGATGCGGACGAAAGTCCACCCGCTCGACCCCGACAAGGGCGTCGAGTTCGTCCACGAGGACCCCGACCCGCTCCTCCCGCCGGACTGGGACGCCGACCTGTCGAGCGAGTCGGCGTAGTCGTCGCGTCGCCGACTGTCGAACACTGGATGCAAACTGAACTGCACCGTACCTCGAACAGGGCCCTCGACGCCGCCCCCAACGTCACTCGTATCCCGATGCGATGACGAACTCGAATCCACCGTGGCCGCCGTCGGATTCGAAGAACTCTCGCGTCTCCGCGACTCGGAGTTCTCGGTGCGCGATGTCGCGTCGAAATCGTCCGAATCAAACACCAAACTCAATACGGCCCGAGTTTCCGGACACAGAGTAGTTCACGAAGTCCTTCTGTATCGAAGTCAGCGTCCGAGACGACCAGTTCTTTGCCTTCCGATCTAGCTGTAGCCGCAATCATGAGGTCACGTGGTGACACCGGGTCGCCTGATTCGAGAAGGCGGTTCTGCATCCGGGCAGCTTCGAATGCGACCTCTTCGGAGAAGTCGAGAGCGGTGACCCGTCCGAAGTTCTCACGCGCCCCGATGAGGTCTGTCTCACCTGCGGTAAACACCTCTCCAGCGAGCACTTCGTAGACACAGATGCTGGAGGTGGCTATGGCCGGTTGTTCATCGACGAACTCGACGACTTCCTCGATACCATCGAGGTAATCGATGATAACCGATGAATCGAGAACGGTCACTGCTCGCAGCTCTCTCGAGAACGCTTGATTGCCTCGCGCGCCTTTTCGGCTTTGTCAGTTCCCTTCCACGCGCCAGCCTTCATCCCTGACCCTTCGTTCGCCAATCGGTCGAGGAACTCATCCCAACTCTCATCTTCACGCTTCAGCCTCGCCAGTTTCTCTTTTGTCTCGTCAGAGACGCGAATTGACGTGCTCATGTGCATACATTGCGTATGCAATCGGAAGTAGTTTGAGGACCTCGGTCTCAATGCACCACGAGCTCCGAGTCCAAGGCTTCTGAGTCCGTAGATTTCAGGGAGAACCACATCGGTCACTCCCACACTCTCGACGCCGCACGACGTCCAGAACAAAACCTTCCCAACGGACACTCCAGCCTCTTCGCGTCTACTCCTCGCGCTCGTCGTCCTGCTCCTCGCTGACCGAAATCTCCGTCTCGTGTTCTCGGTCCGACTCCCGCCGTAACTCCTCGGCCCGGAGTTCGGCCCGCGTGTAGGCGTCGTACACTGCGTAGAGCCACACCGCGGGCGCGAGGAGGAAGCCGACGAAGACCAGCACCGAGACGGACGCGACGATAAAACCGACCGCGAAGGCGAGGCCCCGTTCGAGTTCGCGGTTGTACAGCTGTCCGAGGCCGGGGAATATCGCCGACAGTACCGCCGCAACGAAGGGGTTGCCGCCGTCGAACAGGTCGTCGAGCGCCGAGTCGACCGACGACTGCGGCGGGTCGCGCTGGCGGACCCCGCACTCGGGGCAGATTTCGGCGCGCGCGTCGATGACCGCGCCGCAGTCGCGGCAGAACGCCTCGTCCGGGCCGCGTTCGCGAGTCGAATCGTCCGTGGAGGGCGATGGCATACCGACTCTCTGTCGGCCGGGAACGTCAGTCCTGCGGCGGTCGAGCGTCGCGCCGACTCGCGCCGCGACCGAGGGGACTCCCCCCTCAGGTACCCCGCTCACAGGCAGAACAGAAACGGCTTCATCAGCGCGACGCGGTCGCCGTCTTCGAGTCGCGTGTCGAAACCGTCGAGGTTCTCGTTGAACACGCCGTTGACGAGCACGCGGGCGTAGGGCCGCGTCTGCTCCCCTTCGGGGTTCTTCCGCCACGTCCCCGGCGGGCGCTCCACTCGCGCCCACCCCCGCGTCGTCGCGTCCGCCTCGCGCTCGGCGATGACGAGGTCGCGCACGTCGTACGCCGCGAAGAACGCGTCGAGGAACGCCCGGAGCGTCTCGCCCTCGAAGGTGAACTCCGTCCGGTGGGTGCCCGCGGCCGACCTGACGTGGCCGGTCAGTTTGACCTCGACGGTCGTCTCCACCCGCTCGGCTGTCGCCGCCGTCTCTCCTGTCGCCGTCGTCTCCGCCCGCTCGGCTGTCGGCGTCTTCATGCGTCCTCATACGCGCCGAGGGGGAATGAGCGAGGCCCCGAACACGTTCGACCGCGAGCGCGAAACGAACAACCGGGGAGAACTGTTTCCTGCCGCACATCTAATTCGTCGGCGAACCGATTCGAAGGTGCAATGCGAATCGTTCCACCCCGTCTGTACGGTGCGGTCGTCCACAGTTCAGTGTTCCTCGGCGCGTCGACCATCGCCGAAGTGTTCGTCGCGTCCTCGCTCGCCGGCATCCCGCCGAACGCCGCGCTCGTCGTCGGCTTTCTCATCACCGTCGGCATCTACAACTTCGACAAGCTCGCGGACCTCGACGCCGACGAAGAGAACTACGCCGAGCGGACCGCGTTCGTCGCCGCCCACCGGCGGGTGTACGCCGGCTTCTCCGCGCTCGCAATCGTCGGCGCGCTCTGGCTCGCCGTCCGGCACGGCGGCGTCTACGGACTCGGGCTGACGCTGTTTCCGGGCGTCATCGCGGTGTTCTACAGCGCCCCGCTCGTGCCGGTTCCCTCGGTCGACCGGCTCAAGGACGTCTTCCTCGTCAACACCGCCTCGGTGTCGCTCGCGTGGGCGGTCCTCGTCGGGTTCGCCCCGCTCGCGGTCGCCGCGACGACGCCCGAATACGCCGCCGGCGCGACCGTCGCGGCGGTCTGGTTCTTCATCCGCTCGGCCATCTCGGTCGAGGTGCACAACGTCCGAGACGTGTCGGGCGACGCGCGAAACGGCGTCGAGACCCTGCCGACGGTGGTCGGGGTCCGTCGCACGCAACTGAGTCTCTACGCGCTGGAACTGGTGTCGTTCGGACTCCTGGGGGCCGCGGCGCTGACCGGCGTGGTCCCCGCGTGGGCCCCGGTCGCGCTCTCGCCCGCGGTCGCCTACTCGACGTGGATTACCTACGCGCTCACCGGGTCGGACCGCTCGGTCGAGCGACTCTGTACGCTCCGCGACGCCGAGGGCGTGCTGATGGCCGCCGGCATCGCGGTCGTCGCCGCAGTCGCCGGAACCGGCGGGACGCTCGGGTGACGCGTCGACCGGAGCCGAGACGCTGAGACCGACGCGGCGTCGGAACTGCGTCGAGACAGCCGCCGCAAATTCTCGAATACTCTTTTGTTACACGGTGTGAATTACCGCTGTAGTGACTCCGAACCTCGAGTGGGGACCCATCGACCAGCTGGTGTTCGGAGGAACGGTGAGTTCCCAACTCCTCACACAGCCGACCTCCCTCGTGGTCGTCATCGTCGGGTTGATGATCACCACCGGGGTCGTAAGCGGCTACGTCGCCCTGTTCGCGTGGCGGCGGCGGTCGATGCCCGGAGCCCGCGGGCTGGCCGTGCTCGCGCTCTCCAGCGGCTGGTGGTCGTCGGGCTATCTCCTCGAACTCGTCGTCTCGGACGTGGCGCTCAAGCTCACGCTCGCCGAACTGCAGTGGGTCGGCGTCCTCGCGGCCCCCGTCGCCTGGTTCTTCTTCGCGTTCTCCTACGCCGGCCGAGACCGCTTTACCTCGCCGCCGTCGCTTTGCGTCCTCTCGTTGGTCCCGGCGGTCGGCCTCGTCGCCGTCTGGACCAACGCCGCACACCACCTGATGTGGACCTCGGTCACCGTCGTTCCCGCCGTGGGTCGGACCATCACCGTCCTCCAGACGGAGTGGGGGCCGCTGTACTGGCTCGTACTGGGATACAGCTACCTGCTGTGGCTCGCCGGCGCAATCGTCATCTTCCGGACGGCGCTCGACATGCCGAACATCTACCGCTTGCAGGCGACCACCCTCATCCTCGGGACGCTGATGCCCGTACTCGGGAACTTCGCTACGAGCCTCCTCGAACTCTACGGCGCGGCTATCGACATGACCCCCGCGGCGTTCACGTTTGCGGGGCTCGCCTGCACCGTCGCCATCAGCCGCTACGAACTCCTCGAATCCCGGCCGGTCCCCCGGTGGGTCGCCCGCGACCGCGTCGTCGAGACGATGACCGACGCGGTGGTCGTCACCGACACCAAGTGGCGCGTCACCGACGCCAACCGGGCGGCCGCGCGGGTTCTGAACGACACCCCCGCCGAACTCAAAGGCCATCCCGTCGGCGACGTCGTCGAGGAGTTCTCGCCCGACCAGCGGGACACAGACCAAGTCACGGTCAGACTCGGGTCGAGCCAGCGGTACTTCGAACTCCGGACGAGTTCCTTCTGCGACCACCACGGCCGCGACATCGGCCACGCGCTCGTCTTCCGCGACGTGACCGACCGCCGGCTGAACCTCCAGCAACTCGAAGTGATGAACCGCGTCCTCCGCCACAACCTCCGGACCGAGGCGAACCTCCTCGAAGGCTACGCCAACCTCGTCTTGGACGACATCGACGGCGGCGAGTTCGACGACGCGCGGGACCACGCGCAGACGCTCCAAGACCACGCGCAGACGCTCGTCAACATCAGCCAGAAGGCGCGAAAGCTCGGCGCGACCCGCGGCAGTGACGGGAACGGCGATGCTCGACTACACCCCGCCACCGTCCAGATACGCGCCGCCGCGGACGCCGTCCGCACCGACTTCGCCCGTGCGAACGTCCGGCTCCTCGAACTCCCCGACGACGACGTGGTCTGTGCGCCCACGCTCGAACCCATCGTCCGGGAACTCGTCGAAAACGGCGTCCAGCACAACGGGTCGTCGACGCCGGTCGTCTCCGTGACGGCGGGCTGGGAGGGCGACGAGCTCGTGATTCGAATCGAGGACAACGGCCCCGGAATCAACGCGAGCGAACTCGCCGCCATCAACGCCCACGGCGAGACGCAACTCAAACACGCGAGCGGTCTCGGCCTCTGGCTGGTGAAGTGGGGGGTCGACCAGCTCGGAGGCACAGTCGTGTACCACCGACGCGAGGTGGAGGGGACCGAGGTGGTGCTTCGGATTCAGGCGGTGCGGGCCGAGTAACGCGAGCCGAGAACGCCCCCGACCGAACGCTCGTCAGATTCCAGTTTTGATAACTGGACACGGAAATAAAATTCAAATCACCGACAGGTACTGAACGGTTCGTGTCGCCATATCCGAAATATGAGGCCATAAACCCCCGATTTGCGCGTTTTCAGAATCACTCATCTGGGTAACACGACGCGGTAAATTCTTAAATACGAACGCTCGGCAAACCACGATGTATGCCTACGCAAGGCGATAACGATGGGGCGGGGCCGTCGACTCCGACCCTCGAGTTCGGAGCTCCCTCCACCCCCGCGGCGACGGGTGCAGTCCCGGCACCAGTCCCCCCGGACGACCCCCGCGCGTGGTACGCGCCGACTGTCCGCTCGCAGTACGAAGTCGCCCCCGACACCGTAGTCACCATCAGCGACGCGGACCACGGCTTCGACTACGCGGTCCGAGCGGCGACGCTCGGCGCGCGCGAGACCGAGGCGCTGGAGACCGTCCGCGACCATTTCTCGACGGTCGTCCGCCGACGACCGCTCACCCGCGAGGGGACCGTCACCCGCGCAGAGACCGGCCTCTCGCCGAAGTACCGCCGCCTCTTCGACCGACTGCTCGACCTGACGCCGACCGCTCGCAGGCGCGTCGAACGCCACGCGCTGTCCGAACTGCGGCTCCTCGGGGACGTCACGCCGCTGGCGCTCGACGAGCGAATCGAGGTCGTCGACGCCGGCCGCGGCGACGGCTCCGAGCGGCTCGTCGTCCACACCGAGGACTTCGCGCCGGCGACGACAGGGTTCGACTCGGACGTGCCGTTCGCCGACCGCATCGCCGCCGAGCGGGTCGCCAACTACACCGTCCCCTTCGCCGGCTACGACGTGGACGTGGTGGTCTACCGCGACCGGCTCCTCGGCGACGACCGCTTCGCCACGAAGTACGCCGTCCTTGAACCGGACCTCGTCCCCGGCGACGCCGAACTCATCGAGGAGTGCAAAGAGCGAATCTGGGAGGCGAACGTCGACGACGTGGTCGCCGACCGCATCGAGTTCGTCCGCGACCGCGCCCGCGAGTTCCTCTCGCGGCGGCTCACCGCCCGCAACACGCGGGCGTGGGTCGACGCCACGACGTTCCGCGCCCGCGCCGCGCTCTCGGAGTACGGCCTCGCGCTCCCGCCGGTCGACCGCCGGTTCGCCGAGGACCGCCTCGACGACCTCGTCTACTACGTCCTCCGCGACTACGTCGGCGAGGGCGTCCTCACCGTTCCCATCCGCGACCCCCACCTCGAAGACGTGGAAGCGAACCGCGTCGGCGAGCGGGTGAAAGTCATCCCGCGGGCCGGCGTGACCGGCCGCGGCGGCCTGCGCGTGCCGACGAATCTCGTCTTCGAGGACGAGACCGAGTTCACGAACGTCGTCACCCAGCTCGCCGCGGCCGACGGCGTGGAGCTGAACGCCTCGAACCCGAGCGCGAAGGTGAACCTCCGACCCGGCGCGGTCGGCGGCGCCCCCGAGTCGGCCGCCACCGACGAGACGATTCGCTGTGCGGTCGCCCTCCCCGTCATCTCCGAGGGCGGCCCGCACGTCTCGATTCGCAAGCAGACCAGCGACGTGCTCACGCCGGTCGACCTCGTCGAAGGCGGGTCGCTGTCGACCGAGCTCGTCACCCTGCTGTGGCTCTGTTACGAGCACCACCGCGTCGTCCTCTACTCCGGCGCGACCGGCGTCGGGAAGACCACCCTGATGAACGCCTGCATGCCGTTCGTCCCCTACGACCACCGGCCCATCAGCATCGACGAGGGGTCTCGGGAGGTGCATCTCCCCCACGAGACGGGCGTCTCCCTGACGACGCGCGACCACGAGTCCGAGTTCAAGCGCGTCACGATGGCCGACCTGATGACGGAAGCGAACTACCTCAACCCCGACGTGGAGGTCATCGCTGAAATCAACACGCCCGAGTCGTTCGCCACCTTCGCGGAGACGCTCAACACCGGCCACGGCGTCATCGGCACGACCCACGCCGCCGACATCGAGACGCTCGTCAACCGCGTCATCGAACAGGGACTGCCGCCGTACCTCCTCCGCGAACTCGACCTCGTCGTCTTCCCGCACAAGGTCGACGGCGAACGCTACGTCTCGGAGGTGGTCGAACTCGTCCCCGAGTCCGAGTACGACGAGACGTGGGGCCGACGCGGCGTCATCGAGAAAGACGGGCGCACGCTCCACTGGAACACGGTCGCCCGGCGGACGCCCGACGGCTCGTTCGACCTCTCGTACGAGCACCCGCAGTTGGGCGACGACCGCCGGCGCGTCGGCGTTCGGCTGTTTCACCGCATCGCCGAGGCGACCGACCGCGACGTGGAGGCCGTCGAGCGCGAGTTCCACCGGAAGCACCGGTACGTGGAGTATCTCGTCCGCGAGCAGGTGACCGACGTGGACCGCCTGTTCGGCTTCCTCTCGGACCTCCGAACCGACGAGGCCGCGACGGTCGAGCGGGTCCGGCGGCGGATGGCCGAGCAGGCGTCCGACGGCGACAGCGCCGCCCGCGACGGGACCGACGACGGCGTCCACGGCCGCGACCGCGGCGACGAGGCCGACCCGTGACCGAGTTCGACGCCGCCCACGACGAGCGACGAGTGGGCCGCGTCCGCTCGCTTTCGGTCCTCGACAGGGCGCTGTACGCGCTGTTCGCCCGCCACGTCGACGCCGCCAAACACGACCGGGACCGCCGCCGCTACCGCGGCACCGACATGCGGATGAGCTTCGACCTCTACCTCGCCCGCGCCTACGGACTCGCGTGGGCGACCGGCCTGTTCGTCGCGTTGCCGACGGCGCTCGTCGCGCTCGCGGTCCCCGACTCGACGGTCGACGCCGCGCTCTCCGTGTTCCGCGCGGCGCTCCCGCTGTTCGAACACGTCCCGATACCCGTCGTTCCGCGGCTCCCCGTGGCCGGGGCGGTCGCGCTCGCGGTCGGGGTGGCGATTCGGCAGGTCGTCCTCGCCGTCGCCGGCCGGTATCTCGGCTGGCGGGCGACCGCCCGGCGAGAGAACATCGAGCGGACCCTGCCCGGCGCGGTCCGCTACCTGCACGTCCTCTCGTCGGGGAGCGACGGCCCCCGCGAGATGCTCCGGCGCGTCGCCGAGACCGACGCCTACGGCGAGACGGCGGTCGCCTTCCGGGGCGTCCTCAACACCGCCTCGCTGACCGGCAACGTCAACGAGGGCCTGCGGCGGGTCGCCCGAGACACGCCCTCCGAGGGGATGCTCTCTCCCTTCCTCCTGAAGTTCCGCGAGCACGCCGGACAGGGCGACGACGCGCTCCGGAACTACCTGCGGATGGAGAGCCGGATGCTCGGTCACCGACAGGACCGCGCCCGCGACCGCGCCGAGGGCTTCCTCGAACTGCTCGCCGAGCTGTTCATCGTGCTCCTCGTGCTCCCGTCGTTGCTCGTCATCGTCCTCACCGTGATGAGCGTCATCGCGCCCGGCCTCTCCGCGCCCGTGGCCACGCCACTCGGACAGACGACCACCCGCGGCGTCGTCGTCTACGCGAGCGCCGTGTTCATCGTCGGCGTCGGCCTCGGCGCGAGCGTGCTCGTCGCCGGCCTCCGCCCGCCGGACCAGTCCGTCGAGTACGACCGCCCGGTCGACGCGCTCAGCGTCCTCGACTCGGCGCTGTCGAACCCGGCAAGCGCGGCCGTCGCCTTCGGCTTTCCCGCGGTCGTCTGCGCCGGTATCGCGGCGCTCGTCGGCGCTGACGCCGTCGGCGTCGCGCTCGCCGGCTACGTCGCCTACGCGGTCCCGGTCGGGCTCGTCGGCGTCCGCCGCGCCCGCCTCGACGACGCGAAGGACCGCGAACTGAAGGACTTCGTCCACGCCGTCTCCGGCCACGTCAGCCTCGGGCGACCCTTCGGGGACGCCGTCGAGCGCGTCGGCCGCGACGTGGACCTCGGCCCGCTGGACTCGGACGTGGCCGACCTTGCGCTCAACCTCCGCTTTACCGCGCCGAGCTCCGGGACCGACGTGAACCTCCGGACGGCCGCGTTAGCCCGGTTCGTCGACCGCGTCGGGACGCCGATGGCCGAACAGACAATCGGCCTCGTCGTCGGCGCGCTCGACGGCGGGAGCGACACCGGAACCGTCTTCGACACGCTCCAGACCGAAATCGGCCGCCTCTACCACGAAAAGCGCGCGCTCCGGTCGGGACTGCTCGTCTACGTCGCGGTCGGCTGGACGACCGCGCTCCTCGTCGTCGGCATCACCGTCGCCGTCAACGTCCACGTCTTCGACGGCTTCGCCCAGCTCTCGACGCTCTCGACCGGCAGGTCGTTCGCCATCAACGCCGGCGCGGTGGACCTCGACCGCGACCGCTACCAGCTGTACGTCGTCACGCAGGCGACGATGCTCGCCTCCGGCTGGTTCGCCGGCACGGCGAGCCGCGGACGCTACGAGGCGCTTCTTCATTCGGGCGCGCTCGTCGTCGCGTGCTACCTCGTCTACGCCGGGGTGGGGCTGATATGAGCGCGAAACGGGGGCAGGCGAACGTCGTCGGCGTCGCGCTCCTGCTCGGCGTCGGCGTCGTCGCCATCGGCCTCCTGACCGCCAGCGTCGGCGGGCTCGTGGACGCCCAAATAGCGACCGCGGACGCCGCCGCCGCCGCGGACGGTTTCTCGTCGCTCCGGGACGGCGTCGTCGCCGCCGCGAACGACAGCTACCCGATTCGCGTCACCGACGGCGACCTCTCGCGGGTGAACAGGACGGTCCGAATCGTCTCGGAGACGAGGCCGACCGAGACCTACGACGCCGACGGATACGTCGCCGACCTCGGCGGCCAGCGGGTCGCGTTCGTCGGCGGCGCGGTCGTCCGCGGCACCGGCGACGCGGCCTCGCTCGTCACGCCCGTTCCGGTGTCTGTCGCCGGCGACGCGGCGTTTCTCGCGCTTCCCGTCCTGACCGCCAACGCCACCGACGGCGGCGGGCTCGGGTCGGGCGCGGCGCTCCGAACGCGAACGACGCGAACCGTGACCGACCGTTCGGCCGACGGCTACGCGGTCGCCGTCGAGACGGCAACTCCCGAGGCGTGGGAGCGAGCGTTCGAACGCCGCGGCTTCGAGACGACTAGGGCCGATTTCGACGGCGACGGCACCGAGAGCGTCGTCGCGGCCGTCCCCGACGAGCGGACGCTCACCGTCGCCCGGTACGATGTCTCGGTGGTGGTCGACCGTGGCTGACGCGCCCGACTCGCGGCCGACCGCGGCCGACGCGTCCGGGGTGGCGACGCCCGCGACCGGCGTTCGAGCCGTCGAGCGCGCCGTGGTTCCCGTCGTCGGGAAGGCGCTCGAAGCCGCAATCGCCGTGCTGTTCATCGGGCTGTTGACGACCGTGCTGTTCGGCGGCGTCGTCCCCGACCACCGCGCCGCGGTCGGCGACGAACTCGCCGACAGAACGCTCGCGGCGGCGACGGAGCGAGTCGAGGCGACCGCCGTCGTCCCCGACTCGGCGGTCCGCGGGACCAGACGAACCGACGCGGACCTCCCCCGAGCGATTCGCGGGCGGGCCTACCGAATCGCGTACGTCCCGAACGCCACCCTCGCGACCGACCCGAACGTGACCGCGCCGGCGCTCGTCCTCGACCACCCGAACGACGCGTTCGACCGGCGGCTTCCGGTGACGCTCCCCGACTCCGTGACCGTCTCCGGCGAGTGGGACAGCGGCAACGACTGCGTGGTTCGCGTCGCCGTCGGCGACGATGGCACGACGCTCGAACTCGCGAACGGAGGGGCGGATGCGTAGTCGCCGCTCGACGCGCGCACAGACGACGCTCGCCGGCCTCGCGGTGGCGCTCGTGCTCGTGACCGCGGTCACGGTCGGAGCCGTCGCCGCCGCCGACCGAGCCCTCGCGGGCGCGACCGGCGACTCGCTCGAACAGCAACGCGCCGAGCGCGCCGCGGAGGCACTCCTCACGGACTCGCCCATCACCTGGTCCGACAACGGAAGCGACGCCGTCGACCTCACGCTCGCCAACGACACGAACGCGACCGTGCTCGCCGCCGCCGTCCCGTCGCTTCGCGACGCCGCGTTCCGAGTGCGCCTCGACGGTCGGTCGGTCGCCGAGCGGGGCGACCCGTCGGGCGGTGCCACGGTCAGCCGCGGCGCTGTCGCCGTCACCCGGCGGAGCGTCCGCGGGTCGATCAACCTCTCTGCGGAGACCAACACGACGCTCACCGGGCGGACGAACCGCACCCAACTCGACGTGGACCCCGACCCGAACACGACGGTGCAGACGGTTCGGGTCGGAAACAGGGTCGTCCTCCACCGGCCGGGCGGAATCGAGGGGCGGCGCATCGTCGGGGTGCCGTCCCGCTCCGACCCCGTGATTCGCGTCGAGACCGCCGGCTCCGACCCGTCAGGGAGCGTCGACGTGTCGGCGACGGCGTTCGACTCGACGGTCGTTCGAATCGAGGTGACCGTCGATGCGTGAGCCGCGCGAGGAGCGCTCGCGACGACGGCACCGCAAACGCGCGGACGCCGACCCCACCCGCCCGGCCGACCGCGGACAGCTCTCGTTGACGGTCGTCGAGGCGACCGTCGCCACGCTACTCGTCCTCGCCGTTACGACGGGCTTCGCGCTCGCACCGCCCGCGGCGGCCCCCGAATCGGACTCGCTGGCGCGGCAGGCGACCGATGCCGCATCGCTCGTGGCGTCGGTCCCGGCGGCCGGGTCGGGAACACTTCTCGGCGAGGCCTGCGCTTCGCCGAGCGACTTCGACGACCGAGCGACGCGACTTCACGAGGCCGCCTCGGCGGGCCTCCCGGACGGGGCGTTCGTCTCGCTTCGAACCGACGTCGGGTCGGTCGGCAGGCCGCCGCCGGAGACCGCGCGCGTGCGGACCGCGACCGCCGTGGCCCCGCGTTGTACCGCGAGGCTGGAGGTGTGGTATCCGTGAGCCGACCCACCCGCGGTTCGGGCGACCGCGCCGCCGCATCGACCGGCGACCGAGGACAGCTGGTGCTCGTCTCCGGAGCCGTCGTCGTCGTCGCCCTGTTCGCGCTCCTCGTCGTCCACGCGCAACTCGGGTTCGCCGGCGCGACCGAGACGGCCGAGGCACCCCCGCTGGACGACGTCGTCGAGACGACCGAAGACGCGGTCGAACTGGCGACCGCGGGCGTTGCGGGTCGGTACGACTGGGCCGAGAGAGACGTCGCCGTCGCGGACTTCCGCTCGCGGCTCACCCCCGCGCTGGCGAACGTCGAACGCGCGCGGGCCGGCGGCGTCGCACTGACGACGAACTCCTCGGCGGCCGGAACCTGGGCGTTCAGGAACTGCCCCGACGGTCCGTACCGGGAGTTCGGCCCCTGCGTCGCCGACGATGGCGTCGTCGTGCAAGAGCGCGCGGGCGAGACGGCCGTCGTCGCCGTCCTCGTGGACGTCCGAATCGCCACGCCACGGTCGCGGACGGACCTGACGGTCGCCGTGCGCCCGAACTGAACGCCGCCGCGACGGAACGGTCCCGCTCGCCTCGCGTCCGGAGAAACGGCCGGTCCGTCGGGCATTCGCGTTAACGACAAAAATCAGACTAAACCCATGAATTACCTTCGAACGATACGTTCCGACGACTCGTACAGCGAAGAGAGACTGTAGGAGCGAACCACCCCACAGGATGCCTAAATCAGCGATTCGTGTAGATATTAGCAGTGGTGAGTTATTGTCAAACTACGAGAAAACTTGTGACCGAGAAATGCGCGAAGTTAGCCATTTCGCCCGTGTATAGTGGGAATATTCCGTTTTCGAACCGTTAATCGGACCAATCCCCCGATACAGAACTGTCTATTTTTCAATATATCGGCGAGTATTATATATGTCGGATTCTCGGGGCACCGTCTAGTTGAGGGATGAACAGTTGGAGAGCTGTCTTCCTACGTTCTCAGACGTTGTCTTCTGCGTCTGCCAAGAGTCTGTATTTGATATAGTTATCCAGTTCTGACTGGATGGGGCGAGAGATTCCTGTCGTCACCCGTTCAAAGGTACGCCCGCTCACGAGTGTGACCAGAAAGTTCGTGACTAGCTCTGGATCCACTTCTCTAAAATCGCCGGATTCGACCCCGTCCTGCAGTATCTCCTGTATCGTTTCGCGGAAAACGTCTTGAGACCGATTGAAACACTCTTGGAACGCTTCGTCCTGTGCAGCCCGCATCCGCAACTCCGTCAACACCGTCTCGTAATCCTGGACTCCCCGGTCGTTGGGTTCGGAGATGACTTGGTCAAAGAGGCTCCGGAGTCGGGTTTCTGGGTCTCCATCGTCAGAGACGGGCATTCCAACCTGTGCAAATCGTTTAAGCAAGTAGTCGAGAAGGTCCAAAAGAACGTCGTCTTTTCCGTCATAGTGGTAGAAGACCAGCCCCTCTGACTTGGAAAAATGCTGACTGATTCGCTCGATCGTCAGATTGGCATATCCGTGCTCGGCAAGGGCGTCAAACGTCGCTTTCAGTATCTCCGTCTTGGTATCGTCAGGCTCGTCGACAAAAAGAGGGCCCCGTTTGTCCATGCTGTTGAGTTGCCTCTCCACCTAATTAGCGGTTACCCTCTTCGAATGGGCGTCGCTGTGGTCGAAGCTATCCGCCATCTACGCAGTCGTTTCCCGTCCGAGTCGCGAACTCTGTCGTCAGAGACCGACACATTGATACTTCTGTCCTGGTTTTGACTGAGTACTCAGTAAGGATTAGAATGATACAGAATATATCTCGGAGCACGCGGTCGTTGGCCATCGCGCTTACTACCGTCCTGGTCGTGGGATTCGTCGCGGGTGCGGTCCCTACGATCGCGACCGCTCAGACATCGCAGTCCGGAAGTGTCGTTGGGAACCCAGACATCACGTTTGCAACTTCGTCTGGGACGCTCTCAGCCGGCACGACCGACGAGCTCACAATCTCGGTCGTCAATCGCGGTCTGATTATCGAACACGGTCCATCGCAGTACGAAGAGGAAGTGATGACTGCAAGGGGATTAACGTTCGAAGTAGACGACGAAGACGCTCCAGTCGACGTCCAAACCGGACAGGTCTCTATCGGGAACTTCCCGACTGGAAGCACGGAGAAGACAGTCTCGGTCACCATCCCGGAAGACGCCGAACCGGGAACGTACCAACTCCCGGTCACCTACGAATATTCGTACACTCGTCACGTTCGGTATAGCCCCAGCGGAACCACTGAGGGAACCGATTCCACGCGAACAGAGACCGGTTCGATAACGATCGATATCAAGGATGACGCTCGGTTCGAAATCGTCGAGACAAACGCGACGACCCAAGTCGGTGATGACAGCGACGTTTCGTTCACGCTTAGGAACACCGGATCGGAAATTGCGAAAGCCGCGAGTGTGAACGCAGAGTCAAAGAGTAGCTCCCTGACGTTCGAGTCGGGCGACACGTCCTCGACGGCATCCGTTGGCGACTGGGAGCCGGGTGAAAACCGGACGATTACGTACCGTGCCGCGCTCCAATCTGGCTCCGCCGTGCGTGCATACGCGCTAGATCTGATGGTCAATTACGACGACACTGACGGTATCAGCCGTACGTCCAATCCCATCACGACCACCGTCGAGTCGCTCCCCGAGCAGTCGTTCGCCTTCTCGGACGTGTCCTCGTCGCTCCGAGTGGGCGAAGACGGGGATATCGTCGGTACGATCGAGAATACCGGTCCTCACACGGTCCGAAGTGTGACAATTCGACCGGTGAACAATCCGGAGACAGTTATTCCGGGTGAGGACTCTACCGCCGTCGGGTCGCTCGCGCCGGGAGAATCCAAGTCCTTTCGACTCCCGATGGAAGTTACGAGTGAGGCAGAGGTCGGCGAGAAATTATTCAATGTCGAGGTTCGGTATCGTGACGGCGACGGAGATCAGCGGACCTACGACAAACTCGACCTCCTGGCGACTATCGGCCCGGACCGAGACGAATTCGGACTCGCGGTTTCCGACCGGACGATTACTGTCGGTAAATCACGGGTCGTCACCGTCGAAGTGACGAACAACCTCAACGAGACGGCCACCGATATCGAAGCGCGGCTATTCGCCGACGACCCCCTCAGCGCCGCTGGCTCGGACACGAGTTACATCGAGTCCTTAGAGCCCGGTGAGTCCGCGACGCTGGCGTTCGAAGTGACGGCGGCGTCGTCCGCGACGGCGGGAAGTACGTATCCCATTTCGTTCGACTTCCGCTATACGGACGGTGACGGCCGTACGCATCTCACGGACACGTTCAGGAAACCGCTGGATGCCGTTCAGCCCCAGAGCAGCGGCGTGTCGCCGATTACGCTCATCTTAGGTTTGGGGGTGGTTGTCGCAGGGGGTGTCGCAGTCGTCTACTGGAGGCGGAAGTAATGTCACTAGCTGAGAGGATTGAAACGGCGACAGAACGCCTCAACACGACGATCGTGGACCGCCCACGTGTAGTTATCGTCGCCTTTTTGCTGCTCACGGGTGTGTTCATCGGCGGGTTAGGGTCTGTGCAGATGAGCGCTGGCGGACTCGACGCGTTCACAGACGACTTACCCGAACAGAAGACCCTCGATGAGGTCGAACAGAACTTCGAGCAGCCGTTCGAGACAGATGCTCAGACGACGACGCAACTCATTCGGACGAAGAGCAACGTCCTGACTCAGGAGGCGCTCGTCCGCGACGCTCGCCTACTCGAACGCGTTGCCGAACACGATGAGTACCGGATGGAATCGGCTCGTGGCCCGGCTCCAATCATTGCGCAGCATCTCAATCCGTCAGCGACGACACCGGCAGACTACCGGCGAACGCTCGAACGGGCGACTCCGTCCGAAATCAGACAGGCTGTTCGCGAACTTGACGACTCGTCCCGACTGTCCGGAGTGGTCTCAAATGATTTCAATCCGACCAGCGTCTCCGCGTCGGCCTCAATCACGACGATTTCGCATGACTTCCCCGGGAGCTTCGGTGACGACGACCTGACTGCTGTCCAGACGGACCTCCAAGCGATTGCTGACGATACGCCGGGCGATGTTCGTGCGTTCGGGTCGGGAACGACCGAAACAGAGATTTCGCAGTCTGTGCAGGACTCGCTTCTGATCGTGATGCCCGTCGTAATCCTGTTGTTGCTCTTCTTCTTGGTGGTCGCGTATCGTGACCCCATCGACGTACTGTTAGGATTAGTCGCACTCGTGATGACGATCATCTGGACGTTTGGGTTCCTCGGGCATTCGGGGATTCCGTTTAGCCAGCAGATGATTTCAGTCCCGGTATTACTGCTTGCGGTCGGTGTCGACTTCGGGATCCACATCATCAACCGCTACCGAGAAGAGACCGAACGCGGGTTCGAAGCGGTCGAAGCAATGCGAGAAGCGAACGCCCAGCTCCTGATCGCGTTCGTCATCGTCACCGTGACGGCGGTGTTCGGATTCGGCGCAAACGTCATCTCTGATCTGACGCCGATTCGGAATCTGGGTATCGCTTCGGCGGTCGGGATTATCTTCACGTTCCTCATCTTCGGGCTGTTTTTACCCGCAGCCAAGCTGGTGTGTGATAACGTGCGTACGCGGCTTGGAGTCCCGGAGTTCAACACCTCTCCAATCGCGTCAGAAGAGTCGGCCCTCGGACGAGTGTTAGCATTCCCCGCGCGGGTGAGCCAACACGCCCCGGCAGTGATTGTCCTGCTATTGCTGCTATCGAGTACTTTCATGGGCGCGTATGGGGCCGGCGTCGGCACCTCGTTCGAAAACGAGGACTTCCTGCCGCCCGAGGAGCTTCCAGCCTACGTCACAGGGCTACCTGAACCGTTTAGCCCAGGGGAGTATACGATCACGTCAACCATCAACTTGCTCGATGATAAATTTGGGAGCAGTCAGGGGAGCACTGTGAAGATATATGCCCAAGGAAACTTCAAGGAAGATTACGCGCTCGAAGCCCTCGTAGCTCCAAACGACAACCCCCCGGAGTCGTTTGCAGTTGGATCCGGCGGGCAAGCACAGGCACAGAGCATCGTGACAGTCATTAGGTCCCACGCGGATCAAGACGAAGAGTTCGCTGCCTTAGTCGCTCGGAACGACCAGAACGATAACGGGATACCCGACCAAAATCTCGAACGAATTTACGACGAACTGTTCGCATCCTCGGCGAGTGGGCGGGCCGAACAGTACCTCACTGAAGATTACCGGTCCGCGTTGATCGAATATCAGACAGATTCTGATGCCTCACAGACAGAAGTAACAACTGGTGGGGATGAATTGGCAGACAAGTTCCAGTTTAAAGCGACGTCCACGGGAGATGTCGTCGTCCGTGCAGCGGTGATGGATCGTATCTTCCAGTCGGCGATTCAGGGACTCGCCCTCGCAGTCGTGCTGACCGCCGCGTTCCTCGTGGCGATATACGGAATCCTGGAACGCAAACCGATGCTCGGCGTGGTTAACGTCTTCCCGATACTGATTGCAATCGCGTTCTTGCTCGGGACGATGCGATATCTGGATATCACGCTGAACGCATTGACAGCAACGATTCTCTCCATCTCGGTCGGGGTCGGTATCGCCTATTCGGTACACACGACCCATCGCTTCATCGACGAATACGACGCGACGACGGGTGCGCACGAAGCGATGATGATCACGCTGACCGGAACGGGAGGCGCGTTGTTCGGCAGTATGCTGACGACCGCGTTGGGGACCGGTGCGCTCGCGCTCGCGATCACCCCGATCCTCGGCAACTTCGGCGTCCTGATCGGCCTGAGCGTCACTTATTCGTTCTTGGCAGCGGTGATCGCACTCCCGCCCGCAGTGTTGCTCTGGGAACGAATACAGCAATGGGATCTCGATCTATTGGCGCGTCTCCGTCCAGCGATGTAAAGCGGACGAACGACGGTCACAATTTCGCGCCGCTGGTGGGTGGTCGAGCGTCGGCGCGCTCGTCGGAATCCTCTGTAGTTATTGAGAAATCTAACACGTTTCCCCCGCTGGAACGGTCTAGTTAGTGACCACCTCGACCGGTGTTTTCCGTCGAACGATTGATGCGGTCGTTGGACGCATAGTATTTCACAAATAAGACAAGATAACCGCAGACGACCCCATGACTGACCACCGAGGTGTCACAGAATCGTTCGACTCGAATTTCGCGGGTGTGAAACTACGTTCCGGCGAGGTTTCGCTCAACGTAATCAAGCTGACCGCTCAATCCTAATCGAGAGATTGCAGTCGGATAACTGTAACCGTCAACGAGAAGAACAGCGCCTGATTGTCCGTGTTTCTCAGAGAGCCGATGGAGAAACGCGGCAGTCGGATCAGCAATATTTCGTCCGAACGATTCGATGTCAAGAATCGGTTTCGTCTCGATGTTTATTGTATTAGATAAGCAAGACTACTCGCCATTGATTTTGACAGCGGACTCGTCGACCGCAATCCGTTTCGGTTTCGTCTCAGGCGGATTGTAACCACTAACAGCCAGCCGACATGTGAACTTCCAGACGCCTTGATGAGAGCGTTGAACGCCAAGCAACCGGAGAATCCTTTTGTTCTTTAAGTGGACAGTTGGTCGCCCGGATCTGGGCGTCGAACGCCCTAACGGGCGTCCTCAGAACGCTCCGCGTTCTGACGGGCGCACGAGAGCTTTGCGCTCGTGAGCGTCCGAAAGACGCGGTTCGTCTTTCGAGCCCACAAACTCGCTTTTCGAGTCTGGGACGTCGCCGTCCACTCACGCGCTCAAGTTTCTTGATAACCCGCCGCAAAGCGCTCGCTGAGCGGGTCTGCGGACATCATTCCGAATCAGCTCAACGACCTGCTCGTTCCTCAAACTGACTTAACTAGACAGTGCCGGCTCTCGAATCGCCGCTAGCTGTGCGTCTCCGCGGCGGCCCGTCGGGCGCGTCGCCGACCGACTCGAAACGGCTCAGTACGACAGCGTCCACTGGCGGTCGATGAGCCAGTCGTCCAACTTCCCGAGGGGGTCGTCTTCGACGTGCGTGCCGTGGCTCACGAGGACTGTCTCGATGTCGTAGTCGAACAGTTTGACGAGATTCCGCTCGGCTTCCTCGTGGCTCAGGTCGTTGAACTGCGCCGCCGGCGGGACGAGGAACCCCGGCGGGAGGCCGCGGCGGTCCGACCCTTCGACCACGTCGCCGGCGATGAACACGCCGTCGTCCGCCAAGAGCAGGCCGCTGTTTGCGACCGTGTGGCCCGGAACCTGCACGATTCGAATCCCGCCGTCGAGCACGTCGTCGTGGCGGAAGTGGCGGTCGGCCTCGACATCGAGCGCGTCGTAGAATCCCTTCGCACCGCCGGGGACGAGCAGTTCGGGGTCGAACGCGTCCAGCACGGCGGGGGTCCCGCCGAAGTGTCCCTCGTCGCCGTGAGTGATGACGAGTCGGTCGACGCCGCCGAACTCCGACTCCAGCACGGACACCAACTCCTCGGCGTCGTCGGGGAACGCCGCGTCGACCAGCGTGGTCGTGCCGGTCGGTCGGTCTTCGACGACGAACACGCGGACGTGGTCGAACTGTATCGTGTACACTCCGTCTGCGACTGCTGTCACGGTCATGTGCAGTCGACGCTACGACGAGCCACGTTAAAAAAGGGGGACGCGCGTTCTCATTCGCGTGTAACGGGTGTCCGACAGTCGGCAACGAGCGGCGGGGAGCCGGAGAGTTGCCACCCTCGAACGACGCTACTCCCCGTCGGCGAGGGACGACACGACGGGACACGGCGCATTCAGGAGAATCGACTGGGCGACGCTCCCGAACAGCATCTTCCCGGTGCGCGAGCGGCGTCGCGGGCTCACCACGATGTAGCTCGCGTCTTGTGCTTCGGCGTACTCGATGACTTCGTCGGCCGGGGTGCCGACCAACCCCACCGTCTCGTACGGGACGTCCAGCCTCGACACCGAGTCTTCGGCCATCTCGGCGGCGGCCGACCGAATCTGTTCCATGTCCTTCGGCGCTTCGGCCTGCGCGCTCGTCAGTCCGAGATCGACGAACTCCGAGCGGGTCAGTGCGTGGACGACGTGGACCGATTCCTCGAACGCCGCCGCCAGCGATGCGGCTTCCGCGACAACGTGTGATGACCGACCTGAACGGTCGACCGCTGCAACAACGACCATATCAGGTGTACCACGGTGGGATATAATATCGTTTCGCCGAATCCCACCCGGAGCGACCGCGACCCACCGCGTCGACGCGACTCGCGGTCGGCATCCGACGCGACTCGTGAGCTCGACCGTCGAATCCGACGGAGTATCAACGATGTCGTAACTCAGCCGAAATCGGCCGAGACGCGTTACACAGATAAGTCTGTAATTCCGATGCAGATAGATAGAAAATTACCCCTGTATTTCAACATCATCGAAATGAAGACGGTCAGTTCAAGCGGCTCGCCCGCGACATCGACGCGGTCGCGTGGGGTCTGTGGGAAACGGGAGAAAACAGAGGGGGAACTGGAGCGGACGGGTGAGAAACGAGGTTGACAGACGGAGAACGGAGGGAACAACGCTCAGCCGGCCGTCCTATCCCTTCTCGGTGTCGGTGCCGGGTGCTCGCCTCGCCGGCTGTCGAAGCGCCGCACGCGTCGAGAGCGCCGGACGGTGCGCTGTTCGGGTGAAGACCACGGGACGAAACCAGACGGGGGAACGAACGCGGCGTGAGAAAGGCGACGAGGTCCGCGGCGTCGTTACGCGCGAAGCGAGCGCACGGTGGGGAGCGCAATCGCGCCCAGACCGAGCAGGATGATGACGAGGGCGATGGGGCTCGTGAGGAAGATGGTCGGCGAGCCGCCCGAGAGGACGAGCGACCGGCGGAGGTTCTCCTCCGCGATGGGCGCGAGGATGAGCCCGAGCACCATCGGAGCCAACGGGTAGCCCCGGAGCCGCATCGCGTACCCCAGCACGCCCGCACCGAGCATTATCCACGCGTCGAAGACGTTGCCGCGGAGGGCGATAGCTCCGATGACACACAGCACGAGGATGGCGGGCCAGATGTGGGACTTCGGGATGTTGATGAGGCGCGCCCAGTAGTTCGCGCCGAGCATGCCGAAGATGAGGATGAACACGTAGATGAGGAGGAACCCGACGAAGATAGTGTACAGCAGGACCGGCTCTTCCTGATACAGGCCCGGACCGGGGTTCACGTCGTGGACCAACAGCGCACCGATGAGGATGGCGGAGACGGAGTCACCGGGGATACCGAGCGTCAGCGTCGGAATCAGCGCGCCGCCGGTGCTCGCGTTGTTCCCGGACTCGGCGGCCGCGACGCCGCGGATGTTCCCCTCGCCGAACGACGGGGCGCTGTCTTTGAGCCAGCGGGTTGCCTCGTTGTACGTGATGAACGCCGCGATGTCGCCACCAGCGCCGGGAATCGCGCCGATGAACGACCCGAGAATGCCCGACCCGACGCTGACCGGCGCGATGGACCGCAGGTCCGAAACCGAGGGGAACACGCCGGTTATCTCCTGGTCGACGCGGTCGTTCCCGCTGTTGATGCCTTGGGAGTACTTGCGGAGTCCCTCGGCGATGCCGAACAGGCCGATCATGACCGCGATGAACTCGACGCCGGTGAGCAGTTCGGGGATGTCGAACGTAAAGCGGTGGAAGCCGGTCACGGGGTCGATACCGACCGTCGCGACGAGCATCCCGAACAGACCCGAGACCATCCCTTTGGTGAGCGAGTCGCCGCTCACGCTGGCGATGATGGTCAGTCCGAAGAAGGCGAGCGCGAAGAACTCCGGAGACCGGAACCGGAGGGCGATGTCGGCGATGACCGGCGAGAAGAACATCAGCGCGATAACGCTGATGACGCCGCCGACAAACGACGCGATGGTGCTCACGCGAATCGCGCGGCCGGCCTCGCCCTTCTGGGAGAGCGGGTGACCGTCGAAGATGGTCGCCGCCGCCGACGGGGTGCCCGGCGTGCGGATGAGAATCGCCGGAATCGACCCCGCGTAGACCGCACCGCCGTAGATACCCAACAGGAGAATCATCCCCTGACTCGGCTCCATCGTGAAGGTGAACGACAGCAGGACCGCGATGGTCATCGTCGCCGTCATCCCCGGAATCGAACCCATGAGGATACCGAGTAATATCCCGCTGACCATGAGCAGAAGGACGAACGGGTCGGCGAGGTTGACGAGCGCCTGAGTGATGTATTCGACGACCATCAGAAGGTCACCACCAGCGGAAGTTGCGGCAGTAGCCGCGACACCGGGATGACGCCTTCAGGCAGGCGCACGAGGAATATTCGGGCGAAGATGTAGAACAGCGCGATGGGGAACCCAATCGACAGCGCCGCACCCAGCAGTTTCGACCGGATGTTCGAGTAGTAGAGGACGACCGGCATGAACAGCATGGTCGACACGAGGAACCCTAAAACCGGCATCAACAGGACGTATCCGACGAGGAACGCCGCGACGGCGGCCGCCGGTCTGAAGTCGAACTCCGAGATTTCGAGTTCCGTCTCGGAACCGGTCAACACGTCGATACCCGCGAAGAAGATGATACCGACCGACACCGCTATCGGGAAGAACGACGGCCCGACGCCGTCGCCCGACGGGAACTGGCTCGCGAAGAAGATGACGACGGCCGAAAACAGGATGAAGAAGACTGACAGCGGACTTGAACGAACGCTCTCCAAGCCGATTCTATCAAGGACGGCCCCGACTTTCTGAATGACCATTATTTGTTCTGCCTCGTGGTATGATACCAAGCAATCGTATGTAATAAACATATTGGTCTTTCCGCGCCCGCTCGGGGCTGAAAGTCACGATTTCGACACGAAGGCTAAGTGCGGGCGAGACTATCGGCCGGTCGCGGTCGGAACTCGCCGTCGGGAGTGGACGTTCGCACACGCCGAGGCGGGTCTCGGCGGGCGAGCGATACAGTAGTGAATCCGACAGCTCTGCCGTCGAGGGCGCCGCGTTTCGCGTCCATCGATAGAATTAACCAGCGTTACGAACTACCCTTCCATCGGAATGAGTGTTAGCAACGTCACCGAGGGTATCGACCAGATTCAGTTCGAACACGTCCGCGTCCTCGTGCTGAAGGACACGCCGGCGGGGAAGACGACGCTCGTCGACACCGGCTTCGACGAGGACGGCGACGAGTTAGTCGAGATTCTGGAGCGGGCGTACGGCGGCGTCGACCGCGTCATCATCACCCACGGCGACCACGGCCACCACGGCGGCCTCCCGTCGGTGATGGAGGCGTTCGACCCCGAACTCGTCGCGTCGGCCAACGAGTCGAAGCTCCACGAGGCCATCGACTACGAACCGGACGTGGCGTTCACCGACGGCGACGTGCTCGACGGGAACATCCGCGTCATCGAGGTGCCGGGCCACACGAAGGCGACGTCGGCGCTCCTGCTCGAAGACCGCGGCATCCTCATCTCCGGGGACGCCCTCGACGGGGCCGACCGCGCGGGCCTCCCCGCGGGGTATCTCCTCCCGCCGCCGGCGCTGTTCAACGACGACCACGAGGCCGCCGAAATCAACCTCTACGACCTCCTGCAGTACGACTTCGAGACGCTTCTCGTCTTCCACGGCTCGCACGTCTTCGAGAACCCCAAGGAGAAGCTCGACGCCTTCCTCGTCGAGCGCGAGTGGGACCCCCGGCCGGAGTGACCCCGCCCCGTCGAACCGAGCGACACCGGCGGCGTCACGCTCCTCGATAGCCCACCAACGGCATGCTTTTCCGACGACCGATCGCGGAGCGGCCGCGCCGTAAACGGCGTCCGACCGAGACACGAACGAGCGGAGTGATGAGTGACCTGTGTCTGAGAAAGACGGCGGTTGAGAGATGAATCGCTGAGCACAGTCGGATGCGAGCGAGACGAAATCGGTCGCGTCAGTCTCGAAGGACCGAAACGTCGAACACCGGCTTGCAGGTCTCGCCGGCGAGGAACGCCTCGAAGGCGTCTTCGGACTCGGTGAGCCGGAACCGGTCGTCGAGGAACGTGGCGTGGTCCACGTCGCCCGAGCCGATGAGTCGGAACGCCCGCTCGAAGTCCTCGAAGGTCGCGCCGTAGGTACACTGGAGGTCGACCTCCGCGCGGACGAGCGGCGTGTACTCCATCGTGGTCTCGCCGGTCTGGCCGACGAGGACGATCTGGCCGCCCTTGCGGACCTGCTCGACCGCCATCGGCAGTCCCGACGGGTGGCCGGTCGTGTCGAAGACCACGTCGAAGCCGACGCCGCCGGTCAGGTCGCGCTGGGTGGCGGTCAGGTCGTCTTCCTCGATGTTGACCGCGGGGTAGCCGAGTTCCTCTGCGAGCGGCAGTCGGTAGTTCGTGTCCCGACCGACGCCCGCGACGACGACTTCAGCGCCCTGCGAGGCGGCCACCTGCGCGCAGAGCAACCCGATGGGCCCCGGCCCGGCGACGAGCACTCGGTCGCCCGCCTTGACACGGGAGTTCTGAATGACCGCGCGCGTGCAGATCGCCGTCGGCTCGACGAGCGCCGCGTGTTTCGGTTCGACGTTCGACGGGACCGACTGGAGCGCTGACTCGGGGACGGAGATATAGCCGGCGTACGCCCCATCGAGGTCGATACCGGTCAGGACCGCGTCCTGACAGATGCTCTCCTCGCCGATCTGGCACTGGAAACACTCGCCACAGCCGCGAATCGGTCGCTCGACCACGCGCTCACCGACGGAAAACCGGGTGGCATCGTCGCCGCGCTCGACCACGCGGCCGGTGTACTCGTGGCCGATGATGGTCGGCGTCTCCATCCGCTCGAAGGCGGACTTGAACTTGTAGATTCCCGCGTCGCTCCCGCAGAGTCCGGCGTAGTCGACTTCGATGAGGACCTCGTTCGACGCCGGCTCGGGTGTCTCGACGTCGACGAGTTCCATAGCTCCGGGCTCTCGGCTCGTTTTGGCTAACCCGCGCATACATCTCCTTGAATACCGCCGAGGTATAAATCTACGCTCTTGGGGGAGAAGCTTGCGGGGTCGGTCGGCGGGGACCCGCGGCTCGCGGGGGCTGAAATCGCGGCGCGCGCGTTTCTCGGTACTACCCGGCGCTCGCGGCGGCACGAACCGCCCGACTGCACCGCGATATCGACCGTCGCGCCATATTCGGAGGGACCACAATGCTTATTGTATGGATTGTTCAAACATTCGGATACAATGGGAGACGACACCATTAGCAATCGGAGTGGACACAGCGCACTGAACAGACGGAACTTCATCAAGGCCGCCGGCGTCGGCGGAGTGGCGCTCTCTGCCGGCTGTCTCGGCAGTCTCTCCGGCGAGCAGGAGTGGCCCTCTCGGCCGGTCGAAGTCATCTCCCCGTGGTCGGCCGGGGGCGGGGCCGACCGGACCAGCCGCGCGGTCGCCGACGCGGCCGAGAACCACACCGAAGTCTCGTGGAACGTCAGCAACCAGACCGGCGGCTCCGGCTCGGTCGGGATGAACGCGGCGGCCAACGCCGAGCCCGACGGCCACACCATCGGCTGTACGGCCCCCGAAATCGCGCTGTTCGAGCACCTCGGAATCGCCGACCTCAGCCCCGACGACATCACGCCCATCATGCAGTACACCGAGTTCCCCGCGGCGCTCGTCGTCAGCGAGGACGCCGAGTTCTCCACGCTCGACGAGTGGATTACCTACGGGCAGGACAACACCCTGCAGATGGCGAACTCCGGGTTCGGCTCGTCGTGGCACATGGCGGCCGCCGGCATCGCCAGCGAGGCCGGCGTCAACGTCGAGCACATCTCCTATGAGGGAGCCGCACCGGCCATGACGGCCGTCGTGAACGGCGAGGTCGACTGTACCGCGGTCGGCGCGGCCGAGGTCGCCCCGCAGGTCCAAGACGGCGGACTGTCCGCCCTCGGCGTGGCGTTCGACCGGCAGGTCGAGGCGCTCCCGAACACGCCGACGCTCGCGGACCAGGGCCTCGACATCTCCATCGGCTCGTGGCTCGCGCACTTCGCGCCCGCCGGCATCGACGACGAGCTGAAACAACAGCTCGCCGACGTGTACAGCGCCGTCTACGAGGACGACTCGTTCGTGGAGTTCATGGAGAACAACAACTTCATCCGCGTCGAGCGCGGCCCCGACGAGCTCGCCGACTTCCTCGACCAGCAGTACGAGTTCTACGGCAACCTCGTCGACGAACTCGGCATCGAAGAGCAGTAACGCCGCACTCGAACTCCGTGCCCCGCGACTGACCGACTCACCACGCGACACCTACCTGCGCCCTTCTCCCTTTCGTCGGCTCTCACGTCACCGCGAGCGACGGCACTCCCGACCGGGGCGCGCCCGCGACCCCGGCGCGGACTGCAAGCGTTCGACCGACCGGTAGTTTAACGTGAATCGTCCGCATCGGGTCGTGTATGCACACGATAGAGCCCGACGTAGAGCGACCGGACCGCGAACTCGTCGAGGCGTTCGAGGAGATTCCGAGCACCATCGTCTCCGACGTGACCGGCAACGTCGGACTGACCATGGACGCCGGCCTTCGCCCCGCCTACGACGGCGTCGAGATGGCCGGGACCGCGGTCACGGTGAAGGCCGCGCCCGGCGACAACCTCATCATCCACAAGGCGATCACGCTGACCGAGCCGGGCGATGTGCTCATCATCGACTGCGACGGCTACACCGACACCGGCCACGTCGGCGAACTGATGTGCACCTCGTGTCAGGCCAACGGCCTCGCCGGACTGGTCATCGACGGCGCGTACCGCGACAGCCGGGAAATCGCCGAGATGGAGTTCCCGGTGTACGGCCGCGGCGTCAACCCGCAGGGGCCACTCAAGCAGGACCCCGGCTCCATCAACGTCACCGTCTCCGTCGGCGGCGTCAGCGTCGACCCCGGCGACATCGTCATCGGCGATGACGACGGGCTGGCGGTCATCCCTCGCGAGGGAGCCGAGGAGGTCCTCGACCGCGCCCACGAGAAGCTCAGCGCCGAGGACTCCGTCCGCGAGGAAGTCCTCGAGGGCGCGTACCTCTACGAACTCAACGGCTACGACGAGCTGTTCGAGAACCTGACCATCGTCGGTCCCGAAGACTCGGTTCAGTAACGCCACCGAAGACGCGGCGGACAGCGACTGCGAACGCCCCGACCAGTCCGCCCACCGACAGTCATGCCATCCGCGCGGCCCGCGTTTTTTCGCGAGAACCCGACCGACGACGAGCGACGCCTCGACACGTGACGCCGGTGGCCGAAGCGTTCGCCACCTCGAACTCCAACATCGTTGAAACGAACCGGTGCTATTAGGGACGCGGTGGCCCATCGTCGAGGCATGACGAACTCCACCGAATCGGGCTCGCGGCGGATACAGAGCGTCGAACAGGCGTTCGATATCATCCGATACCTTCGCGAGGTCGACGGCGCGACGCTGTCGGAGACCGCTGAGGACATGGAGATGCCGGTCAGCACGGCGCACATCCACCTGGCGACGCTCGTGGACACCGACTACGTCGTCAGGGTCGGAAGCGAGTACCACTGTAGCCTCCGGTTTCTGGAGATGGGAGGGTCGATGCGCGACGGGATGGCGCTGTACCGGGTCGCCAAGCCGGAGCTCGACGAACTGAAAGAACAGACCGGCGAGCACACCAACGTGACGGTCGAGCAAAACGGATTCGCCGTCCAGCTCTACAAGGCCCAGAGTCCGGAGTCCATCGACGACGACGCGCCGCTCGGCGACCACCTCTACCTGCACTCGACGGCGACGGGGAAGGCGATGCTCGCGGAGCGCTCGCGGGACGAGGTCGACCGCATCGTCGACCGCCGCGGCCTCCCCGCCCTGACCGACGACACCATCACCGACCGCGAGGCGCTCCACGAGGAACTCGAAGCGATTCGCGACCGGGGCTACTCCATCAACCGCGGGGAACACTACCCCGGCGTCTGCGCCGTCGGGACCGCCATCGTCTCCGAACCGGACGACGCCGTCGGTGCGATAAGCATCAGCGGCCCGATGAGCCGCATCGAGGACGGACGCATCGAAGAAGAGCTCGGCCCGGCGCTCCTGAACAAGAAGAACATCATCGAGCTGAAAATAAAGCAGTACTGAGCGAGTGGTCTCAGCGCCGTCGGGTGCGGTCGCCGCGCTCGGCGGCGGTTCCCTGTCGTCTCACTCGGGCGGGCTGTCCCACTCGGAGCCGTCGTCCGCCGGTTCGTAGTCGAGGACCGCCTTCGCGTGGTCGATGTCGAACCAGCGGGCCTCGTTGCCGCTCACGGCGTAGAACGTGTCGTAGGTGACCGACTCGTCTTCGAGACAGCATTCGAGCAGGTGCGCGAAGTCCCGCTGGGAGGTCCACGTCGCCTTGAGCCGCTCGACCATCTCCTCGTACTCGGTGCTCCCGCGCTCCCACGACCCGGTCTGCGACTGGTCCCACACCTCGCCCTCCTCGACTTTGTGCTCGTCGCCGCGGTCGACGCCGCGCTCCGCGTCGCCGTAGGGGTGGTCGTACCGCTCGGTCCGGACGCTGGAGATACGAATCGAGTAGACCTGATTCGGCGCGCCGTCGCGGCGGGCGTGCGTCCGACAGATGTGCTCGCCGAACACCTTCGAGGCCCCGTAGTAGCCGTCGGGTTTCGGGAGCGTCTCGTGGGTGAGTCGGAGGGGGTCGTACTCGCTGGGGTAGTCCTCTTCGTAGAGGTCGGGCGCGAGGTCCTCCTCGTACAGCCCCATCACGCGCTGGGAGGAGGCGTAGATGAGCTTCTCGACGCCGGCGTCCTCCATCGCCTTGAGGACGTTGTACGTCCCCATGATGTTCGGCTCGATGATGTCCTCGAACGCCGCGCCCGCGTCGGACTGCGCGGCGAGGTGGATGACGGCGTCCTGGCCGTCGAACGCCGGGCGAATCGCTTCGTACTCCGCGATGTCGGCGACGAACGTCTCGTACTCCGGATGTTCGGTCCGGTCGAGATACGTGAACTCGTACTCGTCGCGTTCCGCGAGGTGGTTGAGAATCGCTTCGCCCGCCTCTCCGAACGGACCCGTGACTAGGACTTGCTGCGTAACCATCGTTACTGAGGGATACGGAACTCCCCGATTTAAATCTTGGTGGCGGCGGTACGTCCGTCTCGGTCGAAACCACTGCCGCCGCTGACCCTCGGTTTTCGACATCGTTGAAACAGTTTCGACCTGTAAGACCATGATAATTACAGATATAAAGTTGTAATGTGTATCGGTGAAACCGCGTCGTTGACCGAGATTCCGCGCTCTCACACGGTTCCAATACTGTCGAAACGGCGGCGTGCGTGACTGTGTATCGGGTTTCGAGGGGCTGACAGGTAACGCCGAAGCGCGCTCGGCGGGGAACTATTTTTATACGAGTGCTTGGTACCCAGTTCCATGGCTGGGGACGCATACGCGCTGGCCGGAGTGACCGAGGCGCTAACCGAAGCGGTGGCCGCGGAGGGCATCGCGGACTACGTCGAGTTCCGGATGGACGGGGCGACCCACCCGCTCGACGCGCTCGACGACTACGACGGGTCGCTCCCGCTCATCGTCTCGAACCGGCCGGAGTGGGCCGGCGGCACCGCCGGCGAGTCCGACCGACTGGAGACCCTCGCGGCCGCCGCCGCGTTCGACGCCGTCGAGATGGTCGACGTGGAACTGCGGACGATTCGCGAGTGCGAGTGGCTTCGGGACGAACTGCGCGAGCGTGACGTCGAACGAATCGTCTCCTACTACGACCGACAGAGTACCCCTCAGGAATCAGAGTTGTCGAAGATAATGTCAAAATGCAGTGACTACGGCGACGTGGCGAAGCTCGTCGTCTCCGCCGAGGAGAAATCGGACTCGCTCGCGCTGTTGCAGTCGTTCAACGCCGCCTCCGAGGAGGGAGTGCGAGTCACCGGATACGCATTGGGTGATATCGGCCGCCACACCCGCGTTATCGGGGTTTTCTACGGTGCATCTATCGCCTATGCGCCCATCGTGAGCGACGAGCGCTCTCCGAACGACATCGACCTCGAAACGCTGTCGAACCTCCTCGAATGGGTCTCGTCGGCGCGGTGAACCCCGGAGGTCCACGCGTCGCGCTTCGACGCGGTCGTTCGCGCCGAAGCGGCCGGTGCGTCCGCGGTTATCGGCGGGGCGGCGCGTCTCGATTCGGAGATATCGCGGTCGAGTCTGCGACAGTACTATCAGGGAGATAGGAATAATTTTGATTTGTTAGGTTCTGTTCGAGATGGGTGCTGGCCGGCTGAGCATTGGTCGGACGAGGGACCGAACAACGGGTTCCGAGTGTCCACTCGCGGACCCCCCGTCCCAACGGATACCGACTCCGGGGTTCGTTCGGGCCGTCGGGGAACAGATGACCGCCCGTGCGGGTCGAACGCCGACGATTTCTTGGATGTATTCAAGTCGCCACCTCGTAAGCCTCGGCTCAGCCTCGATATCGTCGATGAACGTTCCGGAGAAACCGCCGAAAACGGCGTCTCGCACCGCCTACGAGGAGGTGAGAACTCTTGCGCCGACAGCTAACATTTATAGGCGATGGGGTGATAGGCGTTCACATGAAACTCGACGAGTCTGCACTGGCGGCGACAACAAACGACCTCACACGAGAGGTAGACGCACGAGGGGTGGCAGACCTCATCGAATTCCGAATGGACCAGGCGGACGACCCGCTCGAACAACTCGCCGCGTACGACGGCGAACTCCCGATAATCGCGACCAATCGCGCTCGGTGGTTCGGGGGAAAGGCGAGCGACACCGGACGGCTGGACGACCTGTTTTCCGCATCTCGGTACGACGCCGTGGAGTTCGTCGACATCGAACTCGAGACCGTTCGCGCCAAGGAGTGGCTGGCTCACGAGTTCCGCGAGAACGACGTTCAGCTCATCATCTCGCATCACGACTTCGAGGAGACGCCCGACCGCGACGTGCTCGACGCGATTATCGAGCAGTGCGCGGAGTTCGGCGACGTCGCGAAGGTGGCGGTGTTCCCCCAGAATCAGGGTGACACGCTCACGCTCTTGGAGGCCGTCAACGACGCGACCAACCGCGGCATCGACGTCGCCGGCATCTCCATGGGCGAAATCGGGAGCCACACGCGGGTCATCGGCCACCTCTACGGGTCGAAGCTCGGATACGCGCCCCTCCTCGCGGACGACAACGACTACGCGCCGGGGCAGATTCCGCTCGAAAAGCTCGCCTCGCTCATCGAACTCACCGAGAACGAGCACGTCGACGGACAGGTCATCGACACCATTCGGAGCGAGGTGTCGGTGCCGAAGGAACTGACGCTCTCGGACTGACGCCGGGGACCCTGCGGCCGCCCGCCGTCAGCAGACTCGTTTCATCTCTTCTCGCCGCGGACTCGGCCGCCGGGGTCAGTCGGCAAGTCGCTCGACGTCCGTCAGCACCGCGCTCGCCGTCTCGGGGCCGCCGGCCCCTTGGCCGGTGATACCCAGTCGGCCGCAGTAGTCGGCTTCGATTTGGACGGCGTTTTCCGTTCCCGACGGGGCGACCGCCGCGTTTTCGGGCACTAATCGCGGGCCGACGCGAACCGCGCCGTCCGCGACTTCGACGATGAGTCGAATCGTCTGGCCGTCCTCGGCGGCGAGGTCGAGCATACTGCCCGAAAGCTCCTGAATCCCGTCGACTTCGGCGTCGTCGAGCGTGTACTCCGTCTCGCCGTCTGCGAGGACGTTGGCGACGATGACGCCCTTGAGCGCCGTGTCCGTGCCGTCCACGTCGAAGGTCGGGTCGGCCTCGGCGACGCCGAGGTCCTGTGCCTCCGCGAGCACGTGTTCGTAGTCGAGTCCCTCGGCGGCCATCCGCGAGAGGACGAAGTTCGCCGTCCCGTTCAGCACGCCGTACACCGCCGACACGCGCGACGGGCCCACGTCCTCGATAGTCGAGAGGATGGGAAGCGCGCCGCCGACGGTCGCCCCGAAGCGGACGGTCCCCTCGCTTTCGGCTTCGAGCGCGCGCAGGTCGGCGTAGCGCTCTGCGACCGGTCCCTTGTTCGCGAGCACGACGTCGCGGTCGTCGGTCAGCGCCCGCTCGACGTGCGAGAAGCCGGGTTCGGCGTCGCCGAGCGTCGTCGGCGTCGCCTCCACCAACACGTCGTAGTCGGCGTCGAACACCGACTCGGGGTCCCCGTCGCCGACCACGCCGTCGGCGTGTTTCTTCGACAGCACCGCGTCGGCGTCGATGCCGTCGGCGTCGACGACGGCGCTTTCCGAGTCCGCGAACCCGGTCACGACGTGGCCGTGCTCGGCGGCCAGTTCGACGACGGCGCTTCCGACCGCGCCGGCACCGAGGACGCAGAGCCTCACGCGCGGCCCCCCACTGTCAGCGGCTCGACGAGCTGGAGGTCCTTCTCGTCGGTGATGTCGCGCATCGCCGAGAGGACGGCTTCGGTGGACCCCGATTCGGCGGCCAGTTGCAGGCGGGCGCTGGAGACACCGATAGAGCCCGCGGGCGCGGACAGCGAGATGTCGGTGACCGTCGCGTTCCGCGTCGCTTCGATCTGCGTCAGCGTGTCCGAGAGGTCCGTCTCGATGAGGTGACCTGAGAGGATGATGGTCAGGCGCTCGCTGTACCGCTCGGTTCCGGCCTGAATGACGTTGATGCCGGCCTCGCTCAGCCCCTCGACGATGTTGTCGAACCGGTCGGGCGTCGCCTCGATGTCGACCTCCACTGGAATGTAGCCGCGCGGGGTGACGTTGCCGCGCTCGTGGAAGATCGAGAGGAGGTTCCCCCCGTGTTCGGCGATGGGTTGTAACGAGCGCAGGAGTTCGCCGGGCTCGTCGACGAGTTCGAGTCGGAGCGTGTACGCCTGAACGTCGTTGCGGACCTCACTCATCCGCACAACACCGTACTACCGTGTCGTTCATTGTCGGAAATCGAGCGAGCACACCCATATACGTATTGCGTTCGAACGGGTCGGTCGCCGACTGCGACCGCGACCGTCGACCCGTCTGCTGTGAGAGAGTCATCACTGAGGGTTCGCCGTACGGGCGTCGGCCCGAAATGTACTCAGGTTCGCTACAAAGATTACCGCACCGAGACACCCTGCGCGGAGGGTAGTAGTGCAATTATTATGCACGACAAACGACGAGAACGATAAACCAGCCACAAGAGAGAATACGAAAATAGTCCAGATAGACCGGAATAAGATATAAAATTCTTATTCTATGGCCTTAATTGGTATATGAAATCACATTATTCATTTTTTACTTTGTGGACGTTCGTCGGCTATAGTCGTGAACGCCGCGAGTTGTGTCTTTATCAAACACAGACGGTTTCGAGACACTCCATTCCAGACGAACAATAGTTAACATCTCACACGGCGTATAAGCAAATGTATCCGCCGCCGACTGGAAGCGAGAGCCTGCCGTCCGCGGACGGGTGCGACAGAGGGAAACACAGAGATGGCATCAGCAAGCACACCGACACCGACGCCGACCGAAAACGAGCGAATCGCTCGACGCTTCCCGGAGGAAGTCGCGAGCGAGGGGAACATCGGCCTCATCGACGAGCTCTGCGCCGAGGACGTTCTCGACCACAGCCCGCTCGGCGAGGTCCGCGGACGCGACGAACTCAAAGCCCAGATTTCGGGGCTCAGAGAGTCGTTCAGCGACTTCTCGGCGACAGTCGAAGACGCGATTTCGGCGGGCGACACGGTCGCAATGCGCGTCACGCTCCGCGGGACCCACGACGGCGCGTTCATGGGCATCGAACCGACGGGGAAGTCCATCGAAGTCGGCAACATGGTGTTCACCCGCATCGAAGACGGCGTAATCGCCGAGCGGTGGGTCCACCCGGACATGCTCGGCATGCTCACGCAACTCGGCGCTGTCGAACTCCCCGAGGCGTGACCGACGCCGAAACGGATACGTTTCGGGCGACGAACGCGCGGTTCGACGGATGAGAAGGAAGAGCGCGGGCGACCGGGCACCCGCCCGCACTCCACGGACACTGGGGAAAAACCTCCCCGGTATACGCAACCCAAGTGCAGGTATCTACCTGCAGTAGACGCGTACTACGTCCACTGTTAAAACATTTTTCAAATGTCATATGTGTCATGTGCACGGAACGCGCACCTCGGCGACCGGACGGTCAGCCGTCGACCGTCGACAGGCGGCGGCGCTCCCGCGCGAGGATTCGCGCCCAGTAGTCGAACAGGACGCCGTCGACGTCGTACACGTCGGCGATGCGGCGGACCCACTCGTCGTCCGAAAACAGCAGTCGCTGGAAGGTCCGCACGTCGGGGTCGAGTTCGGTCCGCCGGCCGGCGTAGTAGGCGACCGTCTGCTCGCGGGTCCGCTCGACCAACGTCGGGGGAACGAAGATGCCCGACTCGCGGGCGACGTAGGCGAACCACTCCAAGTGGAGGACGGCGTCGGCGAGGACGAACCGCTCGGCGAAGCCGTCGACGTACGCCGTCGCGGGCCGGCCGTCGACGTACACGTCTTCCGGGCGCGAAAACCGCGGCACCGACAGGTGCGGGAGGTCGTCGGCGTAGCGCTCGGCGACCCGCCGGAGTCGGGACTCGGCGTAGGCACACGGGGCCGCGAGGCCGAGTTCGTACCACAGCGGCATCCACTGGCAAAACGGGTCACAGAACACCGCGTCGGCCAGCAGGTCGGCGGCGACGGAGCGGGCGAGGTCCGGGGGCAGGTCGGTCCGCCCCGCCCGCATGGCGTCCGTCGCGCGGACCACCCGCGACTCGAAGTCACCGACGCGAAGGCCCATGCCCGCCGCCACGTCGTGGACGTACTCGGCACCGATTCGGTACCAGTCGGCGAAGTCGGCGGGACGGCGGAGTCGAAGGAGGCGCAGAACGGTCACAGGAGCACTACGGAGGACGGCGGTTTGGCTCTATCCCCGCGGCGCGAGGGCGAAAAAGGCGGCGCGGCCGGCCGGGCAGGCGGTTCCGGTTCGCGTGGGCGACCGTCGCTCACTCCCGCCGCTCGAACGAGAGCGCGAGCGACGTCGCGTCGCTCAGGTTGTCGCTGACCGGACAGCGCGCTTCGACCGCGGAGAGCCACGCGCCGCTGGTCTCGGCGTCGGCGTCGACGTCGGCGGTGACCGCGACGCGAATCTCCTCGTAGCCGGCGCGGCCGTCCTCGCGCTTGCCCATGAACTTCGCGGGGTCCAGGTCGCCCTCGATGGCGATTGCGAGGTCTCGGACGTCGAGGTCCATCTCGCGGGCGACGACGTGGGCCGTGACGTTCAGACAGCCGGCGAGCGCGCCGAGGACGTACTCGACGGGGTTCGGCCCGGCGTTCGCCCCGCCCAGCGACTCCGGTTCGTCGACGACGAACTCGAAATCGCGGACGGAGACGCGGGTCTCGGTCGACGATGCGGCTTCCGCGGCGACGGCGAAGGTCAGGGTCTGCGTCTGGGATTTCTCGGCGGACATACCTAGAGGGACGCACGGCGGAACGATAGCCACAGAAGACGGTTCTCAACCGACGGGAAGCGTGTCAGCGACTGTCTGGGCCGACGTCAATCGCGGCGGTGTCAGCGTCGTCGTCGGTGTCAGCGTCGTCGGCGTCGTCTGCCAACACGTCGTCGAGCCCCCACTCCGACGCCCTCGCGCGGGCCTCCTCGCGGGCCTCGGACCGAATCTCCTCGATTGCGTCGGCGTCGGCGAGGAACGATTCGACCGCGCTCTGGTCGCGGCCCTCGTCGCGGCGGGCGGCGGGGGCGGCGTCGGTGGTCTCCGCCGCCAACCGCTCGTCGCCGGCGAGGACGCGGGCCGGTTCGCCCGGCGGGACGCGGAACGCCTCGACCTCGTGGGCGTCCGCGAGGGCGTCGGCGTCGACGGCGTGGACCGCGGCGCGGGTCGGACCGGTGACGGCGAACCCCTCCAGTCCGTCGCGGCCGCCGACCTCGCGTTCCGTGTCGTAGGCGAGGACGGGAACCCCGTCTTCGAACGTGACGACGCCGCGGGTGGGCTCGCCGAGGAGGAGCGCGTCCTGCGGCTCGAAGACGACGTAGCCGGTGAGTTCCTCGTCGAGCACCGTCCGAAGCACCGCCGCCGCGTCGTCGACGACGCGCGACCGGCGGAGCTCGCCCCGCGGGATTCTCATATCCGCTCGGGGACGACGGCGTTTTTGAACCGCTCTGCGACCTCGCGGCCGTCGCCGTCACAGACGTCGAGTCGGGCGGCCGCCTCGCGGAAGGCGTCCGCGGCCGGACCGTCGGGCGCGTGTGCGAGGAGGGGTTTACCCTCGCGGCGGGCCGCGCGGACCGCGTCGCTCTCGGGGACCGACGCGAGCGTCTGGCCCCCGAAGTAGCGGCCGGCCTGCTCCGCGATGCGGTCGACGTTCTCGTCGGGGCGCACGCGGTTGAACACCACGCCCGCGGTGTCGGTGCCGTAGGAGTGGGCGTACTCCTGGACTTTCAGCCCGTCTGACAGCGACGGCACGGTGGGCTGGAGGACGACGACGATGCGGTCCGCGAGGACGACGGGGAGCACCGCGCTCTTCGAGCCGAGCGCCGCGGGCGAATCGAGGAGGAGCACGTCCGTATCGGCCGCGAGCTCGGCGACCACGTCGCGGAGGCGACCGGGGTCCGCGGCCTCGAACGCCGTGAGGCTCGTCCCGCAGGGGACGACCGACATACCGAACCGCTCGTACACCGCGTCGGACACCGCGGCGTCGCGCTCGTCGACGAGTAAGTCGTGGAGCGTCACGTCGGCGTCGTCCAACCCGGCGTGGAAAAGCAGGTTCGCCATGCCCGTGTCCGCGTCGATGACGGTCACGTCGTAGTCCTCGGCGAGCGCCATCCCCAGCGCGAGCGTACTCGTCGTCTTCCCGGTGCCGCCCTTCCCGCTGGCGACGGCGAACGCCTCGACCATGCCACCACGTCCCCGGTGATTTCGCATAAGTGTTCGGAACGGGGTGGACGCGCGCCGACGAATATCGTGTCAATTAGTAACAAACATTAATAGTGAGGCCACCATGGTGTGAAACGACCACCGATGTTCCGAATCGTCATCCAATCGTTCGCTTTCGCAGTCGAGGACTCGACGTTCGCGGTGTACGCGACGCTCCTCACCATCGCGTTCATCGTGTACCTGAATCGGTGACGTGGGTTCGAGCCGGGCCGTGCAACCGAGGTCCACGGCCCCGCGCGGAACGAAGCTGAGACCGCCGGTCGGCGTCGGCTCGCGTCGGTGAGTCGGCGTTCGTCGGGTCGGCGGCGGCGACGCGGTTGCTCAGGTCAGGTCGCCTCGGCGAGCGCGTCGAGCAGACTGTCGTTTTCGTCCGGGCGGCGGACGTTGATTCTGACGTGCGAGTCGAGCCGCTGGTAGTCGCGGGCGTCGCGGACGACGAAGCCGCGCCGCCGAGTCTCGCGGAGCACGCGGTCGACGTCGGCGGCGCGGAACAACACGAGCGCGCCGTCGGCGGGGTGGGGGTCGTAGCCGAGTCGGTCCAGTTCCGCGAGTATCCGCGGCCGCTCCCGCTCGACCCGGTCGCGCGTCGCTTCGAGGAAGTCGTCCTGTTCGAGACAGAAGGTCGCGACCTCCACCGCTGGAGACGAAAGCGCCCACGAACAGCGCGCCCGCGAGAGTCGGTCGCCGAGGTCGCCCGTCGCGGCCGCGAAGCCCGCGCGGAGCGAGGGGACGCCGAAGACGTTCGTCACCGAGTGGAGCGCGATGACGCCGTCGAGGCCGGCCGTGCTCGGGAGGCGCGTGAAGCCGAGGTACGTCTCGTCGACGATGACGGGCGTGTCTGCTCGGCGACAGTCGTCGATAAACGCCCGAAGTTCGTCTCTCGGATACGCCGTTCCGAGGGGGTTCGCGGGGTAGCCGAGAATCACCGTCGCGTGCTCGGCGGGGTCGACGCGCTCCAGGAGGCTGTCGTGCGGCACGTGCACCGGTTCACCGCCTTGGAGCCGGATTTCCCGTGCGTACTCGCCACAGCAGGGGGCCGGAAGCGCCACGCTGTCGCCCGGCGAGACGGTCACGCCCACCGCGAGTCGGAGCGCTTGGACGACGCCCGCGGCGGGAACGACCTCGTCGGGGTTGCAACCGACGAACGCCGCGGCGGCGACGCGGAACCGCGAGTAGTCGTCCAGCGAGTCCCGCCGCGCCGTAGAGAGCGCCGACTCGTAGACGCCGGCGAGACCCGGCGGGTGCTCCGGGTTCGAGCCGGTGCTGAAATCGACGAGCGAGTGGTCGGCGGTCCCGCCGTGGGTCACGTGGTCGACGTCGGAAACGGAACCGGGGTCCATACCAGCGTGCTCGCAATCGACCGTAATCAAAGCTTCTACGGGGACCATTTAGCTACCACCGTGGATTTCTCGGTCGAGCAGTCGTTTCACCGGCGTTCTCAAATCGGGGAGACGGTCGCCCGGTCGTCGGCGACGACGCCGTAGCGCGCCTCGCCGACGCCCCGTGGCATCGGCTCGGCGTCGTACCGCGAATCGAGGCTCGCGCGCACCGCGTCGCGGACGCAGACCCGCGCCGCGTTGCCGACCTCGGTCGCGCTCCCCGAGAACGTCACCCGGTCGCCGGCGGGGTCGCACGCGGCGACCACCGCGTCGGTCGTCGTCCCCGGCGCGCCGCAGTGCGCGAGGAGCGTCGCCGCTTTCGCCTCGGCGGCCACGGCGACGAGGTTCGCGAGCGCGCCCGGCTCCAGCGACCGGGACGTCCCGACGAAGACGTTGACCGTGCCGACCGGGTCGCCCCGGTCGCCTCGGTCGTCGCCGGCCGCCGCGTCCGAGGCGGGCGACGCGTCGCCCCGGTCGCTCGGGCCGCTCGCCATCGGCAGTTCCGCCGGGTTCGACACGCCCGCGGTGGCGACGACCTCGACCGGGCCGAACCGGGCGCGCCGGGCGTGTTCCTGTCCCACGCCCGTCAGGAGCGTCGGCCCGCGCTCGTCGAAACCGGCCGCCGAGAGCCGCCGCGCGACGTACGCGTCGAGGTCGGTCTCGGGCCAGCCCTCGGGGACGGTGACGTTGAACGCGGCGTCGCCCCGCGACTCGCCGCCGGCGTAGCCCGTCGAGAGCCACCGCGTATTCGGTCGAACGAGCCGACAGACGCCGTCGCGGCGCGTCGCCTCAAACATCGGTGGCGACGGCGGCGAGCGCCCGGAGCAGTTCGTCGTTCTCGTCGGGGCGTTTCACCGCGACGCGGACGTGTGAGTCGAGCGTCGGAAACGTCGTCGCGTCCCGGATGGCGACACCGCGGTCGCGGGCGGTCTCGACTACCGCGTCGACGTCGCGGTCGCCGACGTCCAAGAGGAGAAACGGCGCGTCCGAGGGGAACACCTCGAAGGCCTCGGACAGCGTCTCGCGGAGTCGCTCGCGCTCGGTCGCGACGCGCTCCCGCGTGTGCGAGACGAACTCGGTGTCGTCCATGCAGTGCGCGCCGACGGCGGCCGCGGGCGTCGAGAGCGACCACGCCCGCCGGGCGACGGCGAGTCGGTCGCCGAGGTCGCCGGTGGCGACGGCGAAGCCGGCGCGGATGCCCGGCAACCCGAACATCTTCGTCAGCGACCGGGCGACGACGACGCCGGGCTCGCCCGCGAGACTCGGCTCGTCGGTGAAATCGAGGAACGCCTCGTCGACGACGAGGACCGTCTCCACCTCCCGACAGCGCGCCGCGAACGCCCGGAGGTCGGCGGCGGGCGCGAGCTCGCCCGTCGGGTTGTTGGGCGTACAGACGACCGCGACCGCGTGGGGTTCGGGGTCGGCGTCGAGAACCGCGTCGTGAGCGACCGCCACCGGTTCCGCGCCCTGCAGGCGAATCTCGCGGTCGTACTCCCCGAAGCTCGGTTCGGGGACGAGCGCGGTGTCACCGGGCGAGAGCGTCACCTCGAACGCGAGTCGCAGGGCTTCGAGGCCGCCGGCGGTCGGCATGACCGACGCGGGGTCACAGCCGACGTAGTCGCCGGCGGCCGCCCGGAAGTCGGCGTAGTCGTCGTCGGGGTAGCGGGTCGAGGCCTCGAACGCCTCGCGGTAGACGGTCTCGACGCCATCGGGGCGCTCGGGGTTGGTGTTCGCGCTGAAGTCGAGGACGGTCGGGTCGGTGGTGCCGCCGTGGGGGACGCGACTCCCCGCCCGGACGGACTCAGGGTCCATCCTCGATGTCGGCGTCAGCGCCGCCGGCGTCGCCCGCCGCGGCCCCGGCCTCGGCCGCCTCGGGGTCCAGGGTCGAGAGCACGTCGAGCGTGGCCGCCTCCACGTCGTCGAGGACGCCCATCCGGTCGGCGAGCATGAGCGCGCCGCCCATGCCCGCGCCCTCCTTGGCCTCGCCCGCGTCGTAGCGGTCCAGCGGGTGCGTCTCGAAGCCGGGGTCGGTGACGGTCAGTTCGAGGTCGAACGCCTCGGCGGCGTCGGCCAACTCGGGCACGTCCTCGGCGAGGTACGAGGTGGTGGCGAGCGTCAGGTCGCCGTCCGCGCCGGCGTGGCGGGCGAGCGCGGCGGCCGCGAGCAGTTGGGTCCCGCCGCCGAGCGTCACGTCGATGCCGTTTTCGAGCGCGCCGACGGTGAGTCCGGCGACGACCGGGAGCACCGGGTCGCCGAGGTAGCGAGCGGCGCGCCGGGGTTTGTGGGCCGCGAAGCCGGGTTCGACGCCGCTGGCCTCGAACGCCTCGGCGACGACCTCTTCCTTCAGGTTCGTCGGGTTGTCCGGGAGCGACGACGAGACGGGGAACTCCTCGCCGAGCGCGCGGAACACGGCGAGCGCGGTGGTCGTCCCGCCGGGGACGGTCTCGCCGACGACGAGTTCGTCCTCGGGGAGCGCGAGGCCCATCCGCCGGGCCGCCTCGAACGCGCCGGGCGCGGTCGGGACCGGCTCGCTCTCCCGGATGTCGCGGCCGGGTCGCGCGCCCACGTCGATGGTCGGCGCGGCGCTCGGCTTGGCGAGACCGGCGTCCACGGTGAGCACGTCGAGTCCGGTGAGTTGCTTGACGGCTCGGGTGACGGCCGCGGGCGTCGGACAGCCCGTCGGACTGACCGGCGTCACCGGCGAGCGGACGGGCTCGCCGTACTCGATGATTTCGGCGTCGGCGCTCGGCGTGTGGCCGACGAGCGACGGGTCCGCGCCGGCGGCGCTGATGCCGGGAATCTTCGCCGTCTCGGTCGTGCCGGCGACGAGGACTACTCGCATCGGTCCTCCGCGAGCGCGATGTCTGTCGGGCGGTTCACGTTGAGTGCCAGTCTGGTGTCTGTGGAGAGGTACATAGTCGGGTGAGTGTCGGTGTCGGCGTTGGTGCCGGAGTCTGTGTCGCTGTCGGTGTCGGCGGTCGTCTCGGCGTCAGTATCGGGAGCCGAGTCCGCGGTCGCGGGACCGACGACGCCCAGTCCGGTCGGGCAGACGGCGGTCCCCTCGTGGTCGAAGACGAGCGCGTCGTCGACGCTGGCTCCGAGCGCTCGCTTCAGTTCGACGGGGACGCACGCGGTGGCGGCCCCGCCGTCCGCGGTCGCGACGACCGCGTCGACGTGTTCGGGAGCCACGAGCGGCAGATCGGCGACGACGGTCACGGTCGGCCGGGAGACGCGGTCGAGCGCGAATCCGAGGTCGGAAACGTAGCCCTCGCCCGGGGCCTCGATGGGGTCGAGGCCGAGGTCGGCGGCTCGCTCGCGGGTGTGCGGCGTGTGCGGCGAGGTGACCGCGCGGACGCTCTCGACGCTCGAATCGCGAAGCGCCGCGGCGACCCGGTCGAGCATGGGCCGCCCGCAGATGTCCACGAGCGGCTTTTCGACCGGCGCGTCGAGGCGGGTGCCGCGGCCGCCGCACATCACGAGAGCGTCCACGTCACCACCCCCACGTGGACGGCCGCGGCGCGAGCCAGTTCGTTCGTCGCGCCGAGCAGGTCGCCCGAGACGCCGCCGAGTCGGGCGCGGCCCCACGAGCGGACGAGGAGCGCGACGACCGGCCCACAGCAGAGCGCCGCGACGACGGCGGGACCGCCGGTGACCGGCGCGAGCGCGACGACCGGGAGACAGGCCACGGCGACGGCGAGTAGCCCCGACGGACTGTTCTCGCCGACGAGCGCCGAGCCGAGTCCCTCGTGGGCGGGCGCGCCGAGACAGACCAGCGTCGCCATGCCGGCCTTCGCGCCGACCTCGGCGGCGAGCGCGATTGCGACGGCGGCCGTGAGGCCGACGCGACCCCCCGCGCCCGCGAGGCCGAACGCGCCGAGCGCGAGGACGACGAGCGTCAGCCCGAACGCGAGCAGGCCGCCGACCCCCGTCTGCGAGTCTTTCAGGACCGACAGCCGGCGGTCGGCGTCGCCGTGGACGACCGCGGCATCGCCGAGGTCCGCGAGGCCGTCGGCGTGGGTGACGCCCGTCACGAGGTACAGCGTCACGAGGTACAGCGCGGCCGCGGTCGATATCGGCAGGGGGAGCAAAAACGGGAGCGCGGCCAGCGCGCCGACGACGTAGCCGACGAGCGGGAACGCCACGGGCGCGCGCCTGAAGGCGTCCCAGTTCGACTCGTCGCCGCCGACGGGGAGGCGAGTGAGGAAGCCGAGCGCGCCGCGGAGCGCGGTCAGAACCACGCGACCACCCCCGCGACGGCGAACGCGGCGAGCCCCGCCCGCGAGACGAGTCGGACGCCCCGCGCGGCGGTCGCCGCGTCGGGTGCCTCGGGACCCCCGTCGAGCAGGTAGTGACCGGGTTTTTCGAGTCGCGTGCCGAGGAGGGCCGCGAGCGTCGCCATCGGCCACCCCGAGTTGGGCGACGACGGGCGGCGCGCCAGCTCGCCCACCCGGGTCACCGTGGCCGGCGCACCCGCGACGACGGCCAGCAAGACCGCCGAGACGCGCGCCGGGAACCACATCACGGCGTCGTCGAGGCGGGCCGGCACCCGACCGACCGGCTTGTGTCGGTAGCCGAGCATCGAATCGAGCGTGTTGACGCCCTTCATCCACGCGGCCGCGCCGACCGCGAACGGGAGCGAGACCGGCGCGAGGAGCGCAAACGCCGACAGCGGCGCGACGAGGCCGTCGGCGAGGTTCTCGGCGGCGCTCTCGACGGCGGCGCTCCGGATGTCTGCCGCCGAGAGCGACGACGGGTCGCGCCCGGCCAGCGCCCGGAGTTCGTCCCGGGCGGCGTCGAGGTCTGACTCGTCGGCGGTCGCCGAGACGACCGCCTCGGCCGCGTCGAGAAGCATCCGGAGGCTCGTGGTCGAAAACAGCGCGAGGGCGGCGACGGCCGCACCGAGCCACGGCGAGACGAGCGACGCGGCCCACGTCGCGCCCGCGGCGACGCCCCCGGCGAGCGCCGGAAGCGCAACAGCCGCGACCGCGCCGACGAGCGTCGGACGGGACCACTCGCGGTCGACGGGCGAGACGAGTCGGCCGAACAGCGCGACCGGATGGAGACGCGCCGGGGGTTCGGCGAAGCCCCGGTCCAGCGCCGCGGCGGCGACGACGGCGGCCGCGGCGGTCACGGGCACGGGTCCTCCCCGGCGCGCAGTCTCGCCGCGACCGATTCGAGCGTCGTCTCCCGCAGGTTCACGAACCGGCCGCCGACCGCCTCGACGCCGCCGTCAGCGTCCGGGTCGTCGCCGACGTGAACCAGTTCTCCCGCGTCGACGTCGAGGCCGCGGGCGGCCGCCTCGAACGCCTGCCGGTGGGGTTTCCGCCAGCCGCAGGCGACGCTCGTCGTGACGTCGTCGAAGCCGCGCCGGTCGAGGTCCGACCGGATGAGCGTCCGAGCGACGAGTTCGGGAACGGAACAGTTCGAGAGGAGGCCGACCGAACCGGCCTCGCGGGCCGCCGCGACCGCGTCGACCGCGCCGTGACGGGTGGTCACCTCGGGGTCGAACGCCGTAACGACCGCGCGACGGGCGGCGTTGTCCGGCGAGTCGACGCCCCGAGAGCGGAGCGCCGCGGCGACGTGGGCCGGAAGCGGGACTTCCGCGCCCTCGGGCGCGTCGATGTGGACCTCGCGGTAGGCGTCGTCCCAGTCGTCGGGGACGGCGACGCCGTACTCGCGGAGCGCGTCTGCGACCGCCGCACCGGGGTCTGACGGGTACTCGGCGTCGACGAGCGTGCCGAAGAGGTCGAACGAGACTGCCACTAGAGTTTCATTGGCGAAACTGTACTTGAATATAGCGAAGCGGGGGGTTCGGCCGCTGACTCACTCACCAGCGGTGGTGGACGTGTTCGCGCGCGTACGCGTCGTAGACCTCTTCGACGCGCTGGAACTGGTCGGCCGACAGCGGCGGGAGCGACGCCGCGGCGACGTTGTCGCGGATGTGCGCCGGCGTCTTCGACCCGGGGATGACGGTGCTCACGGCGTCGAACGAGAGAATCCAGCGGAGCGTGAACTGCGCGAGCGAGACTCCCTCGGGGACGACCTCCTGTATCGCGTCCGCGGCGGCGAGGCCGTCTTCGAACGGGATTCCGGCGAAGGTCTCGCCCACGTCGAACGCCTCGCCGTGTCGGTTGAAGTTCCGGTGGTCGTCCTCGCCGAACTCGGCGTCTTCGGAGAGGGAACCGGTGAGCAGTCCCGACGCGAGCGGGACGCGAACGATGACGCCGACGTTCCGGCGCTTCGCCTCCCGGAAGAACAGTTCCGCGGGTCGCTGTCGAAGCGGGTTGAAGATAATCTGGACCGTCTCCACGCCGTCGTACTCGATGGCCTTGAGCCCGTCTTCGACCTTCTCGACGCTCACGCCGTAGTGGTCGATTTTCCCGGCGTCGTGGAGCTCCGAGAGCGCGTCGAACACCTCGGGCCGGTAGTACACGTCCCGCGGCGGGCAGTGAAGCTGGACGAGGTCGAGCGAGTCGACGCCGAGATTATCACGGCTTCGGTCCACGAACCGTTCGAGGTTCTCGCGGTTGTAGCCGTCCGCCTCGTGCGGGTCGAGCCGACGCCCCGCCTTGGTGGCGACGACCACGTCGTCGTCGCGGCCGGCGAGCGCGTCGCCGATTCGGCGCTCGCTGTCGCCGTCGCCGTACACGTCCGCGGTGTCAAGGAAGTTGATGCCCGCGTCGAGGGCGGCCTCGATGGCGTCGGACGCCTCGTCGTCGGTCACCGAGCCCCAACTTCCGCCGAGTTGCCACGTGCCCAGCGCGATTTCAGAAACGTCGAATCCGGTCGTGCCGAGCGGTCGAACATCCATGGTGTTCGCTTCCGAGTAGACGGGGGTAAATCACGGGGTCGCGGCGACATATACTCCGAACGTTCGTGAGAGTCCGGGGAGACGGAACGGGGGACGCCGGGCTACAGACGATAATCGACGACGGTCCGCGCTCCCCGAGTTGGACTCACTCGCAACGCTTCGCGTTGCTCGCTGTTCAAATCGACTCGACCGGATTTTGCAAGCAAAAATCCGCTCTCCCCGATTTGAACGGGGGACAAGCCGATCTACAGTCGGCTGCTCTGCCAGGCTGAGCTAAGAGCGGTCACCGATTCGTATCCGGTCGACGCCTTTAACCATTATCATTCTCGCCGCCGCGTGTGCTGTGTGTCAGACAGGTGCGAACATTGATATGGTGCCGAGATAATCCCGGAGTAATGAGTAAGATCACGTTCCGCGCCGACGACGCCCTCGTCGAGCGCTTGGACCGCCTCGACACCTCGAAAAGCGAGGTGATGCGGGAGGCGCTCCGTCAGTACCTCGACGAACTGGAACGTGACGACGCCGCGGACGACGACACCGCCGCCGGAGACGACGGACTGGACGGTGCGCTTTCGGCGCGGGTCGAGGAACTCGTCGACGAACGACTGGACGAACGGCTCCCGACGCTCGTCGAGGAGGCCGCGGCGGCCCGCGAGGCCGAGCGTCCGACGCCGTCGGAGTTGAACGTCAACATCAACGTCGATGGTTCGAGCGACGAATCCCGCGTAAACGCGGGTGTCGACGGCGAATCGACCGCGAATACGGTTCGTAAGACACGAGAGGAACTGGAGTCTACAGACGCGGACGACTCCGAGATGAGCTGTGGCCAATGCGGCGAATCCGTGGGTTCAGACCACGTTTACTGCCCGAATTGCGGCGAGAAAACGTCCCACCGCGTGTTCTGCGAGTGCGGCGACGAACTCCGGTCTGACTGGGCGTTCTGCCCCGATTGCGGGCGTCGGACGCCCGCGGCCGACGTTCTGGAATAAGCATAACCGGCGATTAAAGCCCCCTATACGGGATATTCAGCTCCTGTCTTACAACCGCCGTTACATTTATATTCTATCCCTCTGTGGTGATTATCGCGTAAGACGGTTGTCTTACAGCCACCCGACGGCGGCCCGAAACCCGGCGTCGTCCGTCGGTTTCCGGGTGTAAGACACACGCACACGAGTGCGGCGCGCCGTCTTACCGGGGGAATGTAAATATGGAGCGTGTGACACTACGAATTCCGAAGCAGCAGATCGAGGAGGTCGAGCGGATGGTCGAGACGGGAGAGTTCCCGAATCGATCCGAAGCCATCCGTTCCGCCGTTCGCGAGATGCTCAACGAACAGACAGCTGACAAGCGACAGCGCGAATCTACCAGCAAGCGCGGCTGGGCAAAGGTGTAACTATGCAGGATATCGTTCGCGAGGCGATGGAACGGGACGAGGCCGAGCGCCAGACGCAGTCGTCGCTCGACGACAGCGACGACCAGTTCGGTGACCCGCGAATCGTCATCGTCGGCGCTGGTGGCGCCGGCAACAACACCATCAACCGCCTGTACAACATCGGTGTCGAAGGGGCCGACACGGTCGCCATCAACACCGACAAGCAACACCTGAAGATGATCGAAGCGGACACGAAAATCCTCGTCGGGAAATCCCTGACGCAGGGGCTCGGTGCCGGTGGTGACCCGTCGATGGGTGAGCGCGCGACCGAGATGGCACAGGGCACGATCAAGGACGTGCTCGGCGACGCCGACCTCGTGTTCGTCACCGCGGGGATGGGCGGCGGCACCGGGACCGGTGCGGCCCCCGTCATCGCCAAGATCGCAAAGGAGCAGGGCGCAATCGTCGTGGGCATGGTTTCGACTCCGTTCAACGTCGAGCGCGCCCGCACGGTCAAGGCCGAGGAGGGTCTCGAAAACCTCCGCAACGAGGCCGATTCCATCATCGTGCTGGACAACAACCGCCTCCTCGATTACGTCCCGAACCTGCCCATCGGCAAGGCGTTCTCGGTCATGGACCAGATCATCGCCGAGACCGTCAAGGGCATCTCGGAGACCATCACCCAACCGTCGCTCATCAACCTCGACTACGCCGACATGTCGACTATCATGAATCAGGGCGGCGTCGCGGTGATGCTCGTCGGCGAGACCCAAGACAAGAACAAGACCCAAGAAGTGGTCAACGACGCGATGAACCACCCGCTTCTCGACGTGGACTACCGCGGTGCGTCCGGCGGGCTCGTCCACATCACGGGCGGCCCCGACCTCACGCTGAAGGAGGCCGAGGGAATCGCGAGCAACATCACCGAACGGCTGGAAGCCGCCGCGAACGTCATCTGGGGCGCTCGCATTCAGGACGAGTACAAGGGGAAAGTCCGCGTCATGGCCATCATGACGGGCGTCCAGTCCGCGCAGGTCCTCGGCCCGACGACGCAGAAGCAGGCCGACAAGTCGCGCCAGAGCATCCAGTCGCACGAATCACAACAACAGCACTCGGGTTCGGGTTCGGGTTCGGAGTTCGATAGCTCGGAGCGAGCCCAGACGGCCCAGAGCGGCACGTGGTCCGACGGCGGCCGCGACGAAGTCGAGAAGAACAACGGTCTCGACGTCATCCGGTAACGCCCTGTCAGACCCGCGCGGACGCCGCCGCGCCCGTCGGGTTTCGTGGGTTCTTTTTCACGAACGACGGTTTCCGCCCGCGAGCGTCGCCGCCGATTCGGTTGACGCGAGTGCACCCGGTTCTCTCTGACCGTGAGACGCGTCCGAAAACGAGTTCCGTGCCGTTCCGTAACCGCTCAGACAGCTTCTATCGACTCGATGAGCCGGCACTTCCGGCAGACGTCGCCGGCGGTCTTCGACCCACAGCGCTCACAGTCGTTGAGGTCGACGCGGCCCTCGCCGCGGTACTCGCGGGCGGTGAGTTCGGCCAACTCCTCGTAGCCCGCCATGATGGAGTGGCGGGTGCCGGGGTGGTTCTCTTCGAGTTTCAACAGTAACTGCTGAATCTCGGCGCGGTAGGCCTCAGAGGAGTGGGGGCACTCGGTGATGTGCGCGGGGAGGTCCTTCAGGTGAGCGTAGAGCGCGACCTCCTTTTCGGGTACGTCGCGGAGCGGTTTGGCCCGCGGGATGAACTCACCGGCGTCGCGGCGCTTCTCGAAGTCGCCGATGCTGGCGTCGAAGTGCTTTGCGACCTGCTTGAGGTCGCCCTCGAAGAAGTTCATGAGCGCCGTCTGCGCCTCGTCGTCGAGGTTGTGTCCCGTGAGCAGTTTGTCCGCGCCGAGCTCGTCGGCGAAGCGTTCGAGCAGGTCCCGGCGGAACACGCCGCAGTAGGCGCAGGCGGCCATGTTCTCGGGGTCCTTCTCGACCACGTCGTCCATCTGGACGCCGAACTCGTCCTCGTAGGTGACCAGTTCGTGGTGGATGTCGAGGTCCTCCGCGAGTTCGACGCAGGCGTCGACGGACTTGTCGCGGTAGCCCTCGATGCCCTCGTGGATGGTGAGGGCGACGAGTTCGATGCGCGGGTCGCGCCCGAACGTGTCGTCAAGGATGTGTGTGAGGACGACGCTGTCTTTGCCGCCGGACAGCCCGATGACCCACGTCTGGGGGTTCTCGGGGCTGGCGTCGCGGGGGAGCATGTTGTCCTCGCGGATGCGGCGGCGAACGCGTTTCTCGACCGAGGCGCAGAGATGGTCGTCACAGAGATGGGCCCCGGAGTAGGCCGCGTGCATCACCGCGTCGCGGCCGCACTTGTCGCACTCCATTGCCGGTCGGTTGCCCGGCGGGAGGGATACGGGTTTCGCCTCGGGACGACCGCGGCGTCGCTCGCGCACTCGGCCGACGACCCGACCGCGCTCGGTCGCAACCGGTTTGGCCCTCCGACCCCCACGGACAGTCGATGGACAGAGACGCCGCCCTCGACCGAGTCGCCGCCGTCGTCGACGCCGTCGAGTCCGAGACGCTCCCCGTCCCGGTCCGCGAGGTGTGGGTCTACGGCGACGTGGCGCTCGGCCTCGACCCCCTCGACCGACTCGACGTGTACGTGACGAAAGACATCCTCCTCCGCGGCGACCCCGACGCGGCCGAATCGTTCGAGCGGTCCCACGGCGTGAAGGGCGTCGGTAAGAGCGTCCGCGCCGAGTGGGCGCGCGAGCATCCCGACCTGTTGCGAGCCAACGCGAACGGCTACGCGGCCCCCGAGAAGTGCCTCGCCGCCCACCTACTTCCCGACGACGAACCGGTCCACCTCGAAGTGTGCAACGCCTCCTTCGAGGACAACGTCACCCAGCGGCTGAAGGGCGCGGTCGAACGCGAGGCCTACGAGCAGATTCTCGACCCTCGCGGCGTCTGCCTCTACGCCGACGGCCAGCGCTCGCCGGACGCGATGTCGAAGCTCCGAAACGGCGAGTTCGCCTTCCCGACGCTCTCGGGCGCGCTGGAGATGCTCGGACTGGAGGGCGACGACGCCGAGACGGCCGTCGAGGCGATGCGGGCCTACCGGGCCGAACAGACCGGACCGTCGGTCCGCGGCGACGTGGTCTGAGGCCGGAGCCGAGTCGGGTGCGACCGGCTACCAGTCGTGGTCGTCGCGGTTGCGGCCGCGGTCATCGGTGCGGTCGCCGTCGCGGCCGAACTCGTCGCCGCGGCCGCCCCCGCTCTGGCGTCGGTCGGTCCCGCGACCGCGCGTCTCGTTGTAGCGCCGCCCCTCGCCGCGGGCGCGACGCTCCGCCTCCTCGCGACCCATCGTCGGTAAGTCGCGCGTCTCGTCTCGAATCGCGGCGTAGAGGGCGACCGCGGCACCGATACTGAGGAGGACGAAGAGGAGGAACACGAGGCCACCGGCGGGCATACGCTCACCAGCGGGCGCGAGAAAGGAAGTGATTTCGGAGGTACATTTTTTACGTGGGTAGTTCAACGTTTCAACATGAGCCCTCCACCAAGCGCCGACCGTGACGGCTGTCCGAAGTGCGGCCACGCCGAGACCGAAATCGACTCTATCGCCACCTCCGGCACCGGTCTCTCGAAGATGTTCGACATCCAGAACCGACAGTTCACCGTCGTCTCGTGTGCGAGCTGTGGCTACTCCGAACTCTACCGCGGGCAGTCGAGCGGGAACTTCGTCGACCTGTTCCTCGGCTGACTACACCCGCCCCGTCGTCACGTCGAACGGGACGACTTCGGCCCGGCGGTACTCCCCGTCTCGAATCTGCTGGACGACCTCGCGGCCCATCTCCCGCCACTCTCGGCGGACGGACTCGTAGGAGTCGTCGGCGAGTCCCCGTCGGAGGTCGGCCTCGTGGCGGTCCAACCCCTCGCCGGTCGCCTTCTTGGCCGCGCTCCGCACGTCGTGGTCGTCGTACGGCGGCTCGGTCAGCTTGCGGTGGTGGTACCGGCGGGTCCCGACGACCGACAGGCCGGCGTCGTCGAACAGCCCGCGGACGCGGTCGCCGAGCGCCACGTCGGTCGCCACGCCGTCGCGGAAGGCGTCTCTGACGCGGCGGTCGAGCGCGGCCTCGGACTCGACCGTCGAGTCGACGCCGACGGCGGCGTTGTCGGGTTCGACCGTCGCTACGAGGTCAGACGAGACGCGGGCGAACTCGGAGAGCGCGGCCGTCGGGTCGGGGAGGTTCACGAGGAGCGCCTGACAGACGACCAAATCGAACCCGTCGTCGGCGAAGGGGAGCCGAGTCGCGTCGCCGGCGACCGTCTCGATGCTGGCGCGGCCGGCCGCGACCGAAAGCAGGTCGGTGTCGGCGTCGACGCCGACCACGCGGGCGTCCGACGCCTCCGCGAGGACGCGCGTGAACTCGCCGGTCCCACAGCCCACGTCGAGAATTCGGGTCCGACCGCCGAGGTCGAGGTCGGTGAGGGCCGCGCGGGAGTCGTCCCACATGCCGTCTCGCGTCCGCCGGAGGTACGATTCGGAGAAACGTCGCACACGCGGTCTCGGGCGCGGCGACCCAAAAAACAGTCGAAACGGTCGATACGGGGACTCAGCGGCGGCCGCTGAGCTTCCGCCCCGTTCGGCCTCTTACTCCGCGTCGGCGCGGAGTTCGCGGACGCGGTCGATGTTCCACGCGAAGCCCTTGCCGTCCTCGGTGGGCGTCTCCAAGACGAGCGGCACGTCGTCGTCGACGACGGCGTCGTGGTTGATGAACGCGCGCATGCCCTCCTCGCCGATGAGGCCCTCGCCGATGAGGGCGTGTTCGTCCTTGTTCGTCCCGCACTCGTGTTTCGAGTCGTTGAGGTGGACGCACTTGAGGTGCTCCAATCCGACCTCGTCGTCGAGTTCCGCGAACGTCTCGTCGACGCCCGCGGGCGTCGAGAGGTCGTAGCCCGCGGCGAACGCGTGGGCGGTGTCGAGACAGACGTCGAGGTCCTGTTCGGACTCTTCGAGGACGTAGCCGAGGTGGGCGAAGTCGTCGCCCATCTTGGTTCCCGAGCCCGCGTCGGACTCGATGAGGACGGTGACGCCGTCGGGGATGTCGAGGTCGTCGAGGACGGAGACGGCGTTGTCGAGGCCCTGCTGTTCGCCCGCGCCGGTGTGGGCCCCGAGGTGGACGTTCACGTACTCGATGCCGAGTCTGTCGGCCATGTCGACCTCCGTCTGCATCGAGTCCAGCGACTTCTGCCGGAGGCCCTCCTTGGGCGTACAGAGGTTGACGAGATACGACGAGTGGATGACCCACGGCCCCGCCAGTTTGTCGGCGGTCTCCTCGCGGAACAGTTCGGCCTCCTCGTCGGAGATGTCGGGGTCGCGCCACACCTGCGGCGAGGTGGTGAAAATCTGCCCGCAGTTGCCGCCGAAGGCGACCTGCCGGAAGACGGCGTTGGCGACGTTACCGTGCGGTGGCGTCTCGTCGTCGGACGAGACCTTCGAACTGGACATCGAGACGTGTGCGCCGACTTGCATGCGGAGTCCGACGGGGTACCCGAACAAAGGGACTTCGGAGTCGGCGGGGCCGGGCGAAGCCAGAACGGCTATCGTTCACGCGCGGAATCACGTCATATTACCGGACTTTCCGTCGGGGCGACGGCACCCGACGTGACGCAGACGCTCGTTGCGCCCGACGGCGATGTTCGCGAGCGCAGTCTCTCGGGGCTCGCCGCCGACAAACCCGTCCTGCTGTGTTTCTACACGGCCGACTTCAGCCCCGACTGCATCGAGGAGTGGTGCGCCCTCCGCGACTTCGACTGGTTCGCGAACGGGAACGAGGTTCGCGTCGTCGGGTCGAGCAAGTCCGGCATCGAGATGCACCGCCGCTTTATCGACCGGTACAACCTGCTGTTCCCGCTGTACGCCGACACCGACCTCGAACTCGCCGCGGCGTTCGACGTGGTCTACCGGACCTTCGGCGTCTCGAAGCGCTCCCGACGCTCGTGTTTCCTCCTCGACGAGAACCTGACCGTTCGCTACCGCTGGCTGGGCGATCATTGGCTCGACCCCACCCGCGATGTGCCGCCCCTGACCGAGGTCTACGAAGGCATCACCGAAGCCCTCGACCTCGACGAACCGGAGACGTTCGGCTTCTGAGTCGGGAGCGACCGCACGCGCCCGGCGCACAGTTCTCGGCCGCCCTGTGTTCGCCTGCCCTGTTCTCAGCCGCCCGGCTCTCAGTCGGACCGCGACCCCGGGCGGCGGCGAACCCAGTCGTCGGCGCGGTACTTCTCGTCGACCTTCTCTCGCGCGCGGTCGAGTTCCGCGTCGGTCCACGACCCCTCCGCGGCGTCGACGAACCCCGAGAGCGACTCGGTCAGCGCCCCGACGAACTCCTCGCGGGAGGCGTCGACGAGTTCGTCGATACCGACGACGCGCTCGCGGAACGCCTCGGGCGTCACGTCGTGGCCGTCGAAGACGCCGAGGTGCGTCTCGGCGTCAACCGAGTAGGTGAGAGAGCCGTGCTGGACGACGGCGTCGCGGCGGCGGTACTGGGCGTTGCCCGCGACCTTCCGGCCCGCGGCGACCATGTCGTGGGCGGGGTGGAGCGCCCGCAGGTAGCAGGCGGGGTGCCAGATGACGGGCACGTCGTCGTCGACGAAGTCCACGTCCACGCCGACCGCGCGAATCGCGTCGAGAATCGGCTCGCACAGCAGGTGATAGCAGTCGATGAGGTCGCCCGGCAACTCGGCTTTCGGCGCGGCGATGGAGTACGCCACGTCGCCGCGGCGGTCGTGGTAGATGCCGCCGCCGCCGGTCTGTCGGCGGGTCACGTCGATTCCCTCGCGGTCGCAGTAGTCCCAATCGACCGTCTCGGGGTCCTGTCCGTAGCCCAGCGAGAGGCAACTCGGCTCCCACGAGTAGACCCGGACGGTCCGGGGGCCGCCCGCGGCGGCCGTCTCGCCCGCGACCTCGTCGAGCGCCATCTGCATCGGTCCCGGTCGGACCTCCTCGCGAATCACCCGCCACTCGCGGTCAGTAATCGACCCCTGCGAGTCGTTCATACGTCGGCTTCGTCCATCCGGAAGAAAGCGATTTCGACGCTCGGCCGCCGCGGCGAGCCGCCCGGCCTCGCCGCGACGGGCACCAGTCGGGCGACCGACCGCCGCCGCGGCCGACGCGAGCGATTCCGTTAAACCGCGTCGCGGTGACGTGAACGCATGAAGTTCAACCGCGTCGCCCTCGCCGCGACCGACCCCATCTCGCTGTGTGAGTTCTACGTCGAGACGCTCGGCTTCGCGGCCGTCTCCGGGTCACAGCGCTCGGCGACCGCCGGGGAGACGACCCTGTGGTTCGAACTCGGCGACACCGACCCCGGCCACCTCGCCTTCACCGTCTCCGCCGCGGTGGACTCCGTGGTCGCGTGGCTGAACGACCGCGCGGGCGTGGACGTGCTCGACACCGACGAGGGGCCGAGCGTCCGGTTCGACTTCCTCGGCTGTGACTCCGTTTACTTCGAGGACCTCGAGGGCAACGTCATCGAGTACGTCTGCTACGACGGCGACGCGACGGGCGAGTTCGACCCCGCGACTGACCTCCGCGGCGCGACCGAGGTCGGCATGGCCGTCCCCGACGTCGAGGGATTCGTGGCGTCGCTGACCGAGGCGCTCGGTATCGAGCCGCTGGAGTCGTTCGAGGGCGGCGACCTCGTGTTCGTCGGCGACCGAGATGCCCGCTTTGTCGTCTCACCGGTCGGCCGCGCGTGGTATCCGACCGACAGCGAGGCGACGGTCGGCCCGGTGTCGGCGCAGTGCGATGCCGACGGCGTCTTCGACCCCGAGGGGCTTCCGTACCGCGTCAACGTCGAGTGACAACTCGTTTCAGAGAAGCGTTATTACTTCCACGAGAGTCAGCGAACCATGAACGTCTCTCGTCTCGTCAGCGCGGGGTCGCTCAGCCTCACCGGGGTGGCCCTGTTCGCCATCGTCTCGAACAGCGTCGCCTCGGTCGCATCCGATCTCGCGGGGCTCGTTGCCGCGGGCTTCGGACTCGTCATCTCGGTGCTCTTCGTCGCCATCGGCCCCGCGGTCTACCGAAGCGACCTCACGACCACCCACGCCGCCCGCGTCGCCGGCTGGAACCTCCTCGGCGTCGTCGTCACCGTGTTCGTCCTCGCGCTCATCGGGAGCTACCAGCGAGCCGCGGGCGGGACGGTCAGCGAACCGCTTTTCAGCGCCGCCGTGGTCGTCGGCGTGAGCGCCGTCGCGCACGTCCTCATCGGCATCAACGACGTGCGCCGGATTCGGTCCCAGGAGCTGTCCGAGCAGTACAAACGCTCCGCGGTCATCAATCGGCTCGTCCGCCACAACCTCCGACACACCGCGCAGTTGCTCCTCGGCTGGGGTGACCTGCTCTCCACCGACGGCGGCGACGAAGAGACCGTCCACATCGGCCAGCGACTGAAGGCGACCGGCGACGACCTCGGCACGATGAGCGACCAGGTCAAGACGGTCACCCAACTCGTCGATAGCGACCCCGAAGGCGAGACGGTCGACCTGCGCTCGCTCCTTGAACCGCTCGTCGACGACCACTCGGCGGACAACCCGGAGGCGACCATCACCGTCAGCGGTGACGGCCCCGGGGCGGTCGTCGGCGGGACGAAGCTGAAAATCGCGTTCCGCGAAATCGTCGACAACGCCCTCGAATACACCGGGAGCGCCCCGACGGTCGAGATTACCTACGAGCGCGTCGGCGGCGAGGTCGTCGTGCGAATCGCGGACGACGGGCCGGGCATCCCCGACCACCAGCGCGAACTCATCGAGCAGAACATCGAAGAGAGCGACCTCGCCCACGGCAACGGGCTGGGACTCTGGCTCTCGAAGTGGATCGTAGAGGCCTACGGCGGCGAACTCCACCTCCCGCCGGCCGGCGACGGCGCGGGCGCAGTCATCGAGTTCCGCCTCGACGCGGCCTGAGTCACAGCCTCAAAGACGGTTGACACGTGAATTGTTTGTTCGATTTTATTGCTTGAATGCAAGACACTCGCTTATACGTAGCAACGTCCCCGTTCAGTCCCGACGCGAGACGCCGACGTTCCAGAACCTCCGCCGAAACGGTGGGTGAGTCGTCACACCCCGAATTTCGTATCGTTGTATGTGATTTATCGCGGGTGGGGTTCGCCGACTCGCGGGCCTTTTACGCCTCGCCGACGGACGGACGTGCATGGTACGGAACGTCGCCGGCGTCATGGCCGAACTCGAGCCCGAGGACTTCTACCTCCTCTCGGGCGTCGAGCAGGGCATGCGCTTCAGCGAGTGGGTCAACCGGGAGAAGCTCCCGAAGAACTCGGGGCTGTCCGCCGAAGAGGTCGACTACCGCATCGACCGCTGTATGACCCGCGAGCTCGTCGAGCGCAAGACCATCCGGTACGAGGGGTACAAGCTCACGGTCGAGGGGTACGACGCGCTCGCGCTCCGGACGTTCGCCCAGCGAGACACCATCCAGGGGTTCGGTGCGCCCCTCGGCGTCGGCAAGGAAAGCGACGTGTTCGAGGTGCAGTCGTTCAAACCGCTCGCGCTGAAGTTCCACCGCGAGGGGTACACCAACTTCCGCGAGGTGCGCCGCGAGCGCGACTACACCTCCGAGAACCACCACGTCTCGTGGCTCTACACCGCCCGCAAGGCGGCCGAACGCGAGTACGAGGCGCTCGAAACCCTGTTTCCGAAGGTGTCGGTCCCCCGCCCCGTCGACCACAACCGCCACGCAATCATCATGGCGAAACTCGACGGCGTCGAACTCGCCAAGGCGAAGCTCGAATCCGAGCAGGTGACGGGCGTCCTCGACCTGATTCTCTCCGAGATGGCCGACGCCTACGAGGCCGGCTACGTCCACGCCGACATGTCCGAGTACAACGTCGCGGTCGGCGAGCGCGGCATCACGGTGTTCGACTGGCCGCAGGCCGTCCCGACCGACCACGACAACGCCCGCGAACTCCTCGCGCGCGACGTGACGAACATCGTCGGCTACTTCCGCCGCAAGTACCCCGGCGAGATGCCCGACGACGTGGACATCGACGCGCTGTCCGACGCCATCGCCGAACGCGAGTTCGAGCGCGTCGGCGAGTTCGCCGTCTGAACTACCGAGCCACCCGGAGCGCCGCTTTCTGCCGTCACGAGTGAGGTTTCGAGAGCCTTGGCAGTAGCCGGCTTCCGCGGTGATACATCAGATGGCGCGATATGAAATGCTGATTTCGAGGGAACTGGCGCTGGCGGTCAGAGCGTCGTTCGGCGGGATGGAAGGCTGAGCCGCGGCAGACGCACCCTCAATATCGTCTTTTTCGGCCGCCTCGCCGCGTGAGTCGGTCGCACACGCGCCGCGAGAATCCGAAGTCCTTAACCCTCCCCTGCCGGTAGGTCCGCCAACTCGCTGGCAATGCGGGCACGCCAGAGGGCACCCGTCACGCACGGGACGAAATGTGGTCTCGGGGGAGTTCCCCGACGGACTGAATCGCAAGCGCCCGCGGTGATACACAATGGCACGAAGCTTCTATTCCCACATCAAGGAAGCGTGGAAGACCCCGAAGGAAGGCAAGCTGGCCGAACTCCAGTGGCAGCGAAAACAGGAGTGGCGCAACCAGGGCGCTATCGAGCGTATCGAGCGCCCCACCCGCCTCGACAAGGCCCGTGAGCTCGGCTACAAGGCCAAGCAGGGCATCGTCGTGGTCCGCGTCTCCGTCCGCAAGGGCGGCGCGCGCAAACAGCGTCACAAGGCCGGCCGACGGACGAAGCGCCAAGGCGTCAACCGCATCGGCCGCCGCAAGTCCATCCCGCGCATCGCGGAGGAGCGCGCCTCGCGCAAGCATCCCAACCTGCGCGTGCTGAACTCCTACGGCGTCGGACAGGACGGCTCCCAGAAGTGGCAGGAAGTCATCCTCGTCGACCCCGAGCACCCGGCCATCCAGAACGACGACAACCTCAACTGGATCTGCGATGACACCCACGAGGGCCGCGCCTTCCGCGGTCTCACCAACGCGGGCAAGAAGAACCGCGGTCTCCAGAACCGCGGCAAGGGCACGGAGCACATCCGTCCCTCCATCCGCGCCGGCAACGGCCGCGGCAAGTAACGCCCCGCGCACCGCGCCGATTTCTCTCTTTATCGACCGCCGAGCCGTGGCTCCGTCTCGAAGCACCCACGCTTATCGCGGCGGGGCCGGACCATCGAATCGACTGCATGGTCAGTATCGAACTCGGTGGGCCGGTGCTCGTTGCCGCCGCGGTCCTCGGCGCGGCGTGGATATACCGCGACGCGAAGCGCCGGGCGATGGACACGGCGGACGTGTGGGCCGTCGGGTTCTTCGTCGCGTTCGTCCTCCTGCCGGTGCTCGGCGGCCTCGTCGTGTTCGTCTTCTACATCCAGAACCGAAACCGACGACGCGGGTCGCCCGTCACCGTTCCCGGCGAGTGAGTCCGCGTCGCTCGCTGGGCGTCGAGAACCGTCGACAAAAACCGGAGCGACTCAGAACGGCGACGTGGGACCGAGGTCCGCCTCGCCCTCGCCTTCGGTGCCGTCTTCGACCGCGCCGTCCCACGCGTCGAAGCCGCCGCGGAGGCTGGACACGTCGGCGTCGACGTTGCTGTCCAGTACCGAGGCGACCTGCTTCGAACTCTTGCCGACGTAACACGAGACGACGACCTCGGCGGGCCACTCGCGGTCGAACACCTCGGGGCCGAGCGTCGCCGCCGGGAGGTTCTCCGAGTCGGGGATGTGGCCGGAGGCGTACGACGAGGGGTCTCGGATGTCGACGACGGCGAGGTCATGGTCATCGTCGTCGTCGGCCAGTTTCTCGCGTAGTTCGTCGGGCGTCGTCTCGGCGACCATACCCGACGTGACGGGCGGAGCGTCAAAGGCGCGTCGCTTCCGGCGATGCCGTCGCCAGCGGCGACGGTCCGCGTCCCGAGCCACGGGAATCGGTCCCGCCCGTGCCGCGGCTTTATTCGGGGGCGACGCCAACCTCGGGATATGACGCTCTCACTCGACGCCACCCAGTTGGACCGCTACTCGCGGCACATCATCATGGACGAGGTCGGCCCGGAGGGCCAGGGGCGACTGCTCTCGGCGCGGGTCGTCGTCGTCGGCGCGGGCGGGTTGGGCGCGCCGGCCATCCAGTACCTCGCGGCGGTCGGCGTCGGCGAACTCGTCATCGTCGACGACGACGTGGTCGAGCGGAGCAACCTCCAGCGGCAGGTCATCCACCGCGACGACGACGTGGGGACGCCGAAGGCCGAGAGCGCCGCCGCGTTCGTCCGTGGGCTCAACCCCGACGTGTCGGTCGAACCGGTCGAAACGCGGGTCGACAAGTCGAACGTTCACGAGGTCGTCGCGGGCGCGGACGCGGTGGTCGACGCCTCGGACAACTTCCCGACGCGCTATCTCCTCAACGACGTCTGTCGCTTCGAGGGACTCCCGCTGGTCCACGGGGCGATATACAAGTTCGAGGGACAGGCGACGACGCTCGTGCCGGACGGTCCGTGTTACCGCTGTCTGTTCCCCGAAGCGCCCGAGCCGGGGACCGTCCCCGACTGCGCGACGACGGGCGTCCTCGGCGTCCTCCCCGGGACGGTCGGCTGTATTCAGGCGACGGAGGCGATGAAGCTCCTCCTCGACGAGGGCGACGTGCTCGACGGACGGCTCCTGTTTTACGACGCGATGGACATGACGTTCGAGACGGTCCCGTACCAGAAGAACCCGGACTGCCCCGTCTGCGGCGAGGGCGGCGTCGGCTCCATCGAGGACATCGACTACGTCGAAAGCTGTGCGATCAGCCTCGACTGAGAAGAGACCGGAGAGAATTCGGGGACGTCGACCGCTCGGCGGGCGGGCTATCGGTCGAACTGGAACCCGCCGACCCCGTCTTCCGACCCCCCGTCGGTCGCCGCGCGAACCGAGTCAGCGTCCGCCCCGTCGACCACGTCGTCGAAGTCCATCGCGTCCAGTTCCTCGACCGCCGCGGCGTCGCCGCCGACGAGGGCGTCCACCCGGTCGGCGAGCGCGTCGAGCGCGACCGTCTGGTCGGCCGTCGCGTCGGTGATGTCGGTCGTCGACGCCTCGGCGGCGGTCGCGTGCTCTTGGGCCATCTGAATCGTGGTCGTGACCTCCTCGATGTTCGTCGCCTGCGAGTCGGTCGCGCGGGCGACCTCGGTGACGCCGTTGGCCGCGGAATCCGCGGCGTCCGCGATTTCAGAGAGCGAGGCGAGCACGTCCTCGATTTCGCCGGAGGCGACCTGAATCTGCTCGTGTGACTGCTCGGAGGCCAGCACCGTCTCGTCGGCCTGTTGCTGAATCTCGGCGATGCTGTCGGCGATTTCCTCCGTGTGCTCGTGGGTCTGGTTCGCAAGCTGTTTGACTTCGTCAGCGACGACCGAAAAGCCCTCGCCGGCCTCGCCCGCGCGGGCGGCCTCGATGTTCGCGTTGAGCGCGAGCAGGTTCGTCCGGTCGGCGACCTCCGCGATGACCTCGACGACCTCCTCGATGACGCCCATGCGCTGTTGGAGTTCGGTCACGCTGTCGAGCAGTTCGTCGGAGATGTCGATGACTTGGTCGGTCGCGCTCCGGATGCTCTGTCCCGCCTCGTGGCCGTTTTCGGCGGCCACGCGGGCCTGATTCGCCGCCGACGCCACCTCGTCGGAGGTGGCCGCAATCTCCTCCATGCTGGCAGAGAGTTCTTGCATCTCCTCCGCACCGGTCGACAGGAGGTCCGCCTGTTCGGTGACCTGCGACTCGATGTCGGTCGCGGCGGTCGCGGCGCGCTGAATCGCGCCGCCGAGGTCCGCCGTCGTGGCGTCGACGTCGTTCGCGAGGCGGTCGAACCGGGTCGCCATCTCGTTGAGGTCCGAGACGACCGCCAGCGTCTCGTCATCGAGAACGTCGCGGTCGTCCGTGAACGACGCGCGCGCCGAGAGGTCGCCGGCCGTGAGGCTCCCGATGGTCGACGAGACCTCCTCGACGAGCGCCTCGGAGGCCCGCTGTTTCTCCACCGCGTCGGTCCGGTCGTGGACGGCCTCGACCACGCCGACCAGTTCGTCGCCCTCGAACAGCGGCTGGGCGGTGAACGCGATGTGGCGCTTCGCGCCGTGTCGGTCCGTCATCGTGCTGGTGTCGCGGTAGAGCCGTCGGGCCTCGTCGACCACGTCGAGGCCGTGGACGACGTCGGCACCCCGCGGGTCGTCGAGCACCTTGTCGGCGAGCGTCTTCGCCCGCCGGCCGTCCGGGTAGAACAGTTCGCTCACGTGGACCGACCCGAGCGCCTCCGCCGCGGGAACTCCCGTGAGCGTCGTAATCGGGTCGTTCCACGCGATGACCCGCCCGTCGGTGTCGAGGACGAACACCGGCATCCCCACGCCGTCGAGCAGGGCACCGGTGTGCAACTGCTCGGCCGCCGCCGCGACCGTCCCTCGTTCGTCAGCCTGTGCGCCGCCGTCGGTCCGCGTCCGAGCCCCGACCCCCGGGACCAGCGCCGCGAGTCGCGAAAGCAGGTCCATACGTCCTCCCCACGCGGATTGCCGGTATAACGCTACGCTCTCGGTTATCAAATTTAATACCCGTTGGTACAGAATCGGTACACTCCGGCGGCCGGGTGCGGGAAACGGACGGTTCAGAAATGCGGTCGTCGCATGGAAGGGCTGAACGGGGAACCCGAGAGGTCCGAAACGAGGGTGGAAGGACCGAGTCTGGGGACAGCGGCTCAGACGGTTGCGAAACCGCGCTTTGGCGGAGCGGTCGCGGCGTCAGTCGATTCGGGCGGAACGGTCGTCGGCAGAGCGGTCGGTGTCGTCGTCGCGTCCGCCGTCGGTCGTCGGCGCGTCGAGTTCGGCGACCGAAGCGCCGTCAGAGTCGGCGAGCGCGCCGTCGCGGTCCGCGGCGTCGTGGTCGACGGTGAACTCGGAGACGAGCGACATCAGCCGCTCGGACTGGGTGGCGAGGCGGTCCGCGCCGTCGGAGACCTCGCTGAGCGAGGCGGTCTGTTGTTCGGCCGCGGCCGCGACCGACTCGGCGCGCTCGGCGGTCTCGTCGCTGATATCGGAGACGCGGTCCATCATCGACGCGACCTCCTCGGTCGAGGCGGCCTGCTCGTCGGTGGTCCGGCTGATTTCGTCGACGCCGTCGGTCGTCTCGCGGACGTTCTCGACGATGGTGTCCAGCGAGTCGCGGGCGGTCTGGACCGCGTCGACGCCGGAGTCGACGGCGTCGCGGGTCTCGCGCATCTCGGAGACGGACGCCGCGGACTTCGCTTGAACCTCCTCGATGGTCGCCTCGATTTCCTCGGCGGAGGCCTTGGTCTCACCGGCGAGTTCCTTGACCTCGTTGGCGACGACCGAGAAACCCTCGCCGGCCTCGCCCGCGCGAGCGGCCTCGATGTTCGCGTTGAGCGCGAGGATGTTCGTCTGCTCCGCGATGTCGGTGATGAGTTCGACGATGTCGCCGATTTCGGCCATGTCGCCTTCGAGGTCCTCGATGCGGTCGACCGTCCGGCTGGTCTGGGTCTCGACGGTCTCGATGGTGTCGATGGCGTTGGCGGCCGCCTCGTGGCCGTCCTCGCTCGCTTCGAGGGTGTGTTGGGCCGTGCGTTCGAGTTCGCTCGCCGAGGAGGCGACCTCCTCGATGGTCGCAGAGAGGTTGCTCGTCTCGCCCGTCGTCTGCCGGAGGTTCTCGCGCTGTTCGTGCGCGCCCTCGGCCATGACCTGCGTGGACTCGCTGACCTGTCGACTCGCGCGCTCTATCTCCTGAGAACTCGCGGTGACCTCCTGACTGGCCGCGGCGACGGTCTCGGCGAACTCGACGACCTCCGCGACGGTCGCTTCGAGCTCGTCGGCCATGTCGTTGAACGACCGCGCCATCTCGTTCATCGCGTCGTTGTCGGCGTCCTCCGACATCCGGCGCGTGAGGTCGCCGTCGGCGGCGTCGGCCATCGTCTCGCTGAACTCGGCGGCCTTCGCTTCGAGTTCGGTGATGAGCGCTTCCAGTTCCGTGTGCGTCTGGCCCATCGACTCGCCGAACGACCCCGGGATGTCCTCGTCGAGGACGGGGTCGTCGAAGCGCTTGTCCGCGAGCGCTTCGGCCTGCCCGGCGACGGTCGTCAGGTACGTCTGCATCGACTCGAAGGAGTCGTACAGCCGACCCATCTCGTCGATGCGGGCGGTGTTCGGGAGGTCGCCGTCGACCTCGCCGTTGGCGATATCGTCGGCGTTGCGGGCGACGACCGAGAGGGACCGCGCGGTGCCGCGGCCGATGGTCGCGCCGACGAGGAACAGCGCGCCGACGGCGAAGGCGACGAGGAGCATCACGTTCGTCGTCACCTGCGACTGGAGCGCGAACGCCCGGTCGGCCGGGACGTGGTAGGTGAGCACCCAGTCGGTGCCGGTGATGGGCGCGTACGCCATCGCGTAATCGCCGGGCTCCATGCCCGTGCGGGCGGAGACGACCTCGTAGCCGGTCTGCCCCGATAGCGCGGCGTCGATGGCCTCGATGGACGAGCCATCGGTGGCCGCGTACTCGTCGAGGATGGACGCCTTGCGGTTGTCGAACAGGATGGTTCCCGACTCGGAGACGACCTTGGTGTCGCCGGTCGCGTAGGGCGATTCGAACTGGTGGGAGCCCGCTTCGAGCGACGCCGTCAGGACGACTGCGCCGTTGGCTCCGGACACTGGCGCGGCGAACGCGACGACCGGTTCGCCGCCGGACTCGTAGGGCGCGGAGACGGTCACGGACTGGCCCGACGCCAGCGCCGCGGCGTCGTCGGCCCACGGCGCGGACAGCGAGTCGAGCGACTGCCCGGTCGCGCTGTCGGTCGTACTGGCGACGACCGCGCCGGTGTCGGCGTCGACGTAGTGGAGCGAGCGAACGTCTCCCGAGAGTTGGATGAGTTTCCCTTCGAGCCACCGCTGGTGGTCGGCAGGCGGAGTGCCCGCCGGTTGGTCCGCGAGCGACTCGGCGAGGAACGAGACGGTCGACTCCTTCGAGGCCGCCCAGTCGGAGACCGACTTGGCCTCCGTCGACGCCGCGCCGCGAATCTGCGACTCGGTCTGCGACTCGACGACCGACTTGGTGTCGAAGTGGATGTACGCGCCCGCGCCGCCCATGACGACCACGATGAGGAGGAGCACGACCCCGAACTTCGCCGCGTAGCGCCGTCGAATCACGTTCGGAAGCGCCCGTTCGAGGAGGCTCGTCAGCCGCGAAAACGGGTTCATTGTCCACCTCGGGACTCGAAGAACTGGCGCTGGAGGAGTTCGACCTGCTCGACCGAGCCGTTGCGGACGCGCTCGACGAGGTACGAACTCAGCGGTTCGAGCGCGGCCGTGAGGTCGACCCCGCTCGACGCGCCCTGATAGTTCAGTTCGCGGCCGGCGTCGACGAGGGTCCGAACCCGGTCGAACTCGCCGACAGAGACGGTGTGTCCGGTCCCGCCCGAGACGGCCTGCAGGGCGTCGGCGATGGCCGGACCCGACGCCTCGCCGGCGTACTCCGCCGCCGTCGCCATGAGGAACAGAGCGTCGTAGGCGTTCGCCGCGTAGGGCTGGAGCGGCGCGATGTCGGAGAGCCGCTGGGTGAGGTGGAAGTAGCCGTCCGTCCGAACCGACGACAGCGAGGCGCTGTAGAAGCCCTCGTAGTAGGGCGGAATCTCGCCGTCGAACATGCCCGCGGAAAAGACCCACGGGGCCTCGTAGTCAGACGCGCCGTAGGCGTCGAGGACGCCTCCCTCCTGTCCGGGGACGCTGACGAAGCCGACCGCGTCGGGCGAGTCGGCGAACGTCTCGTCGACGACGCCGCCGAACTCCTCCGCGCCCGGGTCGTAGCTGACCTCGGTGACGACCTCCGCGTCGAGCTGGTCGCCGAGTGCGGTGCCGAGGTCGGAGCCGAAAGCCCCGTCGACGGTGAGGAGGGCGACCCGGTCGGCGTCGGCGTACTGCGGCGCGTCGAGAATCTTCGCCATCGCGGTCGCCTGCAGGCTGTCGCTCGGGACGGTCCGGCCGAAGAACTTCCGGCCGTCGGCTCGCCCGGCGTCCGAGAGCCGCGGGTTCGTGCTCGCCGGGGACATCTCCATGACGGCGTCGTCGGCCGCCTCGGGGGCGAGCGCGAGCGACACGTCGCTGACGAGGCCGCCGACGAAGCCGACGACGCCCGCGTCGGCCAGCGAGGCGTAACCGTCGGTCGCGACCGACACGGACCCCTCGGTGTCCACGGTGGTCAGTTCGACCGGCCGCCCGAGCACGCCGCCCGCCCGGTTGACGTCCTCGACCGCCTGCTCGGCGGCGCGCTTGCCGTGCGTTCCGACCTGCTCCAGCGACCCGCTGACGGGCAACATCGCCCCGAAGCGAACGGGCTCCCCGGACTCCGTTCCGAACGTCCCCACGCACCCGGACAGCGAGCCGAGCCCCACCGCGCCGGCGGCGGTGCGGAGAACCGTTCGTCTGTCGTACCTGGCTGTCACAGATTTCCCGAGACGAGTCCAGTATATAATGATGGGCCGCCAATTATCAGACGCTGTATTTTTGACAGAATTGTCCAACATCGAACACGGAATATGAATGTGCGACCACGAAACAGCCGAGCGGGTCATTTGGCCGGGGGCAGTCTCGGGGCGCGCGCACCCCCGACGGTCGGGGCATCGTAGCGTTTTATCCGCCGGCCCGCCCACGTGCGGACATGACTACTCAGGGAATCGTCGGACAGTTCCTCTCGTTGAAAGAGGAGACCGACGCCGACCTGCTCGCCATGCAGTGCGGCGACTTCTACGAGTTCTTCGCCGACGACGCCGAGACGGTCGGCCGCGAACTCGACCTCACGGTCTCCCAGAAGTCCTCGCACGGGTCGTCGTACCCGATGGCGGGCGTGCCGCTGAACGACCTGACGCCCTACCTCAAGGCGCTCGTCGAGCGCGGCTACCGGGTCGCCGTCGCCGACCAGTACGAGACCGAGTCCGGCGACCTCCGCCGGGAAATCAAGCGCGTCGTCACGCCGGGGACGCTCCTCGAAACGTCCCGCGCCGACGCGCAGTTCCTCGCGGCCGTCGTGACCGACGGCGACGGCGTCGGCCTCGCGTTCGCCGACATCACCACCGGCCAGTTCCTCGTGACCGAGGCCGCGACCGTCGACGACGCCGCGGCCGAACTCTACCGGTTCGCCCCCGTCGAAGTCCTCCCCGGCCCGGACCTGCGCGGCGACGACGAGACGCTCTCGCGCCTGCGCGAGGCCACGGACGCCTCCTTCTCGCTTTTCTCCACCGAGGCGTTCGCGCCGGGTCGCGCCCGCCACGCCGTCCGCGAGCAGTTCGGCGCGTCCACGGTCGACAGCGTCGGCCTCGACTCCGACCTCGCGACCCGCGCCGCCGGCGGCGTCCTCGCCTACGTCGAGGAGACGGGCGCGGGCGTCCTCCGGTCGATGACGCGCCTGCAGGTCTACCACCCCTCGGACCTGCTCGAACTCGACGCGACCACCCAGCGCAACCTCGAACTCACGGAGACGATGCACGGCGACCGCTCGGGGTCGCTGTTCGACACGATAGACCACACTGTCACCTCGCCCGGCGGCCGCCTCCTCCGCGAGTGGCTGACCCGCCCGCGACGCGACCGCGACGAACTCGCCCGCCGCCTCGACGCCGTGGAGTCGCTCGCGTCGGCGGCCCTCGCCCGCGAGCGCGTCCGCGAGGTGCTCGACGGAGCGTACGACCTCGAACGGCTCGCCTCCCGGTCGGCGTCCGGGAGCGCCGGCGCGTCAGACCTGCTTTCGGTCCGCGACACGCTCTCGGTGCTTCCCGACCTCGCAGACGCCATCGAGGGGACCGAGCTCGCGGGCTCTCCGCTCGCGGAGGTCGTCTCGCGGCCCGACCGGGACGCCGCGGCCGACCTCCGGGCGGAACTCGCCGACGCGCTCGCCGAGGACCCGCCGAAGACGGTCACCCAAGGCGGGTTGTTCCGGAAGGGCTACGACGACGACCTCGACGACCTCATCGAGCGCCACGAGTCGGCGAAGTCGTGGCTCGACACGCTCGCCGACCGCGAGAAGCGGGCCCACGGCCTCTCGCACGTCACCGTCGACCGCAACAAGACCGACGGCTACTACATCCAGGTCGGCAAGTCGGTCGCCGACCAAGTGCCCGAGCACTACCGACAGATAAAGACGCTCAAGAACTCCAAGCGCTTTGTCACCGAGGAGTTAGAGGAGAAGGAACGCGAGATTCTCCGGCTCGAAGAGGCCCGCGGCGACCTCGAATACGAACTGTTCGGGGACCTCCGCGAGCGGGTGGCCCGGCGCGCCGAACTCCTGCAGGACGTGGGCCGGACCATCGCCGAGGTTGACGCGCTGGCGTCGCTCGCGACCCACGCCGCCGGCAACGGGTGGACGCGCCCCGAACTCACCGAGGCCGGCGCGCTCGATATCGAGGCCGGTCGCCACCCGGTCGTGGAGACGACGACGGACTTCGTCCCGAACGACCTCCGCATGGACGACGACCGCGGCTTCCTCATCGTCACCGGGCCGAACATGTCCGGCAAATCGACGTATATGCGACAGGCGGCGCTCATCACGCTCCTCGCGCAGGTGGGGAGCTTCGTCCCCGCGCGTTCGGCGACCGTCGGCGTCGTCGACGGCATCTACACACGCGTCGGCGCGCTGGACGAACTCGCACAGGGGCGCTCGACGTTCATGGTCGAGATGCAGGAGCTGAGCAACATCCTCCACTCGGCGACCGAGGACTCGCTCGTCATCTTAGACGAGGTGGGCCGCGGGACCGCCACCTACGACGGCATCTCCATCGCGTGGGCGGCCACCGAGTACCTCCACAACGAGGTGCGCGCGAAGACGCTGTTCGCCACGCACTACCACGAGCTGACGAGCCTCGCGGACCACCTCGACCGCGTCGCCAACGTCCACGTCGCGGCCGACGAGCGCGACGGCGACGTGACGTTCCTCAGGACCGTCGTCGACGGGCCGACCGACCGGAGCTACGGGATTCACGTCGCCGACCTCGCGGGCGTCCCGCGCCCGGTGGTCGACCGCGCCGGCGACGTGCTCGACCGACTCCGCGAGGAGAAGGCAATCGAGGCGAAAGGGGCCGGCAGTTCGGAGCCGGTACAGGCCGTCTTCGACGTGGGAAGCGGGCAGATGAACGTCGCCGAGGCCGGCGGGTCTGGCGGGTCTGGTGGCAGTTCGGCCGGCTCTGGCGCGCCCGCGAACGGCGCGACTGGCAACGACGCGGCGGGCAACGGCTCGGTGGACGCGGCCGCGGCCGTCGAGTCGAGGTCCGAAACGGGCGACGCCGGGACCGAGGCGGAGGCCGAGGGCGAGCCCGCGCTGGACCCGGAGACCGCGGCCGTCCTCGACGAACTGCAATCGACCGACGTGAACGACACGTCGCCGCTGGACCTGATGGCGAAGGTGCAGGCGTGGCAGTCGAAACTGGACGGCGGTGACGGCGAATGAGCGACATCAGACAGCTCGACGAGAAGACCGTCCAGCGCATCGCCGCCGGCGAGGTGGTCGAGCGGCCCGCCTCGGTCGTCAAGGAGCTGTTCGAAAACAGCCTCGACGCGGACGCGACGCGCATCTCCGTGGCCGTCGACGCCGGCGGCGTGGAGGGCGTCCGCATCCGCGACGACGGCGTCGGCATGAGCGAGGAAGACCTCGAACTCGCCGTCCGCGAGCACACGACGAGCAAAATCGGCGACATCGAGGACCTCGAAGCCGGCGTCGGCACGCTCGGCTTCCGCGGCGAGGCGCTCCACACCATCGGCGCGGTGTCGCGGCTGACCATCCGGTCGAAGCCCCGCGGCGGCGACGTGGGCACGGAACTGCAATACGAGGGCGGCCAGGTCGAGTCGATTCGACCCGCCGGCTGTCCCGAGGGGACCGTCGTCGAGGTCGACGACCTGTTTTACAACACGCCCGCCCGCCGGAAGTTCCTCAAGACGACGGCGACCGAGTTCGACCACGTCAACGCGGTCGTCACCCACTACGCGCTCGCTAACCCCGACGTGGCCGTCTCGCTCGAACACGACGACCGCGAGGTGTTCGCCACCGAGGGCCGCGGCGACCTGCAATCGACCGTGCTCTCGGTGTACGGCCGCGAGGTCGCGGAGTCGATGGTCCCCGTGGACCACGACGCCCCCGGCGTCTCCGTCTCGGGACTCGTGAGCCACCCCGAGACGACCCGGAGCACCCGCGACTACCTCTCGACGTTCGTCAACGACCGCTACGTCACCGACCGCGTGCTCCGCGAGGCCGTCCTCGAGGCCTACGGCGGCCAACTCGACGCCGACCGCTACCCCTTCGCGGTGCTGTTCGTCGACGTCGCGCCCGACGCCGTGGACGTGAACGTCCACCCGCGGAAGATGGAGGTCCGCTGGGACGACGAGGCGGGCGTCAAGCGCGAGGTGACCGAGGCGGTCGAAGACGCCCTCTTGAGCAACGGTCTCGTCCGGTCGTCGGCTCCGCGGGGCCGGTCGAAAGCCGACGAGGCGGCCATCGAACCCGGTTCGCCAGACGGTGACGACGCCGCCCAACTGGACCCCCACGAGGTCCGGGAAGCGGAGCCAGATGACGAATCGGGAGACGCGGACTCCACGTCAGCGCGAGACGTGCAGTCGGCGCGGGAGGCTCGGGAGTCACGAGCGGCCCGCGAATCCGACGCCCGGGCGAACCCTGACGCGACGGCGACCGACGACGCCGACCCGGACACCACGACTGCAACTGAACGCGAGGCGGGCATCGACGCCGGTACTCCGGCTGACGGCGACGCCGATGCATCCACCGAAACAGCCGCCGAGTCGCCCGACCAGACCTCAACGCCGTCGTCCGCGCCGCCGACGCCGCCCCGCGAGTACGACCTCGCGCCGGGACCGGAGACGACCGAGCAGTCGTCGCTTTCGACCGACGACGGAGGCGAGTCGGAACCGACGCCGGACGCGGAGTCGTCGGCCGAATCCGAGGCGGACGAGAGAGCGTCCCGAGGCCCTCCCTCGCGCAGTACCGCGCCGACGACCCAGCGCGACCTCTCGGGCGAGGAGGCGGACCTCTCGCCGGCGTTCGACTCGCTCCCGCCGATGCGAATCATCGGCCAACTCGCGGACACCTACATCGTCGCCGAGACCGACGAGGGGCTGGTCCTCGTCGACCAGCACGCCGCCGACGAGCGCGTGAACTACGAGCGCCTGAAGGGCGAGGTCGAAGGCGACACGCCGACGCAGGCGCTGGCCGAGTCGGTCGAACTCGAACTCACCGCGCGCGAGGCGGCGCTGTTCGCGGAGTACCGCGAGGCGCTGGCGCAGGTGGGCTTCCACGCCGGGCGAACCGGCGAGCGGACCGTCTCGGTGCGGACCGTGCCGGCGGTGTTCGACGCCGCGCTCGACCCCGGCCTGCTCCGCGACGCGCTGACGGCGTTCGTCCGCGAGGAGGTCGACGGCGGCCGGAAGACCGTCGACGCCGTCGCCGACGAACTGCTGTCGGACCTCGCGTGTTACCCCTCGATTACGGGTAACACGTCGCTCCGGGAGGGCTCCGTGCTCGACTTGCTCGCGGCGCTCGACGACTGCGAGAACCCCTACGCCTGCCCGCACGGGCGTCCGGTCATCGTCGAGTTCGACCGCGACGAAATCGCCTCGCGCTTCGAGCGCGACTACCCCGGCCACGGCGGGCGACGACGCGAGGAGTAGCCCGGGCGGGTCGGTCGGCGCGGCCGACTCGTCACGGTGGTCTCGCCACCCGCTCCCGGTTCTCGGAATCGATAGCCGCGGCGAGGATTCAAGTCCGGGCACCGAGACGGTGGAGGCGATGAACCCGTTGGTCGCGCTGGGCATCTGCTTCGGGCCGCTGGTGCTCGTCGTCTCGTATCTCTTCACCGCGGCGACGGGGCCGAGCGTGCCGCCGTGGGCCGACGCGGCCGGGCAGGCGATTCGGCTCTACGGGACGGCGGCCGCCGTAATCGTCGGGCCGCTGGCGCTCCACGCCGACCGGCTCGACCTCGCCCGCGAGAGCGACTGGGTTCCCTCGCCCGTGTACTACCTCGTGGCGGTTCCGTTCCTGAGCATCCCCATCGCGTTTATCTACCTCGTCCGACGGTTGACCGCCGCGTGACCCGGCCGGGAGGGCGGCCGAATCGACCGCGGGCGCGAGCCTCGTCGGCAACGCCGGAGGTTTATATCGCGCCCGCGAACGGCCCCCATGACCGAATTCGTGACCTTCGGCGAGACGATGCTTCGGCTGTCGCCGCCGCGTGGCGAGCGACTCGAAACCGCCCGCGAACTCGAAGTGCAGGCGGGCGGCGCGGAGTCGAACGTCGCCGTCGCCGTCGCCCGACTCGGACGGGACGCCGCGTGGTTCTCGAAGCTCCCCGACTCGCCGCTCGGACGGCGCGTCGTCGGCGAACTCCGGAGCCACGGCGTCGACACCGACGGCGTCGTCTGGGCCGACGACTCCCGACAGGGCGTCTACTACCTCGAACACGGGGCGGCCCCGCGCCCGACGAACGTCGTCTACGACCGCGCCGACGCGGCCGTGACGACGCTGGAGACGGGCGAGTTCGACCTCGACGCCGTCCGCGACGCCGAGGTGTGCTACACGACCGGCATCACGCCCGCGCTCTCCGAGACGCTCCGCGAGACCACGGCCGACGTGCTCGACGCGGCGCGGGACGCCGGGACGACGACCGCCTTCGACCTGAACTACCGGACGAAGCTCTGGTCGCCCGACGAGGCGGCCGAGGCCTACCGCGACCTGCTCGGTTCCATTGACCTGCTTTTCGCCGCCGAGCGCGACGCGGCGACCGTCCTCGGGCGCGACGGCGACGCCGAATCCGTCGCCCGCGGACTCGCCGAGGACTACGGTATCGAAACCGTCGTCGTCACCCGCGGCGAGGCTGGGTCGCTCGCGGTGTCCGACGGCGCGGTGTTCGAACAGGGCGTCTACGAGGCCGAGACCTACGACGCCATCGGCACCGGCGACGCGTTCGTCGGCGGCTACCTCGCAAAGCACCTCGACGGCGGGAGCGTGGCCGAGTCGCTGGAGTGGGCCTCGGCGACGGCGTCGTTCAAGCGGACCGTCGAAGGCGACATCGCCGTCGTCACCCCCGAAGACGTCGAACGCGTCGTCGCCGACGAGGGCGACGGCATCTCGCGGTAACGCCGACGGGCGTCCCGACGACCGGACGGCCGGCCGGCAGGCCGACCGGCAGGCGTATTTTCGTCCGTCCGGTAGCGGTCGGCATGGAGGTCACGACGGCCGGCCGGTTCCGGGTCTATCGCAGTCCGCGCGACGGAGACGAACTCCTCTTGCTCGAACTCCCCGACGAGCGCGTCGACTGGACCGACCCGGCCGTCCAGACCGACGCCGACGACGCCTACTCGCCGACGTACGTGCCGCAGGCCGGCTACGGTGGCGACCTCGCCGAGCGCGTCTCGGCGCTCGAACCCGGCAACGAAATCGAGGCCACCCTGCGCTGGGAGGACGGCGACCCGCGCTTTGCGGCCGTGACGGTCCGCGACCGGACCCGCTTTCGGTTCGTCGGGGCCGCGACGGGGCTGTTCGAGGCCGCCCGCGAGACGTGGCGGGCGACCGGCGACGGCGAGGCCATCGGCTCGCGCGTCACCTACGGCACCGACGGCGACCCGAACGCCGTGCTCTACGCCTTCGCGAAACAGCCCGGCGCGCGCGACCTGTTCGACGAGTTCTGCGACGGCGTCGTCCCGCTGGACCCGCTTTTGGACCGCCTCGACGACGAGACCGACGAGACCGACGCGCCCCGCGAGGTGTTCGTCTTGCGCCCCCTCGACGAGGAGTTCGTCCTCGTCGCCATCGCGCTCGACCGCGAGGGGCTGTTCGCGCGGACGATGCGCGACACCTACTGCTGACGCGCCCCGCGAATCGCGCGGGCCGACGCCGACCGCCGTGGCTCACGCGGGAGCGTTGTCCGCGGCCCGTGCGGGTCGGTCGCGGAGGACCGGGTCGGTTGCGAAGCGCCGGGGACGAGAGATTCGACAGAAAAGCGGGCGACGGAGCGCGTCAGTTCTCTTGGGTCCACCGCTGGTAGACCGCGGAGCCGCCGAGGACGGCGAAGACGAGCGAGGCGAGGCCGGGCGCGCCGACGGCCGAGATGACGGGGACGTCGACGACGACGGCAATCATGAGGACGACGCCGAGCGCGGCGAGGGCGGCGTAGTACTCGCTCCACGAGAGTTCGCCCTCGGGGACGACCTCCATGTAGACCGTCACGTCGCCCGCCTCGGCCAGCGAGACGACCTTCGACTCCTCGTCGTAGTGCACGATGTCCAGTTCGACGAGCTTCGGGATGTGGGTCTGCTGTAGCGAAACGTAAGCGCTCTGGCGGATGTTTCGCGGCGGCGGCGACTCCCCGGTCTCGGCTTCCGCGATGCGCTCCGAGAGTTCGCGGAGGGTCAGGTCGCCGTTCTGGAGGAACTCGATGGCCATCCGCCGGCGGTCGTTACTCAGTACCTCGTGGATTCGCGTCTCAGAGAGCCCGGTTTCGGATGTTGTCGCCATACGAGGATTCGATCGATTTGTGACTGGTCGCTTCTCCTATATCAACGGTTCGCCTCCGGTATCGGAATCGAAAACGGCGACAACGGCCGAATCCCCCGACAGGACCCACGTCAGCCCCGGTTTCGGAGCGGAGTGGTGACCGACAGTGGCCGAGCGCCGGCTAATAGATACTTCAACTACTGTTCTCCCGTCGCGGGGTGAGTGAAGGCGATTCGGGGGCGATACGAATCTTTAATAGGATTACCGGCCGGAGTTAATATATGACCGTCGTCAGCGTCTCCATGCCGGAGGAGCTTCTGGAACGCATCGACTCGTTCGCCGGCGAACACGGCTACACGGGGCGAAGCGAAGTCGTCAGGGAGGCCGCCCGGAACCTCCTCGGCGAGTTCGAGGACAAGAAGCTCGAAGACCGCGAGCTGATGGCCGTCGTGACCGTCATCTTCGACTACGAGACGACCGCCGTCGAAGAGCGGATGATGGGCCTGCGACACGAGTACGAGGGCCTCGTGAAGTCGAACTTCCACAACCACGTCGGCAACCACTACTGCATGGAGCTGTTCGTCCTCGAAGGACAGCTCTCGGACATCTCGACGTTCGTCGGGAAGATTCGCGCGACCCGCGACACCCTGAGCGTCGACTACTCGGTGATGCCGGTCGACGAGTTCACGGGCATCGTCGAGGACTGACGTCTCGGGACGAACGCCGCCGGAGACGACGCCGACGAGAAGACTCAACAGGCCGCGGCGGCGACATCGGGCGATGAGCGACGCCGTCCCCATCGTCATCTACACGCGCACGGAGTGTCACCTCTGCGACGAGGCCGAAGCGACCGTCCGCGACGTCGCCGCGGAGGCGAGCGTGCCTGTCGATATCGACCTCGTGAACGTCGACACCGACGACGAACTCCGCGAGACGTACGGCGAGCGCGTGCCGTACGTCTACGTCGACGGCCGGCCCGCGTTCAAATTCCGCGTCGACCCGGACCGTCTCCGGGAGAAACTGACCGCGGCGCGAGAGTGAGCGCCGCCGCCCGGACGGGGCGGGCCTACGCCTATCACCCCGGCGCACCTCTTGGTACGCATGGAAGCCGACAGACGACTCCTCCGACAGGCGCGAGAGCGACTCGATGGATGGACGTACACGGCCCGCGACCGGGCGTACCGCGAGCTGTTCGTCGGGGACGACGCCGCCGTCACGGCCGAGGAGCGACAGCTTCTCGACGAGGTGGACGCGGAACTCGCGGGCGGCGGCGACGACGGGCTCTGGGGCACAGACGAGTACGCCGCCGTCATGGGACATCCGAAGAACCACCCGATTTCGGTCGTCTGCACCCGCCACCCCGAGATTCCGGCGTCGTGGTCGCGGGGCGGCGAGAACCTGACCGAACCGGAGCGCGAGCAGTTCAACGACCTCCTGTGGGACTACTGCGAGCGCGTCCGCCGGTACGTCCAAGACGAGGTCAACGAGTTCGTCGGGGTCGCGGGCGTCCCGGAGGAGTAGCCCGAGGGCGATGCGCGTCATCCACCCGGCGGACCACCGGACCTGTTACCGCTGTGGCGAGCGCGCCGACGTGACCGTCGCCCGCGGTCACGACCTGCGGTACAGCTGTTGGGACTGTTCGTACTCGCTTCTCGAACACGGCGGCGTCATCGTCGCGGGCGAACTCGGAAAGTCCCACCCACGGTCTCCGTGAGCCGCGGCGGCGGCCGACCGATATTCCGACTGCGACCGTTCTGTCCCTCCGTTCGCCTCGATTCCGACGCCGTGAGAACGAGTCTCGTATTCAAGCCGCCGGAGACCCTAACGGTCGACTATGAGTGATAGAGAGACGCTGGACGCCGTCCGTGAGTTCGAACACGACGGAACCACGTACAAGATGGCGGACCTGACCGTGCTGGAAGAACAGGGCCTCTGCGAACTCGACAAACTCCCGGTGAGCATCCGCATCCTGTTGGAGTCCGTACTGCGAAACGTCGACGGCGACATCGTCACCGAAGACGACGTGCGGAACGCCGCCTCGTGGGAGCCGGACGTGCCGAACGTCGAGGTTCCCTTCACGCCGTCTCGCGTGGTGCTACAGGACCTGACGGGCGTGCCCGCGGTCGTCGACCTCGCGGCGCTCCGGTCGGCGGCCGACCGCGCCGGCAAGGACCCGAAACTCGTCGAGCCCGAGGTGCCCTGTGACCTCGTCATCGACCACAGCGTGCAGGTCGACTTCTTCGGCTCGTCCGACGCCTACGAGAAGAACGTCGAGTTGGAGTACGAGCGAAACGCCGAGCGCTACAAGGCGCTCAAGTGGGCGCAGAACGCCTTCGACAACTTCAGCGTCGTCCCGCCGGGGACGGGCATCGTCCACCAGGTGAACCTCGAACACCTCGGGCGCGTCGTCCACGACCGCGAGTGGCGCGGCGACCGCTGGCTCCTCCCCGACACGCTCGTCGGCACCGACAGCCACACGCCCATGATCGGCGGCATCGGCGTCGTCGGCTGGGGCGTCGGCGGCATCGAGGCCGAGGCGGCGATGCTCGGCCAGCCCATCACGATGAAACTCCCCGAGGTCGTCGGCGTCAGACTCGACGGCGAACTGCCGGAGGGCGCGACCGCGACCGACCTCGTGTTGCACGTCACCGAACAGCTCCGCGAGGTCGGCGTCGTCGACCGGTTCGTCGAGTTCTTCGGCCCCGGCGTGGGGAACCTGTCTGTCCCCGACCGCGCGACCATCTCCAACATGGCCCCCGAACAGGGGTCGACTATCAGCGTCTTCCCGGTCGACGAGGCGACGCTCGACTACCTCGAACTCACGGGCCGCGAACCGGAGCACATCGAACTCGTCCGCGAGTACCTCGAATCGCAGGGGCTGTTCGGCGAGCAACATCCCGAGTACACGGAGACGGTCGAAGTCGACCTCTCCGCCGTCGAGCCGAGCCTCGCCGGGCCGAAGCGCCCGCAGGACCGCGTCGCCATGGGCGACATGAAGACGCACTTCCGGAAACTGCTCCACGGCGAGTTCGAGGAGGTCGTCGACGACGTCGACGAGGAGGCAATCGCCCGCTGGCTCGGTGAGGGAGGCGACGGCGGCGACGGCGAACTCGCGGGCGACGGCGGGACGCTGACCGAGACGCCCGAGGCGGCACCCGAAGAACCCGACCTCGGCGAACTGACGAAACGCGTCGAGGTCGACCTCGGCGGCGAGACGGTCGAAATCGGCCACGGGAGCGTCGTCGTCAGCGCCATCACGTCCTGTACGAACACCTCGAACCCCTCGGTCATGGTCGCCGCGGGCCTCCTCGCGCGCAACGCGCTGGAGAAGGGCCTCGACGTGCCCAAGTACGTCAAGACGAGCCTCGCGCCGGGGAGCCGCGTCGTCACGGAGTATCTGAAGAAGGCCGACCTGCTCCCGCACCTCGAAGCGCTCGGCTACGACGTGGTCGGCTACGGCTGTACCACCTGTATCGGCAACGCCGGGCCGCTCCCGGAACCAATCGAGAACGCCATCGACGAACACGGCCTGTGGACGACGAGCGTCCTCAGCGGTAACCGCAACTTCGAGGCGCGCATCCACCCGAAGATTCGCGCGAACTACCTCGCCAGCCCGCCGCTGGTCGTCGCCTACGGCCTCGCCGGGCGGATGGACATCGACCTCGAGACCGACCCGCTCGGCACCGACGACGAGGGGAACGCCGTCTATCTCGCCGACATCTGGCCGGACGCCGACGAGATACGGGAGACCATCCACGACAGCGTCGACCCGTCGATGTTCCGCGAGAAGTACGCCGAGGTGTTCGAGGGCGACGAGCGCTGGAAGGCGCTCGAAGCGCCGACCGGCGACGTGTACGACTGGGACGACGACTCGACCTACATCCGCGAGCCGCCGTTCTTCACGGACTTCCCACTGGAAGCGCCCGGCGTCTCCGACATCGAAGACGCCCGCTGTCTCCTGACGCTCGGCGACACGGTGACGACCGACCACATAAGCCCCGCCGGGCCGTTCGGGTCCACGCTCCCGGCCGGCCAGTGGCTCGTGGACCACGGCGTCGACCCCGTGGACTTCAACACCTACGGCTCCCGCCGCGGCAACCACGAGGTGATGATGCGCGGGACGTTCGCCAACGTCCGCATCGAGAACCAGATGCTCGACGACGTGGAGGGCGGCTACACGATTCACCACCCGACGGGCGAGGAGACGACCGTCTTCGAGGCCAGCCGGCGCTACCGCGAGGAGGGAACCCCGCTCGTCGTCCTCTCGGGCGTCGAGTTCGGGACCGGCTCCAGCCGCGACTGGGCGGCGAAGGGGTCGGACCTCCTCGGCGTGCGCGCGACCATCGCCGAGAGCTACGAGCGCATCTACCGCGACAACCTCGTCGGCATGGGCGTCCTCCCGCTCCAGTTCGAAGACGGCGACTCGTGGGAGTCGCTCGGCCTCGACGGCTCCGAGCAGTTCGACATCCGCGGCCTCGACGACGGCCTCGAAGTCAACGACGAACTGACTGTCGTCGCCACGACGGCCGACGGGACCGAAATCGAGTTCGACGTGACCGCGCAGGTCGGCACCCCCGCCGCGGTGACGTACGTCGAAAACGGCGGCATCCTCCACTACGTGCTCCGTCGCCTCCTGACCGAGAACTGAGTCAGGGAACCGAATCGGAGCGGCAAGCCGACCGTTTTCGGCCCACGCGTCGGACTTGCCGACCGTCACGGGCCGCCGAAGACGCGTAGATTCTTCACCCGAGCCATGGTATGTTTTCACATGGCGACCATAACACCCGCGGCCCGCCCGACGTGGACGGACCTCACGCGTCGCGGGCTGGCGACCGCCGCGGTCGCAACCGTCGCGAACGCGCTCCTGTTGACGCTCGTCCTCGAAACGGGGCTCGTCGAGCCGTTCGCGCCGCTTTCGTACCCGCCGGTCGTGCTCTTTTCGGCCGTCGGCGCGGTCGCGGCGACGCTCGTCTACGGGCTTTTCGCGGCCCGCGTCGCCGACGCGGACCGGACGTTCGTCAGGGTCGCCGCCGCGGTGCTCGTGGCGTCGTTCATCCCCGACATCGGACTCCTCTACGTCGACCCCGGCGCGACGGTGCCGGGCGTGGTCGTGCTGATGGTGATGCACGTCGTCGTCGCGGCGGTCTGCGTGGCGTCGTTCACCGAACTCGGCTGGGGCGTCCCGAAGGGAACCCACCCGAACGCGACCGAGGAGTGACCGCCCGACCGCCGGCGTCCGGCCCCGACTGCACCACCGCGAGACGTCCGTATCGACGCGACCGGTGCCCCGGACCCCACTGTGCGACCACCCGTTAGGATAGCCTAAAGACCGAAGACACTATGTTGTTTTAGGCTGGCCTAAACAATATGGCCGACAAGGAGTCCCAACGGTCGTCGGGACCGAACCGACGCGGCGCGCTCGCGTGCGGCGGCGGAACCGCCGCGGGTGCGTGGTAAACATGCGCGATTGCCTCGGCGTCGAGACCACCGGGTCGGGCGCACCTGACAGACGGAGACAGAGACGGGGACGGGGACGTGGTTGGTGACGAGACCGCGAGCGTCCGAGACGCGCTGGGCCGCGTCGAGCGCGAGCGCGAGCAGGTGCTGGCGAAGCGGCGGGCCATCGAGCGGTTCGAGCGGCGCGTGCGAAAGCTCGCCGCACAGTCGGCGCGCCCGCCGGAGGGGACCGTCCGAGCGACCGCGTGCGGGACGGCGTCGATGCCGGCGGCGACCCGGCGAGACGCCGCCGGCGGGGGACGGCGACGCGTCCGCGAACTGTTCGCGGAGACGATACGCGCCCACAGCGTCGCCGACGGGGACGAGTCCGAACCGCTCTCGGTGACGATTCGCGAGGAGTTCGGGCCGGAGGTCGCGGCGGCGCTCGATTCTGACACGGGAGGCCGGTTCACGCCGGCGGTCAAGGAAGCGGTCGTGTCGGCGGCGACGGACCGGAAACGCGGCCTCGACGGGATGCGTCGGGCGCTCGACGGCGAGGAGCGGTCGCTCCGAGCGGCGCTCGCCGTGCTCGACGAGTGCGAAGACTGGCTGGTGCGGGCGGACGAGACGCCGCTTTCGGGACTGGGGTTCGACGCCCTCCGGCGGCGTCACGAGGCGCTGGCTGACCACCGCGAGGCGTGCGACCGACTGGTCCGCGAGCGACAGCGGCGTCTCACCGGGGCGACCCACCACACCGCGGCGGTCGAAGTCGACCACCGACTGCTCGCGGCGTATCTCTACGAGGACCGCGCGACCGACTACCCGGTCTTGGCGGCCGCGACCCGCGTGGACGGCGTCTGTGCGGACTGTCAGCGGGCCGTCCGCGACCACCTCGTCCGCCGCGTATGATCGGCGCGCCGCAGTACCTCCTCGCGCTGTACATCGCCGAGCGAGAGGACGACGAGGAGACGCCGATTTCGCCGGGCTACGTCGCCGACGCGCTCGACCGCTCGCCGCCGGCGGCGACGGAGCGCCTCCAGAACCTCGACGCCAAGGGACTCGTGGACTACGAGCCGTACGAGGGCGCGACGCTCACGGCGGAGGGTCGCGACGCGGCCGCGGACCTCTACGACACCTACCGGACCCTCTCGCGGTTCTGCCGAGACGTGCTCGGCCTCGACGACCACGAAGACGAGGCGATGCAACTCGTCGGAAACGTCAGCCGGACGGTCGCCGAGCGCCTCGCGGCGACACTGCTCCGCGGGGGAGCCGACCGCGACGAGACCAACGGGAGCACCGAGACGAGGTCGCAGTCGTCGCCCGACACGCCCGCGGAGTGAACGAGTCGAGCAGGACCGCCGCATAACGTGTTATCTGTCAACGATTGTATGACTACGCCGAGTCAGAACCGTACCCTTTTTGTTTTAGGTATCCCTAAAGACTCGCAATGGCCGCAGGTACGCAGTCGAACGCTGAATCCGCGTCGGAACCCGACCGACCCGACTCCCCCGAGATATCCGTCTGTAAGGGCGGACCGGGGAAGTCGGTGTTCATGGAGTCGGGCAACAGCGACGGCTGGATTTCGAGCGACGTGACTATCGACGTCACTCGGTAACGACCGACTACACTCGGTCCCGTCCCGTTCGAAGGGTGTGTTCGGGATGTGAGCGCGGCGAGTACGGTCGCTACGCGTCCGAAGGAGTTCCGCGAGAAACCGGTCGTGGGAGCGGGGACCCAGTCCGCCGACGCGTCGGCGACGACGCTTACTGAACGAGCGTGTCGTCTTCGAGGTAGTGGTCGATGACGTGGGCGTGTTCTTCGATTTCGATGAGTTGCTCGCGGAGCATGTGCGCCGTCGCGTGGTCGCCGAGACCCGCGGCGAGTTCGATGTGCTCGCGGTAGCTCTCGATGATGTCGCCGTACAGTTCGAGGTCGTTCTCCAGCGACGTGCGGATGTCGTAGACGTCTTCGTCTTCGGGTTCGACCGTCGCGGCCTCGCTCAGTGCGGGCATGCTGGCGTGGGGGACACCGCCGATGGACTGGAGGCGCTCTGCGATTTCGTCCGCGGCCTCCTCGACGTCCTCGTAGGCCTCCTGAAGGAACTCGTGGAGGCGGAGGTGTTCCGCACCCTCGACGTTCCAGTGGTGCTTGTGGAGTTGGTGATAGAGGACGTACGCGTCCGCGAGGTCGGTGTTCAGCGCTTCGATTATCTGTTCGGCCTTCTCGGTGTCGAGTCGAACCGGGTTGTCGCCGACACTGCCTGCTTCCTTCAGGACTGACTTCTGTGTGCTCATCTCGACTAGTAGTTGGGACTGGCACCACTTAATACTTATCCGAGAACAAACAATTTTTCGTGTCGCCTAAAACCTCGTTTGTCAAAATCGGTTAATCGCTTCAAAAATAGCGAGTGAAGCGTGTGAACTGGGTGCATGGGGTCGAGCGGTCGAGCGAGAGATAGCGTTCGATTCGGATCATACATCATATCCGTTATACTATTTTTTCGTCCGGCCAGTCGCCGTCTCGTGCGGCGTAGTCGGCGCGAACGGAGACCCAATTCCTTCGAGTCCGAGCCGGCCGCGAACCACCGTGCGCCCCACCGTATCCGCGACAGTTCGGTCGTTCGACCAACACCCTTTTGCGCGGTGCCGTCCAGCGAATAGCCGTGTTCCGACCAGTGTCTAGCGCGGCCGACGACTCGCCGACGCGCGGCGTCACCGACCGCATGCGGGGAGCGTGACGTGTTCGCCGACGCCCTCCGGTACCCGTTTGCGGACCGTACGCGAGTGGACGGCACCGCGACGTGCCTCGTCGCACTCCTTTTCGGGGGGACGCTCCTCCGCCTTGCCGCGCGACTCTGGCCCGACCTCACGTTTCTGGCACCGGCGGCGCTCGGCGTCGTTCCGCTCGTTGCCTTCTTCGGTCTCGTCGGCGGCGTGCTCGCCGGCGACGGCTTTCCCTCACTGGCGACGGCCGAGACGCTCGGGTTCGCCGGGCGACTGCTCGGTATCGCCGCCGTCTACCTCCTTCCGGCCGCGGTCACCGTCGTTGCCGTCGCCTACGTGACCGCGACCGGTACGGTTCCGGCCGTACTGACCGGCGTGACGACGGCGATGCTCGCGACCGTCGCGCTACTCGTCACGGTCGTCTGCGCGTATCTCTTGCCAGTCGCGGCCGCCGTGAGCGTCCGCGAGGGACTCCGCGCCGGACTTCGACGAGACGCCCTTCGCGGGTCGGTCTCGGCGACGTACTTCCTCGCGTGGGTGGGCGCGGCCGTCCTCGTCGTCCTCTCGTGGAGCGCGCTCGCGGCGACGATTACGCGGAGCGTCGCCGCCCTCCTGGCGCTCGGGTGGTGCGCGTACGCCCACGTCGCCGCCGCGGCGCTCATCGCCGACGGCGTCGACCGAACCCACCACTGGTGAGAAGCGGCGTGCGGTCGAACGACGGGAAAAGAAGCTCCGATTCGGTCAGCCGAGGTCGATCTGCTGTGCGGCTTCGTCCATCGACCGGTTGTGGAGCGACGTCCCCGTGTTCCGGTCGAAGAGGTGAATCGCGTCCTCGGGAATCCGCGCGACGACCGTCTCGCCCGAACTGATGCGTGTGAGACCGTCCGTGGTCGCAACCAGCGTCGCCGCGCCCTCGGGGTCCGCGTCGGGGTCGAAATGCAGGTACAGCGTGTTCTCGTCGCCCATCGGTTCGACGACGTCGACCGTCATCTCCAAGTCGTGGTCGCCGCCCCCGGTCTCGACGAGTTCGACGGACTCGGGTCGAATCCCGAGGACGAGGTCGGTCACGTCGCCGACGTCGTCGCGTATCTCCGCGCCGACCGGGTACTCGAAGGCCTCACCGACCAGGCGGTCGCCTTCGAGCGTCACGTCGAAGAAGTTCATCGACGGCTCGCCGAGGAAGCTCGCGACGAACTGGTTTGCGGGCTCGTGGTAACACTCCAGCGGCGTCGCTACCTGCTGGAGTTCGCCGCCGTCGAGGATGGCGATGCGGTCGCCCATCGTCATCGCCTCCGTCTGGTCGTGGGTGACGTAGACCGTCGTGACGCCGAGGTCGTCCTGAAGCCGCTGGAGCTCAGTCCGCATCTGCGCGCGGAGCTTCGCGTCGAGGTTCGAAAGCGGCTCGTCCATCAGGAACACCTCGGGGTCGCGCACGATGGCGCGGCCGAGCGCGACGCGCTGTTGCTGGCCGCCCGAGAGATCGCTCGGCTTCCGGTCCAACAGGCTCGGGATGTCGAGCAGGTCGGCCGTCTCCGAGACCATCCGACCGATCTCGTCGTCCGGGAGGTCCGTCGACTCCTCCAGACCGAACGACATGTTCTGGCGGACGGACATGTGCGGGTACAGCGCGTACGACTGAAACACCATCGCGATGTCGCGGTCCTGGGAGGCCACGTCGTTGATGACGCGGCCGCCGAGCGAAATCGTTCCCGACGTAATCGTCTCCAGGCCCGCGATCATCCGGAGCGTCGTCGACTTGCCACAGCCCGACGGGCCGACGACGACGAGGAACTCCCCGTCGTCAATCGACATCGAGATGTCGTCGACAGCGACGATTTCGTCGTCGCCGTCCCGGAACGTCTTCGTTATCGAATCGAGTTCAAGCGTTGCCATATCTCTGAGTAGGTATCGTTAGTGAGCTGTCGGTTCCGCGCCGCGGCGAGCGTCTCCGGCGGCCGCGGTCGCCGTTCGAGTCGGCCTCGACGGCGGCCACGTCACCGTGACGACCCGTCACGCGGCCACCCCCTCGGCGAACTCGTCGCCGAAGAAGATGTACACCGCGAGCGTCGGGAGCGCCGCGAAGAACGCCCCGGCCATCCGGAGCGCGAAGTCCTGTCCCTCCATCGAGGTGCCGAGTCCGGCGAGAATCAACACGACGGGGGCCGCGGGACTCGACTCCGTCGAGACGAGCACCAGCGTGAACAGGAGGTCGTTCCATATCTGGGTGAACTGATAGATGAGGACCACGGCGAACATCGGCCCCGAAAGCGGGAAGACGATGCGCCGGTACACCCGGCGGAGCGTCGCCCCGTCGAGGCGGGCGGACTCGATCATCTCTTCGCTCATCGTCTTGTAGTACGTCCGGAACAGCAGTGTACAGATCGGAATCCCGTAGGCGACGTGAGTCACCACGAGCTCGACGATGCCGACGTAGTCGTCGGGAATACCGAGCGCCCAGACGAACGAAAGCAGGTCCGTGAGCTGAGCCCACTGCGACCAGAACTGCGTCAGCGGCACCAACACGGCCTGGTACGGGATGAAGATGCCCGCGATGATGAGCGCCAGCACCAGCGCCTTGTACGACTGCTTCCAGTCGGGAATCGTCAGCCCGTACGCCGTGATGCTCCCGACGAACGCCGAGATGACCGTCGCGGGCACGGCGTACAGCATGCTGTTGCCCATCCCTCGCAGGAGGGCCTCGACCGCCGCCTGCCACTTCTCCAGCGTGAACCCGGACGGTCCGGGCGGGGCGAACGGTGCCGTCTCGACGATTGCGGTCCCGGTCTTGATCGACGTGACCAACCCGGACTCGATTGGGACGAGGTAAAACCCCGCCGCCAACAGCAGGACGACGTACAGACCGGCGTCCGCTATCGTCATCTGCTCGACGTTCCGGCGTAGCCGGTTCGTGATCGTCGCCGTTCCGCCGTCCGTTCGAAGCGTGTCGTCTTTCATAGGTTGTTCCTCCGGTATTCGTAGACGAGGTACGGGCCGATGACGCCGAGCGCCATCGCGAACAGAACGATTGCGATCGCCGCGCCGTACGCCCAATTGAGGTTCGCATACGCCTCGCGGACCATCTTCGTCGCCAGGATGTCGGCGCCGTTCGGCGGCCGGTAGCCGCCGACCAGCGAGTAGAGGAAGTCGAACGCCTTCATGCCGAACACCATCAGCACGACGGCGGCGCTTATCGTCGCTCCTTTCAACTGCGGGATGATGACCCGCCAGTACATCTTCACCGTCGACGCGCCGTCGACTTTCGCCGCCTCGTAGTGTTCGTCCGGAATCGCGCGGAGCCCCGCGAGGTACACGACCATCGCGTAGCCGGAGAACTGCCACATCAGCGCGAAGATAATCGCCCAGAGGACGATGGTCTGATCGCCGAGCCAGCTAATCGGGCCGAGCCCGAAGACGCCGATGACGCGGTTGGCAATCCCGTTGTTGAAGTTGTAAATCCACAGCCAGAACTGAGCCGTCACGACGAACGAGAGGCTCATCGGCAGTAGATAGATCGTCCGGAACGAGTTCTCGAACCGGATTCCGCGGTCGATCAGAATCGCCAGTATGAGGCCGACCGCGAGCGTCCCTGCGGTGAACGCGACGAGTAGGATGAACGTGTTGACCGCGGCGTCGACGAACCCCGAGTCCGCGAGCGCCCGCGTGTACATCTCGAAGTCGAGGTTCGAGTAGTCCGGCGCGTTCGCGAACCGCTGGTAATCGGTCAGCGAGATGAGGAAGTTCCAGATGACCGCGCCGTAGACGAAAAGCCCCATCAGCAGGAACGGCGGGACCCAGAAGATCGACGATTCGAGGAAGTCGCTCCCGAGCCGACCGTCTATCCCCGCGGCGAGACGGCCCAAGACGCCCGATTCGGCCCCCGAATTCCGGGAGTCCTCGCTCACGACGCCACCGTCGGTACGGACCGTGTCGCGCCCGGCTTCGTCACCGTCGTCGACCCGCTGGTCGTCGCCAGCGCTGAGGTTGATCGCACGGCGCACTCGTTGATAAAAATCTGACATTTCTCGGGGTTCAGTTCGAGACCGCGTCCAGGAACCCCTGCGTCGCGGCATCGACGTTGTACGGCCCGGTGAACTCCGAGGAGATGACTTCGTTGAGCGCCGTCATCGTCTCGGAGGGGACACCGAGTCCGTGCTGGAGATTCGGCGGACGGTACTCCGCGTTGGCGAAGTCCTCGGCGGTCTCCTGGAGGTACGGTCCGAACTCCTCCATGTCCACGTCGGTCCGCGTCGGGATCGAGCCCTTGTACTGGTTGAACGCGATCTGCGCCTCGGGACTGCCGACGAACGCCGACCAGGTCTTCGACGCCTCCGGCGTCGGGTTGTCCGCCGGGTAGAGGAACGAGTCCATGTGGAGCGTGTACATCCCCTCCGTGCCGGGGAACGTCTTGAAGCCCCAGTCGTCGTTGTAGTCGAAGTTCTCGGCGTTCCGGAACGCGCCGGCCGCCCAGTTACCCTGGTGGATGAACGCGGCGTTGCCGTTGATGATGTTCTGGTTCGACGAGGTGAGGTTGAGCGAGGCCGCGTCGTCGGAGATGTAGTTTTCGAGCATCTCGGCGGTCGTCTCGAAGGCCGAACGAACCGCGCTCTCGGAGCCCTCACCGTTGAGGAAGTCCATGTACGGCTGGTAGCCGTTCACGCCGAGCATCACGGCACCCCACAGCTGTGTCGTCGTCCACGTGCCGGACATCGCGTGGGTCATCGGAACCGCGTCGGTCTCGCTTTGCACCGTCTCGAACGCGTCGATGAGCGCCGAGGGGCTGTTCAGAGACTCGACGTCGATGCCGGCCTCGTCGACGACCGAGACGTTGTAGAACAGGCAGTTCAAGCGGTGGGAACCCAGCGGGACGGCCCGGTAGCTACCGCCCTGCTGGTGGAATTCGACCGCCTCGTCGATCATCACTTCCTCGAAGTTGTTCTCCTCCCAGACGTCGTCGACGCTTCCGAGGACGCCCTCGTAGCGGAGGAGGTTCGGGCCCGGCCAGTTGGCGAACGAACCCGGCGGGTCGTCGCTCTGGAGTCGGTTCGCCACGACCGCGTCGAGGTTCTGATTCCCGCCGCCGCCGATGGGGCTCATGTCGAGGCCGACGTCGGGATAGGCCTCGTTGAACGCCTCTTCGAGCGCGTCGGCCGCCGCGGCGCCGTCGCCGCCGGTCCAGCCGTGGAGCACCTCGACCGGGGCGCTACTACCGCCGTCACCGCCGTCGCCACCCGCTTCAGTAGTACCGCCGTCGCCACCCGCTTCAGTAGTACCGCCGTCGCCGCCCCCGGAACCGTCGCCGGAACCGCCGCCGCCGGAACAGCCGGCGAGCCCCATCGTCGCGAGCGCTCCCGCGCCGGCGACGTACTGACGCCGACTGAGTCGACTATCATCAGACTGGCTATCGCGTGACATGCATAAAAAATATCGAACCCATCATACTTAACGATTGATATTCATTTACTCGGGATAATAGTAAAAATTCTCAGATGGAGCTACTCATCTGAATCCCGGGGGTAGACGCCCGTGAAAGCCAGTTATCGCGTCCAGGACGCAATCACCGTTTCCCGCTGTGTGGCTCGTCGTCGCCATCAACGACGAACGCTGAGCAGTTGGAAGCGTGGCGTGGGCGGGAAACGAGATGGAAACTGTGAGAACGGCAGTCGCGTCAGTTCGGGTCGGGTGCGGCGTAGAACATCCCCTCCGCGCCCCGCTCGGCGAGACCCCTCGTCGCCTCGAAGCCGAGGCCACTGTTCGCCGCCGTTAGATGGCCGACCCGATGTGCGGAGACGCACCGAATACCGTCTCGGTGATGTCTGTAGAATCGTTGTGTTCAAACATGCCCGTATATACGCGACAAAACAGCATGAGGAGTGTGCTAACCAGTTATCCCAGTTATCTTTTCTTGGGTGTTGCGGCCGACGGCGACGCACCACTGACATACGGAGAGCGTGCACCTCTCACGACGCGGTGTGCAGTCCGAAATCGGGGGAGAAAGCCGTGTCGTCCGCTGTAAACGGCTCGGAGTCGTAACGGGACCGTATGGGCCCCATGGGTTTTGATATATCGGTCGCTCGACCGGCAGACGTAGCCCGGAAACGTGTACCTAAACATTCTTATAGGTCGTCCGGAATGAAGTCTTGACGGCGGCGCATGCGCTGGCGAGACGAAGCACGGTCGTAGTGCTTCTCCAGAACCGTCTCGCTCACGTCTCCTCGGTCCGACAGCACCTCCCGAGGAGTACCGGCATCACGATACGCAGTAATCGAGCCAGCACGGAACGGGTGCGACGAAACCGAGAACGGACACTTACTCGCGTGCTCGATGTACGTCGCGTCGCACTCCTCGATAACCCGGTTATCCGGGCATCCCTCGCCAATCGCGCACGGTCGCGTCCACTTGTAGCACCACATCCGAATCGTCGTCGTCGACGGCCGGCCGTGGGTCGTCGTAATCAGCGGAGCCCGACCGTGTTCGTCCGTCACCCGGTCGCGGTGCGGGCCGTCGATGTACTCCTCGACGACCTTCGCAACGCGCGGCTTCAGCGACACGTCGCGTTCACCGTGCGACCCGTTCTTCAGGCCAGTCCCGGTTTCCGGTCGGTGCCGGAAACACAGCGCGTTGTCCTCTCGGTCGAAATCGGACACGTCGAGCGCCCGCAGTCCGCCGAGTCGGCACGACGTTCTCCAGAGAAGCAACAGCGCGACGTGTTCGACGGTCGCGTACTCCCAGCGATTGAGGTAATCGAGAATCGTGCGCGCACGCTCGGCCTCGAGCACAGCATCCGACACTCCATCCCCGTCGTCAATCCGGGGAATCCGAATGCGCTCGGCGAGGTCCTCCGAGACGGCGTCGATGTCAGCGATAAAGCTCAGGAACGTCCGAAGCGTCGAGACCTGCCCCTTCATCGTCACCGCGGCGCACGGGTCGTCGCCCTCGAAATTCTCCTCGCGCTTGAACACGCGGTAGGCGTGAACCGTCCGCAGGTCCACGTCGTTCATGTTCATCACTTCGCCCGACCCGTGGTCCGGCGACTGGAGCCAGCGGACGAACGATTTCAGCCGGTACCGATGGGACTGAATCGTGTCGTCTGAGAGGTCGTATCGACGAGCGTCGAGGTAGTACGACATCGCCGACTCGGGGGTAATCGGGTCGAGCTCGTCGCTCATCGAATCACCTCCGAACCGGATTCACTTCCGGCCCATTCGCTACGCTTACAACCGCGGTGTGGTAACTGAATCATGGCTTCCATTGTGAGGCCGCGGTCCGGGTCGGGGGTGCTAACTTTGGTAGGGTGAGCGCCCTCGAAGGGGACCGTCAGCCGGGTAATCCATTCGAGAGGGCTAGGTAAAGTACTGAGCCATGACCCCGGAGTGAAAGTGTACGTTTGAGCGAAAGTGATACTACTTCCTGTCAGTCTATCAACAGCCGTCGGTCGTGGGGCTTCAATAGCCCGAGTCGTGTAGGCAAACATGCTTCCGTACCTCGGTTACGGGAGCCACCGCGGGCCGGTGTCCTTGCACCGGGTCCGCTTCTGACGCGACTGAACACCAGTCAGCGTCTCGTGTAGCTTCCGTTGATCATGACCTCACGGTATGGGTACAAAAATATTCTCACTAATCAGTGTAGTTCACAGCATCAATTAATCTAATTATTCACTCACATAGGCAAGTGTAAGAAGCTTGATTCTGAGCAATTAGTATGCGCAAGCCGGGAGAATGGATGCAGATGCCCATCGACGAGAGAATCTTGGAAGCTCTCGATACATCTGAGATGATTCTCTCCCCGGCAGTCATTGCGAAGAACATCGACAAGACCCGATCAGAGGTCAACAGGCGGCTATCTGTTCTCGTTGAGCAGGGCTTTGTCACGCGCGTCGAGCGAGGGTACTACGAAATCGCAGACCGAGGAAGCAAGTACCTTTCTGGCGATTTTGACGCGTCCGCGCTTGACGACGAGGAGTAAGCACCCACCACCCTTACCCGTAAAGGGGGCGGGTGGATGGGTGGGTTGAAACGTCAGTCTTCGTCGGCGAATTCGAGATTCGAGTGCTTGTACGTGTAGAGCCTGATATTCTGGTCGTAGCAGTACGACGCATACAGGGCCGGATGAATCGTTTCCCAGTTCCCCGGACCGTCGTCGAGGCTGGACGGGAACGCAACGCTGACCGCTTCGCCTTCCATCTCCACACCGTACGCGCCGGTGTTCTGTTCCGGTGGCAGAACTTCAACGACAATCGCAACTGAGGCGTCCTTGTCGCCTTTCTTTTTTACTCGGTCGCCGGGGGAGAACGGATTCTCCGGCTTCTGGTTCATGTACGCTGTGTTCGGTCCGAGGTCGATGAGTTCGTTCATCGGCCGGGCCGCGAGGTGATCCAGTTTCTCAGGTTCTTCGCCGGAATACGTCTCCTGCGAGGCCGCTTTCGATTTCAGCGTCTCGGTGCGCTCCCAGCCGAGCATGATGAGACTGTCCTCCTTGTCCCGGTGCCAGACCATCACGATGATGTCGTCATCCGGGTCGTTGTCGAGGAGAGTTTCGGGGAGGAAAGCCGACACGTCGCGCGAGGTCTTCACATCGACCTCGTAGCCGAACACTTCGAAGTCGTACGACGAGAAACTTTCAGGGTTGCATCGCCGCATCGCTTCTTCGTTCTTCCACTCCCACAGCTCGACAGGAAGGTATTCGCGGCAGAACTGTTCGAACGCGAGTTCTCCAAGATTTCCGATTCGCTTCACGTCGAGGTTCTTTCGGTCCTGAACTTTCGCTTGGTGGTTGGCGCGTTCGTAGTCGATTTCGTCCGGGGTATAGCGGTACACTACATACAGAGATTTCGTATGAGAAATTATATCTTTCTCAGCGTTTCTCCACAGAGTCAGCGCGTTGCAGGAGGTCATGAAACTCCGTCCAGTTTTCGAACTGCTCCTGAAACAAATCACTCGGCAGGTTCCACGCCCACGGCGCGGCGTCGTCCGGGTCGTATTTCTCTAACGTCGGTTCGAGGTTCACGAGCGAGCCGCCGAACAGCTCACCATCGGGCGAGTCTGAATCGGCGTCCCAGTCGCGGTAGAACGTCACTTCGTCCTGCGCTTCTTTGTAGAACGACAGCGTCGAGAGCCGTTTCTGTTCCGGGTGAACGTCTTTCCCGGTGTGGCTCACCACGCCGACCGATTCGACGCCAAGCTTCGAGAACCGCTTAATCGCGGGCGTCCACTGGGACGCCACTTCCCGGCTGAACGTCCGGGCGTCGAAGTGCGTCGAGCCTTCGTCGATAGTGACGGTCTTCGGCCGTTCGCGGTGGGTCAGCAGTACGTCCATCAGGTTGTACATCGACCGCACCACGATGTCCGCGCCGTCCCACGTCCCCACGTTCGAGATGACCAGCAGGTCATCGCCGAAGTGCGCCCGCGCGAGGTCGCCGTTCAAGAGGAACATCGTGTTCGTCTTTCCAGTGTTCGGGTTCCCCGCGCCGGTGATCGTCGTGAGACCACCGCCGTTTTCGAGTTCGTCGACGAGCCGAAGCGGGAGCGTCAGCGAACTGGCGTCGAGGTCCTGCTGGGTGACGCCGACGAGGTACGAAAGCGCGGTCGCGTGCGACGACTGCACCGCGCGGGTCGCGGCTTGGGTCCGAAGCGACGAATCGACGAGCTGACCGAGCGAGGTCTCGGCGAACGAGTCGGCCAGTTCGTCGTCGTCGGTGAGGTCGAGCGAGTTCAGGAACGACAGGTTCGCGTGGTCGCCCTGCGAGACCGGCAGGCCCGCGTGGTCGAGCAGTCTGTGGTCGCCGTCGATGCGCCCGCGAACCTGCTCGTACAACTTCGCCGCCGTCAGCAGTCGTTCGTCGGTCACAGCCGGTCACCCACCTGAATGTCGTGGAGACAACGCCGGCAGAGGTGCCCCTTCGCCGTGGGGTTTCGAGGAGTCACCGACCAGCCGCAGTACATGCACTTCGCGGAAGTGTCCGAGTCGGTCACGCGGAGTCACCTCCGTCGAGGGGATGCGGGCCGAACTCGCGGGTCGAACTGCCGTCGAGGTCGTGAGCGCAGTCGCGCCCGTCTCCGTCACCGTCGGAGCGGTCAGGTGTGAGTTCGTCCGAGTCGTCGTCCCGCGCGTGGTTCCGCACGAAGTACGCCGTCGCCAGCGGCAGGGCCGCCGAGACGAACACGTGCATGTTCGTCACCGGGTAGTACGACGCCGCCACCGCGCCGTCGTCGAAGAAGCGCATCGGCACGTCGAGCGCTCGCGGCGGTATCATCAGGATACCGAACCACAGGCCCGCGACGATGCCGACCGACAGCGAGAGGGCGATTATGTACTGTTCGCGCGTCGAGAGTTCGAGTTCGAGTTTCATTCTGCTTCACCGTTGGCCGCGTGTTGCTTCCGTCGCTGGTCGAGGTCGGCCAGCGGGTCCGGTGCAGGGTCGCCGTCACCTGGTGCCCACTCGGTCGGGTCCTCGTCGAAGATGGAATCCGAGCCGTCGAGGTCGAAGTCTTCGAGCACGCTATCAATCTCCGAGTGAAGCGCCTCGCCGTCGTCCGGGAGCGCGCCTTTCTCGAACGTCCGCACGACGTGTTTCACGGTCTTGACCGCCGCCGCTCGGACGATAGCGAAGGAGTTGATTTCGAGCGATTCGCCCTTCCGAGCCTTCGGTTCCAGCTGTTTCCGATTGTACCGGAGGTATTCGAGCGCCCGCGCCAGCACCGGGTCCGGCAGTGAGCCGACCCACGTCCCGGCGACTTCCCGCGCGTCGAGGTCGACGCCGCGGCCGAACGCGAGGTTCGGCGTGGCCCACCAGAGTTGTCCATCGACGACTGTCCACTCGGACCACCGCGGCGTCGGGCAGGTGTAGACACCCGCGCCGTCGCGGTCGAGCAGGTCGACGTCGACGAGCCACATCATCTGCGGACCGCCCATCAGGTCGACGGCCTGTCCGCCGACCCAGCGCCCGGCGATGAGCGCCGAGAGGCCAGCCGTCAGGCCGATGATTTGGAGCGAGCGCGGCACGCGCACGTCGAAGACGAGCACGAGGCCGACGAGCAACAGCGAGCCAGCGACAGCGAGGTGAACGCCGTAGCGCATCACCCACACGAACGCCGTAACGAGCCGACCCGCGTCGCGGTCCGGCGCGACCGTCGTCGAGGCCGCGCCCATTTCTGGTTCGTCCGGGGTTTCCCGCTGAGCCTCAGCTGAGCTTTCGGCGTCGTCGCTCATGCGACACGCTCCATGCCTCGATGGAGGCCGAAGCGCCGCCGGACGATTATCAGGAGCGCACCGAACGACGTGCCGAGCGCGCCGCCGATAGCCGCGTCTCGAACGTCCGTTCCGGTGAACGGCCCGGCGATGAGCGCCGAGCCGTCCTCGAACCGGAGTTCCGTGTATTGGCCGTTCTCGATGGAGTACGACGTGACGATAGTCACCCGCGGTTCCGGGGAGTCGATTCGAATCGTCGTCCGTCCGGGCGGAATCGGTCGGTTAACCAGATTCCCGGCCGCGGCACCGGCCGAGCTCGAGCCGGTCGGCGCGGTCACCGTGACCGTCCGCGGCAGGTCCGATTCGAGCACGAGCACGGCGGTCCCGTCGCGGTACTCGGCGGAGACGATTCGAACCGCACGGTCGCCGGCCACATCGCCGAAGTACGCCGTCTCGTTCGACGACTCCGAAGCCGTGGTCGGAGCCGCGGCTGTCGTCGTCTCTGTCGGAGCAGACGCGGTCGCGGTCTCTTGGGCGGCGACTGTGCCGGGAACGGCGAACAGCAGAGCGATACAACTGACGAGTATGATGGTGTGTATTCGAGTCATACGAAGGGGTGGGGCAGGAAGTGAGCGAGCGTTACAACAGCGACCCGAACCAGTCACCCGACCAATCGGGCACGCCGAGCAGGTCGAGCAGGAGGTCCGAACCCATGCCGATGAGGTCGACACCGAGGAGTTGCAGGGCACCAGCGATGATGACCACGCCAGCGATGGTTCCGATTGGGAGTCGCTTCAGTAGAAAGACGAACATCCTACTCGTTGCCCTCCCGCTGGATGAGCAGTACAGCACCAGCACCCACGAGAAGCGCAATCCCGAGCGCCTGCGAGTTGAGGCCACCGGAGCCACCAGAGCCGCCACTTGACTGCTCCCGTTCCTCGATATCTTGGCGAAGGGCTTCGAGTTCGTTCGTCATGTTGACGAACTCACTCGTGTTGGCAGTCTTGTACACGTACGTCGTCGTGTTCTGCGACTGCACCGAAGACCCGTCGCGGGCAGTTATCTCGGTGATGGTGAAGTTCCCGTCGAGGTCGACCTTCTCGCCGGTCGCGGTCGCGATGAACACCGGGCCGTCGATGGTCGAGGCGTTGTAAGTCGTGTTGACCGACCACGACCCATTCGGCGCGGAACGAGCCAGCACGAGGCCCTGATACGTGATATTCGTTGTTCCAGACTGGTCGGTGACGTTCATCAGCCCGGACGACTGCATATCCGGCACATCGAAGCCCATCAGAGCGAGCGCCGCCGTCGAGTCGTACAGCGAGTCCGAATCAGAACCCGACTGGGTACCGTATTCGAACATCGCCGTGTTCGCGCTAATCACGTCGGATGAGTTGATGTTTCCAGCCGCGAAGTCGTCGTAGGTCGCATTCACGAAGTTACCCGCCTCGGCTTGGAGGTCGTCGTTCTTCGTCTCGTAACGCGACCAGCGGTCCGCAAACGACTGGTATTTAACGAACTTGCTGGACTCGTAATTCTCGTTAGGCGGCTGGATAGTCCAGCCACTCACTTCGAAGTAGAGGGCACCGTTCGGATTCCACTGGTGACGCGCCGCAGTCACGTAGTAATGGTGAGTACGGTCGTAACCTTGGTACCCCTCTCGGAACGTGAAGTTAAACCCGAGAGCATCAGCAGACGAGCCATTGACAAGACTCACCGAGGTCGTGTCAACGCCCTCGTACGTCTTCGAGTATTGCCAATTCGTAGCAACGTCCCAAACACGCTCATCTCGAGTGACAAACGCAGAGTCGTTAATCGGGTCGCTTTCAGAGCGATTTTCAATGGTCGTCGTCGCCGTCAACGACGCATTCCACCGCGCGAGGTCGTTCTTCTGCTTGATAGCGTAGTAGTCAGCAATCGCCTGCTTCGCGTCGATACGGGCCTGCTCTTTCGTCTTGCCGTCCTCATACGCTTCAGCGACCGCTACCTGCGCTTTCATCCACGCGACGGACTCAGTGTCGTTCAGGTAGTTGTCCATCGCCGTGTTGTACGAGGCGAGCGACGTCTTCTCAGCTGACGCCGCAGAATAAAGTTCGACTTTATCCTGCGTTCCGTCGAGGGATTGCGTCGAGTCGGTCGGGTTAAACCGACACTCGTCGCCGTTCGGGTTAATCAGACTGTTGATGAACGCCGATATCGCTGAATCGGAGATATCGCAGTCTTGGAACCCGAGCGCCGCCGACGCCGGACCAGCCGCGCCAGCAGTCACTATCAGCACGGACAGCAGAACGACGAGGAAGCGCCGCGGATGCACACGCGCCATCAGAGACCTCCGGTGATGATGAACGCGGTTGCACCGAGACACGCGGCGAGGTAGCCGAGCGTCGCAGTCGCTTCCAGTCTGGTGAGGCCGAAAGGAAGGGTCATGGGCTGGTTACCTCACGGCGACCGCCCAGCCGACGACCGTAATCAGGAACGCGACTTGCGCGCCCAGCGGGTCGCCCAGTCCGAGCAGGAGGTCCTTGATTTCGGTCACGTACTGCCACCCGAGGATGACAGCAGGCGACGCCACGATGAACGCCATCTCCCAGTACTCGTAGTGTTCGAGCGATTTCGTCTCGCTCGACATGAACGCCACAGCGTACACGAGAATCCCGCCGAGCGTCGCGTGCTCGCTCGTCAGCGTGTAGTTCGACAGCCACGTGATGGTGATGTCGGAGATGCCGCCGAAGGCGTACAGGCCCGTTGCAACGAACACGACCGACAGGAGCGCCGGGATGGTCCGAAGCATCGCGTAGTCCGACGCGAGGCCACCGAGGCCCTGCGAGTAGCGCGACGCCATTACTCGCCCCTCACGTCGAAGACGTGGTACTCACGCTCCTCGGTCGAGCCGTCGTCGTGCTCGATTTCGTACGTCCGCGTCTCGGCGGTCTTCTTGACCGCGAGCCAGCTCCCGTTGCCGAGGCCCTTCTTGTCGATGGTCCGGCGAATCTGGCCGTTCGACCAGAACTTCACCCGGTCGCCGAGGTCGCCGCCGCGCGCGAGGTGAATCACGTCGTTTTCGTTCGGTCCCACGTCGTGGTCAATGTCGACGATAACGCCGATGACCGGCTGGTCCACTTCGAACTTGATTTCCTCTACTCCGTCGTCGTAGTCGTCTTCGACTTGCGTTTCTTCGAAGTCGTCGAACGACATTGGTTCAGACGCCATTACAACTAGACATTCCGATAGTTGGTACTAGTCGTACCTACCAGCCGTGTGAAAGTGGAATCACCGGGTAAGGTAGGAACCTACCTCATCCCCACACGTCGGCGACCGGCGGGGGTTTCTCGCCGCCAACATCGGGGTATTCGGGCTGTCCTCCCGACGCAACATAATCTTCGACGTGTTCAAGATTCGTAGCCGTCGCGTCGGCCGTCGGCATATCCCAGTAGGCGTAGCAACCCAGGTAGTCGATGTGGCAGTAGAAATCGGCACTCTCCGGGAGCGTCGATTCGACGCCTGGTGTCACTACGTCGTCGAGGTCGAGTTCTTCGACTGTCGCGCCATCGCACGCGAGCTGTAGAGAGTCGATAGAGAGCTCCCGAACAGCGTGCCGAACGTCCGGGTCTTGCAGATGTTCGGGTCTCTCTATCGCTTTCTCGATGTCTCGTGAGATGGACCAGAATCGCCTACCGGTCGCCCAGTAGAGGCCGAGTTTCCACGTCGCCGCCTTGTCCGCGTACGAATCCGATTCTTTCGCGTCCTCGAACGACTCGGAGGCCTCGAGCAGGGACCCGAAGGTGGCCGAGAGGTACTTTCCGAGGTACGCGCCAGCCGTTCGGCTTTGCATCTGTTCGTCGCTGTCCTCTCCGCTCTCGTCGTCGTAGAACTCGATGAGGTCGTGAGACCGCGCATTCTTCGCTATCCACTCCTCGCTGTGGTCGTGGTCGCCGTAGCGGTACCAGTCCACGAATCCTTTCGAGACCGGTACTTCGAACTGGTCGCCGTCGTCGTCGACGAGCGTTTTGGTGCCGAAGTTCCCGACTTCATCGAGATCGTCCCGAAACACGAGCGGGTAGAGGTCGACGATTTGGCCCTGACCGTAGTCCTTCCACTTCCGTTCAAGCTCCGCTTTGTCTATCAGGAACGGCATCCCGTCGCTCTCGCGGGTCGGCACGTCGAACATCAGGACGTGCAGGTGCGCGTAGCCTTTCTCGGTGAACTCCAGGGCTTTCAGGTACGGTGGCCGGTAGCGAGGTCGCCCGGTCACCTTGCCGTTGAGCGCCGGTGACCAGCTGGGAACGCCGTCCTTCCTGGTGTCGTCTTTCGTCGACGGGTCCGAATCGAAGTACGAAAGGAGCCGATTGAAGTTCGGGTTTATCGACGAGATGCCGTCGTACAGCGAGCGCGGGTCGGGTCGAGTCGGGTCGTCGAACGTGCCGGGGTCCGTCGTCAGCGTCATCAAGACAGCGTTGTCGTACTTCTCGTAGGCGTGTTCGAGCGCGCTGTTGTAGCGCGCCCACGTCTTTCTCAGTCGCCCTTGGGAGTTGAAGCGGGTGTTGTACTCTTTCGTCATCCGGCGGGTGGTGTCGCCACCACGTCGCCCGCAGAAGTGGACGTCGAACAGCAGTTGGTAGTTCTCGATACGCTTCAGGTACCGATGTAAAGAGTCTTCCAGCAGGTCCCGACCCCAGTCATCGACCTCATTCGCGGTTCTCAGGTAGTTTTCGCAGAAATGCCGGTCGTACAGCAGGTCGTCGCGTTCCCTGGTTGTTTGAGTAATGCCTTCTGATATCAAGTCAAGTAGGCAAATTGTCGGGGTGACCATCGTCATGCCGTCAGACTGGCGTTTTTCGATGAGTTGGGGGTCGTGCCCGTCGAGGTCGTTCAAGAACCGGTAGACGAACTGGTAGTCCGGGTCGCTCCCGTCGAACCGCTCGCACTGCCCGATGTACTGACCCTTGACGCACTCGGAGACGAGCGTCGGCAGGTAAATCCCCTCTGGCGAGGTCGAGATGCGTTTTACCAGCCGTACGCGGTCGCGGTCGCGCCCGCGAAGTTCGAGGTCGTCGTCCGGGTCTGCCGGGTCGTACCCGTAGGCCAGCAGGCCGAGGTCGCCCAGATAGTCCACGAGGTAGGTATCTTTACATCGGTCTAGGCGGAGGCGAGAACCCCACACGTCGGCAATTTCGGACGATGAGCGTTTTCCGACGCTCATTCGTCTCTCCGGGAGACCGCACGCGCGGCTGGTGAGTCGTGACCACCGGGGGCGCGGGTGCCCGCGTTACTCACGCGAACCCCCGTCTGTGCGGATGAAATCGCTCAGACGGCACTGGGCCTTACCGCCGCTCGTTTTCGGCCGGCGGCCGCCGGCCTCATGCGGACCGGCTTCCGGGTCAGGGGCAAGCCCCTGCTTCCGGCCGCTCCGGGCGGACTGGGACCCGCCCTCCGCTGTTCCGGTCCTTGCGGTGGTTTCTGCGGCCAGTTGGTGTGCCCACAACAGCGAGGTGAGTCGGTGGTCCCGAATCTCGTCCTCGATGGCGGGAATGCGCGCGCAGTCCTTGCACTCGCGCATCTTCGCGGCGCGCTCAGCGTGGTCGACGAGACACCACGCTTTGCAACTGCCGCAGACGTAGCGGACGTACCGCCACAGGTTCGTCTCTCGACGAGCCCGCGACATCTATCGAACACCCCCGGCTAAAGTTATCGCCCGACTGCGGGCCGGTCCGTAAGCAGAGCTTATGGAATTGGGATTTTTGGGCGTTTTGAGATTTCGCGGAAACGGCGAATTTAGGCGCGTTAGGGGCCGTAGTGTGCCTTTTTCATCAGCAACAAAACGACTAAAATTATTATGGGCCCCATGGGGTTCGAACCCATGACCACCCGGTTATGAGCCGAGCGCTCTGACCAGACTGAGCTAGGGGCCCTCGGTCGATTCTTTTCAGTCGTCCCTCTTATGTCTTATCAGAAGCCGTCGCCGACGAACCGGAGACGAACCGCTCGTCAGCGTGAGATTAGGGAAAAGCGCCACCGCCAGGACTCGAACCTGGGACAACCTCGTTAACAGCGAGGTGCTCTACCAACTGAGCTACGGCGGCTTTCGTCTGCACTCTCTCGTATTCGATGTTTCTTGATAGGGCTTTCGTTTTTACCCGACGGCTGGCGGATGCCACCGCCTGACGCGGTCGCGGGAGCACCGTCACGCTTTCGCCCGCCCGCGGGAAACCAGCGGGCATGACGAACTCGGACCTCGACGCGGTCGCCGCCGCGGTCCGCGAGCGCATCGACCCCGACGAGGCGGAGCGTCGGGCGCTCGCGGACGCCGCGGCGGCGCTCGAATCCCGCGTCCACGACGCCCTCGCGGACCTGCCGGTGGACGCCGACGCGCTCCAAGTCGGCAGCACCGCCCGCGGCACGTGGCTCTCGGGCGACCGCGACATCGACCTGTTCGTGCGCTTCCCGGCCGACCTCGACCGCGAGGAACTCGAAGCGTACGGCCTCGAAGTCGGCCACGCCGTCCTCCCCGACGGCCACGAGGAGTACGCCGAACACCCCTACGTGAAAGGCGACCACGACGGCTTCGACGTGGACCTCGTCCCCTGTTACGACGTGCCGTCCGCCTCGGACATCCGCTCGGCGGTCGACCGGACGCCGTTCCACAACGCCTACCTGACCGAGCGCCTCGACGACGACCTCGCGGCGGACGTGCGCGTCTTCAAGCGCTTCCTGAAGGGCATCGATGCCTACGGGAGCGACCTCCGAACCGAGGGCTTTTCGGGCTATCTCGCCGAGCTCCTCGTCGTCGAACACGGCGGCTTCGAACCGTTGCTTCTGGCGGCCGCCGACTGGAATCCGCAGGTCGAGTTCGACCCGGAGGACCACGGGACGCGGAGTTTTTCCGACCCGCTCGTCGTCATCGACCCGACCGACCCCGAGCGGAACGTCGCCGCGGTCTGCTCGGCGGAGAACGTCGCGCGACTCCAGCACTACGCCCGCGACCTGCTTTCTGACCCGCGGGAATCGTTGTTCTTCCGGCCCGACCCGCCGGCGCTCGACCCCGACGGCGTTCGCGACCACCTCGCCCGCCGCGGGACCTCGGCCGTCGCCGTCGTCTTCGACTGCCCGGACCTCGTGGACGATCAGCTCTACCCCCAGCTCAAGAAGTCGCTGACCGGCGTCGCCGACGGCCTCGATAGACGTGGCTTCGACGTGTTCCGACGCGCGACGTTCGCCGACGGCGACGGCGAGGCCGTCCTCTTCGTCGAACTCTCGGTGGACGAGCGCCCGACTGTCGAGCGCCACGAGGGGCCGCCCGTCCACGTCCGCCGGCACGCCGAGGGGTTCTACGACGCGTACGAGGGCGGCGACGACCACTACGGGCCGTTCTTGGACGGCGACCGCTACGTGGTCGAGCGCGAACGGGAGTTCACCTCGGCGACCGACTTCCTCGAAAGCGACGCGCTGTTCGACGTGGCGCTCGGAAAACACGTGGAATCGACGCTCAGCGAGGACGGCTACGACGTGCTCGTCGGGGACGACGTGGCCGCCCTCGCCGACTCGTTCGGTGCCGAGTTGGGTCGCTACTTCGTGCCGAGACCGTGAGCGGCGCGCACGTCGTCGACTAGCTCGACGTTTTTGTCGTCGGGGTCTTCCTCGGGGTCCATCGCGATGCGGCCGTCGAACGTCTCGTGGACGGTGGCGACGCCCTCCGAGAGCGTGTCGAGGCCGTAGCCGCCTTCGAGGACGAACGCGATGGCGGCGTCGGTCGCCGCACAGAGGTCCTGAACGCACTCGGTGAGCATCGCGTAGCCCTCGGTCGAGACGCGCATCCGCGAGATGGGGTCGTGGCGGTGGGCGTCGAAGCCGGCGCTCACGATGAACAGGTCGGGGTCGAACCGCTCGACGGCGGGCGCGATAGCTTCGTCGAACGAGTAGACGTAGTCGGCGTCGCCCGCGCCGGCGTGGAGCGGGACGTTGAGGGTCGACCCCTCGCCGTCGCCCTCGCCGGTCTCTTCGACCTCGCCCGTGCCGGGGTAGAGACCGTCCTCGTGGATGGACGTGTAGAACACGTCGCCGCGGTCGTAGAAGATGTCCTGCGTGCCGTTGCCGTGGTGGACGTCCCAGTCGAAGATGGCGACGCGCTCGGCGAGGCCGTCGTCGATGACCGCCTGTGCGGCGACGGCGGCGTTATTGAAGAAGCAAAAGCCCATGGCGTCGTCCTCGACGGCGTGGTGGCCCGGCGGGCGGCCGAGCGAGAACGGGGTGTCGCGGCCGTCGTCACCGTCGAGCGCGGCGCGGGCGGCCCACTCCGCCAGGCCGGCGGACGTGAGCGCGGCGTCCCACGACGCCTCGACGGCGACGGTGTCGGGGTCCCAGTTGCCGCCGCCGTCGGAACAGAAGTCGTGGAACTCGTCGACGTAGCCGTCGTCGTGGACGGCCGCGACGGTGGATTTCTCGGCGGGCGGGGCGTCGACGTACTCGACGCCGTGGCGCTTCGCCAGCCCGCGCCGGATGGCCCGGAGTCGGTCGGCCGTCTCGGGGTGTCGCGGCCCGGTATCGTGGTCGAGACACGTTTCGCTGTAGCCGAATTGCATTATTCGAAGAGGGAGAAGTAGGTCTCGATGTCCTCGGATTGGACCGTCCGCCGGTCGGCGTGGTGGGCGAGTTTGACGGCGGCGCCCGCCACGTTGACGGCGTAGTCTTCGAGGATATCGGCCAGGGCGATTCGAGCGTCCATCGCGACCCGGTAGCGGTCGTCGATTCGGAGGCGAGCGATGCGGTCGATGGGGGCGATAGGGAGGGAGAGTTCGTCGCGGTCGACGACCTGTTGAACGCCGAAGTCCTCGGCCATCAACGTCTTGCGACCGTCCGCCGTCGCCCGGTCGGCGGCGTCTATCGCGAGTTCCGCGCCGCGGTCCTGAATCCGGCGGGCGAGCGCCTCGGCGGCGCCGGCGCTCACTCGCAACTCACCTGCGTTCTGCCGGATGATCGCGTCTACCGGGGCGAACGGTAGCTCGACACTCATACCCACATATCGGGTCCGTGCGGCGTATAATCCTTTCCGTCGCGGCTCCTTCTGTATTTTATCGCATGGAACTCCCCCAAGCGGGCGGATTTCGCGCCGAGAGCCCGCGGAAACCGGACGAACGATGAGTCAGATTCGACGCTCCGCCGACCGCGGGGCGGTGGGGGACCGGTGACCGGCGAACGGTGGTCTATCCGTCCTACCGCTGTGCGCCGGTGTGGACTTCGACTGTCTCGGCGCTGATGCGGCCGTCCGTCTCCGTCCCAGAGACGGTCACCTCGTCGCCGAGACCGAGGTCGGCGTCGGTGTCGACGGTCTTGGTCTGCGTGCCGTCGTCGAGGATGACCGGTGTCCCGGCCTGCACGACCGTCCCGGTGAACTCGACCGATTCGCCGGCGGAGTTGGTCGCGGACGCGTCCGACGAGGACCCGCCGTTCGAGGCGGACGCGCCGTCTGACGACCCGGATGACCCGCCGGACGACCCATCACCGGAGAACGCGCCGAGACCCTGATCGCTCGGCGGACTGGGGGCGGACCCGCCGGCGTCGGTTCCGGCCGCGCCCTCGGGCGCCTCGTCCATCACGGCGACCGACGACCGCCAGCCTGCGGAGGCTTCGAGGTCCTCCTGCCAGCCCTCTTGTATCTCCACGTCGGTGATGACGACGTAGTCCGCGAGGTCGACGTCGGCGTCGGCCTTCTCGCCCCAGAGGGCGACCCGGATGTCGCCGGTGTCGTCCTTGAGGCGGACGTTTCGCACCTGCCCCTCCGAGCCGTCGTCGCGGTCGAAGGTGCGCTTGCCGTCGGCCTCGATGACGCCGCCGGCGATGTCGACCGTCTGGCCGAGTTCGAGCGAGCCGATGTCGGTCGTCTCGGGGACGTACTCGATGTCCTCGTCGATGACTTCGACCGCGCCGCGGGAGCCCACGTGGAGTTCGAGCGAGCCGTCGCGCTCGCGGACGTAGCCGTCGACGACCTCGACCGACTGGCCCGTTTCGAGCTCCTCGGCGAGGTCCGCCCGCTCGTCCCAGAGCGTGACCCGAACGCGGCCGGTCGGGTCCCCGACCGAGAGGTTCGAAACGCGACCCTCGGTGCCGTCGTCGCGGTCGAACGTCCGGACGGTGCCGGCGTCGAGCACCTTGCCTTCGAGATTCACGTCCGAGAGGCCGAGCGCGAGGTCCTCGACGCGGTAGGTGTCGAGCACCTGCACGTCGACCTCGGCGTCGAGGTCTTCTTCGACCTTGCTGGCGCTGACCTCCACGCCGTTGTAGCCGTCTTTCGGGCGACCGCCGATGCGGAGGACGGTGCCGACTTCGAGGTTCTCCTTCGCGCCGGCGGCCATCTCGTCCCACAGCGAGACGCGGATGCGTCCGGTCTCGTCGGCGACCTCGATATTGACGACTCGCCCGTCTTCGTCCTCGCCGTCGCGCTCGAACGTCCGCACCTCGCCGATGCTGACGACCTTCGCGAGGAACTTCACGTCCTCCATGCCGGGTTCGATGTCGGCGATACCGTGTACCTCCTCGTCGCGCAGTTCGTGGGCGATGAGCATCGCCGCCGTCTCCTCGTCGGCGAGGCCGCCCATCTGTTCGACCTTGTCGTTGACCGCCGCCTCGAACTCCTCGAACTCGACATCTGTGTCGAGGTCGTCGTAGACCTCCCGGATGACGCCCATCAGGCGCCACCTCCCGGGACGAAGCGCGCGCGCCGCCGCAGACCAAACGTCGTACTCATACTATGGTCGAACAGGGAAGGGCGGCGCTTAAGCGTTGTTTTCCTCCGGATTGGAACGCGCGAGCGACGGCACGAATCGAGCGACATAGCGGGGGTGGCCGCGCCCTCGGCTTTGAACGTTCGGACGCGACCGTCAGGCGGCCACGTCGATGCGGGCGACCTCGCGGCGGCCGTCCGCGTCGTCGTGGACGACGACCGCCCGGCCGGGAAGTCCGCTCTCGAACCGGAGGGTCGCCTCGTAGCCGCGGGTGACCGGCGATTCGGTGCAGTTCTCCGCGTCGGTTCGCTCGACCGTCTCGACGACGACCGTGGCCACGTCCGACTCCGCGTCGTAGTCGGCGCGCGCGAGTCGGGCGATGGCGCATTCGGCCGCCCCCGAGACGCACCCGACGACCGAGACGCCAGTTTCCGTCTCGGTCGCCAGCGCCGACCCGCCGGCCGGGCACGCGTCGGCGCGAACGGGAGTGAACGACCGCCCGACGAGTCGCGGACGGCGGGGCGTCTCCGTCGGCGTCGGCGACACCGGTTCGCCCCCAGTGCTGGTGCCCGCCGTCGACTGCTCCGCCGCGTCGTCGCCGCTCGAACACCCCGCGAGCGAGGCGCACAGTCCGACGGTTCCGAAGAGGAGCGCGCGTCGATTCACGTCCGGGGCTAGGCTCGCCGGCGAAAATAGTCCTTGCGTGCGGGACACACACCGACGCCCGCCTCGTGCCGTGGTCCCGCGGTTCATTGAGAGTCCACATCGTAACCGTCTTAAGTAACCGTCGAGTACCGGAGAATGCAGTAAGACAGTCCTGATAGGGTAGTGGACTATCCTCCTGGCTTGCGGAGCCAGGGACCGGAGTTCAAATCTCCGTCAGGACGTTTCTCTCGGGAACTACACGACGAGCGAAGCGAGGAGTCCGTTCCTCGTTGAAACCGCGTTCGGAGACTTGAACAGGGAGCGACCGAAGGGAGCGAGTGAGTTCAAATCTCCGTCAGGACGTTTCTCTCGGGAACCGACCGTCGAGAGCCCTCTGTGCTCTCGATTCGGTCGGGTTCTGCGACCCCGTCGAGTACCATGTCGGCCGTTCGGCGCGCCCCGTGCTCGCTGAAGTGCGTGTCGTCGGCGAAGGGCATTCCTCACCCGGTCTCGGAGCGCTCGCTCGCCTCCTTATCGGCCATCGGGAACCTACCGACCTCAAATGCGAATCGTGAGGTCGGGGAAATCACGGAACGCCGAGCGCTCTCGGCAGTCACGGCCCGCGAAACGCGCGCTTACGCCTCGTCGTAAGGGGGTTCGAGGCCGGGCGACCGCTCGTCGTCATCGCGGCGGTGAACCGACGAGGTCGTCCGCGACCGCTGTGGACGGGGGCGAGGCGTCTCCTCGGACCGGGGCTCGGCGACCCACGACCCGTGACAGTCTCGACAGTAGTTGCCTTTGTACGACCGTGAGAACAGGTACTGCTCACCACAGCGGATACAAACCGGGGAGGGAGTCATCGTTCGACACCTCGGACGAGGGGTTCGAGGGTGTTCATGTGCTATCATACCTCATATGCTCTCGAGAGGCATAAGTATGCAAGCCCTACGTCGCGGGAGCGCGTCCTTCGCGGACTCTTTACTCGTGGACGGCGAACGGTTCGCATGGACGATTCGCTTCGCGCAGGCGTCGCCATCTACAACGCGGGCGCGTATCGGGCGGCCCACGGCGCGTGGGAGTCCCGGTGGCTGTCGCTCGAACGCGACACTGACGACGAGCGGTTCCTCCACGGGCTCATCCAGTTTACTGCGGCGGTCCACCACGCCCGCGACGGCAACGACTCCGGCGCGGTCGGCCTCGCCCGGAGCGCCCGCGAGTACCTCGACGGCCTCGCCGACGACTACCGCGGCGTCGACCTCGCCGAGGTGCGGGCGTTCCTCTCACGGCTCGAAGGCGACCCCGCCGTCGCCGACGACCCGCTCGCGCTCCGACTCGATGGCCGGGTCGTCACGTACGACGACCTCGATTTCGACGCCGTCGCCGTCGCGGCCGAGACACTCGCGGATGAACTGGACGGTTACGACGAGTCGGTCGTCGCCGACGCGGTCGAATACGCCCGCGAGGAAGTCGCCGACGGGGCGCAGACGCAGTTCACGGCCATGGTGTTCGACTTCGTGCGGAACGGGGCCCAGCGCGGACTGGTGTTTCAGCGATTGAGTGAGCACGTCCGCCGTCGGCGACGGCGCGAAGACGACGTGAGCGGCCTGTTCGAGTGAGGAGAGATTGGGGGCCGACGCGGCGTCAGGCCTCGTCGAGGGGTTCGCCCTCGAAGGTGAACTCGGCGGAGTTGTCCTGCGGGTCGTAGTCGAGCACTGCGCGGGCGCGGTCGATGGAGTAGTACTTGCGGTCGTTGTCGGAGATGCCGTAGACGATTTCGTAGTCGTAGTCGGCCTCGATACAGCACTCGAAGAGGTGCGCGCAGTCGCGGTACGACAGCCACATCGCCTGGCCGCGCTCGTACTCCTTCGGCGGGTGATGCTGGGTGAGGTTGCCGATGCGGACGTTCACGACCGAGATGTCGTGGTGGTCGTGGTAGTAGCGGCCGAGCGTCTCGCCCGCGGCCTTGCTCACGCCGTAGAGGTTACTCGGGCGCGGCAGTTCCGTCCCGTCGAGTCGGAACTCGTGGTGCGGGCGGTACATGTCCGGGGTCCGGTCCATCGTCTCGTAGGCCCCGACGGCGTGGTTCGAGGAGGCGAACGCGAACTTCTCGACGCCGGCGTCGACCGCGGCGTCGAACATCTGTTGGGTGCCGTCGATGTTGTTCCGCAGGACGCTGTCCCACGGCGCTTCGGGCCGCGGGTCGCCCGCGAGGTGGATGACGGCGTAGACGCCCTCTATGGCGTTTCGCACGGCGGTCTCGTCGGTGACGTCCGCGACGTACACGTCCGTGGGGTCGACCGATTCGGGTATCTTCTCGTCGGAGAGTGGCTCGCGGTCCAAAAGCCGCCAGTCGTAGGCGTCACCGATGTGCCCTAGTATCGCCTGGCCGACGCGCCCGCCAGCCCCCGTCAGCAAAACCGGCTGGTCCATTCGGTTCTACGTCCGGCGAGGGAGGCTAAGTAAGGACCGGTTCGCGCTCGCGCGACCCCGCAGACCGGCGAACTTTACCCGCCGGCGACAGAGGTCCGGCTATGGTCACAGACCCCCAGACGGCCTGCTTCGAGGCGGGCATCAAGTTCGGGACGCTCTACCACCAGTTCGCCGGGACGCCGGTGTCGCCCGACAGCGCCCGGAGCCTCGAACGGGCCATGGCCGAGGCCATCGAGAACCAACCGTACTGCGAGTCGGTCTCCGTGCACGTCCTCGACGACGCGCTGGAGGCCGAACTCGCCGAGTCGGCCGCCGACTACACGGAACTCACGGGGCGGTTCATGGAAGTCGAGATGGAAATCGACTACGAGGACGTCCGCGTCCGGACGCGCATGGAGATGGAAGACGGCTACCCGCTTATGAAACTCGTGTCGGTCGAGTGAGGTCGGAAAAACGGCCGCGACCACGACCGAGTCGTTCGATTTCACTTTCACTTTCGGGGTCGTTTTTAAACCCCCGCGTGCCGAACGTGTGAGCATGAGTCAAAGCACGCTCGGCGACGACGACCTGTTCGGAGAGGCGGCGGCGGAGATGCGCGCCGACGTCGAGGAGCACCTCGGCGAGGCGCGGTCGGCGCTCCCCGACCCGGACGACGTGTGGGAGGCCGAGGCCGACAACATCCTCGGCGTCCTCAACGGCCTCCGCTCCTCGCTCAACGTCGAGGGGGCGGCCGAACACGTCCGACAGGCCAAGAAGTGGTACGTCATCGGCCAGCGCGCCGAGGCGTTCGACGACCCCGAGGACCTCGAAGCGGCCATCGAAGAGCTCGAAGAGCTCATCGAGATGGTCGAGGAGGCCCACGAACTCGTCGGCGACCTCACCAATACGATGCCGCAACTCCGCGGCGCGCTCACCGACGCGGCCGAAGCGGCGGAAGCCGCCGACGCGGACGACGACGAGGAAGAAGCGGAGTAACTCGCCCCGCCGGCCCGCCGCTCAGTCGGTGAGCCGGTGCGCCGCCCGCGGGTCGTTCAGTCGAGTTGTCGGCGCTCGACCGCGTCGAGGAGCGACGCGAGCGAGTCGGCCGCGAGCGATTCCAGTTCCGCGCCGCGTTGGGCGTCACCGTCGGCGGGGTCGCCGACGACGCCGTTGTCGGTGAACTCGTCGGAGTCGTGAGCGAGGTTGACGCCCGAGACCCACTCGCCCCAGCGGTCAGCACCGCCCGCGCGGGCCTCGTCGATTCGGTCCTCGCGGACCAGTTCGGGGTGCGTGTGCCGGAGTAAGGCGGTTTCTAACGGGCCGCCGTGGCCCATGTCCGAGGAGTGGTCGCCGACCGCGTCGAACCACGTAAAGGCGACCGCGTAGACGTCGCTCGTCCGCGAGACGCGCCGGCAGAGTTCCGCGAGCGCGTCGATGTTGCCGCCGTGGCCGTTGACGACGACGACCCGGTCGAAGCCGTGGTGGGCGAGCGATTCGACGGTCTCGCGGACGTACGCGCGGAAGGTGTCCGGTGAGACCCAGAGCGTCCCGTCGAAGGCGCGGTGTTCCTCGGCGACGCCGACCGGGATGGTCGGGCCGACGACGACCTCGCCGTCGAACGCCTCGGCACCGGCCTCGGCGACCGATTCGGCGTTGAGCGCGTCGGTACCGAGCGGCGCGTGCGGGCCGTGCTGTTCCGTGCTTCCGACCGGGAGGAGCGCGAGGTCGGCGTCGAGGGCGGCGACCTCGGTCCAGGTGGCTTCGGAGAGTCGCATGACGACAGAAGGGACGGCCCCGCTCTTAGTGGTGGGCGCTTCGCTCAGTCGTCGCCGGCGTCGACCTCGGCCTGCCGGCGGGCGGCGCGCTCGACGAACTCGTCGGGGAGCTGGTCGATTTCGCCGGCTTGAACCCCCCAGAGGTGCGCGTAGAGGCCGTCTTCGGCGAGGAGGTCGTCGTGGGTGCCGCGCTCGACGATGCGGCCGTCTTCGAGGACGACGATCTGTTCTGCGTCCTTGATGGTCGACAGGCGGTGGGCGATGCTGAACGTCGTCCGGTCGGCCGTGAGGTCGTCCAGCGAGCGCTGGATGAGCATCTCGGTCTCGGTGTCGACGTCCGAGGTCGCCTCGTCGAGGACGAGGATGTCCGGGTCTTTCAGGATAGCGCGGGCGATGGAGACGCGCTGGCGCTGGCCGCCCGAGAGCTTCACGCCGCGCTCGCCGACCGTGGTGTCGTAGCCGTCAGGGAGGTTCGAGATGAACTCGTGGGCCTCGGCGGCCTTGGCGGCGGCGACGACCGCCTCGTCGTCGGCGTCGAACGTCCCGTAGGTGATGTTGTCGCGGACGGTTCCGTAGAACAGGAACGTCTCCTGGCTGACGTAGGCGATGGACTCGCGGAGGCTGGAGATGGTCACGTCGCGCACGTCTTGGCCGTCGACGCTGACGCGCCCCTCGTCGGGGTCGTACATGCGCATCAGGAGCTTGAGAATCGTCGATTTCCCCGCGCCCGTGGGACCGACGAGCGCGAGCGTCTCGCCGCCGTCGACGTCGAAGGAGATGTCCTCGACGATGGTCTCGCCGTCGCCGTAGCCGAAGGTCACGTCGTCGTACTCGACGCGGCCCTCGGAGACCGCGAGGTCGGGCGCGTCGGGTTGTTCAACCAGCCGCGCGGGTTCGTCCATCAGGCCGAAGATGCGGGCGCTGGAGGCATGGGCGCGCTGGTACATGTTGATGATCTGCCCGAACTGGGCCAGCGGCCAGACGAACTGCTGGGTGAGCAGGATGAACGTGACGAACTCGCCGACCGCGAGGTCGCCGGTGAAGGGGCCGGGGCCCTGTCCGTTGATGACCCACAGGCCGCCGACGACGAAGGTGAGCGAAAAGCCGATACCGGCGAGGATGCGGAGCGCGGGGAAGAACTTGATTCGGGTGTTGATGGCGTCCCAGTTGGCGTCGAAGTAGTCCATCGAGACGCCGTCGACGCGGTCAGATTCGTGGGGTTCGGCGTTGAACGTCTTGATGACCTGAATGCCCCCGAGGTTGTTCTCCAGTCGGGAGTTGAGTTTGCCGACCGACGAGCGGACGTCGGCGTACTTCGGCTGGATGATACCGACGAACTTCCACGTGAACAGCGCGATGAGCGGCACCGGCAACAGGGCGACGAGCGCGAGTTGCCAGTTGTACGACAGGAGGACCACCGCGATGGCGACGACCATCACGAAGAGACGGAAAAACGAGTTCATCCCGTCGTTGAGGAACCGTTCGAGGCGGTTCACGTCGTTCGAGAGGATGGACATCATCTCGCCGGTCTGCTTGTCGGCGAAGAAGTCCATGTTGAGCAGTTGCATCCGGTCGTAGGTGTCGGTCCGAACGTCGTGTTGAATCTGCTGGGCGAAGGCGTTCCACCCCCAGTTGCGGAGCCAGTGGAACAGCGCGCCGGCGGTGAAGCTGAACACGATGATACCGACCGCCAAGAGGAACTGGCCGTCTCTGGTCGCGGGAACGAACGGGGCAATCCACGCCTCGGGGAGGACGGGGAACCCGGCCGCGAACGACGTGTCCTGTCGGATGATGGCGTCGATAGCGAGGCCGAGGACGACCGGCGGCATGAGGTCGAGCACGCGGGCGGCGACGCTCGCGAGGACGCCCACGAGGAACTCGAAGGTGTTGTCGCGCCCGTACTCGGCGAACAGCCGCCGCATCGGGTTATCGACCCGCGCTCGCTGGTCTTCGAACGGGTCGTCGTCGGTTTCAGGGGGCACGACAACGGTTCAGGGGGCGCGCGCAGTAAAGCGCTCGGGTGGGGGAGGGGGCCGCCGGTAGATTAACACCGGGCGTTCCGAACCGTGTTCCTGCTCGAACCGCCGGATTCGACGACCGGCTGTTGGCTGACGCCGCAGAGGTCGTTTTGGATGAGTCGGTTGCGGTGAGAGTCCTCCAGCGTGACGCCGTGGGCCGAGAGGCCGGTCGTCACGACGTTCCTGTGAATCGCGTTACGGTCGCTTCCGGTGAGTTCGAAGCCGGCGATGATGATGCGGACCTCGTTCTCGACGAAGCGGTTTCGGTGGCTGTCGCGGAGGGTGAATCCGGGGCCCTCTCCGTCGACGAGGTTCCGTTGGAAGCTGTTTCGCGTACTCTCGTACAGCGAAACTTGGATGGTGTCGGTTCTGAACTCGCAGTCGACGAACTCGTTTCGGTGCGAGTCCGTGAGCGTGAGCACGACCGGACTGATGAGCGTACACGACTCGAATCGGGTTCGCTCGACTCGGTCGAGAATCACGCCTCGGACGGTCGGCGTAACGAAACTCGTGTTCGTCACTTCGCACCGCTCCGAGTCCGTAAGGACGAACTGCGGGACCGAATCGGACTGGTCGCCCGGATAGCCGACGACTTGCGAGTCCGCTATCGTCACCCGGCTCGAATCCGTGATTCGGCCGCCCCTCATCAGCGCGATGTCGGCTATCGAGACGCGACTGCCCGAAATCGTCGTCTCGCCGTCCACGGCGTACCCCCGGCCGTCGATGCGGACGTCGTCGGCGAGAATCTCCAGACAGTCGAGGTCTCCGTCGAGGGAGTACCGCCCCGACTCGGTGATGCTCGCGCATCCCGAGAGCCTCGCCTCGTCGGTCCGCAGTTGCAACACGCCCGGCGCGAACGCCGGAAGCGCGGCGAGGCCCAGTCCGCGAAGCGCCCCTCTCTTCGTGATGTGTGTCGACATGGCACTCAGCCAACTACAACACGTCGACACAAATACAGATATTGTGAGATTGTTACCAACTACGTATCAGCGTTCGTGACGTACTGCAACGCCGACTGGTGGGGGAGTCGGGCGGGTCGGTCGCGCCGTCGGCGTTCAGACGACTCGGTCTTCGACGTCGGGGTCGACGCCGGCCTCGACGAGGTCCTGTCGGACGCGCTCGCGGAGCGGGTCGGGAACCGTATCGCGGCCGACGGGGACCGCGACCTCGCCGTCGCCTTTCACTTTCCAGTAGAGGACGCAGTCGGACGGTTCGTAGTACTCGATGCTGTAGGCGTCGTCCGCCCCGCGGTAGTGGACCCGCGCGGCGAACTCCTCGGCGCGCCAGCCTTCGAGTTCGGAGAGCGCCGCGATGTGTTCTGTCATGGTTGGATTAACGGTCGCCGGCCCTTCGGGCGTTTCGCTTCTACTCGGCTTCGACACGGTCTCCCGCGTCGATACCGGTCTCGTTCGTGTAGCCGTAGGGAAGTTCGAGGACGTATCTCCCGGTTCCGCGGTAGCGGGTGAGGTCGGACTCGCTGGTCCCCTCGGGGTCGAGTTCGGCGTGGTGGATGCGCGTGATGGTGCCGTTTTCGGCGACGAAGACGATGTCCAGCGGGAAGTCCATGTCGCGCATCACGTAGGCGTAGGTGCCCGAGGAGTCGTGGACGAACCACATTCCCTCGTTTTCGGCGAGCGATTCGGTGTCGCTCAGGCCGGTGAAGCGCTTGGCACGGGTGTCGGCGACGCGGGCGTCGACGGTCGCCAGCGTCTCGCCGGTCTCGTCCTCGACGACGGTGAGCGTGGTTCGTTCGTAGCCGTCGGTCGAGCCGGGGACGACCGCCGGGTTTGTGAGGTACGCGACGCTCGCGACCGCGACGACGGCGGCGACGACGAGCAGAGCGATTCGCGCGCGAGAGGTCATTGCCGGACGTGACGGTCGCCGCGCGTCTAAGGGTTCCGGGGGTCGGGCGAAACGAAAACCGTTATGAGCGCGAACCGGTTCGATTGAGGTGCGGGGCTCGTGGTCTAGTTGGTTATGACGCGGCCTTTACAAGGCTGAGGTCGGTGGTTCGAATCCGCCCGAGCCCATGTTTCTGTGTCGAACAGCGTGAGACCAGAAACATCTGTGAGGGCGGAATCGAACCAGGGAGCAACTTGTTGCGACCGAGGTTCGAATCCGCCCGACTCACACGCTCCGTTGCATCACGAACAGTGACATCGGGAAGTTGGCGACGACGAGGCCATAGGCGGCCCCGAGGAGCGGTTCGACACCCAGCGACGGACCGAGGAGGTAGCCGCCGACGAGCCCGAGCGGGTCGAACACCAACGCGAGGATGATGAGCTGTACGGCGAAGTTCTTGGAGGTGAACCAGCGGGGGAGTAGTGACACGGTAGTCGAAGACATGTTTTTCGCGTGCCACTTAATCCCGTGTGGTCGCATGCGAGTCACGGGGACGCGAACCCTTTAGCCGGAGGCAGACCCACCACCGAGTAGTGAACCCAACCACGCGACTCCGCGAGAACCCGCGGCGGGCGGCCGTCGCCCTCGGGTACGCGTTCGTCGTCCTCGTGGTGTCGGTCGTTCCGACCCCGCCGGGAAGCCTCACACCGATGGGTCCGCTCGGACTCGTCGGCCTCGACAAGTGGGTCCACGCGGTCGGATACACCGGCCTCGGGTTCGGTTTCGCGGCCGCGGTTCGCGCGAGGGGGCGCGAGGAGGTCGCGACGGCCGTCGTCACTGCCGGCGCGTTCGGAGCGGGTATCGAACTCGTGCAGGCGGTGCTCCCGTATCGGTCGTTCGGCGTCGCCGACGCGGGGGCGAACCTCGTCGGGGCGGCCCTCGGTGGACTCGTCTGGGTCGTGGTCGCCCGGGGTTCGGAGTCCCGGAGGTAGGATTATCTCACCCCCTCTCCAAGGGGGCACGAACGGTGAAGGCAATGGGCACGAGACGACTCATCCGGGCACTCGGTCTCGCGGGAATCGGCGTCGTCGGGACGTACCTCCTCGCGGTTCGGCCGTGGCACAGGCGCTGGGGGACGACAGACGACGAGGCGACGGGGTGGCTCCCCGGCGACGACTTCGTCGGCGAGGCGGACGTCTCCTCGACGCGGGCGATCACGATTACGGCCCCCGTGCGGGCGGTCTGGCCGTGGGTCGTCCAGTTGGGGCAGGGTCGCGGCGGCTTCTACAGCTACGAGCGACTGGAGCACGTTTTCGGCCTGCAGATTCACAACGCGGACCGAATCCTCCCGCACCACCAACGACTCGACGTTGGCGACGAGATACGACTCGGCCCGCCGGGGTCGGGCGCGCCGTCGTTCCGGGTCGCGCTGGTCGAACCCGAGCGGAGCCTCGTGCTGAGCGCGCCGGGGTGGGAGACCGGAGAGAGTCCCGCGACGTGGACCTTCGCGTTGCACGAGGTTGCGCCCGGGGTGACGCGGCTGGTCGTCAGGTTCCGCGGGCGGTCGGAGACGCTCCGCGAGCGCGCGATGAACCGGCTGGTCGTCGAGCCGGTCCAGTTCGTCATGGAGCGGAAGATGCTCACGGGGATTCGCTCGCGGGCGGAGCGGGAGCGGGCGAGTCCGACGGGGGGTCGGCACCGCTGACCCATCGCCGACGGGCGATTCGAAAGTCTTTTTGATACGGTCCGGCTTCGGGAGAGTGCGAGCCGCCTTAGCTCAGACTGGGAGAGCACTCGACTGAAGATCGAGCTGTCCCCGGTTCAAATCCGGGAGGCGGCATTTCTCTGTCCCTGACCACCGAGCGAAGCGAGCGTGGCAGGTACTGTAAATGCGATCCGACCGGGTTCTGAACCGCTCCGTCAACCTCGCTTCACTCGGTTGCCGCAAGGTTCGCCCACCCGAACCAGCGAGCGACGCGAACGAAGTGAGCGAGCGAGTGAGGTTCAAATCCGGGAGGCGGTATATTCTGATATTCGTTCTGTATATCCGTATAGCGGCTGATTTCGGCGGTGTTGCTTCCAAGAGTCTCGATGTGATTTGAAGCGGGAACCGGGCGCACCCTTCGCAGTCGGGCGTTCCATTACATTGTACGTTCCGCCCCCCTTTCGGTCCTTCCTCATTTCGGAATGAGTTTGTAGGTATTGGGTCTTCAGCGCACAGTTTTCGGTCGATACAGGTGGCGGTTATTTATGGACGTGCTGTGAGAAGGCGTCAGCAGGGCCACAAGCGCGGTCGTCACCCGACCGAGTGCATCCGTTCTGGCAGGTGTCTATTAAGTTCTGGTGGCCGTTGAATCCGTATACTGGTCGCGCCGTCTCGTCGATGTGACCACAGTAGACCGCAGTCGGCCTTGATCAGCGTGGGAACTTTCAACCGGAAGGACCTCTCTTATGCTAATGTCTCGCTTTATCTACCATTCAGAGGGTAGCTATGACAGTGCTGAATCGCCATTCGACGAAGCGATTCGGGATACAGCCGACGCGGAAAATGTTCGGATTGTCTGTCCGTATATCAACCCGAGTTACCTGAAAAGCATCCTCGCTCCTGCTAACGACTGGCGGATAGTGACCGATGTGGAAGCGTGGATTGGGACGTTCGGTGGAAGCACGCGGGACGAAATACGCGAATTGATAGCGACGAACCGGGAACAGATTCATCACTTCCCCAACGTTCACGCGAAGGCCGTCCTATCCGACGATTCGGCTGTCATCGGTTCGGCGAACCTCACAGAGAAGGGCATATTTGGCCGGACAGAGATGGGAATTCAGTTTACCGCCGAGTCAAAGATAGACGAACTGAACGAGTGGTTCACCCGACTCTGGTCTGAAAGTGACTCCGTCGATAGCGGGGAATTGGACGAGTTCGTGGAATCGTCGCCCTCAACACCAACAACCCACACCGAATCCGGCACCTCGCTTTCCTCGGACGCGCCACAAGTGAACGCAATATTCGTAGACGATACCGAACCGACCACCAAAGAGATTGACGCCAACGAAGAGGTGCATGACACGCTGGTAAATCGCGTTCAGCAGGCCCCGAATCGAGGATGGGCGGTTGACTTTTTTGGCTTGCTGAACGATCTGATAGCGGCGACTGGTCTTGCTGAAGACGACGCACGGCTGGTCACGTCCATCGCCCAAAACGACCGAATCGCCGTATCCATCAACAACCGATATGTCCTCGGTGCGTTCTTCTCGGGCGAACCGACGACCGGGTTCATCGTTGGTGCCGACACAGAGAACGTGGATGAATTAATCGAGACTGCCGACGAACACATGGCGTTCAATGCCCTCTCGGGGGAAGCGACCGACGAGACACCCCATTGGGTCGAGTTCACCGGAGAGCCGAAGCGAATGGTATCGCAGTCGTTCCGTCGGGCGTGGATTAGCGCAGTCTACGACCAGTTAGAGCAAGCGAGTGGGTCGCCGTATCAAGACTCTCACGAACCGCTGGTGTTCCGAGCGGGAGTTGAGGAAGAATATCGAGAGCAAATACTGAGAGATGCTTACAATATGAGTGATTCAACAGACACATCTCACACAAATCGTGGCATCAAGCAAGCGCTCTGTCGGAGGGCCATGCCGCGAGGCCAAGTGACTCTCTTGAAGTGCCTATACGAGAACGATAGACCCGTATCAGTAGAAGAGTTAGCGGACGAAATACGCGGAGGCGATGTTGACAGTTGTACGAGTATTCTCGGCCCACTCTCAAAGAGAATCAACAACACTCCAGAAGTGTCCGGCGAACCGGGATTCAGTGCGCTGATACGAAAAATTCAGGACGAGAAACAACACTACTACGAACTCCGCGAGGAGAGCCGTCGGATTATTGAGGATATGCCACGATTGTTGAGTGAGTTCGAACGAGATATGGACGACCTACGAAGTGAAGAGAATCCGGTGATTGAAGGACGTGAATTTGAAGAAAATCAGGGATAGGTCAAAGTTATGTCTGTCTGCCAAGTATACTGTTCACCATATCTGTTCCACAGTCGACGACGGGAAAGTCGAGACGCACCGACTCTGTTCTGACTCGGTCGACAGGTCAATTCAGTGAATGTTTGAACTCCTATTGAGAGTTCGAGATTCGGTTCTGGTACATCTTCTTGGCGCGTTCCGGCGTGATAGGTTCGAGTTTGTCTTGCGTCATTTCGACCACCGGAACACCTAATCGACGTCGGAACCGAGCGCGCCGCCATAGCCAGTACGGGGACGCAAACCGCCGGACAGGAGAGCTATCTCCGGTTCAAATCCGGGAGGCGGCAACCGAATTCTCGGCGACGCAATCGAACAATACAGAGTTCAGACGTTTCACCCCCGGAGAACCGAAAATACGGCACCACTGGACCCAGAAACGTTCTTCAGAAGACTTATCCGCGTGAGGTCGCTGGATTCAGACGCAATGGCGAAAGGTAAGGTCGACTTCTTCAACGACACTGGCGGCTACGGTTTCATCTCTACTGACGACGCGGACGACGACGTGTTCTTCCACATGGAAGATGTTGGCGGTCCGGACCTCGAAGAGGGGCAGGAGATCGAATTCGACATCGAGCAGGCCCCCAAGGGCCCGCGCGCGACGAACGTCACCCGCCTCTAAGCAGGGTTCCGTTCACCGCAGTACATTCACAGACTGACGAACTTTCTTCCGTTTTTCACGCCCGCGAGCGGCGGCGCTCGCCGGCGTACCGCGAGCCGGGCGGGCGATACCCACGCCATGCGGAAAGGTTATCCGTTCGCAGGCACGTTGTACAGTCGCAATGGCGAAAGGTAAGGTCGACTTCTTCAACGACACTGGCGGTTACGGTTTCATCTCTACTGACGACGCGGACGACGACGTGTTCTTCCACATGGAAGATGTTGGCGGTCCGGACCTCGAAGAGGGGCAGGAAGTGGAGTTCGACATCGAACAGGCCCCCAAGGGCCCGCGCGCGACGAACGTCACCCGCCTGTAATTCGGCCTCCGAATTCAGTAACAGACGAATCGATTTCTGAGAATTTTTCACACACCCTGAGCCGTGCGGCCGTCCGACGCGAGACGGCCGCGCGTCGGACAGTCGCCACCACACCAACTCGCGACCCAGAAGGCTCTTACCTCTCGGTGGTTGTGCATCAAACGAACAACAATGTCCGACGACGGGGAGCTTGAACCTCCCGCGGGAATGGACGACACCCACATCGGCGCGGGCGTCTTCGACGAGACGATGGGCCCGGGTTCGTCGTTCGCACACCTCTACCGGGGCGAGATACACCGGATGAAATCGTGGCGGGAGCGGCTGGACCGGACCAGCAACTGGGCGATTACGCTGATGGCCGGGATTCTGACGTGGTCGTTTTCCGCACAAACGCACCCACACTACATCATCCTCCTCGGGGTGGTGACGCTGAGCATCTTCCTCTGTATCGAGGCGCGGCGCTTCCGCGCGTACGACATCTGGCGCTCGCGGGTCCGGTTGATTCAACAGAACGTCTGGGCGTACGCGCTCGACCCCGACGGCGGCGTCCTCGACGAGGACTGGCGGAAGAAACTCGGCGAGGACTACCGCACGCCGAACATGAAGATACCCTTCGAGGAGGCGCTGTCGCATCGGCTCCGGCGGGTGTACCTGCCGCTTTTCGTCGTGATGCTCGTCGCGTGGGTCATCCAGTTGACGGCGTACACGGACGGTGCGACGCTCGTCGGGAGCGCCGGCATCGGCGGCATCCCCGGCAACATCATCGTCGCGTTCGTCGCGGGGTTCTACGCGACACTGCTCGGCGTCTCGTTCCGCCCGCGCGAGTGGCACGTCAACGGCGAACTCATCCCGAGCGACGTGACGGGGTGGGAAGAGTCGGAGTACAGCGGGTCGTAGCGTCGCAATTCGAAATGGTTTTTTCGCTCCTGCGCGTCTGTCGAATCGCGCCGCCTTAGCTCAGACTGGGAGAGCACTCGACTGAAGATCGAGCTGTCCCCGGTTCAAATCCGGGAGGCGGCATTTCTCTGTCCCTGACCACCGAGCGAAGCGAGCGTGGCAGGTACTGTAAATGCGATCCGACCGGATTCTGAACCAGCGAGCGACGCGAACAAAGTGAGCGAGCGAGTGAGGTTCAAATCCGGGAGGCGGCATCACTACTGTACGGTTTGAAACGGTCCCCGAGGAGAGTAGAATCTTAAGTAGGCACAGCGACGGCGGCGAAACTGGCGACTGGAACACGTGAGCCCGACGCTCAGGCCGTCACCGACGCCGACTGCGCCACGTCACGGTGCGAGACGCGGACTTCGACGCCCGACGGGGTGACGGAGACGGTCACGTCGTCGACGGTGCGTTCGTATTCGGCGGTGTGGGTACCGGACCGCGAGATACGCAGGCGCTTCGAGAGGAGGCCGGCGTCCACGAGCGGGTCGAGCTTTCGGTAGGTGGTCGAAAGCGGGAGGTCACACGCCTCGGAGAGTTCGCTCGCAGAGCGGGCGATACCGTCGGTCGCGTCGAGGATACGCCGGCAGTCGTCGTCTTCGAGAAGCGAAAACAGCGCGTCGACCTCGGCGTGGTCGTCGACGACGCGGGATTCGGAGGCGGCCGTTGCAGAGCGGAAATCGAACGGGAGCGAAGCCTGACTCATACCTCTGTAGATTCGGCGAACGGGGACTAACTGACAACCCCGATAGCGTGGGACGTTTATATACTCCCGGCGGACTCGGGTGGCGGCGAACCGCTATCCCTCTTCGAGAACGTCGCCGAGCAGTTTCGTCAGGGCGGCGGCGAGGTGTTCCGAGAACGTCGACTGGTTGATGTCGAGTTCGGCCGCGACCTCGGTCGCGTTGGCCCCGCGCGGGCGCTCGAAGTAGCCCATGTCGTAGGCGGTCTGGAGGACTTCGAGTTGGCGGACGGTGAGCTTCCCGCGGTCGACGAAGACGCTGTCGCCGGGGGCGTCCCCGGTGGGCGAGCGCACGAGGCGCTTGATGTCGAGACCGGGGAAGCGGTCGCGAAGTTCGCCGATGACGGCCTGTAACTGCTCGTAGTCGGCGGCGTGAAAGACGAGCGTCAGACTGCCGCGCTGGGCGAAGTAGCGGTCGACCGGACAGCCGAACTCGCCGAGGCACTCGCAGGGACAGCCGGCGCTCCCGTCGTGCGTGTAGCGATAGAGGTGCTTCGAGCCGTAGGAGAAGATGGGTTCGAGCGCGGACGCCTCCGGCGGGTCGTCGGCCTCGAGGACGAACTCGGAGACGCTGACGTCGCCGGGGGTGGAGACGACGCTGGTCGAGACGGAATCGACGACGGAGTCCGTCGAGTGGGCGACCGAGGCGACGGGGCAGACCGACGGCGAGGCGAATTCGACCGTGGCGCGAATACCGGCTGGCATCGTGTTACGCGCGGGCGAGTCGGGGTTCGCCGGGGGACGCGGCGACCGCCGAGACGAGCGCCGCCTCGGATGCGACGACCGCGGACATTACTGCTCGGGCTCCGAGTCGTCCAGTTCGACGGCCCGGCCGCCGAGCGTCTCGGGGGCGAGTTCGAACAGTTGGATGTCGAGGTCGCGCTTCGTCTCGCCCCAGATTTCGAACAGCGGGCGCTTGGCCTTGCCGTACTGGACGATGCGTTCGACGGTCAGGTCGTCGGGGTCGACGCGTTCGAGCGTCCCCTCGGCGATGATGCTCCGATAGCTCCCGTCGTTCGACTCGTGAACGACGAGTCGCGCCCGCGGCGACGACGTGAGGAACTGCCGCTTTTCGCTTTCGGGCGTGGAGACGAGCCGAAGATAGAAGCGACCGCTCTCGCCGTCGTAGCCGTAGGAGATGGGAATCGCGTATGGTTCGTCCGCCTTCGCGAGCGAGAGGACGCCCGTCTCGTGACGAGCGAGAACCTCGTGTATCTCGTCGGGCGAGAGTTCGGTCTGTTGGTCCAGAGACATCGGTTCGTACCACCAGACTCGCGGCCGACGTAATTACTGTTACTTCTCGGCGGCGCTCGCGCGAGTCCAGTCGGACGAAATCGGCGGACTCGGTCGCGGAGGGAGACACTCAGGCGGTCGAAAAGGCGTCCGTCGTGAGCGCGGCGCTACAGATGACACAGCCGTTTTGGAGGAGGGCGTCGCGCATGGAGTCGTTGACCAGCATGGACTCCGCACACTCCGGGCAGACGAACGTGTAGTCCGCGCTGTCGCTCATGTGGTTCGTAGTACGCGTGGTACACGTATATGTAGCCTACTGTTTCTCGAACGCCGGGCCCGCGGCGGGCCGAGCGCCTCGACCGGGCGCGGCCGAAAAGTGAGATTCACGCGGGACATTGGTCGAAGGCGTCGGTCGAGGCGGGGCTTCCGCAGATGGGACAGCCGCGTTCGAGGACCGCCGCGCGCATCCCGCCGTTGACGGCGAAGCCCTCGCCGCACTGCGGACAGGTGAACTCGTAGTCGTCCGCCGGCGGCGTCGCGCTCATCAGTCCACCTCCGGCGAGGCGAGCGCCGTTCCGGTTCGGTCCGTCCGTCGCGTCGATTCGACGCCCCGCGTCGCGGTCGGCGACGGCGACGGCGTCGACGCTCTCACTGCGGTCATCGCGACCGGCCCTCCGCGCCGTCTTCGCCGCCGTCGGTGGCGACCTGCCGGAACGCGAGCGACACGCCCGCGTCGTCGAACGAAAACGAGAGCGTGTCGAAGTTGGTCGCGAACTCCCGCGGGTGGTGCGTCGCCGTCTGGACCCGCAGTCGCTCGTCGAGAAGCGACGCCTCGGTGAGCAGGTCGAGCTTCCGGTAGACCGTCGACAGCGGCACGTCACAGAGTTCGGCGCACTCCTGTGCGGTCCGCGGGGCCTCGTCGCAGGCGGCGAGGATTCGCCGGCTGTCGCCGTCGCTGAGCGCCGAGAGGACCGCCGACGGCTCCGCGGCGACCTGCTGGTTCCGGCTCGGGTCGAACGTCGATGCGCTTTGGGCGGCGACTGCGGAAGACGAGTTCATACTTCGATAGACGACGGATAGCGGGAGGTATCTCTCCCCGCGCTATCCGGGGAGGTTTAAGTACTCGGCTCGTCGCCGGCTTCGATAACGAGACCGGCGTGCGGGGTCGACTGCACCGGTGGCCGTGGCGGGCTACTCGATGGCGCGGTGCTCACGCGCGCCGGCGTTGGAGCCCAGACCGGGAAGCGATGCGAAGTTCCCAGCCGAGGATGTCCTGCATCGGCTCCGTCTCCGAAAACAGGGTTGGATACCACGCGTTGTCTGCGAGCACGTCGTGGACGCGATCCCAGTCGCCGTCGTCGACCCGGCGGAGTTCGCCGTCGACGACGACGCTCTCCCACTCGTCGCGCGACGGGGCGTTCCAGATGGCGAAGCTCGCGCGGGCGGTCCGCTCGGCGAACTCGGTCTTCTTCGAGGACTCCCCGGGGCGGAGGAAGACGAAGTAGAGCCGCTCGCGCTCGGCGTCGTAGCCGAACGAGAGGGGAATCCCGTAGGCGATGCCGTCGTCCGCGAGCGAGAGAACGCCGACGCCCTCCTCGCGGAGCAGGCGGTCTATCTCCTCGGTCGACATCTCGATTCGGTTGTGTTGGGCGAAGTCAGGTGCCATGGTAGATATACGCACGGATATGACATAAGTCTGCCAGCGAGTCGAGCTGACGGCGTGCGTCGCGGGCGACGCGCGACGCGGGGCTTATCCCCGACGACGACGAACCGCGGGACGACATCCGGATGACGGTGAACACACTCCACCGGCCGACGCACCGAGACGCCCTCGTCCACCTCGAAGCCGCCTTCGAGCGCGGTGACATGGTGACGATATTCGGTCGGTGTACGGTCGACTACGACGGCCGCGCGACGAGCGAACTCGGTCCCGGCGACCGGCTCGTCGTCCTGAAGCCGGACGGCTCGATTCTGGTCCACACCGACGAGAAGCGGACGCCGGTCAACTGGCAACCGCCGGGATGCACCCACTCCGCGAGCGTCCGCGACGGCCGGCTTCGGGTCCGGAGTACGCGCACGAGCCCCGACGAGCGACTCGACGTGCAGTTCGAGCGCGTCGAACAGTGCTCGGCCTACGCCGTCAACGACCGGAGCGACCTCGAACTCGTCGGGAGCGAGGAGGACCTGCGACAGCACATCCTCTCGGACCCCGACAGCCTCGAACCGGGCTTCGAGCCGCTCGAAACCGAGCGGCAGAGCGACGCGGGCGCTATCGACATCTTCGGCGAGGACGCGGACGGCGTCCCGGTCGTCGTGGAGTTGAAACGCCGGCGCGTCGGTCCCTCGGCGGCGAGTCAGCTCCGCCGGTACGTGGACGCGCTCCACCGCGAGTTCGGCGACCACGAGTCGGTTCGCGGCGTCCTCGTCGCCCCCTCGGTGACGGAGCGAGCCGCCGACATGCTCGACCGCGAGGGGCTCGAGTTCGTCGCGCTCGACCCCGAGACGGGCGAACCGCCGGTCGAGGAGGACGAGAGTGAAAGCAGGGACGAAGGAGAAGGCGGGGACAGCGGTGACGGCGGCGACGGCGACGACGAAGTAACCGGCGAGGACGGCGACGACGGCGACGACCCCTAATCAGTCCAAACCGGCGGCGGCGACGAAGTTCTCCACGGTTCGGTCGGCGGTCACGTCGCCGAAGTCGCGGTCGGCGTCGTCGTCGGGCCAGCCGAAGTCGTCGGCGATGCGGTCGAGGAGGGCGGCCGTGAACTCGGGGTGGTACTGGACGGTCCAGACGGGCGCGTCCTCGTGGCGGGTCGCGAGGTGGTCGTAGTAGTCCGCGGAAGCGACGGTCACCATGCGGTCGCCGGGGGCGACGACGTAGTCGCCGTGGACCATCGGGATGCGCCCGGAGACGCCCTCGAACAGGGGGTCGTCGCCGAGGTCAACGTCGGCGATACCCCGGCGCTGGTCGCCGGCTTCGACGGTCCCGCCGAGCGCGTCGTTGACGAGCTGGTGTCCGAAGCAGACGCCGAGCGTGGGCAGTTCGCGGGCGACGAGGTCGCGGGCGAGCAGGCGCGCGTCGTCGAGCCACGGCCGCTCGTCGCTCTCGTAGACGCCCGCGGTGCTCCCGGTGAGGACGACGGCGTCGACGTTCGAGAGCGTCGGGAGACCGTCGTCGGGAAGCGAGTGAACGGTCCCCTCGCGGCCGTCGAGAGCGAGGTCGGCGAGCGCATCGGTGAAGTACGCGGGGCCGTCCGCGGGCATACAGTCGCAGACGAGCAACATGGTCCGAATCGTGGCGGCGGCGGCGCATAAGACTGTCTCCCGGCCGGGACGGTCGACCCGTCCGCCACCGGGGCTCGGTGTGGCTCGAACGCGGTTCGGCGGCCCGCCCCGACGAACCGGCGTGCCAGCGCCTGACACGACCGCGGCGGGCGAATGAAGCTTCGAAGCGTTTTTAGCCCGCCTGACCCTTCGGTTTCACAAGTAACCATGTCAGACAAACCCGCCTCTATGTACCGGGAGATTACGAACCCGGCGTACACCCGACGCGAGTACATCACGGGTATCCCCGGTTCGAAGATCGCACAGCACAACATGGGCGACCTGCAGGCCGACCCCGAGGACTACCCCGTCCAGATCAGCCTGAAGGTCGAAGAGGAAGTGCAGATTCGCCACGGGTCGCTCGAATCCGCGCGTCTGTCTGCCAACCGCCTCATGCTCAAGCACGCGGGCGAAAAGCAGTACAAGATGGTTCTGCGCAAGTTCCCGCACCACGTCATCCGCGAGAACAAGCAGGCGACCGGCGCGGGTGCGGACCGCGTCTCCGACGGGATGCGCCAGTCGTTCGGGAAGGTCGTCGGGACCGCCGCTCGCATCCCCAAGGGCGAGACGGTGTTCACCATCTACTGCGACGTCGAGGACGCGGAGACCGCGAAGGACGCCTTCCGCCGCGCGTACAACAAGATGTCGCCGCCGTGCCGCATCGTCGTCGACCGCGGCGAAGAACTGCTCGTCGCGTAAGTTCGCGTCGGCGCGCCGGCGCGTGCTCGGAACGCGCCTCGCCTCGAACCCACCACTTTTCCTCCGGGACCCCGCCTCGTAGCCTATGCTTCGGTTGGCGGTCACCACCTCCAGCGAGACGTTCGAGCGAATGCGCGGCCCGCTCGGCGACCGCGGCATCGACGTGGGGCACCTCCGCGCCGAGGGGTTCGCGCTCGACCTCTCGACGCCGCCGGCAGAGTCGTTCGACGTCGGCTTCGTCTACCCCTCGCGCCCGATGGAGGGCGGCGTCGTCACCGCCAGACACGACCTTCCGTGGGTGAACACGCGCGAGGACGTGCTCACCTCGCGGAACAAGGCGGGCGTCATCGCGGCGCTCGAACGCGCCGGCCTGCCGGTCCCGCGGAGCGTCTGCGTCTCGAACCCGGCCGACGAGTCCGACCTCCTCGACGCCGTCGAGTCGGCGGGTCTCGACTACCCCGTCGTCGTCAAGCCGAACTCCACGACCCGGGGCGTCGGCATCGCCAAGGCCCACGACCCGGACTCGCTTTCGGGCCACGCGGACGTGCTGAGCCTCGTCCACGACTTCCGGGCGACCGGCGACAAGTCGTTCCTGATTCAGGAGTGGCTCCCGGAGGCGCGAGACTATCGGGCGATGGTGCTCGACGGCGAGGTCGTCGGCGCGGTGGAGCGCCGCCTGTCCGACGGCGCGCGCGACGGCGGGCGCTGGAAGCACAACGTCCACCGCGGCGCGGAGGCGGTCGGCGTGGCCCTCCCGAAGCGACACCGCGACCTCGCCGAGGCGGTCGCCGACGAGTTGGGCATCCGCTATCTGGGGGTCGACCTGCTCGAGTCCGACGGGCGGGTCGTCGTCTCCGAGACGAACGCCCGGCCGACCATCGACGACGACGCGAAGTACGACGACGGCTTTTTCGACCGACTGGCGGCGCTCGTCGAGCGGGTCGCAAAGAAGTCCTGAACGGGCCGCGGGGAGGTCGAGTCGTTACTCGACGTCGATGGCGGCGGAGTCCTCGGCGCGGTCGAACGTGACCTGCAGGATGCCGTTGTTGAAGGTGGCCGACGCGGAGTGCTCGTCGACGCGGGCCGGGAGGCGGATGCGTTCGTCGTACTCGCGGCGGTCACCGGCGGCGCTGATAGTCAGCGTCTCACCGTCGCACTTGAGGTCGATGGCGTCTTTGTCGACGCCCGGGAGGTCCGCGACGAGTCGGAGTGTAGAGCCCTCATCGTACACGTCGATGTGGGTCTCGGAGGCGAATCCGGCGTCGCCTCCGGTCATGTCGTTCATCATCCGTTCGATTTCGTCGAAGATGTTGTCGAACGGGTCGTCGCGGTCGTCTCTGACCATGAGGGCCGCTATGAAATCGGAGGATAAAACGTTTCTGCCTGTGACAGTCACCTGCCAGCGGGCCGCCAGAATTCGGCCGCGAGCGCCCGTCTACGACCCGACTGTTCGGCCCCCGGTTGGCGTGTCAATCTCCGCCCGTGTCTGACTGGTTCTGTTCGTTTCTGTCGGTATTGTGATTGTGAATGAAAGGTAACGTTCGATTCAGCCGGATTTACCGAAACAGATATACCCCTGCGCCCGGGATATCTATACGGATACTACTCGAACATGAGTGAAAAATCCTACCTCAGCGCGGGCGAGAACGTGGACGAATCGGACGTGGTGCGGGTGGCACTCAACGGCTTCGGCCGCATCGGCCGGAACATCTTCCGTGCCGTCCTCGACAACCCGACGGTCGAGCTGGTCGCCATCAACGACGTCATGGACTTCGACGACATGGCGTACCTCGCGAAGTACGACTCCGTCATGGGCCGACTCGACGGCGTCGAGCGCGACGGCGACTCGCTTTCCATCGGCGGCACCTCGGTGAGCCTCTACAACGTCCAGTCCCCCGCGGAGCTTCCGTGGGGCGAACTCGACGTCGACGTGGCGCTCGAATGTACGGGCATCTTCCGCACGAAGGAAGACGCCTCCGCACACCTCGAAGCGGGCGCGGACAAGGTCGTCATCTCCGCGCCGCCGAAGGGCGACGAGCCGGTCAAGCAGATCGTCTACGGCGTCAACCACGACGAGTACGACGGCGAGGACGTCGTCTCGAACGCCTCCTGTACGACCAACTCCGTCACGCCGGTCGCGAAGGTGCTCGACGAGGAGTTCGGCATCGAGAACGGTCTCCTGACGACCGTCCACGCCTACACGGGCAGTCAGAACCTCATCGACAGCCCCCACGCGAAACAGCGCCGCGGGCGCGCCGCCGCCGAGAACATCGTCCCGACGACGACCGGCGCGGCGCAGGCGGCAACCGAGATTCTGCCCCAGCTCGACGGCAAGCTCGACGGCATGGCGATTCGCGTCCCCGTGCCGAACGGCTCGCTCACCGAGCTCGTCGTCCGCCTCGAAGACAAGCCCTCCGTCGAGGAGATCAACGACGCCTTCCGCGCCGCGGCCGACTCCGGCCCGCTCGCGGGCGTCCTCGGCTACACGGACGACGAGGTCACCTCCCGTGACATCCTCGGCCTGCCGTTCTCCAGCACCGTCGACCTCAACACGACCAACCAGGTCAACGACGGCGGCCTCTACAAGATTCTGACGTGGTACGACAACGAGTTCGGCTTCTCCAACCGGATGCTCGACGTCGCCCACTTCGTCACTCACCAGTAGACGCCGCCGCGAATCGCCCGCGATTTCAGCGCGAGCTACCCACCACTAAATACTCCCTCCACGTTCTTCCACCCGATGTTCAAGACTCTCGACGACCTCGACCCCGAGCAGTGCGTACTCGTCCGACTCGACCTCAATTCGCCGGTCGAAGACGGCGAGGTCCAAGACAACCGACGGTTCGACCGCCACGCGGAGACCGTCCGCGAACTCGCCGAGGTCGGCCACCGCGTCGTCCTCATGGCTCATCAGGGCCGCCCCGGCGGCGACGACTTCGTCTCGCTCGAACAGCACGCGGACATCCTCGCGGGGCACATCGACCGCGACGTGGGGTTCGTCGCCGACACCTACGGCGACGACGCCACCGCCGCCATCGACGCGCTCGAAGCCGGCGAGGTGCTCCTCCTCGAAAACACGCGGATGTGCGACGAGGAACTCCCCGAGGAGGACCCCGAGGTCAAGGCGGACACCGAGTTCGTCCGGACGCTCGCCGAGCACGTCGACGCCTACGTCAACGACGCCTACTCGGCGGCCCACCGCTCGCACGCCTCCTTGGTCGGCTTCCCGCTCGTGTTACCCGCCTACGCGGGTCGCGTGATGCAGACCGAGTACGAGGCCAACTCCGCTATCGCCACCCGCGAGTTCGACGGGCAGGTGACGATGGTCGTCGGCGGGACGAAAGCCACCGACGTCATCGACGTGATGAACAACCTCGGTGACAAGGTCGACCAGTTCCTCCTCGGCGGCATCGCCGGCGAACTGTTCCTCCGCGCGGCCGGCAACGACGTGGGCTTCGACCTCGACGGCATGGACTTCTTCGACGACCAGTGGGAGGCGAACCGCGAGACCATCGAGTCGCTTCTCGACGAGCGCGGCGACCAGATTACGCTCGCCGTCGACCTCGCCTACGAGGACGAGACCGACGACCGCGGCGAAATCGCGGTCGCCAACATCACCGAGAAGGACCGCGCGTACCTCGACGTGGGCTCGATGACGGTCGACGAGTACGACCCCATCATCCGCGACTCCGAGGCCGTCTTCGTGAAGGGCGCGCTCGGCCTGTTCGAAGACGAGCGCTTCGCGGTCGGCACGACCGGCGTCCTCCGCGCCATCGCCGAGACCGACTGCTTTTCGGTCGTCGGCGGGGGCGACACCTCCCGCGCCATCGAGATGTACGGCATGGACGAAGGCGACTTCGGCCACGTCTCCATCGCCGGCGGCGCGTACATCCGCGCGCTGACCGGCGCGCCGCTCGCCGGCGTCGAGGCGCTGAAGCAGGACTGAGTTCCCAGCGCTCCCGTTTTTCTTCTCGGCGACCCCGTCTGGCCGGCGGCACGGACGTGTCACCCAACGTTGATAGCCGACGCCGCCGAACCGACGCGCATGAAACTCGGCGTCGTCTCCGACACGCACGACAACCTCGACCACGTCGAAGCCGCGGTCTCGCACTTCGAATCGGAGGGCGTTGACGCGGTCGTCCACTGCGGCGACATCGTCGCGCCCTTCTCGGCCGCGCCGTTCGAAGCGGCGTTCGACTTCCACGCCGTCCGCGGCAACAACGACGGCGAGTGGGCGCTCCGCGAGGCGGTGGACTCGTTCGGCACCTACCACGGCGACTTCGCGCACCTGACGCTCGACGGCCAAGAGATAGCGGTCTACCACGGTACCGAGGCCGGACTGGTCGACGCGCTCGTCGACTCGGGGACGTACGACTTCGTCCTGCGCGGCCACACCCACGAGCGGGTGGTCGAACACCGCGGGAAGACGACGCACATCAACCCCGGCGGCCTGCCGATTCCCGGCGCGGACGACGAGTTCCACGTCGCGGTCGTCGACCTCGACACCGGGAACGTCGCGTCGCGGTCGCTCTGAGGGAGCGAATCGAGTGGGTGAAAAAGCCGCGACCGCACTGCACTGTACCGGGCCGCCCCGCAGTCCGCCGAACCGAACCGTCCCGAACTGAACAGGCGATTCGCCGTTAGTCGTCGGCGAACTCCGCGCGCGCCTGCTCAGCGAATCCAGACGGGCTACCGGAGATGCCGATGCCGAGCGTCTGGTCCGTGAGTTCCATGCTGTCCTGTTGGTCTTCGGTGTCGAACATCGCGCGGATGGCGTCGACGTTCTCGGGAATCACGTCGGACTGCTGGTGGATGGCCTGGAACAGGTAGAGGTCCCGGCCGTTGACGCCGATGGACTCGCCCCACACGCAGTTCTCCCACATGTCGCCGCGCGGGCGGCCCGCGTCGAGCGCGAAGTCCATGAGCTTGCCCGCCCCGTCGATGCCCATCCCCTCGGGGATGACGTAGACGCGGTTCTCGCCTTCGAGCAGTTGGCGGACGTGCGCGCCGGTCACGTCGTCTTCGAGCGTGACGTTGAGCGCGTGGACGTGCATCAGCGTCGCCGGGACCTTCAGCCCGAGCGTGTCGATTTCGAGGTCCGGGAAGATGGTCTTCACGTCGGGCCCGTGGTGAGACGGAATCTCGATTGGGTTCGGCAGGATGTCGTTTATCGGCCCGCGGGAGTTCTGGCCGGGGTCGCCGCCGCGGCGGACGAGCGTCGCCCGGACCTTCTCGACGCCGTACTCGGCTTCGAGCGGCGCGATGATGCGCGAGAGGCCGGTCGTGTTACAGGAGACGACGCGGACGTAGTCGGCGTCGCGGGCGGCGTCGAAGTTGGCCCGCGCGTTGAAGCTCACGTCGGCCACGTCGGCGTCCTCGCCGCCCTGGAAGATGGCGGGCGTGTGGTGCGTCTCGTACAGTTCGCGGTTCTCCGCGCCGATGCCGGAGGGCGTACAGTCGACGATGATGTCCGCCTCGGCGACCAGTTCGTCTACCTCGCCGGCGAGCTCGACGCCCGCCTCGGAGAACAGCGGCGAGCGTTCGGGAATCGCGGCGTACATCGGGTAGCCGCGTTCGCCGGCGGTGTGCGCTTCGAAGTTGGGCTGGGTCTTGGCCACGCCGATGAGTTCCATGTCGGGTTGCGCGTTGACCGCGTCGGCGACGCGCTTTCCGATTGTGCCGTAGCCGTTGACACCCACTCGTATCATGGGAGAGAAACGACCGGGGCCGACTATAGTTATTTCGATGGTTAATACTTAGAAATTAACTCTCGGGCGAGTGAGTCCCTCGATTACCTCCGAGGCGAGTGAACCGCCCGATTCGGGGCGACGGGGCGGAAACCGAGCGGAGAGAGCCGGATGGGAACGCCTAACAGCGCCGGCGGCGCAGGTTCTCCCATGCCGGAATCCGACGCAGACCTCCGCGCCGCCAGCGAGACGGCGGTCCGCCAGTGTCTCGACCTCCAGCCCGACGAGTCGCTCGCCGTCGTCACCGACGACAAGCGCGAGCGCATCGGCGAGGCGCTCTACGAGGTCGCCAGCGAGGTGACCGACGACGCGACTATCGCCCGCTACCCGCCGGGGAACCAACACGGCGAGGAGCCGCCCGCGCCGGTCGCCGCCGCGATGCGGGCCTGCGACGCCTTCCTCGCGCCGACGACGAAGAGCCTGAGTCACACCCGCGCCCGCGGCGACGCCTGCGACGCCGGCGCTCGCGGCGCGACCCTCCCGGGAATCACCGAGGAGGTGTTCGTCACCGGCCTCGACGCCGACTACGACGCCATCTACGACCACAGCGCGGCGATGCTCGACGCCGTCGGCGACGCCGACGAACTGCGCGTCACGACGGAGAAAGGCACGGACATCACGTTCGTCCGCGGCGACCGCGAGTGGCTCGCTGACACCGGCGCAATCGCGGACGCCGGCTCGTTTTCGAACCTCCCCGCGGGCGAAGTCTTCCTCAGCCCCGCGTCCGCGACGGGCACCTACGTCGTCGACGGGACGATGATGCCCCACGGCCGCCTCGACGAGGGACAGGAGCTCCGCTTCGAGGTCGAAGACGGCTACGTCACCGAGATTTCCGACGACGACATCCGCGAGCAGGTCGAGGCCGCGGCGGAGGAAGTCGGCGACGACGCCTACAACCTCGCCGAAATCGGCATCGGCACTAACGTCGGCGTCACCGACCTCGTCGGCTCCGTCCTGCTCGACGAGAAGGCCGCCGGCACGGTCCACATCGCCATCGGCGACGACGCCGGCATCGGCGGCGACACCGACGCGCCGCTCCACCTCGACGGTATCATCCGCGAGCCGACGGTGTACGCCGACGGCGAGGCAGTCGACCTGCCGCGGCCCTGAACGGCCTCACGCCCCGACCGCGGCCGGTCGGTCCGCTCGCCGAGCGACCGTCCTGCCACCGACTCCCACGCCGAGGCGGAGAAAGGCGGCTTTTTACGGCCTGATGGGCTAGCGACCCGTATGAGCCAACCCGACGCCGGCGAGCGCGTCCCCCTCTCCTGTCCGACGTGTTCGCCCGACGAACCCACTGTCCACGAGGTGCTGAAGCCCGGCGGTCACTCGACCGTCCGGTGTACCGAATGCGGCCACGTCCACAAGGAGACAGTCGAGGTTCCCGACGAAACCGAGATGAACGTCGTCGTCTCACAGGACGGCGAGTCCGTCTCGACCGAAGTGCCCGTGCCGGTCGGCACGACCATCGAGGTCGGCGACGAGTTCATCGTCGATACGCCGGAGGCGATTCAGCTCGTGCGCATCACGGGCATCGAGGTCGGCCCCGAACAGCGCGCCGACGAGGCCGAAGTCGCTGACGCGAAGACCGTCTGGACCCGCGTCGTCGACAACGTCGCGGTCAACGTCACCATCCACCCGAAGGACGGCAAGCGCGAGGACACCCGAAGCGTCACCGTCAACGTCCCCGGCGACTACGAGTTCGTCGTCGGCGAGACGGAGGCGTTCGGCGACGAGGAGGTCGAAATCGAAGGCCTCGTCGTCCGCTCGGACGCCCCCGAGTACCGCCACGGCAAGCTCGACCACCCCGGCGACATGGTGTACGCGAAGGACGCGAAACGCGTCTACGCCCGCGACCAGACCTCGACCGCGTGGTCGGCCTGGTAAGGGCGAATCGGCCGCCGAACCACTCCGCCCCCCTCCGACGCCGAACCACTCCGCCTCTCTCCGACGCCGGACGACACCGCCCGCCCAACGCACGACCTTTTTGTTCCCGACCCGTCGGTGCGACCATGCCTACCCGCGACCGGTCGCAGTCGTCGGTCGAATCGCTCGCGCTCCTGTGGGCCGCCCGCGAGAGCGGCGTCATCGACGCGCTCACGACGAGCGCCGGCACCGCCGAGGCCGTGGCCGAGACCGCCGACATCGACCCCCGAGCCGCCCGCATCACCGTCGAGGCGCTGGCCGCGATGGGCTTCATCAAGCGCGTCGGCGACGAGTACGAGATAACAAACCGCGCGCTCGGCTTCCTCGCCAAGCGCGACGTGCGCTCCATCGGCCGCCTCCCCCACGCGCTGGACCGCTTTTCGCTCTACGCCGACCTCCCCGAGACGATGGCGTCCGGCGAGTCGCCCGCGTTCCCGACCGACTGGCTCCGGAACCGACTCGGCGCGCAGGACGCCACGGGGGAGACGGTCGTCCGGGCCTGCGTGACCGCCGCGGTCCGCGAGGCCCCCGACGCGACGCGCGTCCTCGACCTCGGCGGCGCGTCGGGCGTCTTCGCCCGCGAGTTTCGCGCCCGCGGCCGCGGCGTGACGCTCGTCGACGACGCGGAGACCGTCGAAGTCGTCCGACCGCTCCTCTCCCGCGCCGGGGTGGACCTCGTCGCGGGCGACCGCTCTGACCCGCCGGTGTCGGGGTTCGAGCTGGTCTTCGCCGGCGACGCCTTCGCCGGGCGCGACCCGGACGAATCGCGGGCGCTCGTCGCGGGCGCACACGACGCCCTCGAACCGGGCGGGTCGGCGGTGTTCGTCGACAGCCTGCACGGCCGGTGTTCGACCGACGCGACGGCCGGGCGAGCGGTGGACGCGCTCGCCACCGGGCGCGGCGACCTCTACGACGAGTCCACGATTCGCTCGTGGGTCGAATCGGCCGGATTCGACGGCTGTGCGGTCCGAGACGTGCCGGGGACCGACCAGCAGGCGGTCGTCGGCGAGCGTGCGGTTGATTAGGACCGACCTCCGAGTTCGACTATGGACAACTCGGTGCTGCGCGACGACATGGTCGACGGCCTGGAGCACTCCTTGGAGTCGCTCCCGGAGGCCGTCGCCATCGCCATGCGCAGCGTCCCGCGACACGAGTTCGTCACCGACTCGCCGTACCAGAACCGCCCGACGGAGCATTACGACACGAACACGACCATCCTCGCGCCGACGACGGTCGCGCGCCTGCTCTCCGCGCTCGACCCGAAACCGGACGACGAGGTGCTCGTCGTCGGCGCGGGCGTCGGCTACACCGCCGCGGTCATCGCCGAAATCGTCGGCGACGCCCGCGTCCACGCGGTCGACATCACGCGCTCTCTGGTGTACGAGGCGCGCGAGAACCTCCAGCGCGCCGGCTACGGCGGCGTCCTCGTGGACTGCCGCGACGGCGCGGAGGGGCTGGCCGACTACGCGCCCTTCGACCGCATCCTCGTCGAGGCCTCGGCGGTCCGCCCGCCCGCCCGACTCCTCGCGCAACTCACAGACGGCGGCCGACTCGTCATGCCGAAAGGCGTCGGCGAGCAGACGCTCGTCGCCGTCGAGGACGGCGAGGTGGCCGAGTCGTTCGGTCCGCTGTCGTTCAAGCCGCTCCTCGTTGACGGCGAACAGACCGGGAGCATCGTCAGAAACCGGACCCGACGCGAGGACCCCGAGTACGAGGGCCGAGGCTGGCACGCCGGCCACGGCTGGGAACAAGACTGGATAGACTGGGGCGGCCGCGGGTAGACCAGCGGGGCCGAGCCCTCGACGTGTCGGCCGCCGCGACAGTCACGGTTCTCCGGGGACGAGAACCGACTGCATACGATTTAGCCGCAGAGCGCGTACCTAGTACCGGTGAATCAACCATGGAGAAGAACGTCGGCGGCTACGACCGTATCGCGCGCGCCGTCCTCGGACCGGTGCTCATCGTCGTCGGGGCGGCGAGCCTCGCGGGCTTCCTGACCATCGCGGCGGGGACGCTCGGACTCGTCATCGCGCTCGCGGCGCTCCTCGTCGGAGCGGTCCTCGCGACCACGGCGGTCACCCAGAAGTGTCCGCTCAACGACCTGCTGGGCTTCAACACCTACGAGGGCGCGAAGGCGACTGAGACCGAATCCGCGGGCAAGCCCCGCGCGCAGTGAGCTTTTCTTCGACACTCGGACCCGGCCGCGACCGACGAGCGCGGTGATACTGTCTGCCCTATTATCAAATATAATACTTTGCGGGAAACAGCTTTTGCACCGCTCCAGAGACCAGCGGTAGCGATGACGCCACCACTCCCGACGCGGGAACAGCTCCCGGACGACCTGCTCGAACGGGCTAACTGGGTCGGGTGGCGAACACGGACGTACGACGGCGAGGAGCGGCCGGTCCCGTGCAATGTGACCGGCGGCCCCGCGTCGGTGACAGACGCGTCGGCACGGGCGACGTTCGAAGAAGCGCTCGCGCGCGTCCGAGACGGCCCCGCCGACGGCGTGGGCTACGTCTTCACCGACGACGACCCGTTCGTCGGTATCACGCTCGATAGGTGTCGCGACGGCGAGACCGGCGCGACCGAGGAATGGGCGCGGGCGCTCGTCGACCGGCTCGACTCCTACGCGGAGGTGCGCCCCGCAGAGACGGGCTACCGCGTTATCGTCCGCGGGACGCTTCCGCCGGGACGCACCCGAGCCGAGGCCCTCGAACTCTCGGACGGCGCGCGGTTCTGCCCCGTGACCGGCGACCGTGTCGACGGCGCGCCCGCGGCGATTACAGAACGGAGCGACGTGCTCGCGGCGGTTCACGGGGCATACGTCGAAGTCGACCCCGACTCCGAACCGCCGACGCCGACGCCGGCCGGCCCGGTCGCACCTGATGCGGACCGAGCCCCCGCTGACGCCCTCCTCGACGAGATGAGCGGTCCGGGCAACGACCTCGACGACGACGAAATCGTCCACCGCGCCGAGACCGCCGTGAATCGCGTGACGTTCACTCACCTCTGGCGGGGTGACACGAGCGACTACGACGACCGCGACGCGGCGGACGCGGCGCTGTGTTCCATTCTCGCGTTCTGGACGGCCGGCGACGCGCGACAGATGTGTCGCCTGTTTCGGGACTCCGGGCTCTTTCGGCCGGCGTGGGACGAGGTCGCGTACGCCGACGGGTCGACCTACGGGGCCAAGACGGTCCTGCGAGCGATTCGGGAGACGAGCGAGTACTACGTCCCGTCCGGTCGGTCGAGCGCGGTCCGGCGGTCGTCAACGCCCTCGGACGGCGGCCGGCGGCGTGGCGGACGCGACGACGCGGCGACCGACTCGGGGGGACGGCCGCCGACCCCGACCGACGCGTCGCCGATTGACGAGCGCGGGGCGTTCGACCGGGTCGACGAACTCCGTGCGTGGCTCGACGACGTCGTCGACGAAAACGAGCGGCTCCGCGGCGAACTCGACGCGGAGCGGGAGCGACGGCGCGACCTCGAAGCGCGGGTGAGCGAGGTCGGAGACAGAGACAGAGACAGAGACGAAAGCGCGGGACGCGGCTGGTCGTTGTTCGGCTGGCTCCGGCGATGACCGTCGCCGTCCCGGCCGTGTACTGAGCGAGGTTACGATTTGAGTCCGCTCCCGGTGAGCGGCACGACCACGTCGGCGTCGCGGTCGAGGACGCCCGAGAGCCGCAGTTCGCGGAGCGCCGCGGGCGCGACGGCGCAGGTCGGCTCCGTGTAGAAGCCGTGGCGGTGGAGCCGGTCGAGTTCGTCTTCGACCGCGTCGGCCGACAGGGCGATGGCGTCGCCGCCGGTGTCGTCGAGCGCCGCGTGAATCTCTGCCTCGCGGACGGGGTCGAGAATCTGGATGCCGTCGGCCACGTCGTTGGTCTCGTCGGCCGTGTGGTGGCGGGCGTCGGCGATGGGCGAGTAGCCGGCGGCCTGCGCGCCGTACAGTTCGGGCATCCGGTCGGTCCACCCCGCCTCGTAGAGCGCGCGGAAACCGCGGTACGCGCCGAGGAAGAGCGTCCCGTGGCCCAGCGGCGTGACGACCGCGTCGGGGACCGACCAGTCGCGCTGGGCGGCGATTTCGTAGGCGACGGTGGCCGTCCCCGCGAAGAACGCGGGGTTCCACGCGTGGCTCGCGTACCACGCGTTGTCGGCCTCGACGGCCTCGACGCAGGCGTCGGTCACGGCCTGCCGGGAACCTTCGATTCGGACCGGCTTCGCCCCGGCACGCTCGATAGCGCGGACCTTCGAGGGCTTGACCGATGCGGGGACGTAGATTTCGGCGTCGATGCCGGCGCGGGCGGCGTAGGTGGCGACGGCGGCCCCCGCGTTGCCCGAGGAGTCCTCGACGACGCGCTCGACGCCGAGTTCGGACGCGACGGAGAGCATCGTCGTCGCGCCGCGGTCCTTGAACGAACCGGAGGGAAAGACGTACTCCAGTTTGAACGAGGCCTCCCACTCCGCGGCGTCGACGAGGGGCGTCATCCCCTCGCCGAGGCTGGCGTGCGGCTCCGTCGGGAGGAAGTCGTCGAACGCCCAGAGACCGTCGCGGTAGTCGAGGTCGGCGTCGGTCGGGTCGGCCGCCGACGGCGTCGGGTCGGTGGCGAAGTCGAGCGGCTCGCCGCAGGCACAGCGCCAGCGCCACGCGTCGTAGGTCTCGCCGCAGGCGTCGCACGCGAGTCGGAGCCGGGTCGGGAGTTCGGGTGATGTCGTCATGAACGTGAGTGGGTGGAGTCGGGGTGTCGGTAGCGTGGAGTCGGAGTGTCGGTAGCGTGGAGTCGGAGTGTCGGTAGCGCGGAGTCGGGGGTCAGTACGTGTCGAGGTCGATGCCGACGGAACAGACGTACTCGCCGGAGGCGACCTGCGGGAGGCGGCGCGCCCGCCAGAAGATGCCGTCGTGGTCGGCGGTGACGCGGGCTTTGAGCGTGCCGAACACGTCGGTCACCTCGAACACCACGTCGCCGGCGGAGACGCGCTCGCCGAGGTCGCGCTTGAACCGGACGAGGCCGCCGACCGGTGAGCCGTACTGGTCGAAGCCGCGGGCGCGGGTCTGGGCTTCGAGTTCCACGTCGCCGTCGAGGAAGTCGTAGCCGCGGAGGACGTTGTAGACGCCGCGGACGCCCTTCTCGATGCTCTCTTCGTCCCAGCCGACACAGCCGCCGAGTTCGGGGTCGATAGTCGGGATGCCCGCGTCGGGGGCGGCGCGGGCGAGCTGGCCGTCGGGGCCTTTCTGGTCGAGGACGTAGCCGCACCCGAACGTCTTGGCGAGCCGGAGACATTTGGCGTGCATCCGGTGGTGGCGGCCACAGCGGACGCGGACCTCGTCTATCATCCGGCTCGTCGAGCCCTGATGGAGGTCGACGATGAGGTCGGCGTCGCGGGCGGCGGCGAACGTCTCGGCCGCGATGCGCTCCGAGGAGGTGCCGCGCTCGTCGCCGGGGTACGCCCGGTTCATCTTCGTGTCGTCTATCGGGTTGCGGTGCTGTGCGACCTGAAAGGCGTGGTAGTTGACGATGCCGACGACGAGAATCGCCCCGGAGAGCTCCGCGGGGTCGAGTTGCGGGACGACCCGCTGGATGACGCCGACGCCGTTGAGTTCGTCTCCGTCCGAGGCCGCCTGCATGTAGAGCGTCTCGCCCGACGACGCGCCGTTGATGACGGCGACGGGCAGGCCGACGCTCCCGCCGTCGCGGGACTCGCCGACTTCGAGGCGGCCCACGTCCATCTCCCCGGGGGCCGCGCTCGCCGTTCCCAAGGTAATCATACCGCCAACCTCGGACCCGTCTCCCTTTAGGGGTTCGGTCCACTGAGGCCCCGAGGAAAGCGTTGCCGCTATGGTCTCGCGGCCGCAACCGGCGACCGTGACAGACGACGTTCCCGAACGGCCGCCGACGGGGGGACTGGTGCAGGCGCTGGACGTGCCGCGAAACGCCGCTATCGGGGCGGCCGTCGGTCTCGCCTTGGCCGTCGTCGCCTATCTCTTTCGGGTCCTCGAACTGTTCGGCCCGTTCGCCGGCACGCGCGAGTACCCGATACTCGGCCCCGAGGGCTGGTTTCTCCTCCTCGCGTTCGTCCTCGCGTCCGCGACGGCACTGCTCGTCGCGACGGTGCTGACGCTCGTCTCTGCGTATCGGCTGAGTAAAACGCTCTGAGTCGTCGAATCCGGCGGTTCGGTCTCGGTCGGGTCGGGCCGGCCTACTCGTCGAACTCGCGCTCGTCGCCGACGAGTTCGCCCAGTCGCTCCGCGCCGGCGCGGGTCCCCTTGGCGATGATGTGGTCGCCGCCGTGGAGTCGCGTTTCCGACCCCGGCGAGACGACCCACTCGCGGCCGCCCGCCCGGCGGACCGCGATGACGCGCATCCCCGTCTCGGTCTTGACGCGCCGGTCGCCGAGGGTCGCCTCCGCGAGGTCGCTTTTGGGGGCGACCTGCAGGCGGATGATGACCTCGTCCGACTCCTTGACCGCGGCGGCGACGACGGGGTGGGCGTCGATGCCGCGGAGGACGCCCTCGGCGATTTCGAGCGCGGCGTCGGAAATCATCTCGGTCGCGCCCGCCAGTTGGACGAGCCCGCGGAGCGACACGGGGTCTTCGACCCGGCTCGCCGCGCGGAGCGTCCACGCCTCGAACCGGGATTTGAGCGCGTCGACCTCGGCTTCGAGCTCCTCGACCTCCTCGGCGACGCCCTCGCTGTCGAACAGCACCGCGCCGTAGGCGAGGTCGACCGCGAGCTCGCTCATGTCCTTCATCAGGACGATGGAGTCGACGGCGCGTTCGAGGTCCTCGATGGTCGGCTCCGGCACGTCCGGCGGGTCGTACCGGAGCCCGGTGGCGGCCTCGTGGACGGTCTGGAGACCGTCGTCGCGGCCGCGGAGGAGGAGCACGTCGCCGGCGCGGAGCGTCGTCTCGTGGTCGGGGTTCGTCACCCACTCGCCGGCGCGGTGGATGGCGACGACGCGGACGCCCGTCTCGGTCTCCATGTTGATGTCGCCGAGCGCGCGGCCCGCGTACGGCGACTCGTCGGTGAGCTCGCACCGAATCGTCGTCTCGACGGCCTCGGGGAGCGCCGCGCGGATGGCGTCCGGGAGACCGATATCCTCGATGACGACCTTGGCGATGTCGCCCGCGGCGTCGGAAATCTTCTCGGCCGCGCCGACGACGCCGAGGACGGGCGCGAGTTCCTCGGCGTCCTCGGGACTGCGGGCGGCCATCATCAGGCTCATGCGCGCCTGCAGTTGGAGGATGTCCATTCGTTCTTCGAGGTCGAGGACCTCGGCCGCGAGGTCGTCGTTTCCGTGGAGGACGGCGGAGTACGAGAGGTCGATGAGTAACTCCGCGGTGTCTTTCATCTCGGCGAGGACGGCCTTGACGCTGACGGGCTCGTACTCGATGTCCTCCGGATTCATGCGCCCGCCTTCACGACGGGACGGCAAAAGGCTTGCCAGGAATAGTGGTGCCACCGTGGTTCGGTGGAACTACGCCACCGACGTATATGACTGCGAGGGTCGCCCGAGCGGCGCGCGCGGCGCGACTCGGGACAACCGTATAAATGGACCGAAAATAACGACAATCGTCGAACGCTATGTTAGACAGCAACAACCGCCGAAATCGACAGACGAAACTGCCGTCGTATGTGTATGGCGGTCGATAACATATGAGTGAAAACGATAACGCTTTTTTGATATGGTAGGCAACGTTCCGGGTATGTCAGGCGAACTGAAGCGGGGGCTGGAAGGTGTGCTGGTCACCGAATCGAAGCTCAGTTTCATCGACGGCGACGCGGGACAACTCGTTTACTGCGGGTACGATATCGAAGACCTCGCGCGGGACGCAAGCTACGAGGAAGTGCTCTATCTCCTGTGGCACGGGGAGCTTCCGACGCGCGAGGAACTCGACGCGTTCTCCGACGAGCTCGCGGCCCACCGCGGCCTCGACGACGGCGTCCTCGACGTGGCGCGCGAACTCGCCGAGCAGGACGAGTCGCCGATGGCGGCGCTCCGAACGCTCGTTTCGGCGATGTCGGCGTACGACGAAAACGCCGACTTCGAGGACGTGACCGACCGCGAGGTCAACCTCGAAAAGGCAAAGCGCATCACGGCGAAGATGCCGTCGGTGCTGGCGGCCTACGCCCGCTTCCGTCGCGGTGACGACTACGTCGAACCCGACGAGAGCCTGAATCACGCGGCGAACTTCCTCTACATGCTCAACGGCGAGGAGCCGAACGAGGTGCTCGCCGAGACGTTCGACATGGCGCTCGTGCTCCACGCCGACCACGGCCTGAACGCCTCGACGTTCTCCGCGATGGTCACGTCCTCGACGCTTTCCGACCTCTACAGCGCGGTCACGTCGGCCATCGGCACGCTCTCGGGGTCGCTCCACGGCGGCGCGAACGCGAACGTCATGCGAATGCTGAAGAACGTCGACGACAGCGACATGGACCCCACCGAGTGGGTCGAAGACGCCCTCGACCGCGGCGAGCGGGTGGCCGGATTCGGCCACCGCGTCTACAACGTCAAGGACCCCCGCGCGAAGATTCTCGGCGCGAAGTCCGAGGCGCTCGGCGAGGCCGCCGGCGACATGAAGTGGTACGAGATGTCGGTCGCCATCGAGGAGTACATCGGTGAGGAGAAGGGTCTCGCGCCGAACGTGGACTTCTACTCCGCGTCGACGTACTACCAGATGGGCATCCCCATCGACCTCTACACCCCCATCTTCGCCGTCTCGCGCGCCGGCGGCTGGATCGCGCACGTCCTCGAACAGTACGAGGACAACCGCCTCATCCGCCCCCGCGCCCGCTACACCGGCGAGAAGGGTCTGGAGCTCCCGTCGGTCGACGAGCGATAGGCGACGCGTCGCACGCGACTTTTTTTCGTCCGATACCCCCGGAGCGATGCGTCGTCCCCCGCGACCGCTCTCGTGTTCGCCCGTTGTGCCGCACGCGCGCCGCGTTCAGTCGTCTTCGCCAGCGTCCTCGACGCCGACGCTCCCGCGTTCGACCATGAGCGAGTCGGCGTGGCCCGCCCAGTCGGCGTAGTAGAACGCGGCGAGCGCGAACAGCCCCATCCACGTGAACGACAGGACGATGCCGATTCGCGCGCCGAGCGGGCCGTAGTCGAACACCTCGACGAGCAGGTACGACAGACCGACGAAGAAGCCGAACACCCCGGTCAGCCGGGCGACGAAGGGGATTCGCGTCGCGCCCGCGCCCTGTAGCGACCCGGAGAGGCCGACGAAGAGCGCCAATCCCGGCGCGGCGAGGCCGTAGGCGACCGCGAACTTCACGGCCCACTCGACGTCCGCGCCCCCGCCGGAGCCGACGAGGCCGACGATGGGTTCGGTAAACACCGCGAGCAGGAGGCCGATACCGCCGACCGAGACGACAGACAGGAGCGCTACCGCCTCGCCCTGATACCGCGCGGTCTCGCTGTCGCCCGCCCCGAGGGCCTGTCCGACGAGGACGCTGGCGGCGACGTTGTAGCCGCGCGCCAGCGGGCTGGCGACCTGCTGATAGACCCGGCGGCCGATCTGGAAACCGGCGTTGACGGCGTCGCCGAAGCCGAGGAGGAGCGCGTTGAACGGGAACTCCGCGAGTTCGGCGGCGATGCCCTCGCCGACCCGCGGGGTGGCGATGCGCACGAGTTGGCCGGCGACCGTTCGGTCGCGGGGGCGGACCAGCGAGGTCGGCGACGCGGGGCGGGCGAGCGCGCCGAGGAGCAGTCCCGCCGAGAGGACGTTGGCGGTGGAGGTCGCGAGCCCCACGCCCAGCACGCCCAGCGCCGGCAGGCCGGCAAGCCCGAAGCCGAGGCCGACCGACAGCCCGATGTTGACGACGTTGGCGAAGACGTTGACCAGCATCGGCGTCCGGGTGTCCCCGACACCCTGTAGGGACCGCGAGCCGACGAGCGAGACCAACCGCGCGGGCGAGGTAGCGAAGACGACCGCGAGATACGTCGTTCCCAGTTCCACGGCCCGGTCGCTCGCGGGAAACGCGCCGATGGCCGTCTCGCCCAGCGTGAAGCCGAAAATCAGGAACGGGACGCCCGCGAGGAACGCGAGGAGGAGCGCCGTCGAGATGGCCTCGCTCCGGTTGGCGTCCGCGCCGCTTCCCGTGTCCTGACTGGAGAGCGCGATTGCGCCGCCGCCGAGACCGAGGCCGATGCGGAGCGGAAACCGGGCGTAGAGGTCGGCGAGGCCGATAGCGACGACGGCGGCCGGGGAGAGCGCCGCGGTGACGGCCACGTCGACGGTCCGCATCGCCGTCTGGGCGGTCTGCTCGGCCATCACCGGCCACGCGAGCGAGAAGATGCGCTTCCAGACCCGCCGGAGGCGACCGAAGTTCATGCCGAGGCCACGGACCTCGCGCAGTTGATGCTACCGGAAGCGGCGGTCCCGTCGGTCGCTTTCGATGCGACGCGCGACTGCCGAGCGTCAGACGCGAGCGCTTGGTCGCCGCAGTCGTTCGGTTTCACTTTCACTCCGGGTGGGGGACGTTTATGTGTACGGGGATCAGAAAGACAGTTGCACGTCACACGCGTGCATTCCCCCTTTCCCCTTTCACCGACCGGCGAGCCACGGCGACGGCGCGCGTTTCCGGGGCCGAAGCCGAGTTCTCAACCGACGACCATGAGGGTTGACATCACGCCCCTGATGCGGACTGATTCCCGAACGATTAAACACGGACACGGGTGATTTCCGACCATGCTCACGCTTGCCGACGTACGCGCCGCCCGCGAACGCGTCGAAGCGGTCGCCCGGCGGACGCCGCTGGAGTACTCCCACACCTTCTCGGAGATGACGGGTGCCGAGGTGCACCTGAAGCTCGAAAACACCCAGCGCACGGGGTCGTTCAAGATTCGCGGCGCGACGAACCGCATCACGACGCTCTCCGACGAGGAGAAGGACGCCGGCGTCGTGACCGCGAGCGCCGGCAACCACGCGCAGGGCGTCGCGCTCGCGGCGTCGCGGGCGGGCGTAAACTCGAAAATCGTCATGCCGGAGTACGCACCGATTTCGAAGGTGAAAGCGACCGAGCGCTACGGCGGCGACGTGGTACTCTACGGCAACGACTACGACGAGGCGCAGGCGAAGGCCCACGAAATCGAGGAATCGGAGGGGCGGACGTACGTCCACGCCTTCGACGACGAGTACGTCATGGCCGGACAGGGAACTATCGGCCTCGAAATCGCGGCGGACTGCCCCGACCTCGACACCGTGGTCGTCCCCATCGGTGGCGGCGGCCTCATCTCCGGCATCTCGACGGCCATCAAAGAGCAGTTCCCCGACGCCCGCGTCATCGGCGTGCAGGCCGAGCAGGCCTCCAGCGCCGCCGATTCGCTGAACAAGGGGTCGATTCAGACCATCGACGAGGTGGACACCATCGCCGACGGTATCGCCGTCCGCAGAATCGGCGACAAACCCTTCGAGGTCATCCGCGAGCGCGTCGACGAGGTCGTCACCGTCTCCGACGAGGAGATTGCGGTGGCGCTCACCTACCTGCTCGAACGCTCGAAGACGCTCGTCGAGGGTGCGGGGGCCGTCGCGCTCGCGGCGCTCCTCTTCGAGAAGTTCGACTACGAGGAGGGCGAGGTCGTCGTCCCCGCACTGTGCGGCGGCAACATCGACATGAACACGCTGACGACCGTGGTGATGCGCGGCCTCGTCGAGACGGGTCGGTACCTCAAGATTCGGACCGAACTGAAAGACCGCCCCGGTTCGCTCGAACAGCTCATCGGGATAATCGCCGCGGAGAAGGCGAACATCTACGCCGTCAGGCACGACCGCACCTCCCGGAAAATCGCGCTGAACGCGACCGAGGTCGAAATCGACCTCGAAATGCGCGGTCCCGACCACGTCGATTCGCTCCTCGGGGAGCTCCGCGGCGCGGGCTACGACGTGGAAGTCCTCGACTGACCGCGTCGCCAGCGCGGTCGGGTTCAGGGTTCGAGACCGGTGCTCAGACGAGTCCAGTGACCCCGATGAACACGAGGAGCGCGCCGATACCCCGGTAGAGCCAGACCGGCGCGACGGACTCCTCGGAGCCGTCCGGGGATGAGCGGCGGAGGAACTCGAATCCGAACGCGTGGACTCGCGCGGGGAAAGCGAGGTACGCGACGCCGAGAACCGCAATTCCGACGTGGACAGCCTGCCACAGGAGGTTCATGTGCCAAATCCGAACTTTTCCGGCATATGCCCGTCGGTCGAAGCGGTCGGGTCGGCGCGTCGGCGGCCGGGGGTCGCCCGAGACGGGCGCGTCGCGGGAGTGTGAGACGCGGTTCTGCCCCGGACGAACGCCGACGAACGCTCGCTTTTTACCCGGACGATTATGTCGAATTCGGTCGATAGACACCGTCTACGATGATTTTCACTTTGTGGGAAGCATGCTGGGATTGACCCTCCCCAAATACGAAGGCGTTTAAGAGGGAAGTCACCACACCACCGTCTCCCGTCCCCCGGTTCGCCTCGTCGTCAGCGACCACGCACCCCACACCATGCTCGACCCAGTCATCGCCAGCCGGTTGCAGTTCGCGCTCACGACCATCGTCCACATCATCTTCCCCGTGATGAGCATGGGCCTCGCGCCCTTCCTCATCTACTTCACGTGGAAGGACATCCGCACCGACGACCCGGTGTACGAACAGCTCAGGCGGTTCTGGACGAAGATTTTCGCCGTCTCGTTCGTCGTCGGCACCGTGACCGGCATCGTCCTCGAATTCGAGTTCGGGACGAACTTCGCGGCGTTCTCGACGGCGGCCGGCGAGCTGTTCGGCGGCCCGCTGGCGACCGAGGGGATGATGGCGTTCATGCTCGAAGCGACGTTCCTCGGGGTGTTCGTCTTCGGCCGCGAGAAGGTCTCCGACGCGCTCTACATGGTTTCAGCCGTCGCCGTGGGCCTCGGCACGTGGCTCTCGGCGGTATGGATTCTCGTCGCCAACTCGTGGATGCAGACGCCGCGGGGGTACGAACTCGCGCGCGAGAGCGGCCAGCTCGTCGTCTCGCTCGTCGACCCAATCGCGGCGTACGCCAACCCGCGGTTCCCGTGGATGTTCGTCCACATGCAGAACGCCGCGGTGCTGTCGGTCGCGCTGTTCATGGCCGGCGTCGCGGCGTACCACGTCTGGCAACGCGGCATCAGCGCCGACGACGACCGCGAGGGTGCGCGCTTCTGGCGGAAGACGCTCAAGGTCGCGCTCGTCGTCCTGCTCGTGACCGCGCCGTTTCAGGCGATTCACGGCGACGCCTACGGCCGCCACGTCTACGAGACCCAGCCGCAGAAGTTCGCCGCCATGGAGGCCGTCTGGGAGACCGACAGCTACGTCCCCGAATACATCTTCGCCGTCCCGACGAGCCTCGACGGCATCACCGACCCGCGGGCGAAAGAGCTGTTCGGCATCGGCATCCCCGGAGGGGCGTCGTGGCTCGCCAGCGGCGGCGACCCGCAGGCCGAAATCACCGGCCTGAACGAGTTCGGTACGGAGGCGCCGCCGGTCGCCGTCGTCTTCTGGTCGTTCCGGCTCATGGTCGCCGCGGGGTTCTGGTTCATCCTGTTGGCCTTCTGGGCGGCCTACCGCTGGTGGACCGACGAACTGTACGACGACGACCTGTTGCACAAGGCGTTCGTCGGCTCGTCGCTCCTCGGCATCTTCGCCGTCGAGGTCGGCTGGATAGTCACCGAGGTGGGCCGACAGCCGTGGGTCATTCAGGGCGTCCTCAGGACGAGCGAGGGGGTCTCGCCGGGACTCACCGGCTTCGAGGCGACGCTCACGCTCGTCGGCTTCGCCGTCGTGTACACCGGCCTGCTCGCGCTCTACACCTACGTGATTCGCCGCATCATCCGCGAGGGACCGCCGAGCGTCGACGACACGGCGGCGGGGTCGGAGGCCGCCTCGCCCGCGGGGGTGACCGGCGATGACTGAGTACGGCGCGTTCGCCACCGACCCGCTTTTCGGCCTCCCACTGCAAGAGTTGTGGTTCGGGCTCGTCTTCTTCATCCTCGGGATGTTCCTGTTCCTCGACGGCTTCGACTTCGGCGTCGGAGCGCTGTTTGCGACCCGCGAGGACGACGAGGAACGCGAGACGCTTCTGGCCGCAATCGGTCCCTTCTGGGACGGCAACGAAGTGTGGCTCGTCGTCTTCGGCGGCGCGCTGTTCGCCGCGTTCCCGGCGGTGTACGCGAACCTCTTCAGCCGCCACTACCTGCTCATGTTCGCCATCCTCGGGGCGCTTATCCTCCGCGGGCTCGCCCCCGAGATGTACGAACAGCGCCACGACGAGGCGTGGCAGACGTGGTGGGGGCGGGCGTTCGTCGTCGGGAGCGTGAGCGCGCCCTTTTTCCTCGGCGTGTTCGCCGCCCACTGGCTTCTCGGCGTCGAGTCGCTCCTGTCGCTCCCCGGCGTCGTCGTCGGCCTCGCCGTCGTCGCGCTCACCGTCGTCGCCGGCGTCGGCTTCCTCGCCATGAAGACCCGCGGGAGCCTCCAGCGCGACGTGGCCGACTACGGCCCGCGAGCGATGGCGGCCTACCTCGCGCTCGTCGTCGTCACGCTCGGCTACCTCGTCGCCGTCCGCCCCGACCTCGGCGTCCTCGCGCCGGTGCCGCTGGCGCTCGTCGCCGTCACCCTCGCCGCCGCCGCGGGCTACCTGCTCGCGCTCCGCGAGGGGCGCTACGCGCTCGCGTTCGGGACCGTGCCGGTCCTCGTGTTCGCGTTCGTCGCGCTCGTGGCGACGCTCATGTTCCCCTTGGCCGACCCCGCGACCGGGCTGACCGTCGCGGACGCCATCGTGTCGGTGCTCCCGCTGAACATCATGAGCGTCGCGTCGGCGCTTCTCTTGCCGCTCGTGTTCACCTACTTCGGCATCCTCTACTCGACGTTCAGCGGCCCCATCGAGACCGGCGAATCGTACTCCTGACCGACCGCACCCGACACTCACACCAACCCATCTAACCATGACGACGCTTCCCACCCCCAAACCCACCGCCGAATCGCTCACGAAACCGCTGACTCTCCTCGGCCTCGGACTGGTCGTCGTCAGCGTCGCCGTCGCGGGGGTCGCACTCCGGGACGGCGACGTGGTCACCGCGCTCGGGATGGGGCTGTTGTTCGCCTCGGGCGTCCTCACGACCGGCATCAGCCTCTCCGGGAAATCGGTGTAACCCGGCGGACTGCGGCGGGGACGCCCCGCCGCGGACCCGGTCGTTCCACCCTGTTTTATCACGTCGTGGCGAAATCCACCGCGTATGAAGCGCGTCATCGAGACCGACGAAGCGCCGGCCGCGGTCGGTGCGTACAGTCAGGCGACGACGAACGGCTCGCTACTCTACACGGCGGGACAGATTCCGCTGACGCCGGAGGGCGACCTCCTCGACGACGAGGACATCGCGACGCAGACGACGCAGTCGCTCGACAACGTGATGGCCATCCTCGCGGAGGCCGGCGCGGACGCGACCGACGTGCTGAAGACGACGGTGTTCCTCGCCGACATCGACGACTTCGACGAGATGAACGAGACGTACGCGACCTACTTCGACGAGGAACCGCCGGCCCGCTCGGCGGTCGAGGTCGGCAACCTGCCGAAGGGCGTCGGCGTCGAAATCGAGGCCGTCGCCGTCGTCGACGAGGAGTAACGTGGCCCGCCGCGTCCGGTCCGCGATGGTGTGGGGCACAGCGAGCCTCCTGCTCGTGGGCGTCCTCGCGCAGGGCGCGGTTCTCCTTGGACTCGGCATCGACGCGTCGTTCGGGGGGGTCGCCGCTGTGGCGGTCGCGTCCGGCGTCGCGGTCGCGTCCGTGACATACGCCATCGAGCCGCGACTCGAACGGAAAGGAAGGGCTTAAATTATCCAGGCGGGAACGTTGCGTTGTAAGCCAGGATGGCCGAGCGGTAAGGCGCACGCCTGGAAAGCGTGTTCCCTCTGGGATCGGGGGTTCAAATCCCTCTCCTGGCGCTTCTCTGAAAACTACCACTCCGAGCGATGCGTCTCGGCGCATGGCGGATAGCAGTTTTCGTGAAGCGTTTTTGAGAGGGAATTGAACTAGGGAGCGAAGCGAACGGAGTGAGCGGAGCGACTAAGGTTCAAATCCCTCTTCCGGCGCTTCTCTGACGATTTCTCGTCCACGCATCCACTTCCCAGACACCAGCGCCGACCCACGTCGAAAACACGTCTCCGAGCCTCGCTTTTTCGCGCCCGAAGCACATAGGCTCTCTCTCAATCGCCGGCCGACGAGAACCGTCGCCGGCGTCTATCGCCCCGCCCGCCAAAGACCAGTTACGTCGAAACTGGCAGGGCACCCCCAGTTCGACGCGACCCGAGGCACTCCCACCACACACCCAACCGAGGGCACAACCAGAGACCCGACCGCACCAACTGTTCGGACAAAACATTCATGGCCATGCGAAACGATACCACGACTGACAATGCCTGACACCAAGACCGGCCGCGAGAAAAAGGGCCTCAACAAACGGACCCAACTCACCGAGCGGCTGTACGAACGCGAGTTATCGGTGTTAGACGAGGACGACGGCGAACCCCCGCTCGACGCCGCGAACGACGACGCCGACGGCGAGTTCCTCGCGGACGAACTCCCCGAGGACGACTGACGGCGCGGCCGACTCAGCCTCCGACCACGCGAATTTTTATCCGGGCCACCAGAACGTGTGAGCGTGCACCACCGCGCGAACTACGCGACCGTGTTCATCGGGTCGCATCTCCACCCCGAAGGCGAGACGCTTGACCTCGACTGGGCGGACGACGCCGGAAACGAGACGGCGACGTTCGAGTTCGACGTCCCGACCGACGACCCCAGAGAGCCGTATCTCGGCATCCAGGCGTTCGACGTGGGCGAGTACGGCCACGAGATTCGAATCAACGACGACCCGCTTTCGGGGTTCGACATCCCGCCGGGCGACGGCTGGCAGTACTGGGTCGACACCGTGACCGGGGCGCACCTCGTCGAAGGGGCGAACACCATCCAAGTCGTCCGCGACGACGAGGGCGACGACGCGTTCGCCGTCGGGACGGTGACCGTCCACTGGAAAGAGCCGGTCGAGGAGTAGCGTATAAAGCGGTTCGGGCGGGAGCAAATAGTGGTGTGAAATAACGTACCATGATTCGCCCCCGAACACCTTGAAGGGGGCCTCAGTCGCGCGTTTATCGGGAGTACGAGCCGAACGCTCGGGTTCCGGCCTCCGATTCGTCGGCGAAGCTTTTTTATAGAATCACAAACAATCAAGGCTTGTCTATGAGCCAGCGAATGCAGCAGGGTCAGCCGATGATCATCATGGGCGAGGATGCACAGCGCGTCAAGGACCGCGACGCGCAGGCGTACAACATCCGCGCCGCACGAGCAGTCGCCGAGGCGGTACGTTCCACACTCGGCCCGAAAGGGATGGACAAGATGCTCGTCGACTCGATGGGCGACGTCACCATCACGAACGACGGGGTCACCATCCTCAAGGAGATGGACATCGACAACCCGACGGCCGAGATGATCGTCGAAGTCGCCGAGACGCAGGAGGACGAAGCCGGCGACGGAACGACGACGGCGGTCGCCATCGCGGGTGAACTCCTCAAGAACGCCGAGGACCTCCTCGAACAGGACATCCACCCGACGGCCATCATCCGCGGCTTCAACCTCGCCTCCGAGAAGGCGCGCGAGGAGATCGACGACATCGCAGAGCGCGTCGACCCCGACGACGAGGAACTCCTGAAGAAGGTCGCCGAGACCTCCATGACGGGCAAGAGCTCCGAGCTCAACAAGGAGCTTCTCGCGGACCTCATCGTCCGCGCCGTCCGGCAGGTCACCGTCGAGGCCCACGGCGGCTCTCACGTCGTCGACCTCGAAAACGTCTCCATCGAGACGCAGACCGGCCGCTCGGCGTCCGAGTCCGAACTCCTCACCGGGGCCGTCATCGACAAGGACCCCGTCCACGACGACATGCCGGTCTCGTTCGACGAGGCCGACGTACTGCTTCTCAACGAGCCCGTCGAGGTCGAGGAGACCGACATCGACACGAGCGTCTCCATCGAGAGCCCCGACCAGCTCCAGAAGTTCCTCGACCAGGAGGAGGCCCAGCTGAAAGCGAAGGTCGACCAGATCGTCGACTCCGGCGCTGACGTGGTCTTCTGTCAGAAGGGCATCGACGACCTCGCCCAGCACTACCTCGCCAAGCAGGGCATCCTCGCGGTCCGCCGGACGAAGAAGTCCGACATCCGCTTCCTCAAGAACATCACCGGTGCGGCCGTCGTCTCCGACCTCGACTCCATCGAGGCCGCCGACCTCGGTCGCGCCTCCGTCCGCCGCGACGAGGCCGACGAGCTGTTCTACGTCGAGGGCATCGGCGACGATGTCCACGGCGTCACGCTCCTGCTCCGCGGCTCCACCGACCACGTCGTCGACGAGCTCGAACGCGGCGTTGAGGACGCCCTCGACGTCGTCGCGTCCACGGTCGCCGACGGCCGCGTCCTCGCCGGCGGCGGTGCCATCGAGGTCGAACTCGCCTCGCGCCTCCGCAACTACGCCGACTCCGTCTCCGGACGCGAACAGCTCGCCGTCGAGGCGTACGCCGACGCGCTCGAACTCGTCCCGCGCGTGCTCGCCGAGAACGCCGGTCTCGACTCCATCGACACGCTCGTCGACCTCCGCGCGGCCCACGAAGAAGGGCAGGTCCGCGCCGGACTGAACGTCTTCACCGGCGAGGTCGAAGACGCCTTCGACGCGGGCGTCGTCGAGACGGCCCACGCGAAAGAGCAGGCCGTCGCCTCCGCCTCCGAAGCCGCCAACCTCGTCCTCAAGATCGACGATATCATCGCGGCCGGTGACCTCTCCACCGGCGGCGACGACGACGGCGAGGGCGGCGCACCCGGCGGCATGGGTGGCATGGGCGGCATGGGCGGTATGGGCGGCGCGATGTGAAAATCGGCTAACGCCTTCACTCACCCGTCCCCCGACGCCTGCACCGCGCGACAGACCACGTTATTTTGGCGAGAGCGTATCCCACACGGTCAGAGAGCCGCGGCCACGCCGTCAGAACACGACACGTGGTGACGTAACCCGACTACCGTCGACTGCGACTTCCCGACAGTCCGACGGGAGCCGACTGTCCCGAGTCACCGAGAAATAGAAAGTTAGAGAATTATCTCACTTTCACAGATACACTTGCAGTTGTGTTCAGAAATAGAACGAACTAAGTAGCAGGTACGGCAACGTGTCCCCATGCGCAAGACGCTGCTGTTGAACAAGGACGACGTTCACGAGAACGTCCAGATGCCGGAGCTCATCTCGGCCATCGAAGACGCCTTCGCCGCCTACGAGTCCGGCGACGCCCAGATGCCGCCGAAGTCCTACATCGACCTGCCGCAGTACAACGGCGACTTCCGGTCGATGCCCGCGTACCTCGAAGTTCGCGGGGGGGAATACTCCGCGAGCCAGCGGGACTCCGACGAGTCCCGCGCGGATGGCGACTGGGACGCCGCGGGCATCAAGTGGGTCAACGTCCACCCCGACAACGACGACAAGTACGACCTGCCCACCGTCATGGGCACGATGATTTACTCCGACCCCGAGAACGCCTTCCCGCTGGCGCTCCTCGACGGGACGGAGCTCACGATGCTCCGCACCGGTGCGGCCGCGGCCGTCGCCACCGACTACCTCGCCGTCGAGGACGCCTCGTCGATGGGCATCATCGGTGCTGGCGTCCAGTCGTACACGCAACTCCGCGCCATCAGCGAGGTCCGCGACATCGAGGAGGTCGTCATCTCCGACCTCGACGAGGAGCGCGTCGCCGACTTCATCGACGCCTTCGAAGACGAGTTCGACATCCGCGCCGGCTCCATCGAGGAGGCCGCGAGCTGTGACGTGCTGTCGACCGTGACCCCCGTTGAGTCGCCCATCGTCCCGCGCGAGGCGGTCGGCGACCACACCCACATCAACGCGATGGGTGCCGACGCCGAGGGCAAACACGAACTCGCAGACGAGGTGCTCTTGGACGCCAAGCTCGTCATCGACGACCACGCCCAGACCACCCACTCCGGCGAAATCAACGTCCCGTACAATCAGGGCGTCCTCACCGACGACGACATCTACGGCGCAATCGGCGACATCGTCCTCGGCAACCTCGACGGCCGCACCGACGCCGACGGCATCAGCGTCTTCGACTCCACGGGACTCGCGATTCAGGACGTCGCGGCGGCGCACGTCGCCTACGAGCACGCGTTCGAAAACGACAACGGCTACGCGTTCGACCTCCTCGGTCTCGCCGAGTAGGGTCTCCCGACGCGACGCCGCTGGCATTCACCGGGTTCTTTTGCGGTCTGATTCTGCGAGCTACGGACTCGGCCCGCGCTGTGCGTTGAGGTAGCCGAACACCTTCGAGAGGACGTAAACGATGGCGATGAAGGGCAGAAACGGAACCAACAGGACGATGAGGAGGAGAAACATCGTCCACCCGATAGAGTCCATCTCGCTGTTGGGCCGCGTGTGCGACCCCGGCGTGACGGTGCGGTAGGCCTGCCGTGCGAGGCTCGGCGAGTCGTCTTCGCTCATGCGATACTGTTCGTTCGCCGAGAGGATAAATCGAGCGCCGGACGGCGGCGGCCGCGCCGGGGGCACGTCGCGTCCGGGCGAAACGCGGAGTTGCGGTCGCGGCGCGTCGATTGTCGCGCCCCGACTATTCGAGGTGGACCGCGGGCCGGAACGGAATCGCCTTCGAGGCGCGGTCGGCGGGGTCGACGATGTCGGCGTCGCCCTCGGCGAACACCTCGACGTCGGCGTCGAACTCGCGGGCGAGGAAGTCGGCGGCGCGCTCGTAGGTGTCGACCTCGTCCAGTTCGAGCTGGGCCCGGAGCGTCGATTCGTCGCGGCCACGGGTCTGGTCGACGAGGTCCTGCACGAGGTCGTTGACGTCGTTACCCCGCTCGCGCAGGTCGGGGTCCTGCATGACCTGTCCCATGATTGCGCCGACGTTGTCGCCGTTGTCGACGACCGTCTCGAACACGTCGCGCTTCCAGTCGGCGGCGACGTAGACGCGGATGGTGTCGGGGTCGGAGTCGGTCACGCCGATGATGTCGCGCACGTCCTCGGTCAGCCGCTCGACCTGTCGCTCTTCGAGTTCGACCGACTCGTCGTCGAAGGCCGGGTCCGGCTCGGGCCACGGCGCGTCCTCGGCGGGCGTGCCGGTCAACTGCTCGTGCAGTTCGTTCGTCATGAACGGGATAAAGGGCGCGAGCAGGCGCAGGCGCGTCTCCAGAACCGTCCGGAACGTCCACTTGGCGGCCGGGCGGTCGAGGTCGGTCCGGCGGCGGTACCACCGAAGCGACTCCTCGAAGTTGTAGAACGCCGCCTGACTGGCCGAGCGCGTCTCGGAGTCGTCCATCGCGGTCGTCACGTCGCGGACGGTGTCCTGCAGTTTCGACAGGAGCCAGCGGTCGACCGCCTCCAGGTCGGGCCGGTCGTCCGGACCGGGGTCGGCGATAATCTCCTGCGCGCGGTTCCAGAAGCGTTCGAGCTGGTCGTGGACCGAGCCGACGAGGTCGTCGCGCCAGTCGTAGTCCTGCCACGGCTCGGCGGAGTTGAGCAGGAAAAAGCGGACGGTGTCCGCGCCGTACTCGCCGATGGCCTCGCCGGGGAGGACGACGTGACCCTTCGACGACGACATCTTCTGGCCTTCGAGCAGGCCCATGCCCATGATGACGATGCCCTGTGGCCACTGCGGCTCGTCGAACAGCTCGCCGTGGTGGAACTGGTAGAACGTCAGGTGGTTCGTGATGAGGTCGTTGCCGGAGAACCGGTAGTCGACGGGGTACCAGTAGTCCCACTCCTCGCGGAGGTCGAGCGCCTTCTCCGGCGCGTCGTCGACGGCCTCGGGGCCGTAGAACAGCGCGTCGAAGAACTCCTGTGTGAGTTCCTCGGTCGGAATCTCCCGCAGGCGGTGGGCGATGGTGTAGTACGCCATGTAGATGGTCGAGTCCGAAAGCGGCTCGATGACGAACTGGTCGTCCCACGGCAGGCGGGTGCCGAGGCCGTAGTTGCGGATACACGGCCACCCGTTGAGCCAGTCGATGGTGTGGTGGTACTCGTCGCGGGTGTTCTCGGGGATGGCGTCCAGCCCGTCGGCCACGTCGTGGGCGAGTTCCTTCCAGTCCTCGTCGTCGTACGAGAGGAACCAGGTGTCCTGTTCGGCGACGACGACGTCGCCGCCACAGCGACAGACGACCTCCTCGGAGAACTCCTGCATCACGTCGAACTGGCCGGCCTCGATACCGTCGGCCTTGTAGTCGTCGCGGACCTCCTCGACGAGGCCGCCGGCGTAGTCGCCGTAGAACTCCTTGAGCCGACCCGCGTGGAACTCCTTGTTGTAGAGGTCTTTCGTCGCCTTTTCGAGGGCGGGGTCGTCAGAGGACTCGATACCGCGGTTCTCGACGGCCGACTTCGCGGGAATCTCGCCGTACGCGTCGTCGTCGGAGTCGATGTCGAGAATCGGAATCGGCTCGATGGCGGCCACGTCGGCGGGGTCGATGCCGAACGATTCGAGGTAGTCGGCGTCGGCCTTGGCCTCCTGTAGCGCCACGTAGTCGTCGGGGCTGTGGGCCGGGACGGACATGACGACGCCCGTCGCGTTGTCGGCGTCGACGAAGTCGGCCGGCAGGACGAGCACGTCGTCGCCGGTGACGGGGTTCTCGACGGTCTGGCCGACGAGTTCGGCACCCTCGACGGTTTCGAGAATCTCCACGTCGCGGGCCTGATACTCCAGTTTGTCGGCCGCGTAGTCGGAGACGAACCACGTCTCGCCGTCGACCTCGGCGACCACGTAGGTCGCTTCGGGGTCGATGTAGGCGTTCGTCACGCCGCGGACCGTCTCGGGGCGCAGGGTCGCCATCGGGACGACCACGTCGCCGCCGTCTCGCTCCCAGCCGAAGCGGACCAGCGTGTACTCCTGGAACTCCGCGTTCTCGCCTTCGAGCAGGTCGTGGGTCGTGACCGGCTGTTCCTCGTTCGTACAGAACTTGACGGGGTGGAGACCCTTCTCCAGTCGGCCGCGCTCGCGGAGCGTCCGGTACTGCCACTCGACGAACTTCGAGTAGCGGTCGTTGTTCGTGGTGAACTCGCGCCGCCAGTCGACCGACAGACCGAGCGACTGCATCCCCTTCTTGTAGTGTTCCTCGATGAAGTACCGCGCCCAACCCATGGGCGACTCGAGGTCCGAGAGCGTGTCCTCGGGGACGTTGTAGGTGTCTGTCAGCACCGAGAGCTGTTTCTCCTCGCGGTTTTTCAGGCGCTCGACCGCGCCGATGATGGGCGTGCCGGTGACGTGCCACGCGATGGGAAACAGGACGTTGTCGCCCTGCTGTCGTCGGTAGCGAGCGTACACGTCGGGAACGGTGTACGTCCGCGCGTGCCCGATGTGCATCCCGCCGCTGGGGTACGGATAGGGCACCGTCACGAACGTCGCGTCGTCGGCGTCTGCGTCCGGGTCGGCCTCGTATCGGCCGGACTCGGACCAGCGCTCCCGCCAACGCGCTTCGAGTTCCTGCGGGTCGTAGTCCATATCCGTGGTAGTGGTACCCCGGCCTAAAATAACTCCTATACTCGACTTGTGTGGCTGTCTGATTGCGGCAGAAATTGCCACTCGGTCCCACGGGACAGACGGGAAAAAACCGGACGAAAAGCGGAGATAGAGAACCGAACGGAACAGCGTGCCCACCACCGGGAGACCATCGCGGGCGGCGTGTCAGAGACGCCCGTGCGCGCCGAAGCGACTCAGTCGATGTCGATGCGGCGGGAGTCGTCGGGGTCGGCGTCGCGCTTGGGGAGGGTGACCGTCAGCACGCCGTTGTGGTAGCTGGCGGACGCCCCGTCTTCGTCGACCGTCTCGGGGAGGCGAATCGTGCGGCGAGCGGACTCGTGGCGACGCTCGCGGCGGAGATACTCGCCGTCGGCGCGTTCCTCGTCGAGTTCGCGCGTCGCCTCGACGGTCAGCGTGCGGTTGGCGACCGACAGGGAGATGTCGTCTTTCTCGTAGCCCGGGAGGTCGACGGTGACGACGATTTCGCCGTTGTGGTCGGTGACGTCGATTGCCATCTCGTGGCGGACCTGCGCCATCATGCCCGAGCGGTCGAACTGTCGTCCCATCTCGTCGAACTGGCGGGACATTCGCTCGAACAGTTCCTCGAAGTCGTCGAAGGGGGTGGTACGTCGCGTCATGTGTATTTTCACCGAGGTATATGGACGCCGTCTGAGGAGATAATCGTTGCCGGAACGTGGATAGCAGTTCGCACGGCTCGGGGGCCTGCACGTCGATATTCAACAGCCGAGTCGCGTCACTCGATGTCGATCTCCGTCGAGTCGTCGCCCGCGGGTTCGGCCTTCGGGAGCGTCACGGTCAGGACGCCGTTTTTGTACGACGCAGTCACCTCGTCGCGGACGACCTCTACGGGGAGCGTAATCGTCCGTGAGACGGAGCGCTGGCTCCGCTCGCGGCGGACGTACTGCTCGTCGTCGACCTCGGTCGACTTCTCGCGGTCGGCCGCGATGGTGAGTCGCCGTCCGCTGACGCTCACGTCGAGGTCCGCTTTCTCGAAGCCGGGGAGGTCCGCGACGACCTCGATGGACTCCGCGTCGTCGACGACGTCGAGGGAGACGTCTTGGAACCGACCGAGACCGGACTCCTCGAACGACCGGCCCATCCGGTCGAACAGGTCTTCTATCTCGTCGAATGGATTTCTCTGCATACGCGTCTAGGTACGTCGCCGACGACAAAGAAAGATGTGCCCGGACTCACATTTCTCGAGCGACCGGGGGAGACGCGACCGACTCGGCGTCAGTACAGGACGTGTCGCGTGTCGTACGACCCGAGGACACGAACCCAACCGTTGCTGGCGATTCCCTCGACCTCTTCGAGCGCCCCTTGCATCCGCGCTTCGTAGAGACCGGCGTCGGCGTCGATGTGGAACAGGTAGTCGCCGAGGCGGTTGCCGCTCGGCCGCGACTCGATGCGCGAGAGGTTGATGTCCCGTTCGGCGAACGCTTCGAGCAGTTCCAAGAGGAGCCCGGGGTAGTTCGCGTTGGGATAGACGACGAGCGAGCTCTTGCCGCCGGCGTCCGAGCGGGCGGACTCGGGCGCGATGACGAGGAACCGGGTGGCGTTCGACGACTGGTCTTGGATGTCCTCGGCGATGATTTCGAGGTCGTCACCCACGTTGTCGGGGTGTCCGATACCCGCGACCGACGGGTCGGCGCGGGCGCGCTCGACGCCGCGGGCCGTGCTGGCGACGGCTTCGAGCTTCGCGTCGGGGTAGTTCTCTTCGAGGTACGACCGACACTGCGCGAGCGCCTGGGAGTGGCTGGCGACGACGTCGAAGTTCGCGCTCTGGGCCAACAGCGCGTGGCGGATGGGCGTGACGATCTCCTGGACGACGCTCACCTCCGAGTTCGCCACGGCGTCGAGGCTCTCGGTGACGCTCCCTTCGATGCTGTTTTCGATGGGAACGACGCCGCGGTCGAAAGAGCCGTCGGCGACCGCTTGGACGATAGAGGTGACCGATTCTCGGAAGGCGACGTCGTCGGCGACCGCGCGGGCGGCGCGATGGGAGTACGTGCCCGCCGGACCGAGCGTGACTGCCTGCATGGGCACCCCTTCACGAAGCGGCGACAAAAGACCGTCGGGGAAGGCAGATTCGGCCTATCGCTCCGCGCAGAACTCGACGAAGTTTCGGAGGATGGTCAGGCCGGTCTCCCCGGACTTCTCGGGGTGGAACTGCGTGCCGAAGACGGTGCCCGCCTCGTTGGCGACGACCGCGGGGAACTCCACGCCGTAGTCGGTCGACGCGACGACCGCGTGCTCGTCGTCGGGGTCGGCGTAGTACGAGTGGACGAAGTAGGCGTACTCGCCGTCGACGCCCTCGACGAGCGGGTGGTCCCGCCGGACGTTGAGTTCGTTCCAGCCCATGTGCGGGACCTTCTGGCCCTCGTCGAACCGGACGTTGCGCCCGGGGATGAAGTCGAGTCCCTCGACCTCGCCCTCGCCGGCGTGGTCGGCCTCCTCCGAGGAGGTCAGAAGCATCTGCATTCCGAGACAGATGCCGAAGACGGGCGTCCCGTCGGCGGCGGCCTCGGCGAGCGGTTCGCGGAACGGGCCGGCGTTTTCCATCCCCTCGGAGAACGCGCCGACGCCCGGGAGGACGATGCCGTCGGCGTCGTCGAAGTCGGCGGGGTCGTCCGAGATGACGACGTTCGCCCCCGCGCGTTCGAGCCCGCGCATGGCGCTCCGGAGGTTTCCGAGCCCGTAGTCGACCATCACCACGTCGGCGAGGGTCTCCTCGGGCGGCTGTGTCGTGCTCATACGTACACGTGCGAGGCCGGAAGGCAAGTGAGTTTCCGTCGCGGCGACCGTCGCCCCGGCGACCGCGGGCGCGACACGACGATAGCACAAAACCACCCGACGGTTCTATGTTTACTCACAGAGTACGCAATATGATTTTATATCTATGTATTCATATGGAGAAAAAATAGGAAGAGTTAACCTCAGTGTGTCTGAGTGTTCTGACGAATCACATGTCTTCCCGACGGAGTTTCCTCAAGAAGACCGGCGCGCTCGGCGCGGTCGGCCTTTCGGGGTTGAGCGGGTGTATCGGTAGCGTCACGGGTGGGTCGGAGTCGATCAACTTCCTCCTTACGCCGTCCGAATCGGACGTCGATATTCAACAGCAGTACCAGCCGCTGTTCGAGTACCTCGAATCCGAGGCGGATGTGGCCGTCGAGTCGTCGGTCGCCGCGGATTACGCCGCGGTGTACCAGGCGTTCAAGTCCGGGCAGGCTGACCTCGCCGACTCGTCGCCGACCATCGCCATCCAGGGCGGCAACGAGGGCGTCACCGAGGTCATGGGCATCCGCGTGGCGTACGGCGCGGCGAAGTACTTCTCGATTATGACGACGACGCCGGACAGCGGTATCGAGGAACTCACCGACCTCGAAGGCGAGACCATCGCGTTCGCCGACCGCCTCTCGACGAGCGGGTCGCTGTTCCCGCTGTACATGCTGAACCAGGCCGGCCTCGACACGGGCAACGCTCCCGACGGCGAACCCGTCGACTTCACCGGCCAGTGGTCCGACCACGCGACCGCCCGCGAGACGCTCGTCAACCGCGACGAGGTCGTCGCCGCCGGCACGGGCGCGTTCTCGACCGCGCCGCACGTCCCGGAAGACCAGTTCCCCCAAGAGTTCCTCGACACCTCCGCCGAGAACGACGGCGACCTCGGGACCGCGGAGCCCGAACTCCAACTGCTTTCGGTCTCCGACCCCATCCCCCGCGCGCCGATAATCGTGCGCTCCGAACTGGAATCGGACCTGAAGTCGTCGATGACGGACGCGCTCACGAGCGTCACGCAGGACGACCTCATCAACGAGGACCTCGGCGACGACCAACAGCTCTGGTTCACCGGTGTCGAACCGGGTACCGTCGAGGATTACCAGCCGATTCAGAACGTCATCGACACGCTCGGTATCTCCCTCGGACAGTAATCGGCTCACAAATAATTCCATTGCAGTATCATTTTGGCGGTGCCGCGCCCACGAACCGTAGACGCGGGAAGTCCGCCCACAAACCATGAGTACCATCGAAGTACGTAACCTCACGAAAGCGTTCGGCGACGTCCGGGCGTTGGACGACGTCTCTTTCACCATCGAAGACGGCGAGTTCGCCGTGCTCCTCGGGCAGTCGGGGGCGGGGAAGTCCACGCTCCTTCGCTGTCTGAACGGCCTGACGAAGCCGACGTCCGGCGAGATTCGAATCGACGGCGAGCCGGTCAACGGCCCGCGCGACGACGTGGCCATGATTTTCCAGCAACACTACGTGCTGGGTCAGCTCAGCGCCTACGGCAACGCGCTGACCGGCGCGCTCAACCGGACCTCGTTCTTCCGGAGCCTCGTCGGCTGGCACTCCGAATCGGACAAGTACGAGGCGCTCCGCGCGCTGGAGACCGTCGGACTGCTCGACCAGGCGAGCCAGCGGACCCGGAGCATGAGCGGCGGCCAGCAACAGCGCGTCGGCATCGCCCGCGCACTCGTTCAGGGCCCGAACCTGCTTTTGGCAGACGAACCCGTCGCCAGCCTCGACCCCGCCAGCGCCGAGACGGTGATGGGCTACATCCGGACCGCGGCCGCGGAGCGCGACCTCTCGACGCTCGCGAGCCTCCATCAGGTGAACCTCGCCCGCGAGTTCGGCGAGCGGTTCCTCGCGCTCCGCGACGGAAAGCTCGTCTTCGACGGCTACCGCGAGGACCTGACAGTCGACGTCATCGACCGCATCTACGGCGACGTCCAGACCGCGGACATCCGCGAGGGGACCGAGGTGAGCGCATGAGCGGCGGCGGCTCGGCCTCGGACGGCGGCGCGCGAGGCGACGGGGACCGCCCCCGGGACGCCCGAACCGACGGCGGCACCCAATCCAAGTCGGGGACGCTCGACCGGGCGCTACAGGACATCACCCTCACGAAGCGAATCAAGTGGGGGATGGCGTTTCTCATCTCGGTCGTCTTCGGCTTCTTTTTCTTCGAGGCGCTCGCCGAGGTCGGCTTCTCGGTCGCCGAAATCCTCTACTACTGGCCGGAGTTCCAGAGCGCCCTCGGGGATTTCTTCCCGCGGACGACGCTGTTCGGCCTCCCGTTCGTCGACTTCGGCTCCTACTGGCAGTTCATCCAGGAGCGCGACCTGTTCGGCGCGGCCATCGTCACGCTGGCGATGGGGTTCGCCGGGACCGTCCTCGGCATCCCCGGCGCGCTCATCTTGGGGGTCCTCGGCTCCGAGCGCGTGACGCCGTACCCCTTCAATTTCATTTTCCGCGGCACGATGAGCGTCATCCGCGCCATCCCGGCGCTCGTCTGGGCGCTCATCTACATCCCCCTCGGCGGGGTCTCGCCGTTCACGGCGACGCTCGCTATCGGGACCGACACGATGGGCAACCTCGGTCGCCTGTTTACCGACGCGCTCGAAGAGGTCGAAGACGGGCCCATCGAGGCCATCGAATCGACCGGCGCGAACCGCCGACAGACGGTCGTCTTCGGGATGCTCTCGCAGGTCTTTACGCCCTTCATCGCGTGGACGATGTACATCCTCGAAATCAACACGCGCATCGCCGTCACGATGGGGCTCATCGGCGGCGGCGGCATCGGCTACGTCCTGCAGACCCAGCGGAGCCTGTTCAAGTACACGAACATGATGGCGACTATCCTCGTCATCTTCGTGCTCGTCGTCTCCGTCGAGTTCGTGAGCCAGCGCGTCCGCTCGTACATCCGCGGCGAGGAAGAAGAGGGCCTGACCGTCCTCAAACTTATCATCGAGTTCCCACAGCGGATGGCCCGCTCCATCTGGGAGTGAGCCCGGCGACCCGACTCGGCGAGGCTCCCGCAGTGCGGTTTTTGTCACTCCCCCACGTCTCACAGCGTAGCCCATGTCGCCGTCGCGTTCCATCTCGTCGCCGCCGTCCGCCGCCACGGAGTCGCGTCCCGTCTCCTCGCCGGTCAGCCTCGCCGCGCTCGCGGCCGCGAACCTCGTCCCGCTCGTCGGCGTCGTCTGGTTCGACTGGAGCCTGAAGGCGCTCCTCGTCGCCTACTGGCTCGAAAGCGGCGTCGTCGGCCTCCTGAACGTCCCCAAGATTCTCGCCGCCAGCGGCCACGGCGACGGTGGGTCGAGCATCAACGCCACCGTCAACGGCCGACAGGTGGACCTCTCGCCGCCCGACGACCCCCGCGACGGCTTTCACCTCTACCCCTCGAACGTCCCCATCGCGGGCTTTTTCGCCATGCACTACGGGATTTTCTGGGTCGTCCACGGCGTGTTCGTCTGGTCGTTCGACGCCTTCGCGCCCGGGGGCGGCGCGGTCGGCGGCGTCCCGCTGGGGGCGGTGTTCCTCGCGGCGGGCGCGACGCTCCTCAGCCACGGCGGGTCGTTCGCCGTCAACTTCGTCGGCCGCGAGGAGTACCGGAGCGTCTCGCCCGGCACGCAGATGTCCGAACCCTACCGCCGGGTCGTCGTCCTCCACCTGACTATCATCCTCGGCGCGTTCCTCGTCGCCGCCTCGGGCGCGCCCGCCGCGGCGCTCGTCGTCATGGTCGTCGTCAAGACCGCGCTCGACGCGGGCGCGCACCGCAGAGAGCACGCCCGAGCGAAAACGCGGGGCGACCGCGACGGCGAGTCGACCGGCGAGCGAATCGAGGTCGGCGACGCGTCGACCTGAGGTCGGGGGGACGCTCCCCCGCCGCGCTCAGAAGTCGCCGAGGCTGGCCTGTCCGTCCGCGGAGTCGGCGAGCCCCGAGAGGTCGGCCGCGCGGGTGATGGTCTCGAAGAAGCCCTCGCGCTGGCTCCGGTCGTACAGCGTCGCCGCGGGGTGCACGGAGAGGAGGACGCGATAGGAGGCGTCGCCGACGCGGGCGTCGACGACCGACCCGGACTCGTTCGTGATGGCGACGCCGCGGTCGAGGAGGTGTTGTGAGGGAACTTTCCCGAGCGTGACGATTAGCTCGGGGGCGACGAGTTCGAGTTCGCGGGCGAGGTAGCTCCGGCAGTTCGATAGCTCGTCGCTCGTCGGGTCGCGGTTGTCCGGCGGGCGGCACCGCACGCAGTTGGTGATGCGGACGTCGGCGCGGGCGAGGCCGGCCTCGCGGAGCGCGTCGTCCAGCACGGAGCCCGAGCGACCCACGAACGGCTCGCCGCCCTCGTCTTCCTTCGCGCCCGGCGCTTCGCCGAGGAAGAGCAGGTCGGCGTCGTCGGGACCGACCCCGTTGACGATGCGACTCCGCGAATCGACGAGTTCGGGGCATCGCTCACAGCCCGTCACGCAGAGGCCCTCCATGTGTTCCATACGCAGTTCGAGGGCGGGGACGGCTTAATCCCCGGCGAAGCGTCGCGCGGCGCGGGCCGCCAACCGGGCCACGCGAATCGGCTCGGGGCGGCCGCCGCTCGGGGTGAACCCGCGGACGACCCGCGCGGCCTCGTCTTCGTCACAGCCGGCGGCCCGGACGAACACCGACTCGCCGTTCACCTCCACGGGTCGGCGGGGCGGGGCCGCGCGGTAGACGGCGAGCCGCCGGTCGAGCGCCGCCCCCGAGAAGTGCGCCGCGAGCGCGGGTTCGAGCCCCTCGCTCTCCTCGAAGGAGACCGACAGCACCGGACGGTCGAGCGCCGCGGCGAGGCGGTCGATATCGACGAGGTTGAACCACGCCGGGGCGATGCCGGAGACGAGCAGGTAGCGCACGTCCTCGCGGTCGAGCGAGGCGGACAGCGAGGCGATGGCGTCGGTCGCGTCCTCGCCGCCGACGGCACACGTCTCGAAGGCGAGGCCGTCGACGACCCGGTCGGCGCGGACGACCGCGCCGCAGAGGACGCTCTCCGGAGACGCGTCTGTCGAAAAATGAGCGTCGTCAGCGTCGTCTGTGGGTGCGCGCGCCGTGCCGGGGTACGACTCCGCGACCCCGAGGGCACGAGACCCCGATTTCACTCGTCTTTGATGTCCTGGAGCCGGTCGAGGAGTTCGTCGTTGGACGCGCCGATTTCGAAATCGACCTCGCCCTCGTGTTTCTCCTCACTCGTCGTGACGCCGTCTTCCTCGTCGAAGTCGACGTTCTGGTCTCCTTGTTCGGACTCGTCGTAGCTCCCAAATCCCATACAGTCATATCTACACGACCGAGCCCCAAAAAGGATTTGTCGCTCGAGTTCGACGTTCGGGGGCGATTCGCGCGACGAGAGAACGCCTCGTCCGCCCGACTTTTTCCGGTCGGGCGCGTACGGGACGGTATGGAAGTCATCTCAGTCACCGCCGACGCCGAGACGTTCACCTGCAACGCCTACCTCGTCCTCGGCGAGCGAACCGTCCTCGTCGACGCCGGGACGATGCCGGGCGTCGAGGCGGTCGTCGCCGAACACACGGACGACCTCGACGCCGTGGTTGTCACCCATCAGCACTCCGACCACGTGGGCGAACTCGACGCCGTCGTCGAGCGGTTCGACCCCGACGTGTACGCCTACGCCGACCACCCGCTTCGGACCCACGAACTCGGAGACGGCGACCGCGTCGAGATGGGCGACGAATCGTTCGAGGTCGTCTACACGCCCGGCCACGCCGACGACCACGTCTCGCTCGTGAGCGGCCGGTCGCTGTTTTCGGGCGACGTGTTCGTCTACAACGACGGCGCGTTCGACGACGGCAGTTTCGGCCGCACCGACATTCCGGGGCAGTCCCGCGAGCGCCTCATCAGTAGCCTGCACACGCTGTTAGACCGCCTGCCCTCGACGGTCGAGGCGCTGTACGCCGGTCACGGCGACCCCTTCGAGAACGAGGCCGGCGGCGACACCGTCCGGGACGCGCTCGAACGCGCCATCGAACGCGCGGAGCGGCGCGAGCCGAAGTACCCGGAGGACTGAGATGGCGACCGACGCGACCGGGGACGCGGGCGGCGACCTGACGCGACTGCACTACGTCGGCGTCGGCCTCGCGGCCGTGACCGGCGTGATTCACCTCGTCTTCGGCGCGGGCGCGCTGGCCGCGGACCTCGCCGACCCGCTCGGAATCGCGTTCATCGGGGCCGCCGCGGGGTTCGCCGCGGGCATCGTCGGCGTCCTCCGCGGCGACGAGCGCCTCCGCTCGCGGGTGGTGTTGCTCGGTATCCCCTTTACGGTCGGGCAGGTCGTCCTCTACGTCGCGTTGAACTGGCCGGATATCTTCGGCATCGGCGGCGTCGCGGACAAACTCGTCCAGCTCGCACTGCTCGCGGTCCTGTTCGAACTGTATCGGCGAGACGCCTGAGAGAAACGCGTGCGGGCTTACGCGGCGCGGCGTTCCTTCGACTTGGGTCGAAGGTGCTTGTAGCCGCACTTCCGGCACTGCTTGGCCTTCTGGGGGTTCCGCGCGTTGCATCGCATGCAGATCTGCTTCTCGAGCGTCCGCTTCGTCGCAGCGTCACTAGCCATGCATACGACTCCCGCCGCCGGTCGTATAACGCTTGCGAGACACACCGCCGGCGCTCGCGGGCCGCTCGGCGGTCGTCCGGATGTGTCGGAAAACGCGGCGGTTCGCGGCGCGCTTACGCGCCGGCCTGGCTCAGCGCCGATTCGATGTCGTCGCGCTGGGTGACACCCACGAATCGGTCGACGATGCCGTCGTCGTTCTCGACGATGAGCGTCGGGAGCGAGCGAACCTGATACTGGTTGGCCACATCCTGTTCCTCGTCGACGTCGACCTTGACGAACTCGACGCTCTCGTAGTCGCCTTCGAGTTCGTCGAGAATCGGGTCCTGCGTCTTACAAGGGCCGCACCAGTCCGCGTAGAAGTCCAAGAGTCGAACAGTCATCGTATCCCGACGCATCTTACCCGCCCCCGCGCATAAGGATTACTCATGGGCCCTTGGCTCTCCGGTTGTGCGGCGCGACCGTTCCGGGCGATTTCACCGTCATCAAGCGCTGAGACGCCCGCAACCGGGTCGAAAGAGGAACGCGTTCGCCGGCGATTCGGGTGGTCGTCCCGACCGCGCGCCGCCCGGCTCCGAAGCGAGCCGAAACGTTTAGGCGGCGGACGCACGGACGGTGGAACATGAGCAAGGGCCAGAACAGCGGCGGTCTGATGTCGAGCGCGGGCCTCGTCCGCTACTTCGACGCGGAGGACCGTAACGCGATTCGAATCGACCCCAAAACCGTCTTCGCCGCGGGAGCGCTGTTCGGCATCGGCGTGCTGGTGCTGAACTCGCTCGCGTTCTGACTGCCGACCGCCGACCGCCGAACGGACGCTTTTTGTCTGCGGCTTCCCGAGACTCGTCCATGACTACGCTACGCGCCGGCGTCGTCGCCGTGCAGGGCGACGTGACCGAACACGCCGACGCCGTCGAGCGGGCCGCCGACGCCCACGGCGTCGACGCCGAAATCGTCGAAATCCGAAGCGACGGCCTCGTCCCCGACTGCGACGTGTTGCTCATGCCGGGCGGGGAGTCCACGACCATCTCCCGGCTCCTCGACCGCGAGGGCATCGCCGACGAGATTCGCGCCCACGTCGACGCCGGAAAGCCCGTACTCGCCACCTGCGCCGGCCTCATCGTCGCCTCCCGCGACGCCAAGGACGACCGCGTGACCACGCTCGACCTCCTCGACGTGACGGTCGACCGCAACGCCTTCGGCCGACAGGTCGACAGCTTCGAGGCCCCGCTGGACGTAGCCGGCCTCGACTCGCCGTTCCCCGCGGTGTTCATCCGCGCGCCCCTCATCGACGAGGTCGGCGAGGGCGTGGAGGTGCTCGCCGAGTGGGACGGCACCCCTGTCGCCGTCCGCGACGGCCCCGTCGTCGGCACCTCGTTCCACCCCGAGCTGACGCCCGACAGCCGCCTCCACGACCTCGCGCTCTTCGACGAACTCGCGGTCGAAGCCGACGCCTGAGCGGCCTTTCGGCCGGGCGCGGGTCACCCGTCCAACCGGGTGGGGGCCACCCGTCCGACCGACGGTCTGGCCGCCCGCCCGCCGGAACCAGAGGGTCTTTTTCCGCGCCCGCCCGTCGTGCGACCATGGACGCCGACACCCCGACCGACGAGGTCTTAGACGAACTCTTTGCGACCATCGAGTCGCGCAAGGCCGACCTTCCCGAGGACTCCTACACGACGACGCTGTTCACCCACGAGAAAGGCGAGAACTACGTCCTCGAAAAGCTCGGCGAGGAGACGACGGAGACCATCCTCGCCGCCAAGGACGACGACCGCGAGGAACTGCGCTACGAGAGCGCCGACCTCGTCTACCACCTGCTCGTCCTGCTGTCGATGAAGGACGCCTCGCTCGACGACCTGCGCGAAGAGCTGAAAACGCGGTTCTGAGACGACCGCGAGGCTCTCTACGACGGCACCCCGCGACCGCGACCGCGACCGCAACCGCGACTGCGACCGCCCCTCACCGCCGGCAGTTCCCGGACGAGACGGCCCGATTGCAAAACACCAAGAGCGTGCACCCACGATAGCGCACTCTCTCGATGCACGCCCCCCGAACCCGTGTCCGCCGGTCCGTTCCCGCGCACCACACACCTCACCGCGCCGCGCTCCTCTCCCGAGGGTCGGCCGCGTGAGTCGGCTGTTCGGCGGCGACGAGCCGTCAGTCGAGTTCGTCGCCGGGAGCCTCATCGCGGGCGTCTTCTTCGGCGGCGTCGGCGCGGGCGTCGCCTTCCCGACGCTCCCGACGCTCGGTCCCATCATCGGCATCAGCCCGTTCGTGGTCGGTCTCATCCTCTCGGCGAACCGGTTCACCCGACTGGTCGTGAACACGCCCGCCGGGCAGATACTCGACCGGATGGGGACGCGCCGGCCGATGATAGCCGGGTTCGTCGTGCAGGGGCTGTCGCCGTTCGGCTACGTCCTCGGGCTGGACCCCGGGCCGATTCCGCTCGACAGTGCGACTGTCTTCCTCCTGTCGCGGGCCTGCTGGGGCGTCGGCTCGGCGTTCGTCTTCGTCGGCGCGTTCAGCACCATCACGCACGTCACCTCGGACGAAAACCGCGGGAAGTGGGTCGGCTACATGCGTGGCGGGCAGAGCCTCGGCTTCCCCGCGGGCCTCGTCGTCGGCGGTCTCGTCACCGACGCGTTCGGCTACGCCACCGCGTTCGCCGTCGCGGGGTGCGCGGGCCTGTTCGCCGCCCTCGTCGCCATCTCCGTCCTTCCGGACGTGAAGACCGACGTGACGGCGGCGAGTTCGCTCCGCGACGTACCGCGACTGGTCGGCTCGGACATCCGCATCTTCACCGTCGGCACCGTCAACTTCGCCGTCCGGTTTCTGTTTGCGGGCGTCCTCCTCTCGACGGCCGTGCTGTACGCGACGGCGAACGACATCTCGCTCGGCGGCCTCTCGGGGGCGGGGGTCAGCGGCGTCGTGATGGCCGTCGGCGTCGCCGCGTCGAGCGTCACGACGCTCGCCGTCGGGCGGTACTCCGACCGCCTGTCGAACCGCGCGGCGCTGACGCTCCCCGCGTTGGGCGTCCTCGCGGCCGGGTTCGCGCTGTTGGCGCTCGTGCCGACGCTCCCCTCGACGCTCGCGGGCGTGGCGCTCATCGGCGTCGGCGTCGGCGGGTCGAACCCGCCGCTGTTGGCCTATCTCGGCGACCTCAGCCCGGCCGACGACGTGGGCAAACTCGGCGGCGTCTACAACGTCTTCGGCGACTCGGGGTCGACGCTCGGCCCGCTCGTGGCCGTCCCGCTGGCCGAGGTGGTCGGCTTTCGCGTCGAGTACCTCGCCTGCGTCGCGCTCATCGTCGTCGTCGGACTGCTCGTGGCGCGGACGCTCTACGGGGAGGCGGCGACGGTACCGCGGTCAGAACTGTCGTGAGAACTGGATTCGGACGCGGGTCGGACGGCGCTACCTGAACTGGATGCCGAGGTCGTGCAGGCCGTCGTTGTTCCGCGCGACGTTGATGAGAAGCGGTGTGATGCCCTCGATTTCGGGGGCGTTGGCGAGGCCGCCGCCGTCGAGCGCGCGGAGGCCGTCGATACCCTCGGCGAGCAGGCGCACCGTCTCCTTCGCGTCCCCGTCGTCGGCGACGAGGAGCGTGTCGATACCGAGGTCGGCGTCGAGGTCGGCCAGTCGGCCGGCCGCGAGGTTGTGGAACGCGCCCACGACCGGCACGTCGTCGGGGGCCGCGTCGGCGACGAGCGCCGTCACGCTCCCCGCCTTCGGCGGGTGGTAGTGGAAGCCGTCGTCGTCGCGATTCATGCCCGCCGCGGGCGTGACGAGCACGTCGCCCTCGGAGAGCGACTCGGAAACGGCCGCGACGGTGTCGGAGACGTGGTACGGCGGCACGGCGAGGACGACCACGGAGGCGCGGTCGGCGGCCATCTCGTTCGTGAAGCCGTTTACCTTCACGTCGCGGCCGCGACTGGAGAGTTCGGTCTCGTACTCGTCGGCCTTCTCGCGGGCTTTGTCGGGGTCGCGCGACCCGACGATGACCTCGTGGTCGGTGTGGTAGGCCCAGCGGAGGGCGAGGCCCTCGCCGATGTCGCCGGTCCCACCGAGGAGTGCGATTCGCATACCCACACCTCCGGACCGAGCCGACCTAAAGGGTTGTGCGACCGGTGGGTTCTGCCTGTGTTCGCCGGGGGCGAGTCACCGACCGTCGCCGTCGGACTCGACGAGCGCCTGCACCCGCTCGAAGCCGTCGCGGTAGACGAGCCACCACGCGACCACCGGGGCGAAAAGGAGGAGCGGCCCGACGAGGAACAACTGCGTGACGGGGTCCGGCGGGAGGAGGTACGTCCCCGCGACGACCACGACCGCATCGAGCGCGAGGAGCGTGACGACGAAGGCGCGAAGGTGTCCCATCAGCGAGCCTCCGGCGTCGAAACGGGAGTCTGAGTCAGCGTCTGCGCCATTAGTCGAGCAGGTCCGGAACCTCGTTCACGTCCTCGACGACGGCGGCCGCGCCGATTTCGGAGAACTTCTGTCGGCCGTCGTCGCCGGTCAGCCCGCCCGAGAGGACGCCGACGCCGTAGTAGACGCGGTCGGGGTCCGCGGCGTCGGCGTTCAGCGCCGTCTTCACGTCGTCGAGGGTGTCGCCGACGAAGACGACCGAGTCGGCTCCGAGGCGCTCTGCGACCGTCACGAGCGCGGCGGGGTGCGGCTTGCCCTCCTCCCAGTCGTCCATCGTGAACCGGTGGTCGTCGGCCACGTCGAGGCCGACGCGGTCGAGTGCGATGTCCGCCTCGGCACCGGGGCGGCCCGTGACGACGCCGAGTTCGCGGTCGCCGAGGGCGTCGAGCGTCTCCCGACGGAGAAGCACGGGTTCGTCGTTGATGTAGCCGGGGGCCTCGAACGGCGGCTCGCCGCCTTCGAGGTCGCGGTAAAGATCGCTCCCGAGGTAGAGCGCCTGAAACGTCTCGCGGAGCGCCTCGGGGTCCCACTCGTCGAAGACGACGCTCGGGTCGGAAAGTAGAGCTTCGACGGTCGCCTCGGCGGCGTCGAGACCGCCGCCGCGGGCCTCGATTTCGTCGGTGAACTCGGCGACCGACAGGTCGGCCTCACGGTCGGCGAGGACGGACAGCGCCGCCGCGTACGTGAGTTCCCAGTCGTTGTTGAAGCCGCCGGCGTCCTTGAACAGTTGGACCTCGTCGCGGGTGATGGTCGTACCGTAGTGTCGGTCCACGGATTCGACGATGGCGCGCCGGTAGGAGTCGGCGACGTCGACGAGCACTCCGTCGATATCGAGGACGACAGCGTCCGCGTGCATACCGGAAGCCCGCGACGAGCGGGCAAGTGCCTTACCCTTGGGACCGACCGGGTCGCGGTTACTCTCGGGACCGACCGGGTCGCGGTTACTCTCGGGACCGACCGGGCCGGGGCGACCGCCCGCGCTCGGCGGCGTACAGGGTATCGCCCGGAAGCGACTCGCGGGCGACCGGAACCGACGGCTCGTCGTAGCCGAGCGTGGTGAACAGGAAGTCGGCGTCGGCGCGGCGGGCGACCTCGGCGGCGGGTCGGTGGAGTTCGACGGGGACGTTCAGCGCGTAGACGACGTCGGCGTCGGCGTAGGGACCGAGGTCGGCGGCGTCGGCGCGGGCGAACACGTCGTCGCGGACGAACGAGACGCCGTCGGGGACGGGAAAGTCGCGGACGTCGACGGCGACCACGTCGACCCCGCGGGCGGCGAGGGCGGCCGCCACCGACGGCTCCCGGCCGACCCCGACTTCGACCGCGCGGTCGTACCCCGACAACCGTGCGACGAGCGCGTCGCGAAGCGATTTTTTCACGTCGGGATATTTATGAAGCGCCCCCGCTTAATCCCTCGCATGCTCGTCGATATCGTGCCTATCGGGGATATTTCTGCGGCCGTCAAGCGGGAGGCATCCGCCGGACTCCGCTCCGTCTACGACTGCGACGTGAGCGTGCACTCGAATCAGGCGATACCCGAGGGCGCGTTCGACCGGAGCCGAAACCAGTACCGGGCCGAACAGTTCATCGAGCTGGCGAGCCGCATCGGGCGCGGCGAAAAGAACATCGGCATCACCGAGAAGGACCTCTACTACCGCCGCCGAAACTACGTCTTCGGCCTCGCGTACCTCAACGGCAACGGCTCCGTCATCTCAACCTACCGGCTCCAGACCTCCACCGACGGCGGTATCACGAACAAGCCCGCCGAAGAGGTGCTGTCCGACCGCGTGCGAAAGGAGGTCGTCCACGAGATCGGCCACACCCTCGGCCTCGAACACTGCGACAACAACAAATGCGTCATGTCCTTCTCGCCGACGGTCCGGGAGGTCGACGTGAAAGAAGAGAACCTCTGCGGCACCTGCAGTCGGCTCGTCCACTAGCGCCCGAACGCGAGTTCCGTTCCGTCCCGTCCCGTCCCGTCCCGTCCCGTCTCGTTTCGTCCCATCCCGCCTCGTCTCACCCTTTTTCTCGTCTCGGCACCTGTATTCGGGTATGAACTTCGTCGTTGCAGTAGACGGCTCCGCGGCCGCGGACAGAGCGCTCGACCACGCGCTTTCGATGCTCGAACCGCTGGGTGCGACGGTCACGGTCGTCCACGCGGTCGAACCCCAAGTCCTCGTCGAAGGCGGCGAGGAACCCGTCGCGGGCGTGGCCAGAACCGGCGATCGAATCGTCGCCGAGAGCCTCGAAGACGCGGAGGCGCGCGCCGAGCGCGTCCTGCAGGCGGCCGCCGAACGCGCCGCCGACGCGGGCGTCGAAGCGGCCGCGGAACTCCTCTACGGCGACCCCGTCGAAGTGATTCCGGCCTACGCCGACGATGCGGGCGCTGACGGCATCTTCGTCGGCCACCGCGGCCTCTCGAAGCGCTACGAGGGGCTGGTCGGGAGCGTCGCTAAGGAACTCGTCGAGCGGGCGTCCTGTCCCGTCACCGTCGTCCGCTGAATGCGCCGACTCGACGGGCGAAACGGCGGCGGCCAGCCCCTCAGAACCGCGCTCGCGCTCTCGGTCGTCACCGGCGAGCCGTTCGAGATGACGAACGTGCGGGGGAACCGCTCGACGCCGGGTCTGAAGGCCCAGCACGTCGCCTGCGTCTCGGTCGCGGCGGCCGTCTCGAACGCCGACGTCGACGGCGACGAGGTCGGGTCCTCGACGCTCCGGTTTTCGCCCGGCGACGTTCGAACCGACCCGGTCGAGGCGGCCGTCGGCACCGCCGGGAGCGCGACGCTCGTCTGCGAGACGGTGCTCCCGGCCGCCGTCGCCGTCGACGCCCCCCTTCGGCTCACCGTCACCGGCGGTACCGACGTCCGGTGGTCGCCGCCGGCGGACTACCTCCGGTACGTGAAGCGCCCGCTGTGTTCGATGTTCGGCGTCGAGTTCGGCGTCTCGGTGCCTCGCCGCGGCTTCTACCCGGCCGGCGGCGGCACGCTTTCGCTCCGAATCGAACCGGCCGAGCCGACCCCGCTGGCGCTGGACCGCCGCGGTGACCTCGACGAACTTCGGGTCTACTCGGTCGCGAGCGAGTCGGTCGCGGACGCCGCGGTGGCCGAACGGCAGGTCGAGGGGGTTCGCGACGCGCTCGCCGAGACGGGTATCGACCTCCCGATTCGCGCCGCGGTCTCGTCGGCCGAAAGCGACTCTCCCGGCTCGGTCGTGGTCGTCGTCGCGCGGGGCGGAGACGGCTCCGAGTCGGTCGTCGCCGGCTTCGACGCCTCCGGCGAGCGCGGCACGCCGGCCGAGGCGGTCGGGTCGCGGGCGGCCGCGTCGGTCCTCGACTGGCTCCGCGGCGACGCGCCCGTGGACCGCCACATGGCCGACCAACTCCTCGTCTGGGTCGCGCTCGCCGGGGGTCGCCTGCGGATTCCCGCCGTCACGGACCACGTGCGGACGAACCTCGACGTGATTCGAGCCTTCGGCTACGACGTGACGCTTGCGGGCGGCGACAGCGACGGCGATGGCGGCACGGAGACAGGGACAGGGTCGGGCGCTGATTCCGGCACGGGCGCGGTCGTCGAGTCCGACGGCGGTCGGTGACGGCGGACTTCACGAAACGACCGTGTCAGGGCGCGTAGCTTCCGGCCAACTGCGTCTCGGCGATGACGTGCCCCGCGATGGCGCGCTTCAGGTCGGCCTTCGTCGCACCCGCGTCGAGGTCGAGGGGTGCATCGAGCGCGTACAGCAGGAGGCGGTAGGTGTGCTCGCCGTCCGGGGGGTTGGGGCCGCCGTAGCCCCGCTCGCCGTAGCTGTTGGTTCCCTCGACCGCGCCCGGCGGCGTCTCGCCCGCCTCGATGGCGTCGGTCTCGGGGTCGACGTTCCAGACGAGCCAGTGGTCCCACACCTCGCCCGCGGGCTTCACCGCGTCGGGGTCGTCCATCACGAGGGCGAGCGAGGCGGTCCCCGGGGGAACGCCGCCGATTCGGAGCGGCGGACTCTCGTTTTCGGTCGCGTAGCCGTGGGTGCGGGGTATCCGCCTTCCGTCGTCGAACGCCGGGCTCCGGAGGGTGAGCCCGCGGCGGCGCTCGCTCGAATCGCTCGATATCATACCGTCCCGTTGGGCGACCAGCGACAAAACGGTTCGTTCGGGAAAACCGACGCGTCAGCGGCTGTGGACGACTCGAACGCCGATTCCGTCGGGGTCTGAGACGACGAACGAATCGGCCGGGTCGGCCGCGTCGGTCGCGTCGCCGTCACCGGACTCGGTCTCGTCGACCCCATCCTCGTCGACCTCGTGGCCGGCGGCGGCCAGCGACTCGCGGACCGCGTCGAGCGTCGCGGCGTCGGGAACGACGACTTCGAACCACTCGATGCCGCGGCCCTCGCCGACCGGCGCGCTCCGGGTGTTCCAACTGTTCAGGCCGACGTGGTGGTGGTACTCGCCGGCGGCGACGAACGCCGCGCCGGGGTAGCCCTCGTCGCGGACGCGCATGCCGAGCGCGTCGACGTAGAACTCCCGCGACCGAGAGACGTCGGTGACTTCGAGGTGGACGTGGCCGAGGTCGGTGCCGTCGGGCGCGACCTCGTCGCCGGCGGCGTCGTCGGCGAGCGCACCGAGGTCCAGCGGGAGCGTGTCCATCGACACCCGGCGGTCGTCGGCCCACGGCCACTCCTCGCGTGGGCGGTCGCGGTAGACCTCGACGCCGTGACCCTCCGGGTCGCGGAAGTACAGCGCCTCGCTGACGAGGTGGTCGGACGCGCCGGAGAGGGTCCCACCGGCGTCGCTGGCGCGGGTTCGGGCGCGGGAGAGCACGTCGCCGAGCGCGCCCCGGTCGGGCACGCGAACCGCGAGGTGGAACAGCCCGGCCTCCCGGCGGCCGCGCTCGGGGGCGTCGGGGTCCTCGTCGAGGACGACAACGGGGGTCTCGCCGGCCGAGAGGACCGCCCGCGAACCGTCGCGCTCGCGCTCGACCGTCAGGCCGACCACGTCGCGGTAGAACGGGACGACGCGGTCGAGCGAGCCGACGCGGAGCGCGACCCGGCCGAGGTGGGTGTCGTCCGTGAGCGAGCCGTTGGATGGGGTATCGTTCGTCATACCCACGTCTTCGAGCGTGGCCGTGAAAACGTCCGCAGTAACATCGGGGTCACTCGCGGCGCGGCGTGTAACCGGGTCGCAGTCGGCGGGAAACGGCCGGCTGAGACGGACGGAAAGCGAGAGCGAGAGCGAAAACGAGGCGGACGGAAACGCGAACGGGCGACCGGGTCGCTACTCGGCGTAGTAGTACTCGCCGGCGCGCTTCTGCTCGCGGTCGAGTTGCGAGTCGGGCTTGTTGATGCGCGGGCGCTGGGTGCGCTCGTCGCGGCGGAACGTGATGTCGAGGTCCGACAGGAAGTCGTTCATGCCGTCGCGCATCTCCTGCGGTTTCGAGGCGTGGCCCTCGATGGACGGCTCGCCGTCGAACACCATCAGGCGGTCCGCCAGCAGGTCCATCATGTAGATGTCGTGGTCGATGACCATGACCGTCGCGTCGTGGTTCTCGGCGTAGCGGCGGATGGCCGAGGTGGCCTGCACGCGCTGTTCGACGTCGAGGTGGGCCGAGGGTTCGTCGAGCACGTAGAGTTCGGCGTCCTGCGAGAGACACGCCGCGATGGCGACGCGCTGGCGCTCGCCACCGGAGAGGTCGGTGAGGTTGCGCTCCATGATGCGGTTGAGCTGGAGCGGCTTCGCGATTTCGGTGTTCCAGTACGACGAGCCGAACTGGTCGGTGATAGACGAGAGGAACGCGTCGACCCGCATCGGCTGGTCGATTTCGATGTACTGCGGCTTGTACGAGATGTCGAGCGCGAAGTCGAGCTCGCCCATATCGGGCGTCAGGTCGCCCGTGAAGAGCTGTGCGAGCGTCGACTTCCCGATACCGTTGGGGCCGACGATGCCGAGCACTTCGCCGTTGTAGATGGTGCCGGACTCCACGTCGAGCGAGAACTCGCCGTCGCCGTAGGACTTGGCGAGGTCGGGATACTCGACGAGGGGTTCGGCCTTCGTCGTCTCGCGCGGCGCGTGTTCCTCGAAGGTGATGGCCTCCGGGCGGATGCGCATGTTCTCGTTCGAGAGGTAGCCCTTCAGGTACTCGTTGATGCCGTTTCTGACCGACTTGGGGTCGGTGATGACACCGTACGCGCCGGGCTCACCGTAGGCGACGTGGAGCGTGTCGGCGAGCAGGTCGAGGATGGCGAGGTCGTGTTCGACCACGAGCACCGCGCGGTCTTCGTCCTCCGCGAGTTCGCGGATGAGCCGCGCGGCGGTGACGCGCTGGCCGATGTCGAGGTACGGCGAAATCTCGTCGAGGAAGTAGAAGTCGCGGTCGCGGGCGAGCGTCGCCGCGAGGGCGACCCGCTGGAGTTCGCCGCCGGAGAGCGTCTCGATGTCGTTGTCGACGACGGGACCGATGTCGAGGCGGTCGATGTAGGAGTCGAGCGCGCCGCGCTCGTCGGTCGCTTCGAGGAGTTCGCGGGCCGTCCCGTCGAACTGCTTGGGAATCTGGTCGACGTACTGCGGCTTTCGCGCGATGGAGACCTCGCCGTCGCGGACCTGCTCGACGTAGTTCTGGAGTTCGGTGCCGCGGAAGCGGTCGAGGACGGCCTCCCACGTCGGCTCCTCGTCGTAGTTGCCGAGGTTGGGGACCATCTCGCCCGCGAGGGCGCGGACGGCGGTCGTTTTCCCGATACCGTTCGGGCCGAGAATCCCCGTCACCGAGCCGGATTCGGGGACCGGAAGCCCGTACAGCGAGAAGGCGTTCTCGCCGTAGCGGTGGGTCGGCTCCTCGTCGAGCTCCGAGGGGAGGTTGATGATTTCGATTGCGTCGAAGGGGCACTTCTCGACGCAGATGCCGCAGGTCTCGCCGAGGCAGATTTCCTCGGAGATGCGCACCTGGTCGGGACCGCCCTGCTCGGCGTCCTCGCCGCGGAGCGTGATGCACTCTTTGCCCGTCCGATTCGGCGGACAGAAGTTCGAGCACTCGTAGCTACAGCGGTCGGGAGAACACCGGTCTAAGTCGACGACGGCGATACTATCGTCGGCCATCGTTAGAGCTGAACACCCGAGGTCAGCAGGATGGCGAACGTGATGAACCAGAGCGCGAAGGTCATAAACACCACGTAGAGGTAGTCCTTCACGCCGAACCCGGTGACGTCGACGCCGACGACGCGAAGCACGGGGAACTGGATAAGGACGAGCGCCCCGAGGATACCCACGGCCAACTGATTGGTCGCGGCCTCGGGACTCGTCCCCACCACAGCACCCGAGACCACCGCGGCGGCGATGCCGGCGAGGCAGGCGAGTGTCGTGACCGTCACTCCGCGAATGTGACTGGAGAGTCCGGTCTGCGTTTCCGTGGCCATGTGTTCCCGTGCGATATGCGGCGTCAAAAGCCGTTCGTTCCTCCCGCGGCCCCGCGGGTAAAGCGTTGTCGGCCGGTCGCAGGCCAACAAGGTTTATGCTGGTAGCGCGTTTCGATTCGTAACGATGGCTGGAACAGAAGAGGAGAGTCTCGACGACCTCCCACCGAGTGCGAAGCTTGTTTTCAAAGTGCTCGAATACAACGGTCCGCTCACCCAGAAAGGCATCGTCGAAGAGTCGATGCTCTCGGCGCGAACCGTTCGCTACGCGCTCGAACGACTGGAGGGAATCGGTATCGTCGACGAGGACGTCTACTTCGCCGACGCCCGACAGAACCTCTATCAGTTGACCGATCTCGCGCCGCAAAAGGCGCAGGCCAAAGCCGACGGCGGCAAAGAAAAGGCCTGTTGCGCCGAGTAGTGAGAACCGCCGCGGAACCACCGCACGCTTCGCAGTCGGTGTCGGAAGAGACCAGTTGCGACGTGTCGACCCGCTCGAACCCCGACCGGCGAAAACGACGATTCGGCCGTTCTGTTAGGCCGGAACGACCGTAATCCGCTGTTTTCTATCGATTGCGTTCTCCAGTTCCTCGGCGATGGCGCTCCCGCGAGAGACCTGAATGTCGCCGCCGCGGCCGACCGTCGCCGTGAACAGGTACTCCCCGTCGGCGCGGACCTCAACCGTCTCACCGACGTGGCCGTCCATCCGCACGACGACGTGCCGCGAGGTGACCTCGGGCGTCACGACGACGCCCTCGTCGGCCCCGCCCGCGGAGCCGGCCGCACCGGACTGTCCGCCGGCGTTCGCGCCCGCGTGCTGTCCCGACGACGAGGGTTTCTCGTCGTGGGTCCGCACGTCGATGTCGATGCCGAGGCGGTCTTCGACGTCCGAGATGCGGCCGCCGCCCTTCCCGATGACGTAGGAGATGTCGTCGTCTTCGACGTAGACGACCGCGCGGTTCTGGCCCTGCAGGTCGACGTCGACGTGCCCGCGGGCGATGGAGCGAATCTCGCGTTCGATCTCCTGTTTCGCCAGCCGGGAGACGCCGCTTTCCTTCTCCTCGCCGTCCTCGCCGAGCGGGACGGTGACGACCTGCCGGTTGAACGTGTAAATCTCGTACTTCGGCGTGCCGGTCTCGAAGTCCCGAATCTGGATGACCGGGCGGGCGAGGTCCTCCGCGAAGAGGCCCTCGGGTACCTTCACCTCGGTGCGCACGTCGTACACCGTGTGGACCTCGCCGTCCTCGATGTAGACGACGGTGTCGACGACCTGCGGAATCATGCCGAGTTCGACCCGGCCGACGAGGCGCTGGAGCGCGTCGATGGCGCGGGTGGCGTGGACGACGCCGACCATGCCGACGCCCGCCAGTCGCATGTCCGAGAACACCGAGAAGTCCTCGGTCTTTCTGACCTCGTCGTAGATGGTGTAGTCCGGGCGCACGAGGAGCAGGGAGTCGGCCGTCTTCGCCATGTCGCCGCCGAGGGCGGTGTACTGGGTGATGTCGGGGCCGACCTGCAGGTCGCGCGGCTTCTCCATCGTCTTGACCGCGTAGTCGCTGTCGTTGAGGAACTCGGCGACCGCCTGCGCGAACGTGGACTTCCCGGCACCGGGCGACCCGGCGATGAGGACGCCGCGCTGGCGCTCGGCGAGTCGGTCGCGGAGTTCGTCGGCGAACTCGTAGTCGTCGAGTTCGGTCTTGACGATGGGGCGGACGGCGGTGATTTCGATGCCGTCGGCGAACGGCGGGCGGGCGACCGCGATTCGGTAGTCGCGGAACTGGACGATGTCCATGCCCGGCTCGGAGAGCTCGACGAAGCCGTCTGTGGCGGCGCGGGCGGAGTTGATGATGTCGTCGGCCCACTCCTTCATCGTCGCCTCGTCGGTCGGCTCGTCCGCGATGGGCTGGTAGTGCATCTCGCCGACCGCGCCGCGTTTGGCCTTCGGGCGGGTGTCGGTCTTGAGGTGGACCGACATCGTCTGGTCGTCGAAGAAGCGCTCGATGATGAGCCCGCCGGAGCCGCGGACCGCGGCCTCGACGTACTCGACCGAGACGCCCTTCGCCTTCGCCACTTCGGCCTGCACCACGTCGCTGGTCAGGAGCGTCGCCGACCGCTCGGTGGCGATGTCGCGGATGAGCGCGTCGATGTCGCCCTCGCCGGCACCTTTCGTCTCGCCCGAACTCGGGCGACGACCGACGTATTTGAGCTTGATGACGCCGTCGTCGGCGAACTCCGCGAGACGCTGGAGTTCGGAGAGGCCCTCCCAGCCCGTGTCACGGCCGTCGTTGGCCTGCGATTCGAGTTCGCTGACGACCGCCTCGGGGACGAGTACGTCGGCACCCTCGTAGGTGCCGTCGTCGACTCGCTCGGACACGCGACCGTCGATGACCGCGCTCGTGTCCGGCACTATTTTCATGCGCGTGGGTTTGGGCGGGTGACGGATAAGGTTGTAGTTGACAGCCTCCCGCGCCCTCGACTCAATCGTCGGCCGGCGCGACGGGTCGCTCCCCGTTGACGACCTCGAACGACCCGACGAGGCCGTCGAGGTCGGCGGCTTGCGACGACAGCACCTCGGTCTGGTCCGCGAGGTCGCCGATGGACGCGGACTGCTCGCGCGCCGTCTCGACGACGGTCCGCGACTGGCCGGCGGTCTCCTCGGAGATGTTCGCCACGTCGTCGACGCGGGCGGCGATGTCCGCCGCCGACTCGGCCTGCTGGTCGGTCGCGGCGCTCACCTCGGCCACGCTGGCGTCGATGTCCGTCACCATGTCCACGATGGTCTCGAACTCGCCGATGGCCTCGGTGACCGTCTCCAGACTGTCGGTGACCTGCCGGTTCATCTCCCGCACGTCGGCGAGCGTCTCCTCGGAGTGCGCCGTGATGTCGGCGATGAGCCCGGACACCTCGTCGGCCGAGTCGCGGGTCTCCTCGGCGAGCGACTTGACCTCCTGTGCGACGACGCCGAAGCCGTCGCCCGCCTCGCCCGCGTGGGCCGCCTCGATGGCCGCGTTGATGGCGAGCAGGTCGGTCTGCGAGCCGACGTGGTCGATGAACGCCGCGATTTCGTCTATCTCCTCGATGCTCGCCGTGAGTTCGGCGACGGCGTCGGCGGTGCGGTCGATGCGGGCCTCCACGGTGTCTAACTCCTCCATCGCCTCGGTCGCCGCGTCCCGGCCGACCTCGCCGCGCTCGGAGGCCGTCTCGGCGGTGGTTGCGACCTCGTCCGCGGAGGCGGCTATCTCCTCGACGGTCGCAGAGAGCGTGTTGAGTTCGTCGGAGACGGTCTGGAGGTGGTCGGTCTGCGCCCCCGCGCCGTCGGAGATTTCGGTGACCGAGGCGGCGACTTCCTCGCTGGCGGCGTCGGCCCGGCGGACGTGCTCGCGGGCGGTCGAACTCATTTCCGACACCTCCTGTGCGAACGACTGGACCTCGCCGATGGTCGACGAGAGAGTGCAAACGAGGTCGTTGTAGGTCGCCGCGACCTCCTCGTATCGCTCGTCGTCGACGCCCCAGTCGTCGGTGTCGATGGTGGCGGTGAGGTCGCCCGTCTGCGCCCGCGATGTCGCCTCGGCGAACGCCTCCACGAGGTGCTGGAGGTTGCGCGTGTAGTCGGCGAGGTCGCGTTGCATCCGGTCGAGCGCCGCGCCGAACTCGCCCGGCAGGTCCTCGTCGAGCGCCGGGTCGTCGAAGCGCTGGTCGGCGAGCGCGCCCGCCTGCGAGGCGACGACGCGGAGGTGGTCGTGCATCGCGCCGAAGTCGTCGGCGAGGCGGGCCACCTCGTCGGTTCCGGCCACGTCCGGGGGGCGGGTCGACAGGTCGCCAGCCGCGACGCCCGCGGCCGCCGACGAGATGGCTTCGATTGGCGAGACGATGTCTTTTCGCGTGATGATAATCGTGTTGACGAACGCGAGGCCGGCACCGAACAGGAGGAGCGCCGAGAGTTCGAGTCGGAACGCGCCGGTCGCGACCCACGGGAGCGCGGCCTGCGCGAGCGAGACCGCGAACTGGATTGCGACGGCGGCGACGACCTTTCTCTCGACCGAACCCGAGATGCCGAGCGCGTCCATGCTTCCCCAGAGCAACCGTTCGTACGTCGAGACGAGTCGCATACGCTGAGGTTCGGGGAACGCGCAATAAGCCGGGTCGCGCGTTCTCGAATTCTGATAACGCCGCTATCTTCGGAGCGTCCGACCGCAGTCGCGCCGGACCCGGGGCGGGACTGCCGGACGCCACACGCTTTTGGGGCGACCCGCCGACGGGCCGGCATGGACGAACTCCGCGACCTCACGGCGACCCTCGTGTCGGTACCGAGCCACGAGGACGAGACCGCCGTCGGCGACGTCATCGAATCGTGGCTCCGCGAGGAGACCGACGCCGACGTGACCAGAGACGACGCGGGGAACGTCGTCGCCCGCGCCAATCCCGGCGTCGGCGCGTCGCTCGCCCTCGTCGGCCACCACGACGTGGTCCCACCGGCCGACCGGCAGACCACCGACGGCGGCGATTACGTGGTCGAGACCCGCGACGGCCGCCTCTACGGCCGCGGGGCGGCGGACATGAAAGGAGCCGTCGCGGCCTCGATGCTCGCCTTCCGCGACGCGGCCGCAGACGCCGATTCGGAGGTCGTCTTCGCCTCGTTCGTCGGCGAGGAACTCGGCGGGGAGGGGGTCCGCGCGGCGCTCGACGACGGCTTCGAACTCGACTACGCCGTCGTCGCCGAGGGGTCGACGAACTACACCGGCCCCGACCGGACGGACGTGGTCGTCGCCCACCGGGGCCGCCGGGCGAGCACCCTCGTCGCGTCGGGGACCGCCTGCCACGCCAGCGAACCCGAGCGCGGCGAGAACGCCGTCTACCGCGCGACCGACGCCGTGGACGTGGTCCGCGGCCTCTCGGTGCCGGACGCCGAAGTCCTCGGCCACCCCGTCTCGGGGAGCCTCGCCGTCACCGAAATCGACGGCGGGAGCGCGTGGAACGTCATCCCCGACCACTGCGAGGTGACCATCGACGAGCGGACCGTCCCCGGCGGCTTCGCCGACCTCGCGCTGGCGGCGGAAATCGAGGGCGTCGAGTGGGTCGTCGAACAGGATCTCCCGCCGATGGCGTGCGACGACGCCGACTTCGCCGAGCGCGTTCTCGACGCCGCCCGGTCGGTCCACGAGGCCCGCGGCGACGCAGAGCCGGAGCAGACGACGAAGCCCCACGCGACCGACGCCGGGTGGCTGTCGCAGGCGGGCACGACCTGCGTCGTCTACGGTCCCTCCGAACCCGGCGAGGCGCACACGAGAGACGAGAGCGTGTCGCTCGACGTGCTGGCGCGGTGTTACGAGACGTATCGGGAACTCGTGGCAAATTGGTGATTTCGGGCCTGGGGAGAGGCAAGTAGCCGGTGGCGGCGACTCGAAGGATGTCAACAGAGACGTTCAACCACAACTATCATTTAACCATACTGTCACCATCTGGTAAATGAATGAAACCGAAGAGGTCCTTTCTCCGGAGTACGTCGCTGGGCTCTTAGACGCCACTGGGAGGGTACAATTCAACATCCACTCCCAGACCGACAATAAATTCACCGTCCGTCCTTCGCTCCGAATTCGGACCTACGAGTCGACAGCACGCCGTGACGTACTGGGTATGTTTCTCGACAGCCAATCGTACGACAGCACTCGATTTGTCGACGGTGATTACTCGATATCGTATTTTCTGCTTGACCAGCATAGTGAGTTGCAACAACTTGAGGAGTATCTCGCCGGGCACTCTGCGCAGTTAGCCAACGAATTAGCGTTCGTGACCAGCCTGTCTGACAACCAGTTCGGTGGGCAATTGTTGACAGCCGAAGACGTCTATCAATTGCTCATCACGCGCGACGAACTCCGTCATGGATGGCGCCCGAGAGGCCGGAATCACACCACACCGCAGGACTTCAGCGACGAGTATGACGTCCGTCCGTCGAAAGTGGACTCGCTTCCTCTGCCAGATGGACGATGCCGATCTGGGTATTCAGAAAAGTGGTTTGCTGGCTTGTTTGATGGAATTTGCCGCTACCGTGCGAGCATTGCGCAAACGGACGAAGTTCGAATTGGGTACACGATGTACCCAATTGCACGAATGCATCTGACAGGGGTGAGTAAACAACTCGTCGACTATGCACTAGACTATTGTGAATCGACAGGCATTGACTACGGTAGTTCCTCGACGCGGCACGATTTTCAGGTCTATTTCACTGCCCATCAAAATGTGAGGAAGATTATCGAGACACTGTTGCCGCACTCTATCGTCCTCAGACAGCACTCTGAACTGATGCTCGAATCGATTCTCCCACGGTTCGAGGAGGGCGTACACACGACGAAGACAGGGTTCTACGAGTTGCTCTGTGACTGCCTGTACGTTGGCGACCGAACGGGAGGGCCCTTCCGAAAACGAGAGTACAACCCTTCCTACTTCGAAGAAATCTGGAGCGACGAGTTCTCGCTGCAAGAGAATAGAGACGAAGACACCAAAACGAGGCAACGTACCGACCCATTCCCACGAGAAGACTTCGACCCAGTACAGGTTGAACCGGAACTGTACGAAGACATAGGAAGATACCAGACGGTCCTCGACAGAGTACGACGCGACCGCGAGATAGTCAACGAGTTGAAAGGGCTCTACGACGATAAGTGCCAGGTGTGTGGAACCACGTTACTTCGGAACGACGGAACTCGGTACTCAGAAGTTCACCATATCGTCCCCCTCGGTGAGCCACATAGTGGACCAGACAAAAGATCAAACATGCTAGTCTTGTGTCCAAACCATCACACGGATTTCGACAATGGTGTCGTAAGTGTATCTCCAGAATCACTTGAATTGGAACACACCCACACTTCAGCGCTCTCTGATAGACAGTTAGCCGTGGACTCAGACCACCATATTTCGACCGAGTTATTACGGTATCATAATGAGAAAATTGTTGGCGAACAGTGAGGTCTAGTTACTTACCTCGCGACGCGGTGAATAAGCAAGCCCAACAACCGACACTGTCGATTGAACGAAGTCGGCACACTATCTATTCACCATGGGTTTGAGGTTTCACATCTGATAGCACCCGACTGAACAACAACGGACTACAATTCGCATCTCCTTCATTTTATTACGGTTCCGGACCGACCTAATATCATATGGCACAATCCTCCACCGAAGACGCGTCGCCGTACGACCGACTCCTCACGAAGTACAAGCGAATCGCCAACGTCGAGAACGCGGGCGGCATCCTCTCGTGGGACCAGCAGGTCATGATGCCCGACGAGGGGACGCCCGCGCGCTCCCAGCAGATGTCCGCGCTCTCCGCCGTGAGCCACGAACTCCTGACCGACGACGAGTTCGGCGACCTCCTCGACGCGGCCGAGGCCGACGACCCGACCGACGAGCAGGCCGACGTGCTCCGCGAACTCCGCCGCGACTACGAGCGGGCGGCCCGCGTGCCGAACGACCTCGTCGAGCGGATTTCCGCGGCGTCCTCCGAGGCCATCCCGGCGTGGAAGCAGGCGAAGGCCGAAGACGACTTCGAGAAATTCGCGCCGCATCTGGAGACACACGTCGAACTGAAGCGCAAGTACGCCGAGCACATCGACCCCGACCGCGACCCCTACGAGGTGCTGTTCGAGGACTACGAGCCGTGTCTCCCCCTCGAACAGGCCGAGGAGATTCTCGCCGAGGTGCGCGAGGTGCTCGTCCCGATGATAGAGGACATCCGCGAGTCCGACACGGACCTCGCGGTTGACGCCTTCGAGGGCGAGTTCCCCGAGGACGACCAAGAGGAACTCGTCCGCGACGCGCTCACGACGCTCGACTACCCGTGGGAGCGCGGCCGACTCGACACCGCCCCGCACCCGTTCTCGTCGGGGACGCAGTTCGACGCCCGCGTGACGACCCGCTACGACGAGTCCGACGTGCTCGGGTCGCTGTTCTCGACCGTCCACGAGTTCGGCCACGCGCTGTACACGCTCGGTCTGCCCGACGAGCACTACGCGACGCCGCTCGGCGAGAACCGCAACCTCTCGGTCCACGAGTCGCAGTCGCGGCTCTGGGAGAACCACGTCGGGCGCTCGCGGGCCTTCTGGCGGCACTTCCTGCCGACGCTCGAAGACCGGTTCCCCGAGGTCGACGCGACGGTCGAGGAGGCCTACGAGGCCGCCAACCAGGTGTACGACGACAACCTCATCCGCGTCGAGGCGGACGAGCTGACCTACCATCTGCACATCGTCATCCGGTTCGAACTCGAACGCGACCTCATCGCCGGCGACCTCGCCGTCGAGGACGTGCCGGAGGCGTGGAACGACAAGTACGAGGAGTATCTCGGCATCCGGCCGGACACCGACTCCGAGGGCTGTCTGCAGGACATCCACTGGGCGTACGGGAACTTCGGCTACTTCCCGACCTACTCGCTCGGCTCCGTCATGGCCGCCCAGCTGTGTTCGGCCGCCGATGCGGACATCGACGACCTCGACGGGAAGCTGGCCGACGGCGAGTTCGGCGACCTCCGCGAGTGGCTCCGCGAGAACGTCCACCGACACGGCCGTCGCTACGAGACAAACGACCTCGTGAAGCGGGCGACCGGCGAGGACTTCGCCGCCGACGACTTCCTCGACTACGTCGAGTCGAAATACGGGGCGCTGTACGACCTGTGAACTACCCCACCCTACCGCTCGCCTGACGGCTCGCGCTTGAGGGTGGGGCTTCCTGTTTCAACGACGCGCTTTGCAGACACAGGTGTATCCACAGGGAGCGCAGTCTCCACAGGCGTTGATTCG